>JACADZ010000021.1 GCA_013389105.1 Parvularculaceae bacterium | reverse complement strand
CCGGTCGCGGGCAGCGCCGCGGCCGCGTAGGCCTCGCCGCCGGCGCCCCGAAGCGCCGCCGCCAGCGCCGGAAAGGCGCCGGCGCAGGGGCGGACGTCCCCGTCCAGAAATACATGCATTCCGGCGTCGGCCGGCGCCGTGCGGTGGACATAGTCGTTCCACGCGCCGGCCTTGTCGGCGACCAGGAGTTCATGAACGACGATGCGCGGATCGGCCGCCGCCATCGCCCGCGCGACGCGCGCAGTTGCGTCGGTCGAGCCGTTCTCCATGACATGGGCGACGTAGTCGCCGCCGGCGGCGGCGTCCGGCAGGGCTGCGAGGCATCGCGGGAGGAGGCGCTCCTCATTGTGGGCGAAGATGCAGACCGACCAACGCATAAACTCCGCCAGAAGCCAGTCCCGTGCCACTTCCTTTAACGCCGGGCGCGGGCCTTTGCAGGTCGGGCCGCGGACGGGTCGTCCTCTTGTTCTGCGTCTTTTTCATCGTCATGCACGTAGTCGGACTCGCGCAGGCTCTTCGCGATCCACTTCGGCAGGTGCTTCTCGAGGCGATGGATCATGCGGTCGAACCACTTCCATCGCTTGCGCACCGCCCGGACCGTCGCGGGCGCCGCCGAGGCGAACAGCAGGAAGCCGATGGCGACGATGACGATCCCGCCCGGGATCGGCGAGATCGTCACCACCGCGCCGCCAATGATCAGGAGAAGAGCGAAGGCGGCGACGATAGTTCTGAACACGGTCATGGCGGTTTGTTCGTCTCCGGGCCGCGGGCGCCAAGGCCGTCAGGACTGGTTTCGGCGGCGACCGACTTGATCGGACCCGGCGGCGCCTTGCCGCCCAGCCATTTCACCATCGCATTAAACCAAGGCCAGCGACGCCTCAACCGCCGCAGCGCGGGTCGCGCGGCCGGGTTGGCGGCGACTATCATCAAGAGGCCGAACACGATGGACACCACGCCCGCCGGCAAAGGGGAGAGGCCGGCGACGACTCCGTAAATGATGAGCAGGATCCCGGCGATGGTCGTCGTCAGTCGGGACAGCATGCGCCTCTCCGTCGCAGAAGCGCATGTGGGAGGCGGCACCCGCCATCGTCAATATGTGGAAGGCGTGCAGCCTGCTTGCCCAAGCCCGGGCGCTTTGCGCGCGAGGAGTAGAGACAGGCGCAGCGAGGCGAATTCGGCTCCCCGAGCGTTCCAGTGCGTGGCGTCGAACCACAAGGAAGGATCGTCGGCGCCGGGCCCGCCGAGATCGAACGCCGGGCGCGCGTCGAGGTCGGCGAGCAGCGCCGCGGGCGCGGCCGGCGCGCGATAGGCCGGGAGATAGGCGTAGGCCAGTCCGGCGCCCGAGGCGCCGGCCGTCTCCTCCATGCGCCGGAGGTAGAGACGCGACAGCCGGTATTCGAGCCGCGACAGCGGCGGCGGCAGAAGATGAAGCGGCGCCTCGTCCGCCATGCGCGCGGCGTGGAGGCGGTCCATCTCTTCGCGGGACCGGACGACGTTCTTGTCGACCACCCGGCCGTCGAGGAGCTTCAGTTTCTGCGTGCGGTCAAAATGCGGGCCCTCATATCGCGCCGGCTCGAACGAAGGGGAGACCGCCGGCGTCCGGGTCAGCGACTGGATGAAGAGGCTGGCCTGGCGCCCTGGAAGGCGCGCCAGGTCGGAGAAATAGTTGACGTTCACGGCGGCAGGCGCGGTCACCACGTCGGCGGCGTCGGCGAGCATGACGAAGCTGCGATGCGGTTTTCGCGACTCAACCTCGTTCAGCTCGATGATGAACAGCGACGGCTTCTTGGCGCGCGCCGTCTCCTTGAGGATGGCGTAGTGGAGATTGCGCCCGGTCTCCGGCAAAGCGAGATTGGCGACGTGGATCCGCCGCCCGGTCGCCCTGCAGTATTCGGCTTCGAGCACCGCCTCGCTGATCCCGCCGCCCATGCGCGACGTGCCGATGAGCGCCACGTCGATCGGCGTCGGATCGAAATGGAGGCGCTCATAAATCCAGTCGGCCTTGCGGGTCGTGCCGCTGTCATGCGCCTGATAGCGGTAGTAGCGGTCATGCGGCAGCACGATCGCGAAACTGAAGACGACGGCCAGCGCCACGCCGAGCGCCACGAGGAAGCCGAGCGGAGAGAGGCGGCGTTCCATGCTCAGAAATTGAAATAAATGAAAACGGCCGGCTTCCACGCCGCGGCGAGCCCGCCGACGAGGAGGATGGCGGCCGACAGGGCGGCCAGCGGCGTCGGCTGCAGGAATTTGGGCGCAAAGCCTGCCGGCCGCGGAAACGCCGCCGAGAGTTTCTCCTGATAGCCGGCGATCTCGAGGCTGTTCGGCGCGAACAGCGCAAGACCGGCGGCCAGCGCCATCAGCGCCAGAATCGAGCCGGAGACCGGGAGCGGGCCCGGGGCCCCGACGAGGGAGGCGGTCATGCCGAAGGCGGCGGGAAGGGTCTCGGAACGGAAGAATATCCACGCGATCATCACAGCCGTCATCAGCGCCGCGCGCTTCGCGACTACGGCGGGCGGCGAGCGCATCACGTCGAGCTGCGGCAGCCACAGCCGGGCCGCATGATTGAGCGTAATCAGCGCCGCGTGAATGAGGCCCCAGATCACGAAGGTCCAGGCGGCGCCGTGCCAGACGCCGCCGATCAGCATGGTGAGGAAGACGTTCCTTAGGCGGAACAGCTCGCCCTTTCGATTGCCGCCGAGCGCGATGTAGACGTAATCGCGCAGGAAGGCGGACAGGGTCATGTGCCAGCGCCGCCAGAACTCGATGATCGACCGCGCCTTGTAGGGGCTCATGAAGTTGATCGGCAGGCGGATTCCGAAGAGGAGCCCGAGCCCGATCGCCATGTCGCAATAGCCTGAAAAGTCGAAATAGATCTGCAGGGCGTAGCCGACCATCGCGGTCCAGGCCTCGGCCGCGGTCAGGATGTCGCCGGCGCCGGCCGCGGCGAAGAGGGGGTCGATCGCCCGAGCAATCGGGTCGGCGATAAGCGTCTTCTTGGCGAGCCCCATGGCGAAGATCATGACGCCGTAGGGAATGAGGTCGAGGTTGACGGGATTCTTCGCCAGATTTGCGAACTGCGGCCGCGTATAGCCGTGATGGACGATCGGCCCGGCGATCAGCTGCGGAAAGAAGGTGACGAACAGGGCGAAGTCGCGCGGGCTGCGCTCGCACTCGCCGGTGCGATGGCAATCGACGACGTAAGCGACCTGCTGGAAGGTGAAGAAGGAGATCCCGAGCGGCAGGACGATGTTGAGCAGGGCGTAGTCGAGGCCGACCAGCGCCGCGGCGTTGGACGCCGCGAAATCGAAATACTTGAACCAGAAGATGAGCGAGAGATTGAAGGCGATCGCCACGTGGAGGGCGACCCGCCTGCCTTTCTCCGGCCCCTCGGCGGCGAGGCGCCCCAGCGCGTAATTGACCGCAATCGACAGGATGAGGAGCGCGCAGTGGGCGAGGTTCCATTGCGCGTAGAAGACCAGCGAAGCGACAAGAAGAAAGCTGATCGACGCCTCGCGCCTGCCGAAATGGCGCAGAAAATAATAGCCCGCGAGCGTCAGCGGGAGAAAGACGAGCAGAAAGGCGTAGGAACTGAACAGCATGGAAGGTCCGCCGGCGCTCCCTGCCCGCCGATCCGCGACGGCGATCATGGCGCCCGGCCTTTCCGATTTGGTTAACGGCGCGGCAAGGATTCGACCGGTCGGCGCGTCGCGCCGCCGCGGGCCGGGCCCCGACTGCGCAGGGTTGGAGGCGGGGCGTCGTCCAAAATTGCCGCTCCGTCGGTCGGATTCGCCGAAAAAGGCGCCCGCAGCTTCCAGTTTTCGCCTCGGCTGAGTGTTTCACGTGAAACAGCCGCGAATTCAAAGGTCTACGGACTAAATCCTCCGAAGCCGATAAGCGGCGCGGATCCGGCCCGCACGCGAGAAGCGCCCGCGTCTGCGGCGCGCCTTGAGGACGGGGCGCGCAGCTTCGCCCTTCGCGCCCGCGCGTGCGACAGCGAGCTTGCGGCGCGTCAAAGGTTGAGATTCTCGATTCCAGCCGGGTCTTCTGCATCGTCGCATCCGATAGAACTTCCGAACACGACGCATCATAAAGTCGTCCGGCGGGTGTGGGATAACTTCGACCTCTTTCCCCTGCAGGTTGCCGGGTTATTGGGCTTCCATGGTTAAATCGGCGGCGAATCCGGCGTCGGGCGCGGCGCGCTAACGCGCTTCGCCGATCAGGCTCGCGAGGGCGGCGCCGAGCCGGAGATCCTCGACATGACCGAATTTGTGCAGCCGCAGGCGGCCCTTGCGGTCGATCAGCAGCGTCGTCGGCGTCCCCTGCATGCCGCAGGCCCGCATGGTCTGCGGCAGGCCGCCATCTGCGGCGAGGGCGTCGACGCCGACTGGAAAGGCGATGCGCCGCGCATGCAGGAACTCTCGGAGGGCGTCAGGTCCCTGCGCCTCATGATGCTCGAACACCGTATAAAGGCCGATCACCATCAGGTCACTCTGCGGAAACAGCGCCCGAACGCGACGCGCCTGCGGCAGGCCGGTGCTCACGCATCCCGGACACAGCATCTGGAACGCGACCGCCAGCACGCATTTGCCGCGCAGGGCGGCGAGGGTAATCGCCGCGTCGGCGTTCACCTATCGCGAGATCGCCCATTCAGGCGCGGGACGAGGGTCTGTCAGGGCGAATCGCGTCGCGCGGCGTCACGCCGGCCAAGCGGCGCCCCGCTTGGCCGCACTCTTTATTCACGGGATCACCCCCTCAGCAGCTCCTTCGCGACCCGCTCTCCGGAATCGACGGCGCCGTTCATGAAGCCGAGATGTTCCGCGCTCGTGTGCTCGCCGGCGAAATGCAGGCGGCCGCCGAGTTCGGGCGCGGCGACCACGTCGAGAAGCGTCGTATACTGACCGACGCGGGGGCTCGAATAGCTCCCGAGCGCGAACGGGTGACGCGGCCAGAACATCGACGCGCGGGTCTTCGGGTCGAGCGCCTCGCCGAGCGTCGGGGAGAGCTCCTGCAAGGCGCATTCGAGCGTTGCGTAGGCCCCGGCCTCGTCGCCGAGCGCCGCCTCGCTCGACAGGAAATTGGTGAGGACGCCGCCTTCGCCCTCCTGGCCCCGGCTCGTCTCCCACATGCACTGCATGCCGCGGTCCGAGTAAAGCACCCCGTCGAACAGCCGCGCCATCGGGTCCGCGCCCCGCCAGGGACGCCCTTTGGTCGCGACCATCAGCTTGGAATTGACGCCGTAGCCGAGCTCGTTCACCGCCTTCAGCTTTTGTGGAGAGAGTCCGAGCGTCTCGATCCCGGCGACCTGGCGGAGTCGGGTGAACGGCAGGGCGAGCACGACGTGCTCGGCCGCGACGTCGACGACGCCGTCCGGCCCCTTCATGGACAGCCTGAGGCCGTCGCCGCCGCGCGCGATCGCCAGAAGCTCATGTCGGTCCTTGAGGTTCGCGCGGGCGCCGATGGCCGCGACGAGCGCGTCGGGGAGGGCCGACGAGCCGCCCCGGATGCGGAAAGCCTCGTCGCTGTCGCCGTAAACGGAGAATTCCTTCGACGTGTCGACCCCGATGATGTCGACAAGATTGAGAGCCGACTGCTCGGCGGCTGGGAGGCCGTACTCGCCGAGATAGGCGAGGTCGAGCGCCGCGATGACCCAGTCTTCGGTCAGCGGGCGGAGCGTTTCGAGATAGTCTTTAAGGCTCATCGCGTCGAGCGCGCGCGCGCGCGGCGTCCATTCGTCGTCCGCGGTCAGGAGAGAGTCCTGATCCCTGGCGATGACTGCGGCGATCTTCGCGAAGGCGCCCGTTCCGGTCGCGGGGTCGATCATGTCGCGGCCGCGATGGACTACCCCGGCGATATCGTAAACGTCGGCCGATGGCGCGTTCTCGGGAACGAGGCGCTGCACGCCGACGCCGAGTTCCTTGGCGAGGCTGATTAACGCCTCATGGCCGGTGTCGACGAGCTCGCCGCCGAGCTCGCAGAACATGCCTTCGCTGGTGAAATTCCTTTTTGTCAGCATGCGCCCGCCGTAACGCGGCTGCGCCTCGTACAGCGTCGCCCGGCGCCCGGCTTGCGCGAGGCGATAGGCGACCGTGTGGCCCGCCGCGCCGCCGCGGATGATGACGACAGGCCCCGCGGCGGCGGCGGCCGAGGGCGCCTGCCTCGCTTTCGTCGCGCAGGCGGCGGTCGCGGCGGCCCCGAGGACTAGCGCCTGCCGGCGGGTCAAGGCCCGCGGCGCTGGTCGCAGTCCGGCCTCGCGGCGCGCCAGCGCGATGGCGCGCTTCATCCGCGCGAAAAGGCGTGTCCGGGCCATCGGTTCTCCCCCGAATTGCAGCGCGCGAGCTTAGCAAAAGCGGCGCGGGAACAACACCTTGTCGCGGGTGCGGCGCGGCGCATTCACGGGCGGGGAAAAATCACGTAGCCTGAAAGCGTTGCGTCCTCCGGGGGCAGGGCATGGCGCGGAAGCGGGGTTAGTCATGGCGCGATCGCTGGAACGATCGGTGCGGTTCGTAAGGCCGGGCCGCTACATTCTGAACATGCTGCTCTTTCTCATTCTGGTGGGCGGCGTCGTCTATTATCTCTCGCCCTACAGCCCGAACCCGTCGACGATCCTGATCGACGCGTTCAACGAGAACCGGGCGCTGAACGGGCTGATCCTCGGCGTGCTCGCTCTCGGGGTCATCTACAACCTCAACCAGGCGGGGATGCTCGAGGGAGCGATCAACTGGATCGAGGCGTTCCGCGAGACGGTCGATCCCCGGCGCGCCCGGCTGCCGAAGCCTCCGGGCGTCATCAATGCGGTGGCGCAGCTCCTTCTCGACGCCGACGAGCGCGGCGGGCGCCTCAGTTTCGAGTCGACCAGGGCCATCCTCGATTCCCTCGCGACGCGCATGGACGAGGGCCGCGAGATGGGCCGCTATATCGGTCACCTGCTGGTTTTCCTCGGCCTTCTCGGGACGTTCTGGGGCCTCATCCAGACCGTGAACGGCGTCGGCGCGACCATCTCCAATCTCGCGATCGGCGCCGACACCGGCGACGCGATCACCCAGCTCATCAACAATCTCAAGGCCCCGCTCGAAGGCATGGGGACGGCGTTCTCGTCCTCGCTGTTCGGACTCTCAAGCTCGCTGGTCGTCGGCTTCCTCGACCTGCAGGCGAGCCAGGCGCAGGGCCGCTTCTACTCCGATCTCGAAGACTGGCTTTCCGGCAGAACCGACCCCGGCCGGGCCGACGGCGCGCGCACGGCGCAAGCCTATGAGGGCGACGTCGCCGCCGCGCTCCAGGCGATGGAGTCCGCCTTCGCCGCGCACACGGCCGAACTGGTCAAGGCGCATGCCGCGAATACCGCGCAGCTGAAAGACGAGATCCGCGCGCTCAACCGCTCCCTCATCCGCGGCGGCAAGGACTGACGCCCATGCCGCGGCGCAGGCGGATCAGCGAGAGCAACATCTGGCCGGGCTTCGTCGACGGCCTCACCATGCTGCTGCTCGCGCTGATGTTCGTCCTGTCGATCTTCGTCGTGGCGCAGTTCTATCTCGGCGAGAAGCTGTCGCGGGTGGAGGACGAACTTCTCAGCAAGGATTCCGAACTCGCGCGCCTGACGGCGCGAATCAACGAGCTCGCCGAACAGCTCGGCCTCGCGCAGTCGGAGAAGGACGCCCTCAACGCTCAGATTCTCGCGCTTCAGACGACTCTCTCCGAAAAGGAGCAGCAACTGGCCGCCGCAACCGCCGCGGCGGCGACGGCGGCGGCGGCGGTCGCCGCGTCGGCCGAGGAGCTGAAGGCCGAAAAAGCGCTGACCGAAGCGCAGAAATCCGAGCTCGCGACGCTGAACGCGCAGCTCGCCGCGCTCCGCCGCCAGCTCGCGAGCCTCCAGGAGGCGCTCGACGCCGCCGAAGCCAAGGACAAGGAGCAGGAAGCGCAGATCGAAAACCTCTCGCAGCGCCTCAACGCCGCGCTCGCCCGGAAAGTCCAGGAGCTGCAGGAAGTGCGCTCGCGCTTTTTCGAGGCGCTTCGCGAGGCCCTTGGCGACCGCAAGGACGTCAAGGTCGTCGGCGACCGCTTCATCTTCGAGAGCGACATCCTCTTTCCGCCCTGCTCGGCGACGCTGAGCGAGGCCGGCAAGCTCGAACTCGACAAGCTCGCGGCGGCGCTTCTTGAAATCCGCAGCAAGATCCCGGCCGAGGTCGACTGGCTGCTGCGCGTCGACGGCCACGCCGACGCGACGCCGCTTGGCCCAGGCTGCCGCGTCTTCTTCGATTCAAACCTCGATCTATCGGCGCAGCGCGCGATCTCGGTCGTCGAGCATCTCAAGAGCAAGGGGGTGCCGGGACGGCGCCTCATGGCGACGGGCTCGGGCTCGGAAGCCCCGCTCGTCCAGGGCTCGACCGCCGCAGCCCTCGCCCAGAACCGCCGCATCGAGTTCAAGCTCGACGCGAGGTAGCGGCGCAGTTGCGGTTCGCCGGCTGAACGGCGCAGGGTCCGTTCGCGCCGGCCGATGACCCGCGCGCGGCGTTCTTACTCCGCCTCCTGATAAATCCGGCCCTTCCACCGTCCGCCGCGGCCGCGCAGATGCGCAAGAGCGGAGTCGAGCGTCATCGCCATGTAAAGCAGGGCGGCGATGGGCAGCGTGAAGGTCGCCGCCGCGCCCATGCCGTAGAGCCGCACGGTCGGGAAATAGGCGAGGGACATGAGCAGGAAGGCGGCGAGCGCGGTCGTCGCCGCCGCTTCGTTCCGGTGCAGCGGGTAGGAAAAGGCGATCGCCGCCGGCGCAAGGTAGAGAAGTGCCATCCCGGCGAGGCACCCGGCGAGCAGCGCCCATGAATGGCGAAGTTGCGTGAAGGCGCTGCGCGCGACCATGGCGTGGACGGAGGCGTAGCGGCGGTTGTCGCGCAAGCTGGTCGCTTCCTCTTTCGCGAGGCCGATCCAGATGCGCCCGCCGGCGAGCTTGAGAAGCCGTGCAAGCGCGCAATCATCGATGAGCGCGCCCCTGATCGCCTCGATTCCGCCGGCGGCGGCGAGCGCGGCGCGCTTCACCAGCATGCACCCGCCCGCGGCGGCCGCGACCGGGCTTTTAGGGTCATTGGCGCGCGGAAACGGATAGAGCTTCTGGAAAAAGAAGACGAAGGCCGGGATGAGCAGCGCGCCCCAGGGCTCGCGTGCGTCGAGCCGCGACATCAGCGACACGAGCGCGAGACCTTCGGCCTCCGCCTTGGCGACAAGGCGGCGCAGGGTCGATGGCGCAAGAACGATGTCGCCGTCGCAGAGCAGAAGATAATCCGCTTGCGGATCATGGGCGCCAGCCGCCGCGACGCCGGATGCGACGGCGTTGAGCTTGCCGGACCAGCCCTTTTCGAGGGGCCGGGCGGCGATCACGTCGACGCGGCGCGCCGACCCGCCTGCCGCTGCGCCCGACGCCTTGGCGATCGCCGCCGTGCCGTCGCTCGAAGCGTCGTCGACGACGACGACGGAAAAGTCCCCGGGGTAATCAGCCGCGAGGTGCGCGCGGACGACGGCGCCGATGCTCGCGGCCTCGTCCCGCGCGGGAATGACCGCGACCACGGCCGGCGGCGATGAAAGCGGTTTCGGCGCCGGGTCGAGGCGCTCGGTCGCACGCCAGAACCGGCCGTGCAGCAGGACGAGATAAAGCCAAGCCAGCAAGGCGCCGGCGGCGATCAGCGTGAGCGCCATAGCCTTGTTCTTGTTTTCGCGACGGGTTTCGATCGCGTCATTCGTTCAGTTAAAGACTTGCCTTCATAAAATCAAAACTCCGAGCGGGGACGGCATGCGGAAGAACTACGTTGGACTCCTCGCGACGGGGCTTGCCGCGATATCCTTTGAGGCCGCGGCGCAGATGCCCGAGGCGCAAGAACGCTCGGCCGATGGCGCGGACCCCGGGTCCGGGGCGACCGACGAAATCGTTGTGGAGGGCGTGCGTCGCCTGCAGGGCGTCCCCGGCGACATCGAACCTGAATTCACGATCGGCGAGGAGGAAATCGGCTCTTACGGCGCCTCGAACCTTGAAGAGGTGCTCGAGGCGGTCGCGGCCCGGAGCGGCAGCGCCCGCGGTCGCGGCTCCGGCCAACCCGTCTTGTTGCTCAACGGGCGGCGCATCGCCGGCTTCCAGGAATTGCGCAACGTACCGCCCGAGGCGATCGCCAAGGTGGAGGTCTATCCCGAAGCCGTCGCGCTGCAATACGGCTACACGGCCGATCAGCGCGTGCTCAACATCGTGCTGAAGGACAATTTCAGGGCGTTGACCCTTGAGGCCGGCGCCGGCGCGCGCGGCTCCGGCGCCGCGCCCGAGGGCGAATTCGAGGGCAGCTATCTGCGGCTCTCACCGCAGGGACGGGTCTTCGGTGATTTCGAGATCGAGCAGGCCGGCGCGATCGGCGCGCTCAACCGCGGCATCAAGGCCGATCTGTCCGGACCCGACGATCGCGCGCTGCGCACCGTCGCGCCACGCAGCGAGGACTATCAGGCGACCGCACTCTGGAACCACGTCTTCAACCGGACGTTTGCAGGGACGGCCAGCCTTTCGCTCGGCGCCGGTCAGACGCGCTCCTTGATCGGCGCGGACGCCGGATCGGGCGACGCGATCACGTCAGAGGGCGCGACGCGGAGCGCGCAGCTCGGCCTCACGCTCGACGCATCGACTTCGAACTGGCTTGCGACCGGAATCGTCACCGCCGCCTTCAACCAGTCGCGGACCGACACGCTGCCGTCGTCCCCCGCTCTCAGCAGCGCGTCGGAAATCGACCGGACGTCGCTCGATGCCGTCGTGAATGCGAGCGGCGTTGTCTTCTCCATGCCGGCCGGCGCGGCCCGCCTCAGCCTGCGCGCCAATGCGGGCGTCGAGGCGACGTCGGGCGAGAGCTTGAGGTCCGGCCTCCTCCAGGAGACCGACCTTGAGCGCACGCAGCTCGGGGCCCGAGCGACGCTCTCGGCCCCGCTTATGAGCCGCCGCGAGGATGGCGGCTTCGGCGCGATTTCGGCGAGCCTGACGGCGGCGCTTGGCGACTACAGCGATTTCGGGATGATCAACGCCTTCGGCGGCAGTCTTAACTGGTCGCCGACGGAGAACCTGAACCTCCTCGCGCAGGCCGACTGGTCGGAGAATGCGCCGTCGCTGAGCCAGCTCGGCGATCCGGTCGTGACGATTCCGGGCGCGCTCGTCTACGATCCGTTGACCGGCGACAGCGTGCCGGTGACGCTCACGAGCGGCGGCAATCCGGACCTCGACGCGGAGATCCGCACGGACCTGACGCTGACCGCCAACTGGTCGCTGAAGAAGTTGCGCGGGCTGACGCTCAGCGGCAGCTACGTGCGCAACCGGACCGACGACGCGCTGGCCTCATTTCCCGACATCACGGCGGCGACGCTCGCGGCTTATCCGTCGCGCTTCGTCCGCGACGCCGGCGGTGTTCTGGTCGCGGTCGATCGCGCGCCCGTCAATTTCGCCGAGCGCCGGACCGAAACGCTTCGGTTCGGCGCCGCATTTTTCCGCGGCTTCGGCCCACGGGTTGCGGGCGATGGCCCCGCCTTCCGTCCGGGCGGCGGCGGGCCGCCGGGCGGCGCGCAGGCGG
>JACADZ010000001.1 GCA_013389105.1 Parvularculaceae bacterium | reverse complement strand
GACGTGCTCGGCGCGTTGATCGACCTGCAGGGCGGCGCTGCGCGCGAGCGCGAACGCCGCGGCAAGATTGCTGCAGCGCAATGGACGCTTTCCCTGCTTGACCGTCTTCGCCTGTCTCTACTAGACGGAGCCGCGTCCGACGCGGAACTCGACGCGCTGGCCGGCGCGACCGCGGCGATGCTGGCTTGCGACATCGACCCTTCTCTTCAAGCCGTGCTTGTCGATCTCGATCTGCGCGCGCGCGTCGAACTCGCCAAACGCGGCCGCTGAGCCGGCGGCAAACTCTTCGTCAACCATCCTCATTCTAATGAGGTCGCCGCCGCGCGCGACGCGTTTGAGCGCAAGGCTTCTACAAACTTGAGGCGTGGCGGAGGCGCCGCTATAGAGGCGCAGCCGTCGCCAGCAAAGAGGGAGCAGGGAGTGCCGAAGGCGCGTCGTAACGGGAGTGGGGCTGCAGCGTCAGTCGATTTTGCGAAGTATCGTCCGTCTGAAGACGAACCCTATATGAGCGAGCGGCAGCTCGAGTATTTCAGGCGCAAGCTGTTCGACTGGAAAAGCGAGATCCTGCGCGAGAGTCAGGGCACGCTCGATCAGCTCCAGGAGGACAGCTTCCACCTTCCCGACATCACCGACCGCGCCTCGAGCGAGACCGAGAAGGCCCTGGAACTGAGAACCCGCGACCGGCAGCGCAAGCTCATCGCCAAGATCGACGCCGCGCTGCGCCGCATCGAGACCGGCGACTACGGCTATTGCGAGGAGACCGGGGAGCCGATCGGCATCCGCCGCCTCGAAGCCCGGCCGATCGCGACTTTGAGCCTTGAGGCGCAGGAGCGCCACGAGCGCGCCGAAAAAGTCCATCGCGACGAGTAGCGTCCGCCGGTTCTAGCAGGCTGTTGAAAAACTCTGGATCGGTTTCGACCGAAGCATGATTCCCTTTCTGCGAGGATTTGCGGAGAGGGAATGATGCGCGGGTCGGACAGGCGGACGGGCGAGCTGTTTTCCTACGTCAATCTGGAGGAGCGGGTGCGGGCGGGCCATCCGCTGCGCGCGATCCTGAAGATCGTCAACGAGGCGCTGGAGGCCTTGAGCGCCGATTTTGCGGAGCTTTATTCGTGGACGGGCCGTCGATCGCGCCGGAGATGCTGCTGCGGGCGATGCTTTTGCAGGCCTTCTATTCGATCCGCTCGGAGCGGCAGCTGATGGAGCGGCTGGAGTTCGACCTTCTGTTTGGCTGGTTCGTCGGGCTCGGCGTCGATGATCAGGCGTGGGATCATTCGGTGTTTTCGAAGAACCGCGACCGGCTTTTGGAGGGCGAAATCGCGGCGAAGTTCTTAGTCGCGGTGCCGGCGCAGCCCAAAGTGAAGAAGCTTCTGTCGAGCGATCACTTCAGCGTCGACGGCACGCTGATCGAAGCGTGGGCGTCGATGAAGTCGTTCAAGCCGAAAGACGGCGGCGACGAACCGCCGGACGCCGATGTCGGCGGCGGCCGCAACCGCGAGGTCGACTTCAAGGGCGACAAGCGCACCAATGAGACGCACGCTTCGACGACGGACCCGCAGGCGCGGCTCTTTCGGAAGGGGGCGGGCAAGGAGGCAAGGCTCTGCTTCATCGGCCATGCGCTGATGGAGAACCGTTCGGGCCTCGTCGTCGATACGCGGGTGACGCTGGTGTCCGGCCGTGCGGAGCGGCTCGCGGCGTTGGACATGATCGAGCCTTACGCAGACCGGCCGAGGCCGATCACGCTCGGCGGGGACAAGAACTTCGATACGGCGGACTTCGTGGCGGAACTGCGGGAGATCAACGTGACGCCGCATGTGGCGCAGAAGAAGCATTCGGCGATCGACGGACGCACGACGCGTCATCCTGGCTACGCGATCAGCCAACGCATCCGAAAGCGCATCGAGGAAGGCTTCGGCTGGATCAAGACCATCGGCGGCCTCGCCAAGACGCGCTTCATCGGCCGCGCCAGGACGGCCTTCGCTTTCGCGTTCGCGGCGGCCGCCTACAATCTGATCCGCATTCCGAAACTGATCGCGGCCGAGGCGAGCCCATGAACCGCAAGGAAAAGCCGCCGGCGGGGCGCAAGCTGATCGGCCGTTGGCGGATCATCGCGGCCAATCTGTGGGACAAGGACTATTGGACCTCTTCGGAAGTTTGCGGCGCCGGCGACGCCCATCTCCACGATGACAGCAGCATGGAAATCGACTTCGCCTACCGACACGGCGACAAAGTCGTGCTACAAGCCGTCAAGATCCGAGTTCTTCAACAGCCTGCTAGGCGGGCCGGGTAATTTAGACGGGACAAGGACGCGCGGATCCCATCATGGCCAGGGGCAAGGAATGCTCCATCAAAGGCCGGATAGATTGATGCAGACCACCTGGTTCATCCGAAGAAAGAGCTTGCCGACCGGGGCGGACCATAGATCGCCTTCCAGTTATACAGCGTCGCTTGGGCGATCCCGTGCTTGCGCGCCAAGTCCGCCGCGCTCGCGCCAGCCTCGTGCTCCTTCAAGACGCCAATGATCTGCTCTTCCGAAAACCGTGATCGCTTCATTCGTCCAGTCCCTTCGTTCGGGCCGGACTCTAAACCCCCGTGGAGGAAAATCTCAGTGGCAGGTCAGCAAAGCCCAGTAGGTCGGATTTCTCCCCCCCTCTAACCATGAATCCTTTAAGGCTGCGGAGCTTGCAGCATCGGCAAAGGCCGACCACGATGGCGTTCCTGAGACGGAGGAACGATGCCTGCGTACATGATCATCGTCGCGACGATCGCCGACCGAGACCAGTTTATCTCCGGCTACGCCTCGGAGGCGGCCAAGCTCGTCGCGAAGTTCGGCGGCCGGTATCTGCTGCGCGCGCCCGGGGCCGCGCTCCTCGAAGGCGATTTCGGCGAGGGCGCCTCGGTGGTGATCTCGGAATGGCCCGACCGGACCGCGGCGCTTCGCTTCTGGAACAGTTCCGATTATCAGGAGGTGAAAAAGCTCCGCGCCGGAATCGCCAAGTGCCAGGTGCTCCTCGCCGATGGACCGCCCGTCGCGGGCTGAACCGGCACACCCCGCGCCTCCTCGGCGCAAAGGGGCGCCGAGGTGCGCGCCGTGAAGCGCTACGGCTGCGCGCACAGAAAAGACAGGGGGGCGTGTGATCGGGCGCTTCTGCGCGCCGGCGCCTTGGGCGGCCGAGCGATGTGCGGCCTTGGGCCGGCGCTTGCGGCTTGCGGCGTGCGACGTCTCGTGCAAGAGGCGGATTGCGCCTGCGCGTCCGGGCGGCCATTTTGCGCCAACATCAGGGAGGTGGTCTCATGTCTCGTCAAATCGTTGCAGGTTTTGTGGCGCTCGCCGCCGCCTGCGCCGGCGCATCGGCGGTGGCCGCGCCGCTCGATCCGATGAAGTCCGCGGACGCGCTCGTGATCTCGCGCAAGATCGCATGCTCGACAGTCGACGGCCAAGCGGTCACCTATTTCTGGCATGGCGAGGCCTACTCGCGGCGCGCAGGCGAGGCGGATCGTCGCCTCTTCGACGCCTGGGGCATGAACATCCGCGCCTGCGTGACTTCGCCCGACGGCGACGGCTTCAATCTCGTATCGCGCGAACTGCTGATCTATACGGACCCCGCGACCGGCAAGCCGCTCAAGACCTGGAATAATCCGTGGACGGGAGAGTCCGTCGACGTGCTGCACGTCGCTAATGATCCGGTCAACGGCAAATACCGAAGCAAGACGCGCGACGGCAAGCCCTATATCTGGAACGGCACGATCAGCGGCGGCCGCTGGTGGCAGACGACGACGGTGCCGCTGTTTTACCCCAACCCGCTCGGCGGAGCCTACCAGCCGGAAGTCGGTGGAACCTATCATGCGACCGAGATGTTTAATTTCTTCGGCGATGCGGCGTCGCTGCTCGATCCTGCAAAGACGTCGGCGGAGCAGGTAACCGTCGGCTGGGTCCGCATCTCCGACTGGCTGCCCTGGATGCGCATGGGCGGGCGCGAGGGCGTCATCTATTTTCATACCGCGGGGCGCAAGCTTGGCTCGTTCGAGGAACTGCCGGCGCTTCTGAAAAACGAAATCGCGACGCACTATCCCGATTACGCCTCGCCGCCGCCGCTCGACGATGCGCGCCCGAACATGACGAGCTGGAAGTACTATGACGCGGTGAAAAAAGGCGACGCCGCCGCGCCAAAACGCTGATCGCCCTTTCAGCCGGGGCTTTTTGCGGCCGCGGAAGCGCCTTGCCGCAAGCCTTTGTTTGCGGAGACGTTTTCGCGTCGGCCCTGTTGCGCCGGTAGGCTGCGGCCGCGCCCGGATGCCGTGAACGTTGCTGAACTGTCACACTCGGGCGGCGTCGGCGCGCGTCAACGCAATCCTGCTTCGCGCCGGGCCGGGCTTGTGGTGAAATGATATACCATTTGCCCGCGGATTCGGGCGGCACGGGAGGGTTGCAATGAAATCGATTGGCAAGCTGCTGTCAGGCGTCGCGGCGGGCGGCATTCTGGCGGGATTGGGACTGGCGGCGACGCCGGCGCTGGCGCAAGACGAGGCGGCGCGGGACGAGATTATCGTCTCTGCGCGCAAGACCGAGGAAACGCTTCAGGAAGCGCCGATCGCGGTTACCGCTCTAACCGATGAGGATCTTCAGGAAAAGGGCATAGCCAGCATCAGCGACGTGGCGCGCTTTGCGCCCGGCCTCTCCTTCAGCCAGGCTTTCGGGCGATCCACCGACCGTCCCGTCGTGCGCGGCCAGTCGAACGTGCTCGCAAACGTTCAGTTCGGGGTCGAATCCGGCACGGCCGTGTTCGTCGACGGCATTTACTACCCGACCACCATTCAGTCGCTCGACTTCAACCTCGTCAAGCAGGTTGAAGTGATCCGCGGCCCGCAAAGCGCGCTCTACGGACGGAACTCCTACGCCGGCGCAATCAACTTCGTGACGATCGATCCGTCATCGGAGGAATATTCAGCGAAGATCAGGGGTCGCGCCGCGAACGGCGGCGAAAAGATGATCGCCGGCAGCGCGTCGGGCCCGATTCTGCCGGGCGTCCTTAGCGCCCTCGTTTCCGGGAGCTATTATGAATATGACGGTCAGTGGACGAATGAGCTGACCATGCTGAAAGTGGGCAGCGAGGAAAGCTGGAACGGCACCGCGGTCCTCTCGTTCACGCCGTTCGACAGCTTCAAGGCGAAGGCGAGGGTCACCTATCAGCAGGACAATGACGGCCCATTGCCGCTGTTTCTGCAGGGCTCGGCCGAGAACAACTGCTTCCCGGGTTTCAGATCCAACTTCTACCGATCGGGCGGCACGCTAAATTCGGGAGCGCTGGCGACTTCGCCGGGCGCGCTCAACAATTACCAGTACTATTGCGGCGTTATCCAGCCGGGCGTCGTCCGCCTCAACACCCAGAATATCGGCGCGCCGCCCGCCGGCGCGGACGGCACGGCCTTCGACGGCATCGAGCGCGAGCTCCTCGTCACCGGCCTTAACGCGGAATGGGAGATCGCCGACGGCTTCACGCTGAACTCGCAAACCGGCTATCGGACCGAGACCGAGCGCTTCGGCACCGACTCCGATCACTCGGACGCCAACGTGTTTTTCGGGAACCCCGCGCTCGTGGAGCCGCTCTTCGCCAACACCTCGCTCGATGAGATCCGCGACTGGAGTCAGGAACTGCGCCTGGAGTGGGAGGCCTCGAACCGGTTCCGCGTCATGGCCGGCGGCTTCTACTACTTCAACGAGAACCAGGGACGGGAAATCACCAAGACTTCGGGCGAAGCCGGCGTCCCCTACGGTCAGCGCTCCCTCGGCGCGACGTCGACCGTCAATCTCGGTTCGGGAGTCGGCATTGATCCCGGCTGCACGGGATCGTCGACCTGCTCCGACCGCTCGACCGTCACCAATTGGGCGGTTTTCGCCCTCGCCGAACTCGGCCTGACCGACACAATCTCGATCACGGGCGAACTGCGCTACATGGAGGAGACGAAGAGTCTGCGCCAGTACAGCGGCTCAGGCATTCTTCAGTTCTTCGGCGAGAACACCGAGGATTACATCACGCCGCGCGTGACGCTCGACTGGCAGGCGACCGACAACGCGCTCCTCTACTTTGTGTTCGCGGAAGGCGTGAAACCGGGCGGCTTCAACGGCACGACCGGCGTTTCGGTCGGACTTCCGACCTATGCGCCAGAGACCGCCAACAGCTTTGAAATCGGCGCCAAGACGAGCTGGTTCGGCGACAAGCTGACCTTTAACGCGGCCGCTTACATGATCGACGCGAGCAGCGTGCAGCTGACGACGGCGATCCCGTCCTCGACCACCGCGGTCACCTCGATCGCCACCAACCAGGGCGAAGGAAAGACTTACGGCGTCGAGGCCGAAATCTTCCTGTCGCCGAACGAGTTCTGGGACTTCACCGCCACTTACGCCTGGTCGCGACCGGAGTTCACGCAGGGCTGTGATCAGGACCAGTGGATCTTCACGTCCGGCGGCGGCGTCTTCTTCGGCCTCGGTGATCCGCGGACGACGAGCTTCAACGGCGTATTCGGCGGAACGGCGAGCTGCGACATCTCCGGCAAGCGCTATCCCTTCGCGCCGGCTCACATGGCGTCGGGCTCGGCGACCTACACGCGCCCGGTCGCCGGCGACATGGAGTTCTACGTCACGACGAACATGTCATATGAATCGACCAAGTTCGTGCAGGTGCACAACACGGCCGAGACCGGCGACGCGTTCCTGCTCGGCGGCCAGATCGGCATTCGCGGCGACAACTGGTCGGCGAACATCTTCGGGCGCAACCTGACTAACGAGGATTCGATCATCCTCGCGACCCGCTGGTTCGACCTACGGTACGGCAGTTCAGCCGTTCCCCCAGCATCGGGCCGGGTGACGGCCTCGGGCGGGTCGAACACTCAGGGTCTTCCGAACTCGATCACCACCGGCTCGCCGCGCGGCCTGTTCGGCACGCTTCGTCGTCCCGTGCAGTTCGGCATCGAGTTCTCCTACGAGTTCTAAGTTTCTCCATGCTTGAAGGGCCCGGCGCGCGCCGGGCCTTTTTGCGGGCGCAGGAGGAATTGTTGATCCGGACTTTCGTCTTGCTGGCCTTGCTCGCGGCGGCGCGCGGCGCTCCGGCGGCGGCGCAGCCTGTCGGCGGCCCGATTGAGAAGGACCTCGCGCTTTTTCTCGACTGGTTTCCCGGCCGCTACGACAACGAGCAGCAGGTCTTCTGGGAGCCTGAGCTGAAAGTTCCCGAAGAGGAGCGTCACGAGCGCATTCACTCGATATTTCGTCCCGTCACGGCGCCTGCTTTCGGCGACCATGTCTTTTACGTCGAGCAGTTTCTGGACGGCGATCCGTCGAAGATTTACCGCCAGCGCATTTATGCCGTCTCCGCGGACGCCGGCGCGAACGCCGTGCGGCTGAAGATCTACACGCCGAAGAAGCCGGAGGCCCTCGCCGGGGCCTGGCGCGACCCGGCGCCGCTGAAGGCGCTGAGGCCGTCCGATGCGACGACGGTCGCTGGTTGCGACGTGCTGTGGCGGCGGCAGGCGAACCAGTTTCTTGGTTCGATCGCGGACGGCGCTTGCCGGGTGAAGTCGTCGCGCACCGGAGAGGACATCGTCATCGATGACGATCTGGTCCTGACCGACAGCGAAATTTGGATCTCGGATCGGGCGACGACGCCCGAAGGCGCCTATGTGTTCGGCAACAAGGCGGGCGTCCCGCACAAACTCAAGAAAGTCCGTCCCTTCGAATGCTGGACCGCAGTCCTGCGCGGCGCGAAACATGGCGACTCGGGCGAAGGGCTCGATGACTGGCAGTTTCAGCGCGGCGGCTTGCTCCACGACCAGGGCGGCGAACTCAAGCTGACAACCGATGAGACGCCCGCGCGCGCCATCCGCCTGAAGCTGCGCCGGGTGGAATGGCCCTCCGGTCCCAACCGCCCGTCGCTTACTCTCTATGTTCACGAAGGCGACGCCAAGCGCGCGACGTCCTATGGGTGGGGAGAAGCCGACGCCGAGCGGCTCGGAATCAATCTCCGCTGGCTCCAGGCGAGCTGCACGCACGCGCCGGAGCGTCTCTGGGAGTGAGCCCCGATGCGGGTCAGCGGCTCAACTCGACCAGCTCATACCAGGTTTGCATGTAGCCGCCGACGCCGCCTTGCACGAAGACGGCGTCCTCATCGTCCGTGATCCACACGTCATAGGGCGGATGCGCGCCGGCCATGCCGGAGGCGCCGTCGTCGACGAACTGGAAGCGTCGGGTGCGGAACGACCCGGCCGCCGTGGTCGCCTGCTCGACGCCGAGGTATATGGCGTCGATCTTCACGTGAGCGATCATGGGCGGCGTCGCGCCGCGGTGATCCGGCGAAGGAAGGTAAACATTGAACTTCTGGCGCTGGCCTTCGCGCCAGGTCTTCGTCGACAGCAGATAGCCGTCGGAGACGATCGGGTGCGTGCCGAAGCCGTCGACCGGCAGTTCCGCCGCGACCTTCTGCGAGAGCCGTCCGATCGAGGGGCCGAAGGACTCGCATTCGATGGATTCTCCGTCGAAACGCAGCCAGCCGGAGCCCATGAAGGCGTCGCCGACCGTAAGGCGGACGAACAGATCCATCGGCTGGTTGTTTTCATCAACCGAATAGACGATGTCGCGCATGACCGTCGGTTCGGGCTCCTCGATCTCGCAATGAGCGCGCAGGGTCAGTTTGCCGTCCGAATGGCGCGTGAACATGAAGGATTCGAACCCGCGCGCGCGGCCAATCATCTCCGGCTTGCGCGAAGTGTATGCGAGGCGGCCTTCGATGATGCGGTGCTTCAAAGGCGATGAGTCCGGTCGTTCGTGCGATCACGCCGCAGAGTCGAGGATGGCGAGCGCGGCCCGCTGTCCGGACTCCATGGCGCCTTCCATTCCCGTATGCAAATAGGAGAGTTGCTCGCCCGCGAGGTGAATGCGTCCGATTGCTCTCGCCATCGGCTCCGCCCACGCGGCCGCTTGACCTGGCGCGAAGTGCATATAGGCGCCGCCGGCATAGCTCGATCTCGTCCAGCGCACGGCCTTCAGCAATTTGACTGTTCCCCCGCTCGCCGGACGCAAACGCGCAAACTCTTGCTGCGCCAGGCTTTCGAGCGCCGAATCATCGAGCTTGTCGAGTTCTGACGCGTGCGCGCCGTTCACCCAGGCGTTGAAGGCGACGACTGAGCCGTCTGCGCGGTCCCGTGTGGCGAAGATCCGCTCGAGCGGCCCGTCGGTCCACATGGCGGCAGGCAGTCCGTCCGTTTCCCAGAACGGAGTCCGCGCCTCGAGATGAAGCTGGAGGATCTGCGTCATCGGCAGGTCAGCGATGGCGTCGCGCTGCGGCCCGGTCGGGGCGGGATCGAGCGCGACCGCGCCTAGTGCGGGGAACGGCAAAGCCAGCACGCAGAAATCCGCCTGCAGCGACCGACCGCCTGCCCGCACCGCGACTCCGGCCGCGTCGGCGCTGACGGCGGAGACGGGCGCGTTGAGGCGGACGGCGTCGCCGAGCGCGGCCGCCATCGCTTCCGGCAGGCGCTGCGATCCGCCTTCGATATCGCCGGGACGGCCCAGCGTTGCATCGACGGCGTAGAGCTGCAGGGTCCGCCATACGTTGACCATGGAATAGGTCTCAAGTCGGTTTGCGTTGAGCGCAACGTCGATGAGGCGCCGCGCCTTCTCGCTGAATCCTTTTGCTTCGAGATAGTCGGCCGCCGACTGGTCTCTGTCCTGCGCCGCGCGCCAGTCCGACGGCGCCGTGAACGGATTGTCGGGGCCGGCGACGGCGAAGAGCGCGCCGTCAGGCGGCGCCGCTCGCCACGTTTCGGGGAACGGATTGAGGTCAGACTCCGCCCAGGCGCTCTGCAGGACCTGCTGTTCGCCGACCGCGAGCAGCCGATCCTCGCGCGCCGCCGGCGCGTCCTCGATGACGGCGATGCCGAGCTTCTGCGCCGCATATCGGATGCGCGCATAGGACTGGCCGACCTGCGCGCCGCCGCCCTCCGGCCGCCCGGGGAGGCCGTCCAAAGTCAAAAGGCGTCCGCCGATGCGGTTCGACCCTTCGAGCACGACAACCCGCATGCCTTTGTCGACCAGTTCCATCGCGGCAAAGAGGCCGGACAGCCCCGCACCGGCGACGATCACGTCGGCGTCCTTGCGCCGGCGGGTCCAGGGACCGCATCCGCCAAGCGCCAGCGCGGTTGCGGCCAGAAACCTGCGTCTTTCGATTGCCGGCGCCATCCCAGCCCCGTTTCAACTCGCTGGAAATGATATACCAATTGTCGGGCTTGCACAGCCGGCGAGGGACTCCGCATGCTGAACTCCGGCGAATTCAAACAAGGCTGGCCGGTGGTGACCGCCGCCGCCATCGGCATCGGGCTGGGTCTCTCGCCGCTGCCCTTCTACACGATCGACGTTATGGTCAAGCCGCTGAGCGAGGAGTTCGGCTGGACGCGGGGCGACGTTTATTCCGCGCTCGCGATCTACACGTTCGCCGCCTTTTTCATGTCGCCGGTGGTCGGGCTTCTGGCCGAACGTTTCGGCGCGCGCCGCGTCGCGATCGGGTCGATCGTCGGTTTCAGCCTGTCCATGATGGCGCTCGCCCTAAACGACGGCTCGAAACCGGTCTATTTCGTTCTATGGAGTCTTTTAGCGATCGCAGGAGCCGGAACCCTGCCAATCACGTTTACGCGCCCGATCAACAATTGGTTCGATAAATCGAGAGGCTTGGCGCTCGGCGTCGCGCTGATCGCCACGGGGGTCTTCGGGGCGTTGGCCAAGTCCTACGCCCAGTACATGGTCGATTGGATCGGCTGGCGGGGGGCCTATGTCGCGATCGGCGCCCTGCCGCTCCTGATCGCCATGCCGATCGCCCTGCTGACCCTCCGTGACGTGAACGACCAACCGGCGCGCGATGCGGCGCTCGTCAAGCTCAAAGGCCCGTTGCTCCTCGTCTCGCTCGCCGGCTCGGCCGCGCTCATCTGGTTCGCCGCGCAGTTCGTGCTTCCGCAGGTCGGCCAACGCGGCGTGCGGCTCGAATATGTGATGGCTTTCGCTTTCATGATCGTCGTGGCGGCGGCGCCGCTCACCCTTCTCCTTCGCAATATTCGTACGGCCCCTCCCGAAACGCGCCAGACTGGCGTGAAAGGCGAAGCCCCCGGCCTCACGGTCCTTGAAGCCGTGAGAACCTGGCGATTCTGGCTTCTCGCGATCGTCTTCGTGCCGATTTCCTATGCGCTTGGAGCCATCATCCCGAGCCTCGTGCCGCTGCTCATGTCGAAAGGCTTCGACACTTCACAAGCTGTGTCGCTCGCCACGCTGACCGGGCTTGCGGTGCTGGGTGGACGGCTGATAGGCGGCCTGCTGATCGACCGCTTCTGGGCGCCCGGCGTGGCTTTCTGCTTTCTTGCGTCGCCTGCGATCGCGCTCTTCATGTTGGCCGGCGAAGTGTCGCCCGATCTCGCCACGATCGCGATCTTGATGATCGGTTTCGGCGCGGGCGTCGAATACGACTTCATGGCGTACCTCGTGTCGAAGTATTTCGGCATGCGCCGCTATTCGGCGATCTACGGCGCGCTCTACGGGTTCTTCGCGGCCGGGGCCGGCTTTGGGCCGACGATCATGAACAATTTCGCCGACAAGCAGGGCTGGCCGGCGACGTTGCAGCAGGCCGCCATCCTTCTATTCGTCTCGACCCTGCCGCTGCTGCTGCTCGGGCGCTATCGCAGATTTCCGTCCGCGCCGACGACGCAGGCGTCGGCCGCGACGTTGCGGGAGGCCGCCTGACCATGCGCATTCTGTTTCTCGTCATCTTGCTGCTCTGGACGCCTCTCGCGACGGCCAAGGACAAGACCTATCCCGGCCAGATGCCGGCCGCGACTCAGATGAGCGCGGCGGAAATCCTCCACAAGGCGCACGACGCCGCCGGCGGCGAATCCTGGCGGCGCCCGTTGAGTCTCAGACTCGAGGGCCATGCCGTCATGTACCGCGACGGGGCGGCGGTCCGGTACGAGCGATATGCGATGTGGCGCGTTTACGACTGGAGCAAGCGCGACGCGCATGCCGCAGACGGCAAAGTGCGCATCGAGGGCTGGAAAGACGGCAGGACGGTCCTCCTCCTCATCTTCGACGGCGAGAAAACTTACGACCTCAGCGGGGCCGTCGCCGACCAGTCCGCCAATGCACAGTGGGCGTCGAATTTCGGCTTCGGAGCCATACGACACGGCCTTGACGAGGGCTGGTCGGCGAAGCGCTTGCCCGACGACTGGATGGACGGGCGCGCGGTTCACATGATCGAACTGAAGGACCCGGCCGGGGGCGTCACGCGCTTCGGGATCGACCAGAAAAACTACCAGGTCCTTTATGCCGGCTTCGACACGCCGCGCGGCTGGCACGAACGCCGGTACTCGGACTTCTACACGAAGAAAGGCGTATCGTGGATGCAGCCGGCCCGCGTGCGGCTCTATTACGACGGCGTCAAGCAGAACGAGATCGTCTGGACCGACTTTGAACTGAACACGGACATGCCGGACGGCCTGTTCGCAGTCGGGTCCGTCAACGCGGTAGGACCAGAGGAGAGAAGCGAGTGACAGGCGTAGACCAAGGCGTCACCGGGGCCGCCCGGGCGGATCACGGAAAACTCAGTCGCCGCGCCGTGTTCGCCTCGGCGGCGGCGATCGCGGGCGGCGCGGTGCTTCAGGATGCTCGCGCTTCCGGGCCCAAGCGGGCAGATCACGACTTTTCGCCCGACGGGACCTATAGCGTCGTGCCGCTGCGCAAGGAGACGATCACGCTTGGCGTCGCGCAGACGCGGGTCCGCGCCGTCGATATCGGCGATCTCAAGCGCACGCGCCGGGCCAATCTCGACCACATGCTCAGCAGCATCGAGGCGGCGCAGGGCTGGGGCGGACCGAAGGACATTTTGTTCTTCCACGAATTTCCGATCACCGGTTACTCGAATCGTTGGAATCGCGCCGACGCGCTCAAGGCCGCGATCGACGTCGACGGCCCGGAGGTCGCCGCCGTCGGGGCCGCGGCGAAATCTCATGGCTGCATCGTCGTCTTCGGGTCCTATGCGAAAGACCCGGACTGGCCGAACCACCTCCTCTCAATCACCTTCGTCGTCGGTCCGGATGGAACGGTCGTCGACCGGCACTGGAAAGCCCGGAACATCAAGGGCGTATTCGTCGGCTTCGAGCTTTTTACGACGACGATTTATGACGTGCTCGACCGCTACGTCGAAATGTACGGGCGCGACGCCGTGCTTCCCGTGACGCGCACCGACATCGGCAACATCGTGACCTCGTCCGTGCAAAGAGAGCCCGAACTATTCCGCGCATTCGCGCTCAAGGGCGGGGAAATCTTTCTGAGAACCGCCTCGGGCGGGTTCACGCGCGAAGACATCATGGCGACATCTATCTATAATCAGGTCTTCACCGCGGTCTGCAACAACGCGGTCTCCCCAGAAAATCCCGGCTTCTTCGAGGGCGGCGGCGCCGGCGGCTCGACGATTTTCGGGCCCGATGGCAAGGCCATGGCTGAGGCGGACGCCGACAATTCGGAGCAGATAGTATCGGCGCGAATACCGATCGGCCAGTACCGCGCGACGCATCGTCAGCCGCTCATGCATGTTGAACTGTATCGGGACGTCTATGCGGCCTATGAGAGCCGCTTTCCGCCAAACCTCTTTGCAGAGTATCTTCCGACGGACGGCGTCGATGCGGCGCGCTACCTGAAAGACAAGGCGGTCTGGAAGAAATGACAGGTCAGGTCGTCTGCGCGTGCGTCGCGCGGCGTCGATCAACTCCGAGCCAGCTCCTCGGCCACGTCCTCCGATGACTGATCGTTCATCGATATTGACTCGCGCTCCTGCTGGATGACGCGGAGGATCCGGGCGAGGAATTCCTGAATCATGCGGCCGCGTTCCTCCGCCTCCTTCTTGGAAGGCGCGTAACTCTCGATGTCGGCGCGGGCCAGAACGTCGTTCTTTTCGAGAAGGCGCTCGACGGTGTCGAGCCGCTCGCGCAGCACCGAGATCTCCTGCGCCAGAGCCATAGTGATCGTCATCAGGCGCTCGACGTCGCGGTCGTGAAGGAAGTACGGCCGCTTGCCCCTCGACTTGGCGCCTGCGAGATCAAGAGGATCGATCGTCGTCATTCCGCGGCCCTCATCACTGATTTGGCGGGCTTGCGCGCGCCGATCACATGCCACGCAGGCTTGCGGCCGTAGTCTTCCTGCTTGTCGTCCTTCGCTGCTTCGGGGAAGACCCTGGCGTCGACCACGGCGGCGACGCCCCCATGGATGAGGTCGCCGGCGCCAAACCCCGCCCTCGCCATGAAGGCGTCTAGATCGATCTCGTGCATTTTGGTCCAGAAGGGCTCGTTGTTGTAAAAGGCGTCCCAGTCGCGCATCGCCTGCTCGAACAGAGGCATGGTCTTGGCGTATTGAGGCTGCTCGACGTGCAGCACGACGCCGCCGGGTCTGAGGAGGCGCTTCGTCTCGGCGAAGATCTTCGGCATCGAACCGAAGCTCGTCTCGTGGAGGAACATGGTCGACTGAATCCAGTCGAAGCTCTCGTCTGGGAACTGAGCGAGGCTGGCGGCGTCCCCCTGCACGAAGGTCACGTTCTCAACGCCCATGGTCTTGGCGCGCGCCAGTCCGTAGCGCAGCATCGGCGCGGCGACGTCGACGGCGACGACCTCGGATTTCGGGAACGCCTCGGCGATCGGCAACACATTGTGGCCCAGACCGCAACCGAGATCGAGGATGCGCTTCGGCCTGAAGGCGGGGAGATTTTCCTTCACCCACTTGGCCACCGCAACGCCGCCGCCGTCATTGTACCGGCCGAGCATGCCGCCCGTGGTCGCGAACAGGCCGATGTCGTAGTTGGCGGCGGCGGTGACGTCGCCAGGCGCAAGCTCCGTATGGTAACTGCCCGGCATGCAGTGATGATCGACCGCCGCGACATAGCGCGGCAAATCGAGTTTCGGATCGAGCTTCAGCCGCTTGTCGCCGCGAGTCAGCTTATCCGCCCGCGCATTGAGCGCCTCCGCCTGGCGCAGCGCGACCCAACGGCCGGCCTGTTGACGCTGCTCCATGGTGGCGCGGCGGAGCGCCGACCACCATTGGAACATCGGATCTTTGAGCAGCGCCTTGCGCACCTCGTGCCTATCCTTGAAAACCCGTTTCTCCGCCTTTTCGAAGGCTGGCCGGACGCGCTTCTCAAAAGCCTCGGCGACGGCGGGCATCACGCGGGTCGAAAGGTGCCGGTTCATGTGCGCGAGGAAATTGAACCGAGCGATCTCGTCGTGCCCGATATCGGGAAACATGCCGTGACGGCCGACCACACGGTAATCCGGCGGTCCGTCATAGGGCAAATGGGTCTTCGCCGCCTTCTTGCCCGCGGTCGCCTTGCGCTTGCCGGACATCGCCTTCACCCTTCGTTCGCGACGCGACAGGAGTAGAGTTCCAAGGTCGCGCAAAGTTGGTATATCATTTCACAAAACCCGCAGTTGATCGAGATCAAAGGAGGGCCCATGTCGACCCGGATTATCGCGCTCTTCAACCTGAAAAAAGGCGTAACGCCGGCCGACTACGAGCGATGGGCCAAGCGCGTCGATCTCCCCACCGTCAACGGACTGAAATCCGTCGACGGTTTCGAGGTTTACCGTGCGACGGGCCTCCTCGGCTCCAGCGCCGCGCCGCCATACAAGTATATAGAGGTCATCGACGTCGGCGACATGGACGAGTTCGGAAAAGAAGTCGCTAGCGAAAGAATGCGGAAGGTGGCGGGCGAATTTCAGTCGATGGCCGACGATCTCTTTTTCATCATGACCGAGAAGATCGGCGGCCCGCATGCGGTTTGAGGGCAAGACCGCCGTCATCACAGGCTCCGGTCGGCGGAAAGGACTCGGGGAGTCGATCGCGTTGAGGCTTGCGTCCGAGGGCGCGGCCGTCGTCGTCTCCGACCTCGGCCGTCCGCGCGACCGGGCGACCGGGGCCGAGCACATCGGGGCCGGCGAAGAGATGGAGGCGATCGCCGCCGACCTCCGCCGCCTGGGGGCTCCAGCTTCGACTTTCGTGGCCGACGTGCGCAGTCCGAAGGACATGGCCGCGCTCGCCGATCACGCCGTCCGGGCGCATGGCTCGCTCGACATCTGGGTCAACAACGCCGGCATCGGCTACATCATGAAGCCGATGCTCGACGTGACCGAGGAGGACTGGCGCGCCGTCATCGACGTCAATCTGTCGGGATGCTTTTTCGGCCTGCAGGCCGCAGCAAGGCGGATGATAGCGCAACAACGCGGCGGGCGGATCGTCAACATCGCGAGCCAGGCGGCGAAGTCCGGTTTTCCGCATGCACAGGCCTACACCTCCTCCAAGCACGGGCTCGTCGGGCTTGTGCGTTCGGCTGCGATCGAACTCGGGCCCCATCAGATCACCGTCAATAATGTCTGCCCCAACCACGTGACCACGGGGCTCGGCGCCTGGCAGAACGAGTATTTCTCCAAAGTCGTCGGCGCGAGGTCGGTCGAGGACTATCTCGAGGCCATGAAGAATCGCATCCCGCTCCGCCGCCCGGGCCTTCCTGAGGACACCGCCGCAGCGGTGGCGTTTCTGTGCTCGGAAGACGCGCGCTACATCACCGGCGAATCGATGAACGTCTCCGGCGGCGAGGAGCCGCACTGATGGATCGCCGCGACTTCCGCTGGCCGGACGGGTCGAAGCTTGCGCTTTCCGTCGTCGTCAACGTCGAGGAGGGGGCGGAGCAGAACATCCGCGACGGCGACAGGGGACCGGAGCCGGTCGATGAACTCTCCGTGCACGTCGCCAAGCCCATCCGGATGCACGGCAACGAGTCGAACTATCAATACGGCGTCAAGGCCGGCTTTCCGCGCGTACTTAAGCTTCTTGACCGCTACGCAGTCAGAGCGACATGGACTGCGGCCGCGCTGGCGCTCGAGCGCGCGCCGCAGATCGCCGAGGCGATACGCCGGCGCGGCGACGAGCCGTGCTGCCATGGCTGGCGGTGGGCGCACCAGTACTGGATGAAGGAGGACGCCGAGCGCGATTTCATTCGCAGGGGCCTCTCCTCGATCGAACAGACCTGCGGGCGGCGCCCCGTCGGCTGGCTGTCCCGCTATCTCCATACGGACAATACCCGGCGCCTGCTCTCGGAGGAGGGCGTCCTTTATCACATGGACGACTACTCAGACGACTTTCCTTTCTGGGACGTCGTCGAAACAGCGGCCGGCCCCAGGGCGATGCTGGTCATGCCCTATGCGCTTGACTCCAACGATATGAAGATGTGGATCGCGCCGTCGCTGACGCCGCGCGACTGGGCGCAGTATGCTATCGACTCCTTCGACCAGCTGCGCCGGGAAGCGGAGGAGGAAGGCGCGCGCTTCATGTCTCTCGGGCTGCATTTGCGGATCATCGGCAGACCAGGACGGATTGGCGCGCTCGAGCGCTTCCTTGCTCACATTGCAAAGTCGGGCGATGCGTGGATCGCGACTCGCGAGGAAATCGCGCGTGCCTTCGCCGCTGCCTGTCCGCCGCCGAAGGAAGCTGTCTCATGATGAGCCATCGCGCAGCAGCCTTTGCCGCAGCGCTCACCATGCTGCTCATGCCGCCCGGGACAAACGCGGCCGAGTCGTCCCATCTGGAAGAACTGACGGACCTCTCGGTCGGTTCGTTCTCCACGATCGAGCAGGCGCGGCGCGACGGCCGATACGGCGTCGCCGAGGCTGAAATCGTCCGCATCTGGGCGGAGCGGACCGACGGGCACTGGCTTTATCAGGAGCAGGCGCTGCTCGGCGAGAGCGCCGCCAGGCTCGATCCTGCGATGAAGGAAAAGCCCTATTTCGCACGAGTCATCCGCTCCATCGAAGTCGCGCCCGGAGTGGTCGAGCGAACCGTCCATCGGCTCAAGGATCCGTCGAAGGGCCCCCCCCCCCGG
>JACADZ010000132.1 GCA_013389105.1 Parvularculaceae bacterium | reverse complement strand
GTCGAGCGACTGGTCCTGCTTGCGCAAGAGATAAAAGAAGCGGCAGGCGTCGTTGCCGACCTCCTCGCGCAGCTCGCGCAGCGTGACGTAGGAGCCGGCGCGCGTGGACATCGATACCTTCTCGGTGCCGCGGAACAGGCTGACGAACTGCACCAGCGCCACTTCGAGCGCTTCGGCCTCGAGGCCGAGCGCCTTGAGCGCGCCCTTGACGCGCGCAATGTAGCCGTGATGATCGGCGCCCCAGACGTCGATGATGCGGGTGAAGCCCCGCTCGAACTTGTTCCAGTGGTAGGCGATGTCGGAGGCGAAGTAGGTGTAGAGCCCGTTTTCGCGCTGCACCACGCGGTCCTTCTCGTCGCCGAAATGCGTCGAGCGGAACCACTTGGCGCCGTCCTGCACGTAGAGATGGCCGCGCCTGTCCAGCTCGGCCACGGCTTTTTCCACCATGCCGGTATCGTAGAGCGAGCGCTCCGAGAACCAGCAGTCGAAATGCACGCCGTATTCCTCGAGGTCCGCGCGGCAGTCGGCCAGTTGCTCGGAGAGCGCATGCTGGTGAATGTAGAACCATTCCTCGCCGAGCAGGTCTTTCGCCGAGGCGATCAGGCCGTCGAGATGCGCCTCGGCATCGGCCTCGACAGGCGGCACGCAGGCGAGCACCGCCGCGGCCGGATGCACGTAACGGTCGCCGTGGGCTTCCTTGATCTGCCGCGCCATGTCGCGCACGTAATCGCCCTGGTAGGCGTTGGGCGGGAAAGGCACCGTTTCGCCGAAGATTTCCAGGTAGCGCAGCCAGGTCGATAGCGCCAGGATGTCCATCTGCCGGCCGGCATCGTTCACATAGTATTCGCGGCAGACCTCGTGGCCGGCGAAGGCCAGCAGGTTGGCGAGACTCGCCCCGAACGCCGCGCCGCGACCGTGGCCGACGTGCAGCGGGCCGGTCGGGTTGGCCGAGACGAACTCGACCTGAAGCTTGTGACCGGAGCCATCTGAGCTGCGACCGAACGCGGGGCCGGCCTGTAGCGCGACGCACACCACCCGGAGCTTGGCTTCCGGGCGCAGATGGAAG
>JACADZ010000020.1 GCA_013389105.1 Parvularculaceae bacterium | reverse complement strand
GCTTGCCGGCGTGGAGGCCGGACGATCAGGCCCGCCGGCCAAGGAGCCGCGCCCGCGCCCGGTCAGGTCCGATCAGCGGGAAAAGGGCGGACATTTCCGGACCGGTTTCGGCGCCGGTGAGGGCGAGCCGGAGCGGACGGAAAAGGCCCTTGCCCTTGGCCCCGGTTTCGCGCCCGACGGCGGCGGCGAAGGCGCTCCAGCTCTCAGGCCCGAGGGGTCCTTCAGGCACGAGGCTCGCGGCCTTGGCCGCAAAGGCGGCGTCCTCGATGACGGGGGAGATCGGTCCGTCGACCACCGCTTTCCAGACGGCCGCGTCGGAGAGCCGCGCGGCGTTCCCCCTGACCGCGTTCCACAGCCGTTCATCGACGCCGAGCGGCGCGAGTCGCGAAGACAGTTCCGCATACGGCGTTTCGTGAAGAATCTTGGCGTTGAGCGCCTCGAGTTCGGCCAGGTCGAAACGTGCGGGCGCGCGCGAGGCTTTGTCGAAATCGAACTCGCGCGCGAGCTTCAGCATGTCTCGTTCGGGCCGGATCGGCTCCGAGGTGCCGAGCTTGGCGAGAAAGCTTGCGACGGCGGCCGGCTCGATCCCGTCTTCGCGCATGGCCTCGACCGACAAAGACCCGACGCGCTTGGAGAGCTTGTCGCCCCCGGCGTCGGCCAGCAGCGAGAAATGCGCGAAAGAGGGAAGGCGGCCGCGCCCGCGCGCCTCGATCACCGCCTGCATGATCTCGATCTGCGCCGCGGTGTTGGTGTTATGATCCTCGCCGCGGATGACGTGCGTGACCGCGTAGTCGATGTCGTCGACGCAGCTCGGCAGCGTGTAGAGATACATGCCGTCCTCGCGGATGAGGACGGGGTCGGAGAGATGGGCGGTGTCCATCGTGGTTTCGCCGCGGATGAGATCGCGCCACGAGACCGGTTTCTGCGACAGCTTGAACCGCCAGTGCGGCTTGCGGCCCTCCTTACGGAACGACGCGAGTTGTTCCTCCGTATACTGAAGGGCAGCCCGGTCATAGACGGGCGGCAGACCGCGGGCGCGCTGGACGCGGCGCTTGCGTTCGAGCTCCTCCTGGGTCTCGTAGGCGGCGTAGAGGAGACCGCGCGCGCGGAGCAGGTCGGCGACCTTGTCGTATTCGGCGAAGCGGTGCGACTGGTTGAAGGTCTCGTCCCAGTCGAGCTTGAGCCAGCGCAGGTCCCGGCGGATCGCGTCTTCGTTTTCGGGAAGCGATCGTTCGCAGTCGGTGTCGTCGATGCGCAGGATGAACCTGCCGGAGGTCTTGCGCGCGAATAGCCAGTTCCACAGCGCGGCGCGGACATTGCCGACATGGAGCTTGCCCGTGGGCGAGGGCGCAAATCTGACGACGACGGACATGGATTTCCTGATGGCTTCGAGCCGGGAAGGCGGGGATACGCGCTGCGCCGCCGAGCGTCAAAGGGCGCTAGTCCTGGCTCTTCCATTTGATCTGGAATTCGAGTTCCTCATCGCCGTCGCCGCGCTCATGCTCGATCGAAAAACGGGCGTCCCTCGGCACGCGCAGGCGCTCGCCGGCGACCGAGATCGAGAACGCCTCGCCAGCCTCCAGCGCGTCGGCGAAGCGCCGGAGTTTGGCGACAAAGGCGCTGCGGACATAGGTCTTCTCAACATCTCTGGCTTTTTTGGCGGGCAATCTGCGCTCCTTTCGGCGATTGCGGCGGCGATTTCCTCTTTCTGCCATGATTCCGTCCCGGGCTGCGGCGCTTGAAAAATTTCTAAAGTATTGAAAGTAAAGCGTTTTTCCTCAATCGGTTTGGCCGGTGACGGAGGCAACACGAAGGGCGTCGGGGCGCCTCTATCTTCAACTCATGTCGCGAGCGGGGGATCGAGCCGACGCCGCGCCAGTCGAGGGAGAGAAGAAGATGTTCGCCATGATGTTCGGAGCCGTCGCAACGATCACGATCAGCGCCCTGATCGTCGTTCAAAGGTTTCAGCGCTGGTGAACTCACGGAAAGCCGCGCTTCGCGGGCAAGTCGCCCTGCATCGTGAAGTCCGGCCAGGCCGGTCCTCCTGGGGAGAGGGGACCGGCCTTTCCTTTTCGGGGCGGCGTCCACGCCTTGTCGCAACGGACACGGCGCCCCGCGATTCTGATCAGCGGTCCGCCGACAGGTCCGCGTTTATCATCTGTATACGGACTGACTTCCCTTCCGCATGAATTCGACGATCGGACTGCGCCGCAAGCCAGGCCGAATCGCCAATCGCCGATCAGCGTGCGAGCATGCGATCGTCATGGCCGACGCGCATTGACGGGCGCTTTCACGACGGACGGCGCGGCGGCTCAAAAGGGAAGGAGAGTCCGTCATGACCTTGCGCCTGATCACCATCGTCCCGTTATTCGTTCTGCTTGCCGGCGCCGAACCGGCCAGCGCCGCCGAAGGATCGTATCCCGTCGGCTTCCGCTACGAGGCTGGCGAGTTGGCGGCGCCCGGCGGCGCCGAGCGCGTCTACAGGCGCCTTAGCCGCGAAGCGTTTGGCGCATGCACGACCAGCGGCCGCAAGTCGCTGCGGGAGGCCGCCGTCGCGCGCGAATGCTACGCGAGGCTTGTAGCAGAACTCGTCGAAAAGATCGGCGATGCGGGCTTCTCCGCGATTCACGCCGAGGCGAACGGCGAACGCCGTCTCGCCAGCCGCTGAAATGAAGCAGGCCGCCCCAGGGGGCGGCCGGCTGTTCCAAAACGGACCCCAAGACGCGGGACGCGTCAGCCGGGCTCTTTTGACGTGTCGGCGGCCTCAGGCGTCGCCTGGCCGGCCGGCGCAGCCGATGCGGCGTCAGAAGGGGCGGCTTCAGCCGGGGCGGCGTCCGCGGCGGCTGCGGGGGCCGCCGCCGGCGCGGGGAAATCAACCGGGGCGTCCGAGAGCGTGCGCAGATACGCCAGCACTTCAGCGCGCTGCTCCGGTTTGGCGATCCCGGCGAAGGACATGGCGGTGCCGGGAACCGCCTTCTGCGGCTGTTTCAGGAATTCATTAAGGCGCTCATAGGTCCAGGCGCCGCCGAACGCCTTCAAGGCCGCGGAGTAGGTGAACCCCGCATGATTTGCGACCGGCGCGCCGACGACCCCGTAGAGATTGGGTCCCTGCAGGTTGGGGCCGCCCTTTTCAAAAGAGTGGCAGGACGCACAAAGCGCCGTGCGACGTTTGCCGCCGTCCGGATTCGCCGCTGCGAGCAGCGTGCCGAGATCGGCGGAGGCGCTGTCGCCGTTGCTTTGGCCGGCCTCAAGCTTCAGTTCCGGGGCGTAGGCGAACTTGACCTCATGGTGCTTGCCGTGATGCCCGCCGCCGCCCAGCACCGCATTCGCGAGTTGCGGCAAGCCGAAAAAGATCAGGGCTGAGGCGAGGATCGCCCCAAAAATCTTGTTGACGAAAAGCGGGTCTTGCATGGCTCACCCTGATCGGCCCTGATGGGAAAAACGCCGGGGTTCTAATGGCGTTCCGCAACGCCGGCAATGCGGCGGCGGGCCTTGCGGCCTTTGATCGCGGCCGCATTTCCGCTCCTCGCCCGCTTGAAATCGCGGCCGCGACAGCCGACACCCGACATCTTTTCCGCAGGTGAGCGAGATCATGACGGGCGGCGCCGGAAAAATAGCGTTTCAGGGCGAGTTCGGGGCTTTCTCGGACGAGGCCTGCAGGCGCTTCGCGCCGGGCTTCGAGCCGATCCCGTGCCCCACATTCGAGGCCGCGCTCGACGCCGTGCGCGACAGGCGCGCCGAGCGGGCCATGCTGCCGGTCGAAAACTCGATCGCCGGCCGGGTCGCCGACATCCATCACCTGTTGCCGGAGGCGGGCCTTCATATTGTCGCAGAACACTTCATGCCTGTGCGCCATCAGCTGCTCGGGCGCGCTGACGCGACGCTCTCCGACATACGTTCGGTGCGCAGCCACGTCATGGCGCTCGGCCAGTGCCGGCAGATCATCGCCGAACTGAAACTCCGGCCTGAGATCAGCGGCGACACGGCCGGCGCGGCCCGCCGCCTCGCCGAGGAAGGGCGCAAGGACGAAGCGGCGATCGCCTCGGCGCGCGCCGCCGAACTTTACGGGCTGAAAATCCTGCGCGCCAATGTGGAGGATTCAGGTCGCAACACCACGCGCTTCCTCGAGATGGCGCGCGAGCCCTTCGATCCGCCTTCCGACGCGCCGACGGTCACCAGCTTCGTCTTTCAGGTGCGTAACATTCCCGCCGCGCTCTACAAGGCGCTTGGAGGCTTCGCCACCAACGGCGTCAACATGACCAAGCTCGAAAGCTACATGGTCGACGGCTCGTTCGCGCAGACCATGTTCTACGCGGACATCGAAGGCCATCCGCAAACGGAGCATGTCCGGCGGGCCATCGAGGAGCTCAGCTATTTCTCGACATCTCTGCGGATTATCGGGGTCTATCCGGCCGCTCGGGCGCGCAATGGCTAGCGCAATCCGCGCCGGCGCGGCGGCGACGCCCGACACGTCTCTTGCCCTCGGCGTCGATTGCGTCGGGCGGTCGCGGGCGATCCGCCCGCCGCTCGCCGCGGCGCACATGCGGGCGACCGGTG
>JACADZ010000156.1 GCA_013389105.1 Parvularculaceae bacterium | reverse complement strand
GCACCGCGATCAACCCTGGACCGAGCAACCCCAGGCGCTGCATGCGCTCGAGCGGGCGCACGCCGAAGCGCGCCTGGCTCTCGCGGATCTCGTCCTGGGTCTCGTGCAGGTGCACATGGATGGGGATCTGCAGCTCGTCGGCATAGGTCACGATCTGCTCGAAGCTGCGATCGCTGACGGTGTAAGGCGCATGCGGCGCCATGCAGAAGGACAGCAGCGGCTCGTGCCTGAGCGCGTCCCGCGTCGCCAGGCCCTTGTGCAGGTAATCCTGCGCGTCGGCGGCGTAGGCCGTGGGGAACTCGAGACAGATGATCCCCAGCGCAGCGCGCATGCCGGCCGTCACTGCCGCACGCCCCGCCTGCTCGGGGAAGAAGTACATGTCGTTGAAGCAGGTGACGCCGCCGCGGATCATCTCGGCGCAGGCCAGCAGCGTGCCCTCGTAGACGAACTCCGGGGACACGTGCCTGCCCTCGGCGGGCCAGATATGCCGGGTGAGCCACTCCATGAGCGGCAGATCGTCGGCCAGGCCGCGCATCAGCGCCATGGAGGCATGGGTATGCAGATTGACGAGGCCGGGGATCAGGACGTGCGTCGGAAGCTCGGTGTGCGCGTTTGCCGTGTAGGTGCGACCTGCTTCCTCGCCGGGCAACAGAGCGATGATCCGTCCATCGCGCACCACGACGGCATGCTGCTCCAGGACCTGGCCCGCCGGCTCCACCGGGATCACGTAGCGTGCGCTGATGATCCGGTCGGCCGCTGCAGGACCGGCGCTGAGCCTGCTCATCAACAAAAAGCCCTGCTTGCGCAGGGCTTTATCCGAGGCATCAAAGGGGCTGCCCTTATTGCTCCAGCTTGGTGCCGGTGACGGTCACCTCCACGCGGCGGTCGGGCTGCAGGCAGTCGATCAATTTCTGCTTGCGCAGCCCCTGGCAGAACGCCGGGTCGGTGGCCGGTTCGAACTCACCACGTCCCTCGGTCTTGATGCGGTCCGCCGCGATACCTTTGCCCACCAGGTAATTCTTGACAGAGCGGGCGCGCCGCTCGGACAGGCGCTGGTTGTACTCCGGGGTGCCGATGCGGTCGGCGTGGCCGACCACCAGGATCTCGTCGTACTCGACGCCGGTGAGATCCGTCGCCAGCGTGTCCAGCTTGTCGCGCGCGTCGGAGCGCACCGCGTAGCGGTCGAAATCGAACCACGGCTCGGCCTCGAGCGTGACGGTGACCGGGAGCATGACCGGGGTGGGCTCCTTCTCTTCCTCGGCCGCTGCCACCACCTCCTCGGCCTCCTTCTCCTCTTCGGCGGCGGCCACCATCGTCTCCTCCGTCGCCGTGGGCTCGCTGATCAGGTCCTCGGGCTCCTTGCCTTCCTCTTCGTAGTACTCGCTGCGGGCGATGATGTCCTCCGGCTGCTGGACACCTTCCTCTTCGTAGTATTGGCTCTGGCCGATGATGCCCTCGTCCTGCTCGACACCTTCCTCTTCGTAGTACTGGCTCTGGCCGATGATGCCCTCGTCCTGCTCGACACCTTCCTCTTCGTAGTACTGGCTCTGGCTGATGATGCCGTCGTCCTGCTCGACTCCCTCCTCTTCCTCGTAGTACTCGTTGCGGGCGATGATGCCGTCGTCCTGCTGGACGCCTTCTTCTTCCTCGTAGTATTGGCTGCTCCCGACGATGCCCTCGTCGGGCGCGGCGCCTTCCTCTTCCTCGTAATACATGCGCGCATCGCCGACGCGATCGTCCGGACCCTCCTCGGCGAATTCCGAAGGCACCGGCACCAGGTCGGGGGCGTCGCCCGGGGCATAGAAGTCCTCGAGCGGCTCTTCGGCCGCCAGCGCGGGCTCTTCCGCCTCCTCCGCAACCTCTTCGGCCTCCTCGGGGAACTCCTCGGCCTCCTCGGCGAACTCTACGACCTCCGCTGCGGGCTCTTCGACCGCCACCGGGGGCTCTTCGGCCGCCAGCGCGGGCTCTTCCGCCTCCTCTGCAAACTCTTCGGCCTCCTCGGGGAACTCCTCGGTCTCCTCGGCGAACTCTACCGCCTCCGCTTGGGGGGGCTCTTCGACCGCCGCCGGGGGCTCCTCGTACGGAGCGGGCTCGTAGTCGGGCGCCTCGGCATACTCCATCGCCTCGTATGGGGCCGGCGCGGGTGCCGGCTCGGGCTCGGCTGTCGGAGCGGGGGCGCGGAACCTGGCGAACAGGTCCGGGTTGCACTCCGGGGTGGCAGTCTCCGGCGTCCAGTAACTCGTATAGACGCAGTCGCCGATCACTGTCGTGCGCACCACTCGCCCCAGGGTGTCATACGCGTACTGGCCGCGCGCCGG
>JACADZ010000131.1 GCA_013389105.1 Parvularculaceae bacterium | reverse complement strand
GGGTGGAGATGTGGGTTTTTTCCCTTTTGACCACCAACATTAGCGACGTCAGTCTCAATCACGGGATAGTCGCCGCGGTATTCGGAGTTTGATTGCGAGCGGTAGCCTTGCGGCCCCGCGACGCATTCAGTAGCTCTACCCCCGTGAGGTAGTGGCTCGAGGCTGTCCCAAAAGACATTTCGGGGAGAACCAGATATCTCCAGGTTTGATTAGACTTTTACTCCTCCCCACAGGTCATGCCAGAACTTTTCAACGTTCACGGCTTCGGTCCTCCAGGGGGTTTTACCCCCCCTTCAACCTGCCCATGGGTAGATCACCTGGTTTCGGGTCGTATCGCACGCGACTGAACGCCCTGTTCAGACTCGCTTTCGCTTCGGCTCCGTGCCGGAAGCACTTAGCCTCGCCGCGTACGAAAAGTCGCCGGCCCATTATGCAAAAGGTACGCCGTCACCCGGCCTTGCGGCATCGGGCTCCGACCGCTTGTAAGTACATGGTTTCAGGTACTTTTAACTCCCCTAGAAGGGGTGCTTTTCACCTTTCAGTCGCCTTACTGGTTCACTATCGGTCGTACAGGAGTACTTAGCCTTGGAGGGTGGGCCCCCCATGTTCAGTCAGAGTTCCACGAGCTCCGACCTAGTCAATCACCCGCGCTCGCATCCGACTACAGGACTGTCACCTTCTGTGGTCGCACTTTCCAGAGCGTTCGTCTCTGCTCCCGCGGGCTGTTGGGCTATTCCGCCTTCGCTCGCCGCTACTGACGGAGTCTCGGTTGATTTCCTTTCCTCCAGGTACTTAGATGTTTCAGTTCCCTGGGTTCGCTCTTCCGCCCTATGAATTCAGACGAAAGTGACGGCATCTGGTTGCCCAGTGCCGCCGGGTTGCCCCATTCGGAAATCCTCGGATCAAAGCGTGTTTGGCCGCTCCCCGAGGCTTATCGCAGCCTACAACGTCCTTCATCGCCTCTGTACGCCTAGGCATCCACCATGCACCCTTACGAACTTGACCGCATTTATGAAACGCTGCGCCAAGTCGCACCTTCCAGTCATCAGAAGACTGTGCTCTCATCCCGGCGCCGCCAGACAGCACGACGCCAGGTGGGAGATCCTTCCCAGCTGGAAATCTACGGATCTGATTCCGCTTTACCCACGATTCACTTGTCACACATCCATCGCCCGGCCGACTCAGCGCCCCTGCGGGCTTCGCATCAGCCAGGGTCGTCTACTGTACCACAACTTCGCCGTCTGTCAACTGGAGCCGACCGGGTTCGAACCGGCAACCTCCGGCTTGCAAAGCCGGCGCTCTCCCAATTGAGCTACGACCCCGTGCGCTCGGAATCGCCTCGGCGACCGCCTGCGCGGCGCTCGCCGACCACGCCCAACCGT
>JACADZ010000114.1 GCA_013389105.1 Parvularculaceae bacterium | reverse complement strand
GTCTCCTCCCGCGCCTTCTTCGTCTCGCTCTCGAGCACCTCGAAGGACGCAGCGACCGTGTCGCTCAGTTCCTGGATCGCGCTGAGCGCGGGATCGGCTTGAACCTTGCCCGCCTTGCGCATCGCGTCTGCGGTGTCGCTCATGGCTCTCTCCTTATGCGCTGTGTCATCCGCAGCGCGGCGGCGCATCTCGCGACATTGCGAGACGCGGAATTCAGGGCCTCGTAGAACTTCGCGCTCCGCTCGGGGATCTCCGGTTCGGAGCGGAAGGTGTCGAACCAGTACGCGACCTCGTCGCCGCGAACGAGGCCGGCCGTCTGAAGTCCCATCACGGCGTCCGGATTCGCGGGGATCGCGACGAGCGAGTATTCGAGAAGATCCTGCTTGACGAAATGCCGCCCCCACTCGACCTTCTTCAGCGCGGAGGCGCAGACCGCGCAGTCCTCCACCTCTCCGAACCTGTGAGACTTGAGGCTGATCCATCCGACAGACCACGAGTTGACGAGGCCGGACTGCACGAGTCGGAACGCGACGTTCCCGAGGCCCTCCGTGTCGAACTGCGTCGTGCTGACGAGCGCGTTCCCCTCCACCTTTGTGTCGATCGCTCGCCCGATCACCGCCTCGATCGTGTAGTCGTGGTTTGCGAGGACACGCGGGGCCTCGCGGAAGTTCGTCAGACTCCACCCGGCCGGCTCGACGATCCGGTTGTTCCGGTCCATGCGCGCCGTCGAGACGACATGACGAACCGTTCGAGCCTCCTCGTCGAGAGCGAGAACTCGGGACAGACTGACGAACGGGGCCTCGGGGGTTCCGATTTCGCGCTCACTCATGGGTTGCGCTCCTTTCACTGACCATACGGAGGGCGGCTCGCGTGCTCTTCCGCAGCGCGATCCGCGCGCGCCTCGTCCGAGACTCCGGCTCCTCTTCGACTTCGGCCGGCTCGTCCGCGCCCGATACCGTCATGTTCGACGGGTACAGGTATTCGTCCCCGCCCTGGTACGGTCGGAGGTTCTCTTTCTGCCGCGCCTCGTTCCTCGAGAGGATTCCGTTTTGAATCGCGAGCGCGTAAGCGTCCATGCGGGTTTTGAAGTCCGCGCGGAGGAGGCCGTCGACGAGGTGTTCGGCGAATACCTCGGATTCGGTTGCCGGGTCGAGGAGGTCGCGAGCGATCGCCGACTCCCACATGACGATCCAGTCGAGGAGGTGGAATTGCAGGAACCCGATCGCCATCTGCTCGACGCCGGACCCCCACGAGGTTTGCTTCTCCGTGAGTCCGATCAGGTGCGGGGGAACGCCGAAGATTCGGGCGATGTCCTCTACCTGGAACGAGCGGAGCTCGAGGAACTGAGAATCCTTGTTCGTCGCCCCGGTCGGTTTGATCTTGAGCCCACCCTCGAGAACGGTCGGCGTATGCGCTCGGCCCGCGCCCTGGTGCGCTTGCTTCCACGACTCGATCAGGGAGTTCCGCTGCGCGTCCGTGAGCGTCCTCTCCGTCTCGAGCGCGACCCCGGGCTCGGCCCCGTTCATGAAAAAGGAGGTCGCGTAGGTTTCCGCCGACATCGCGAGCGCGATTCCCTGCCGCGCCTGCTCGATCCGCGACATTCCGACGACGCCGTCGAGGGTGAGGTCGCGGAGGTGGAGTACGGAGGAGGCCGGGTAAGTCCTCGAGACGCCGGACGGGTCGCGCAGTTCGTAGACCGGCGACTGATCCGCCTCGGCCTGCCGGACAGAGACTCGATCCCACGACCACGGAATCAGCGCGTCGATCCGCGACCCGACGTATTGTTTCAGGGCGACCGCGTTCCCGTAGAGCGCGACCTGCGCCGTCATCTGCCGCCGGAACTCGTGCGCGCTCTGCCACGAGTTCGGACGGCCGTTCAGAAGCGTCTCGACGTTGTGCCCGCGCTCGCGCCGGCGGGAGTCGCCGGTCAGACGGTAGACGTGGATCGGGAGCTTCGCGACGTTCCCCGAGATGAGACGCACGCACGCGGAGATCGCGGAGACCTGCATCGAAGAAGCGGACGAATACGGGAGCTCTAACGCCCTCCGATTCGGGACCGCCTCGCCGCGCATCCACGCGGAGGCCCACCCCGCCGTCTCCTGATTCCACGGACCCGTCAGCGCGCGCCACGCGAGGCGAACCCGGTGCGTTAGGAAATTGCCCATACACGCACCTCCCCGCCCGCTTCGGCGTTCGCGTTCGCCCGCTGGAGCCCCATCAGCATCGCGACGATCCCGTCGATGCGATCCGCGCTCCGCGCCTTGTCGGGTTTGATGTTGTCGGCCGGGTCGCGCTTCACTCTGACGTTCGAGAACATCCACCGGAGGACCGGGTGACCCCCGTGGTCGATCTGGCCGCGGCCGATCAGCGTCTCCGCGAGCTTCATCGCCGGGGACATGTCCTTGTAGCCCTGGCCGTGGGCGACGGTGAGGATGCCGACCTGCTCGCACTTGCCGATGAGCGCCGACGCCTGCCAGCGGTCGAAAACCGCCTCCTGGACGCCGTATCGGTCGTTTAGTTCAAGCAGCTGCTGCCAGACGGCCTCGTAATCGACCATGTCGCCCGAGGTCGCCGTCACGAGCCCGTCGCGAGCCCACGCCTCGAAGAGCTTCCGCTCGCGGGGTCCGCGCTCGGAGATCGTGTCCGCGGGGACGAAGATCCACGGAACCACTGCGTACTTCTGAGCGATGTAGTCGGAATCGAGGTTTTTCGACACTCGATGCATCGGCCAGACTGCGACGAGCGCCGTCGTATCCCGCGTAGAGCTGAGGTCGACCCCGACGTAGCAGGGCTGACCTCGCAGCGCCTCGAGGTCGACGGCGCCGGCGCACGCGTCCCACCGGTCCATCCCCATCCACGCGACGTCGCCCTCGGTCCATAGATTCAGCCGTTTCCGAAGGAACTCGTTCCGCGCGGAGGGTTTCCGCTTCGCGACATCGCACGCGATCCGGATTCCCTCGGCGTGGACGCTGACCCCGAAGTTCGGATTCGCCTTCCGCCAGGTCGTCTCGAGCGCCCAATCGTCGCCCTCGTCGGGTCGCGCGATGAACGCGAACAGGTCGTCGGCGACGCCCTCAGCCTCCCCGAGCCCTTCGAGCGCGCGGATCGCGTCGGTCTCGAGATCCCAGCACGCGCCCTCGCGCTTCCCTCCGGCCGTCGTGATCACGAGCATCAACGGCTCGCGACGCGCCCCCATCCCGCTTTCGAGCACGTCGTAGACCGCAGAGTTCGGGTGCGCGTGGTACTCGTCGACTATCGCGCACAGGGGACCGAGTCCGTCGAGAGTGTTCGCGTCGGCCGCGACGGCCTCGAACCGCGACTCGCTCTCGTAGTGCGCGAGGTTGTACCGCGAGTCGTGGACCGCGACCTCGCGCTTGAGCGTCGGCGACTTCCGCACCATCCCCGCGGCCTGACGCCATACGATCGCCGCCTGGTCACGCTTGGTCGCCGCGGAGTAGACCTCGCCCCCGACCTCTCCGCCGAGCGCGAGCGCGGGGTACAGGAACGTGAGGCCGATCGCCGCGGCCCACTCGCTCTTCCCGTTCTTCCGCGCGACGCTCATGTACGCGGTCCTGAATCGGCGGCGCCACACGCCGTCAACACGCCGCTCCCACCCGAAGAGGCAGGCGACGGCGAAGAGCTGCCAGCCTTCGAGGACGAAGGGCTTTCCGGCCCACTCGCCCTTCGAGAAGCGCGTGCGGTGCTCGATCCACCATGCGGCGCGGAAACCCCGCGTCGCGTTCCACCGAAGGCCCCGCGAGGGGCCGTGATCGGTGTCCCGGACGTGCCGCTCGACGGCCAGGCGTTCGAGCCGGCCGCAGACCCTCCGGCCCCCCAGCACGTCGGCGACGTAGGCCGCGAGAGCATGCTCAAGCTCCTGCTTCGTGCGCGGCATCCCTGAGTTCCTCGGGGACGTCGCCCCCGGATTCCCGCTTCGTCGGCAGCGTCCCGAGACGCACTCGCGCGGCAGGTGTCAGACCGCAGTTGGCGAGGAAGTGGGCGACGATCCGCGTCGAATCCACGACCGATTCGCCCCGGCGAACCCGGTCAAGGTGAATCGCGGCGAGTTCGAGCGCGGTCCGGTCGACGACCTGGAGGACGCCGAGTTTCGCGATGTCGCCCGCGAGCTGCCGAAACGCCGCCTTCTGCCCTGGCGTCATGTCCGCGCGGGGACGGATCGTCGTGGCGGTGGCCTTTGGGGCCGTTGGCTCGTCCTTCACGGGCCGCTTGCCGCGGTTTCCCTCCACGATGCGCAGGTGGCCCGGCTTCGGCGGTCGGCCGGC
>JACADZ010000150.1 GCA_013389105.1 Parvularculaceae bacterium | reverse complement strand
TTCTGGATCACGCGCCGCACCTTGGCGATTTCTTCCATCAGGTGCAATTGCGTGGGCAGACGGCCGGCGGTGTCGGCCAGCATCACGTCGATGCTGCGCGCCCGCGCCGCGCTGATCGCGTCGAACACCACGGCGGCCGGATCGCCGGACTCCTGCGCGACCACGGTCACGTCGTTCCTGCGCCCCCACTCGGCGAGCTGCTCGCGCGCGGCGGCGCGGAAGGTGTCGCCGGCGGCCAGCAGCACGCCGTGACCCTCGTTCCGGAATCGTCTGGCGAGCTTGCCGATGGAAGTCGTCTTGCCCGCACCGTTCACGCCCGCGATCATGATGATGAAGGGACGCTGGCCCTGCGTCGGATGGTCGAGATCGAGCGGCTGCTCGAGCGGCGTCAGCAGCTGCGTCATCAGTTCGATCAGCGCGGCGCGCAACGCGACCGGCGACTCGATCTTCTCCTTCTTCACCTTCGCGCGCAGCTCCGCGAGCAGCCAGTGCGTCGCCTCGACGCCGCAGTCGGCCATCAGCAGCGTCGATTCGAGTTCCTCCAGCAGATCCTCGTCGATCTTCGCGCGGGAAAACAACTCTCCCAGCGGGGTGTTCAGCGCGGCGCGCGTGCGCGACAGGCCGGCCTTGAGGCGTTCCGTCCAGGACGGCTTCGCCGCCTGCGCGGCGTCTTGATCTTTCTTGAGGAAACCAAACATGGGGGATCGTGTCGTATGCAGGGTCGCACGCTATGATGCGCGACGCTCATTCTAATTCAAGCCCTTGCAGTGCCATGACCATCCGACTGTTTTCCCTGTGCTGCCTGTCGCTGCTCGCCGTGTCGCCGGCGCCGACTTTGGCCAACCCATTCGAAACCACGCTCAAGAACGGTCTGCGCGTGATCGTCAAGGAAGACCGCCGCGCGCCGACGGCGGTACACATGGTCTGGTACCGCGCCGGTGCGATGGACGAAAAGGATGGCACCTCCGGCGTCGCTCACGTCCTCGAGCACATGATGTTCAAGGGCACGAAGACGCTGAAGCCCGGCGAATTCAACCAGCGCGTCGCCGCGGCCGGCGGTCGCGACAACGCCTTCACCAGCCTCGACTACACCGCCTACTTCCAGATCGTGCCGAAGGGCGCGCTGCCGGAGATGATGCGCCTCGAGGCCGATCGCATGGCCAACCTCGTCCTGGCGCCCGAGGAATTCGCCAGCGAGATCCAGGTGGTGATGGAGGAGCGCCGCCTGCGCACCGAGGACAACCCGGAATCACGCGTCTACGAGGCGCTCAACGCCGCGGCCTTCACCGCCCATCCCTACCGCCGGCCGATCATCGGCTGGATGGACGATCTGAAGAACATGAGCTGGCAGGATGCACAGGACTGGTACCGTGCCTGGTACGCGCCCAACAACGCCTATGTGGTGATCGTCGGCGACGTCGATCACCAGGAGGTCTTCAGGCTCGCCGAGCAGACCTACGGCCAGCACAAGGCCCGGCCGCTGCCGACGCGCAAGCCGCAGAACGAGCCGGAACAGAAGGGCCAGCGCCGCGTCGCCGTCAAGGCGCCGGCGCAGCTGCCCTATCTGCTGATGGCCTGGAAGGCGCCCAAGCTCGTCGACATCGACCAGGACCGCGAGCCCTATGCCCTCGAGGTATTGGCCGCGCTGCTAGACGGCAACGATGCCGCGCGCCTGCCGAAGCGTCTGGTGCGCGGCGAGAAGATCGCCCAGTCG
>JACADZ010000036.1 GCA_013389105.1 Parvularculaceae bacterium | reverse complement strand
GCGCGAACAGACGGCCGGCTATGGCCGACGCGGCGCCGCGTGGGAGAGCGGCCTCGGCGACGTCGCCGCGACATTCCTGTTCGAGCCGGGCGCGTCCGCCGAGCGCGCGGCGCAGCTGTCGTTTGTCGCGGCGCTCGCCGTCGCCGACACGATCACGGCGTTCGCTCCAGCCGCCGACGTCCGCCTCAAATGGCCCAACGACGTGCTGGCGGAGGGCGGCAAGATCGCCGGCATTCTGCTCGAGCTCATAGACGGCGCCGCAGGCGCCTCGCCGCTCGTCGCGCTCGGGATCGGCGTCAACGTTGTTTTGAGGCCCGCCGATGTTCAGTACCCGACGGCGCGCCTCCTTGATTTGGTCGCCAATGCGCCTGGAGCCCTCGAGACGGTCGACCGCCTCGATCTCGAGTTCGACAAGCGGCGTCGGCGCTGGGCGAAAGAGGGTTTCGCGGAGGTCCGACGGGATTTTCTGGCGCGCGCGGACCGGCTCGGCGAGATGATCCGCGTGCGGCTCCCGAATGAATTCCTCGAAGGCGTCTTCAAAGACCTCGATCCGTCGGGCGCGCTTGTATTAGACTGCGGCGGCGAGGAACGACGGATTTCAGCCGGCGTGATTTTGAGGAAACAAAGCCCATGCTGATGGCGATCGACGTCGGCAACACCAATTCGGTCTTCGCGCTGTTCGAGGGCGCGACGGCGGTCCGCCAGTGGCGGCTGTCGACGTCGTCCGTGCGCACGGCGGACGAATACGCGGTCTGGCTGTCTCAACTGATGTCGATGGCCGGCGGCAAGCTCTCCGACATCGCCGACTGCATCATCGCGACCGTCGTGCCGCAGTCGCTGTTCAACGTGCGCAACCTGTCGCGACGCTATTTCAACTGCGAACCCATCGTGGTCGCGCACAACAACATTCCAGGGGTCGCCGTTCGCATTCCGAAACCTTCCGAAGTCGGGGCCGACCGGCTCGTCAACGCGGTCGGCGCCTTCACGACCTATGGCGGGCCGGCGGTCGTGGTCGACTCAGGCACCGCCACCAATTTCGACGTCGTGGGCGAGGACGGGGCCTTCGAGGGCGGCATCATCGCGCCCGGCATGAATCTGTCGATGCAGGCCCTGCACCAGGCCGCCGCGCAGCTGCCGAGGGTCGCAATCGAGCGGCCGGCGAAGGTCATCGGCGTCGACACGGTCGGGGCCATGCAGTCCGGCGTGTACTGGGGCTATGTAAGCCTCATCGAGGGCCTCATCGCGCGCATCCGCGAGGAGTATGCGGTTCCCATCAAAGTCATCGGCACCGGCGGCATCGCTTCGCTGTTTCAGGGCGCGACGAAATCGATCGATATCTTCGACGCAGACCTCACCGTGCGCGGGCTCTTCGAGATTCACCGGCGCGTGCGCCATGGTGCGCAGAAGTAATGGCGGCCGACGAACTCGTATTCCTTCCGCTCGGCGGTTCCGGCGAGATCGGCATGAACATGAACCTCTACGGGTTCGGGCCGGCGCATAACCGCAAGTGGATCATGATTGATTGCGGCGTCCTGTTCGGCGACGCCTCGACGCCCGGCGTCGATCTCATCTGCCCCGACCCGGCCTACATCCTGGAACAGAAGAAAAACCTCCTCGCGCTCGTGCTGACCCACGGCCACGAGGACCATATCGGCGCGGTCGGGCTGATCGCCCCGAAGCTCGGCTGCCCCGTCTACGCCACGCCCTTCACGGCGGCGCTGGTGCGATCAAAGCTCGAAGAGTTCGGCGCGGACATCGACCTCAAGGTGCTCGACATGGAGTCGCGCTTCACGGTCGGCCCGTTCGATCTTGAATTCGTGACGCTGACCCACTCGATTCCCGAACCGAACGGGGTCGTGATCCGCACGAGGTTTGGAACCCTCCTTCACACCGGCGACTGGAAGATCGATACCGCCCCGACCCTTGGTCCGCTCACGGATCGTTCGACGCTGAAGGAGATCGGCGACGCCGGCGTTCTCGCAATGATTTGCGATTCGACCAATGTCTTTTCGCGCGGCGAATCCGGCACGGAAGGGAGCGTGCGCGACTCCCTCACCAGGCTGATCGCTGCGCAGCCGGGGCGCGTCGCGGTGACGACGTTCGCCTCCAATGTCGGGCGCGTCGTTTCGATCTGCGAGGCGGCCGCCGCAGCCGATCGGTCCGTGTGCCTGCTCGGTCGCTCGGTGCACCGCGTCGTCGGCGCCGCGCGCGAGGTCGGCATCCTGCCCGCGGGTCTCAATTTCGTGGAGCCGGAGGAGGCAGGCCGCCTCCCGCGCGAAAAGGCCCTCTACCTTTGCACCGGCAGCCAGGGCGAACCGCGCGCCGCGCTCGCCCGCATCGCCCGCGACGATCATCCGGAGCTGACCCTCAATGAGGGCGACACGGTGATTTTCTCGTCCAAGATCATTCCCGGCAACGAGCGCGAGATTTTCAACCTGCACAACGATCTCGTCGATCTCGGCGTCAAGGTGATCACCGAGAAGGACGAGTTCGTCCACGTCTCCGGTCACCCGTGCCGTGACGAGCTGGCGCAGATGTATTCCTGGGTGCGCCCGGCGTTGTCGGTGCCGGTGCACGGCGAGGCGCGCCATCTCGAGGAGCACGCCGATTTCGCGCTGTCGCTCGGCGTCTCCAAGGCGATCGCGCCGCGCAACGGCGACGTCATCCGCCTCGCGCCGGGCGAGCCGGATTTCATCGACGAGGTTCCGGCAGGGCGGCTTTTCCTCGACGGAGCTATTCTCGAGCCCGAGGGTTCCGAACCGATCCGCGAACGACGGAAGCTTTCATTCGCCGGCGTCGTCACCGTCGCGCTCGCCGTCGACTCTGACGGCGACCTCGCCGGGACACCCTCGGTCGCGATCCTCGGCGCGCCGCGGCGGGGCAAGGACGGGGAAGCGATGGGCGAGGAGCTTGAGGAGGCCGCAATTGACGGTTTTCACAGCATCGCCCGCAAGAAGCGCCTGGAGGACGAAGCCGTCGTCGTCGCCGTCCAGCGGGCGGTCCGGAACCGCCTCCAGGCGCTCTGGGGCAAAAAACCGGCGGTCGGGGTCCTGGTGCTGCGCGTATAGGGGAGGGGGCAAGGGCGAGGTCTCCGTGGCGCATTGACTTGGCGCCGCCGCCGGCATCCCCTCCCTCGCACCTCCACCCCTCCGGTCATGCCAAGATGAACATCGTCGGCGCCCTCATCATCTTCCTTCTGGTCTGGTGGTGCGTGTTCTTCGCCGTGCTGCCGACCGGCGTCAGAGGTCGCTGGGAGAGCAGCGACGACGGCGTCAAAGGGGCCGACCCCGGCGCGCCGTCGGACCCGCAGCTGAAAGAAAAGTTTGTCAGGACGACGCTCATCGCCGCCGCCGTGTCGGCCGTCGTCATCGCCATCGTCGCGAGCGGAGTCATCGATTTCCGGGAGTGACGGTCCGGCGGTCGGGCGCAATTCCGTTTTTGCTTTCCGACAAGCTGCGCTAGCAGCTTGGCATGAACGCGCCGGCCGATATCGAGGAGAAACAGCGCCCGAGCGAGCCCGCGCCCGGGCCGGAGGTCGATGAGGCGGTCTCCCATCTCGAGGAGGGCCGCACCCTCGCCGACGTCTACGCGCATTCGATCTTCGCGGCGCTGGAGGCAGGCGCGCTGGACGCCGTTCGCCAGTTCATCGCCGAGCTGCACCCAGCCGACTATGCCGACCTGCTCGGTCTTCTCGATGAGGACCAGCGCGCCCGGGTCCTCGAGATCGCCGGCCCGGTCGAGGCCGAGGTCCTTCCCGAGCTCTCCCCCGACATCGTCGGCGAGGTCGTCAACGCGATGCCGGCGGAGAAGGCCGCCGAGGCGATCGCCGATCTCGACACGGACGATGCGGCGTTCGTTCTCGACGAGCTCGACGACGCCAAACGCGCCGAAGTCCTTGCGGAGCTCCCTGCGAGCGAGCGTCTCGTTCTGCACGCCGCGCTCGACTATGAGGAAGAGACGGCCGGCCGCCTCATGCAGCGGCACTGCTTCGCCGCCCCGCCTTACTGGACGGTCGGGCAGATCATCGACCTGATGCGCGGCTCGGACGACCTGCCGGACCGCTTCTACGAAATTTTCGTCGTCGATCCGGCCTTCCGTCCTGTCGGCGCGGTGCCGCTCGCGACTCTTCTGAAGACGAGTCGCGAGGTCCCGATCGAGAAGATCATGTCGACCGAGATCCGGCGCATTCCGGACTCGATGGACCAGGAAGAGGTCGCCTATCTCTTCGAACAGTACAATCTTATTTCCGCGCCGGTGGTCGATGAGGACGACCGGCTCGTCGGCATGATTACGGTCGACGACGTGGTCGAGGTCGTCAACGCCGAGACCAGCGAGGACATGCTGGCGCTCGGGGGCGTCGAGTCCGACGCGGGGCTGTCCGACAGCGTCGTCGAGACGGTCCGGTCGCGATTCTCGTGGCTCGCGGTCAATCTCGCGACCGCCATCCTCGCCTCGATCGTCATCGCGCTCTTCGACAAGGCGATTGCGGAGGTCGTCGCGCTCGCGGTGCTGATGCCGATCGTCGCCAGCATGGGCGGCAACGCCGGCACGCAGACCCTCACCGTCGCCGTGCGCTCGCTCGCGACGAGGGAGCTGACGCCGGCCAATGCGGTTCGCATCATCTGGCGCGAGGCGCTGGTCGGCGGCGCCAATGGAATCCTCTTTGCGCTGATCATGGGCCTGCTGGCGGGCGTCTGGCACGCCGCCTCGACGGGCGACGCCGGCGACGGCTTGCGCATCGGCGTCGTCATCGGCGCCGCCATGATCATCAATCTCGTGTGCGCGGGTCTCGCCGGCATCCTCGTGCCACTCGGCCTGCAGCGAGCCGGCGCGGATCCTGCGGTCTCCTCGGGCGTGTTCGTGACAACCGTGACGGACGTCGTCGGGTTCTTCGTCTTTCTCGGCCTTGCGACGTTGGTGTTGCTTTGAGGCTCCCGTGCGAATCAAAACGGCCCCCGAAGGGGCCGTTTCGTCATTTCGCCGGTCGCCGGTTCGGTCGGGCCAGCCAGATCGCGGCGGCCCCGAGGAGCAAGATCAAGAGCACGCCCGGCTCGGGCACGTCGGTCGGCGGCGGAGGCGGCGGCGGATTGTCCGGGTTGCAGTCGTCGCCCGGAGTGTCGGGATTGTCGATGCAGGGCGGCGGCGGGGGAACCGTGCCCGGAACCGGCGGCGCCACGAGAATCGGCGGCGGTCCCCAGCCGGTCGTCGGCGGAAAATAATAGCCGTCCTTCGGCGGGAAGGCGGGGCCGGACACCGCCGGCGGCGGCGGCACTTCGACAAGTCCGGGCTCTTTCGCCCGCACCGCTTCGAGCGGAAGGCCAGGCACGTAGCCGGCGATCCGTCGTGGAGCGGGGCGGGCGTCTAAAAACCCGGCTTATTTTCTCCGCAGCAGCCGCAATTGACGACGATGTCGTTGCGGATGTCGCCGACCGCGCGCGCATACCACTCGCGGAAGTCATCCTCCGTCGCAGGGGGGACGCCGGCGAGACCGGCCGGGGCTATTCGCCCGTCCAGTACGCCGTTGAGGAGAATCGCCGCCGCGACGATCAGCGCCGCGATGACATTGGCCAATCCGTTACCCATAGGCTCCACTCACATGCTCGGCGCGGCGGCCGCACGATCGTCGGCCAAACGGGGCAATGCGGCCGCCGAGCCTGCCGCACCCGCCTCGCTCTACGATTACCCAAGTCCCGTGCCAAAATGCTCCGCATGACCGTGGGCCGGCGCCCCCCCCTCGGCAACCTTAAAAAACCTCGGCCGGCCAATGATTTCAGTCGGCGTCGCGTCGATGGGCCGGATTCCCAAAATAGGGCTATTTGGCCACAGTCCCGATGTTGGACGCCGCCGGCGCCCCAGCCCGCCTTGACCAGCGCCTACCCAACCGGGCCCGCCCGTGCTAAATAACCTGTTAATGAAGCGTCCGTGCGACCTCAAGCCGGAAGTCGTTTGGGGCGCGGTTTAGACTGACGGCTGCGCGGGCGAGGAGGCGACGCGGCCAGAGCACGGGGTCGATGGGGTCCGGCGCGTAGCGAGGGGATGGCGTAACGCCATGCGAACGGGAGAAACTGGTCTCAACCTGATCAAGGGTTACGAAGGCCTGCGCATGTCGGCGTATTATGCGCCGAGCGAGCAATGGACCGTCGGCTATGGTCATGTCGCCACCGCCCGCCACGGCATGAGCGTAACAGAGAGCGAGGCGGAGCGCCTCCTGCGGGAAGACGTCAAACCGATCGAAGCCCTGCTGGCGGAAACCGTTCGGGCGCCGCTTAATCAGAATGAACATGACGCGCTGACTTCCCTGATTTTCTCCATCGGCGCTGACAACTGGCGGCGCTCGACCGTGCTCCGGAAGCTGAACTCAGGCGACAAGCTCGGCGCCGCGCAGGCATTTGAGCTATGGACCCGGGCGCGCGTGAACGGCGAGCTTGTGTCGCTGGACGGCCTGGTGCGCCGGCGTGCGGCCGAGAAGTCCCTTTTCCTCATGCCGACCGACGCGTCGCTGGTGGTGCCGACCTCGGACGTGAGGCCGGCGCCCGAATGCGAGCCCGCATTCATCTCGGACGCCGAACTGAAGTCGGCGCCGCTGGTTCGCTTCGAGAAATTCAAGGCGCCGACCGACGCGAGGCTGTCGCCTGAGGAGCGCGCGAGCCGGGCGAGGGCCCTGTTTTCGGCGACCCAGGCGCTTGCTGGCGATCCCACGAAAATGGTTATCTCCAAAGCTGAGGAACACGCCGACATCGGCGTCACCGTCGGCGCCGTGTTCGCGGGGCTCCTTTCCCTCGGCATCACGATTTACGGCGGACTGCTCGCCGCCTGGCAGATGGCGCCCGGCTTCGTCGAATCCATTGGCTTTTCCTATTCCCGATTTCCGACTCTGTTTCAGAACGCGCCAATCTGGTTTGCCGGCATCGGGGCGGCCATGAGCTATTTCATCTTCTACATTCTCGTGAAGCGGGCGGCCCGCCATGACCTCAAGCGGCAGCGCGCTCAGGAAATCGCCCGGATCAGAATCGCGGAATAACCGCGGCGGGGCCCCAAAATCGCCCCTTTAACACGGAACAAACCGTAATTAGCTGTTTGGCGTTGATGCCGGATCAGGCTAAGGCTTCAGCGATCAAGGAGACGACAATGAGAAAGACTCTGGCCGGTCTCTCCGGCGCGACGGCTCTCGTCCTGTCGGGCGCGGCGATGGCGCAAACCGACATCGCCCCGCTGCCGGCCCCGGCGCCGGCCCTGCCTGGCGACGCCGCAGCGCCGGTCGCCGCCGCTCCTGTTGTCGATGAAGACAACATGGCGGACGAGCTCAACAAGCGTCAGCAGCTGCAGCAGAAATTCATCTTCACCCGTACGGTCGACGGCAAGGTGGTCGAAACCGACGAGCGCGAGGTCACCTATTCGCGCGGGGACCCGATCCGCACCACTGAATCGAACGTCTCGGCCATGGATGCGCTGGCGGCGCGATTCGACGCCGAAGTGCTGACCAAGACCGAGGCCTTCGAAGAAGCCAAGCTCGACTTCGTCGTCGCCGATCTCAACCGCGACGGCAAGTTGACGGTCGATGAATATCTCCGGCTGGTCGCGACCTGGCGCGAGACGGCGGACGACGCGGCCTCCCCCGGCGAGAGCGCGCGCGAGCGCCAGTATCGCGCGTTCATCGAGGAACTCGATGGTCGAGACGACGCCGCGCCAGCGAGCGATGCGGCGCTTGCCGAGAAATTCGGCAGGCTGACTAACATGACCGGCGTCATCGCTCGCGACGACTATTACCGCGCCTGGCTCGCCGAATTCGACTCGGTCGACGCCGACAAGGACATGCTGCTGCGCGGCGACGAACTGGTCCGGTTCCGCGCGATGAACCGCGGCGAGGCGAAGTAGCAAGCCGTCTCGACGGTGCTTTCTGGGGCCGCGCGGCGTCGCCAGCGCGGCTTTTGCTTGACCCATCCGCTCCAAGCGACGGCGCCGGCGAAACCGGGGCCGAAATTGCTTCGTGTAAAGACGGCCGGCCGCGGCTGCATACGGCGCTTTCCAACCGCGATCACGGCGCTATCCTGCCGCCCTCAAAGGAGAGCGCCATGGAATTTTCCTATTCAGCCCGCTGCAAGGATTACCTCGCCCGGGTCGCCGACTTCATGGAAAAGCACGTCTACGAAGGCGCCGAGGTCTACGAACGCCAGCACTTGGCATTCGGTCCCGAGGGGCGCTGGAAGGTGCCGCCGGTCATCGAGGAGCTGAAGGAGAAGGCGCGGGCGGCGGGCCTGTGGAACCTGTTCCACCCCGACACAAGATTCGGCCCAGGCCTTTCCAACGCCGACTACGCGCCGCTCGCCGAGCAGATGGGCCGCTGCCACATCGCCTCCGAGGTTTTCAACTGCGCGGCCCCCGACACCGGCAATATGGAAGTGCTGATGAAATACGGGACGCCCGCCCAACAAGAAGAGTGGCTGAAGCCGCTCCTCGAGGGGAAGATCAGGTCGGCCTTCCTGATGACCGAGCCGGCGGTCGCCTCGTCCGACGCCACCAATATCGAAACTGACATCCGGCGCGACGGGAACGACTACGTCATCAACGGCCGCAAATGGTGGTCGTCCGGGGCCGGCGATCCCCGCTGCAAAATCTATATCGTCATGGGAAAGACCGACAGGTCGGCCCCGACCCACAGCCAGCAGTCGATGATCCTCGTTCCGGCGAATGCGAAAGGCGTCAGGATCATCCGCCATCTGCCGGTGTTCGGCTATGACGACGCCCCGCATGGGCACATGGAGGTCGCGCTCGAGAATGTCCGCGTGCCGAAGGAAAACATGCTGCTTGGCGAGGGAAGGGGCTTCGAGATCGCGCAGGGGCGCCTCGGCCCGGGGCGCATCCACCACTGCATGCGAACAATCGGCGCAGCGGAGGTCGCGCTTGAGAAAACGGTGAAGCGCATCCTGACTCGCGAGGCCTTCGGCAAGCCGATCTATAAGCACTCAATCTGGGAGCAGCGCGTCGCCGAAGCGCGGATCGACATCGAGATGGCGCGCCTCCTCACGCTGAAGGCCGCATGGATGATGGATACGGTCGGCAACAAGGCGGCTCAGGGCGAGATCGCCATGATCAAGGTCGCGGCGCCGCGCGTCGCGCTGCGCATTATCGACGAGGCGATCCAGGCCCATGGCGGCGCCGGCGTCACTACGGACTTCGGTCTCGCGCGCGCCTACGCCTCCTTGCGCACGTTGCGTCTCGCCGACGGTCCGGACGAAGTGCATTGCCGGTCGATCTCGCGGCTGGAATTCAAGAAGTACTCAAATCTCGCCTGAACAGCCGCCGTAACAAGAAAACAGGAGCGCCGCATGCTGACGCCGATTCTCGCGCTTGTCGTCTGGACCTTGATCGTCTGGATCTGGATGTATGCGACCCGCCTCCCCGCCATGCAGGCCGCGAAGATTTCGCCGCAGGAGGGCTTGCATCCCGGGTCGCTCGACCGGCTGCCGACCGGCGCGCGTGTCGTCGCTGACAACTACAACCACCTGCACGAGCAGCCGACCATCTTCTATGCGCTTGCGGTCTACACGCATCTTGCGGGGTCGGCGGACGGGATCAACGTCGCGCTCGCCTGGGCCTATGTGGCGAGCCGGGTCGTCCACTCGCTTGTCCAGATCGTCGTCCGCAACGTGACCTTGCGCTTCATGACATTCGCGGCCGGCACGCTGATGCTGATGGCGATCGCCGTTCGCGACGTGCTGGCGTCGGGGGGCTGACCTCCCCTCCGAGCCGCGGGCGTTTGAAATCCCTGAAGAATGCGGCGATGGTGACGGCTGTCGCCCCCGGATCGCCGCCTCTGAAACCCCTCGCCAAATTCTTCGAGACGCTCGGTTCCGCACGCGGCGATCGTTTGATCATGGCCTGGACGCTGGCGCTGGCCGGGATCATGCCGATCGTCCTGGTGTTCATGCATCGCGGCGTCGCGCCTTTGGGGCTTGCGCTCGGCGCGGCGGTCGCGCTGCGGGCGAGCGTTTGGCGTGCGGGGGCGCCCCGCTTCCTGATCCGTCCCGATCTTCGCGATCCGCTGACGCGGGCTGCGCTCTTCTTCCTCGGATTCTGCCTCTGGATTGCAGCATCGGCCTTCTGGTCGCCGTCGCCCGGCGCGTGGAAACTGGTCCTCAACGTCGGGGCGCCGGCGCTGGCCGCCGGGGCCGTCGTCTTCGAACTCTCGCGGCGCGATCCCGGAGAACTCAAATGGCTTGCTGCAGTGGCCGAGGCGAGTCTCTACGCCGCCGCGGCCCTGCTCCTGTTCGAGGCGCTCACCGGCGGCGTTCTGCGCGAGCTCATTCCTCCGCCGGATCACTCCGAGAATCGAGCGAAGGACATGATCGCGCTCGGCCGGGGCGTGACGGCGCTGGCGACCATCTTTTTCGGCGGCTTCGCGCTGATGCAGGCGCGCGGCAGAAAGAGGACGGCGATGGCCGTCCTGTTCCTCGCAACCTATGTCGCGGCGTCGCGTTTGCAGATTTTCGCCAACGAGATCGCGCTGACCGCGGCGGCGATTGCGTTTTTCGTAACCTGGCGCGCGCCGCGCGCGGCGGTTCTCGCCGTCGTCTTCGCCAGCCTTCTGGCGCTTGCCCTCGCGCCGCTCGCGGCGGCGCTTCCGGTTGATCCGATTTTCGCCGCGGCGCCGGACGGGGCGCCGATCTCCTGGCTGCAGCGGCTCGTCATCTGGCGGACGGCCGCCGCCGAGGCCCTCGGGTGCCTGCCGTTCGGCTGCGGGGCGGAGTATGCGCGCGATTTCGGCGCCCGCACGGGCGAGGCCGCGGTGCCCGGCGCCGGCGTTCCGTTGCCGATCCTGCCGATACACCCGCACAATGTGTTCCTTGAGATCTGGCTCGAGCTCGGCGTTCCCGGCGTGTTTTTCTTCGGCGCCGCCCTCGTCGCGGGTGCGGAAGCCCTGCTCGCCGCGCGCCTCTCGCGATGGGGCGTTGCGGCGGCGGTCGCGACGGCCGTTGTGACGCTCGCGACCGCGGCGGTCGAAACCAGCCTCTGGCAGGTCTGGCGCCACGGCGCGATCGTCGTCGCCGTCTTGTACATTGCTCTGAGCGAAAGGCTCGGAGCAGGCCCGCCCCAGTCGCTTACAGCGCGTCCTTCAGCTCAGGCAGGATCTTGAACAGGTCGCCGACAAGACCGTAGTCGGCGACCTGGAAGATCGGCGCCTCTTCGTCCTTGTTGATGGCGACGATGATCTTCGAATCCTTCATGCCGGCGAGGTGCTGGATGGCGCCGGAAATGCCGACGGCGATGTAAAGATCGGGGGCCACGACTTTGCCAGTCTGCCCGACCTGGTGATCATTCGGCATGTAGCCGGCGTCGACCGCCGCGCGCGACGCGCCGACCGCCGCGCCGATCTTGTCCGCAATCGGATAGATCAGCTTCTCGAAGTTCTCGTTGGAGCCGAGGGCGCGTCCGCCCGAGACCACGATTTTGGCGGCCGTCAGCTCCGGGCGTTCCGATTTCGCGATCTGGTCGCCGACGAAAGACGAGACGCCGGGATCGCCCGCCGCGCCGATTTTCTCGACCGGCGCCGACCCGCTCGTTTCCGCCGCCTTGAATGCGGCGCCGCGCACGGTGAGCACTTTTTTCTTGTCGGTCGACTGCACCGTCGCGAGCGCGTTGCCGGCGTAGATCGGGCGCACGAAGGTGTCGGGGCTCTCGACCGCAATCACGTCCGAGATCTGCATGACGTCGAGGAGCGCGGCGACGCGCGGCATGGCGTTCTTGCCGTTCGCGGTCGCGGGCGCGGCGATGACGTCATAGGGACCGGCCTGCGCCGCGACGAGAGCGGCCAGCGGCTCGGCGAGCAGCTTGGCGTAGGCCGGATCATCCGCATGCAGAACCTTGCGCACGCCGGAGATCTTCGCGGCTTCGGCGGCGGCGGACCCGGCGTTCGAGCCGGCGACGAGAATGTCGATGTCGCCGCCGATCTGCTTCGCGGCGGTCACCGTCTTGGCCACGGCGTCCGAAAGGGCCTGGTTGTTGTGGTCGGCGACGATGAGGACGGCCATCAGAGCACTCCCGCTTCATTCTTCAGCTTGTCGATCAGTTCGGGGACGGAGCCGACCTTGACGCCGCCCTTGCGCTTGGGCGGCTCGCTGACCTTCAGCACCTTGAGCCGCGGCTTGATGTCGACCCCGAAATCGCCGGGGGCCTTGATGTCGAGCGGCTTCTTCTTCGCCTTCATGATGTTGGGCAGCGAGGCGTAGCGCGGCTCGTTGAGGCGCAAGTCCGTGGTCACGACCGCAGGGAGACTGAGCGCGACGGTCTGGAGGCCGCCATCGACTTCCCGCGTCACGTGAAGTTTCTCGCCGATCTTCTCGACCTTGGAGGCGAAGGTCCCTTGCGGCCAGCCGAGCAGCGCGGCGAGCATCTGGCCGGTCTGGTTGGAATCGTCGTCGATCGCCTGCTTGCCGAGGATGACGAGGGACGGCTTCTCCTGTTCGCACACGGCTTTTAGGAGCTTGGCGACGCCGAGCGGCTCGACCTCGTCGTCGGTCTTGATGAGGAGGCCGCGATCGGCCCCGACGGCGAGCGCCTGCAGAATCTGATCTTTGGCCTTCTCCGGCCCGATGGAAACGGCGACGACCTCGGTCGCGACCCCGGCCTCCTTAAGGCGCACCGCCTCTTCGACCGCGATCTCGCAGAACGGATTCATCGACATCTTGACGTTGGCGAGATCGACGCCCGACTGGTCCGACTTCACGCGGACCTTCACGTTGTAATCGACGACGCGCTTGATGGGGACGATGACTTTCAAGGGGGGGCTCCATATCGCTCTGGAAAAAGGCCCGCCCAAGTCGGCCGGGGGCCCGAAATCCGCGCCCCATATAAGGTGGGCGTTACAGCGGAGCAATGCGGTCGCCCATCACGGGGCGGCGCGGAATTGCCGCGCCCGGCCTTCGGCGATAGGTTTTTGGTGATTCCGGAGGGAGGCTCGGTTGCGATGCGCATGGTGGTCCTGTGCCTGGCGCTGGCGCTGCTGGCTGCGGGTCCCGCGGCCGCTTTTGGCGATTGTCGATCGGCAGGCTATATTCGCGTGTTCGACGAGCGCCTCGACGACGGTCGAGGCTATGGGCCCGAACGCTGCGTCGAACTCGCCCGATTTGAGATTCCTCACGGCGGTCGCCGCACCAAGATGCGGGTTCTCGGGGTTGTCGGCGATGCGCGCGACAGCGACGCGACGTGGATCGCACATGTCGGCGCGCTCGCCGAGCGCCTCGCCTCGCCCATGGAGGCGATGGGGCCCCTCGACCTGCCGGAAGTCTCTGTCCTTCTCACTTCGCTAACGCTCGAGTCCGATGACGAGGACGCAGGAATCTCTCGCACGCACGCAGCGGCGTGGAGTCCGCATGAGAATGAGTGCTTCGTCACCTTCTACAAGCTCGACGAACCCGTTGCGCGGGATGAATTCGTGTTCACCTACGCGCATGAATTGTTCCATTGCATGCAGCAAAAAACCTTCGGGCCGGAGGCGACCTTGGCCGCGCACCAAGACTGGTGGGCAGAAGGGTCGGCGGAGTATTTCGCCAATCTCGTCCAGATCGGCGCGCCCTACAGCGATGAGTACTATCGGGACTTCTCGGAGAAATCGACGAGGGTCAGTCTTTTCGAGATGGACTACGAGAACGTCGTGTTCTTTCTGTGGCTTGGGCAGGAGCGGGGTCCGGCCGGCGTTCGCGCGCTCATCGGCGATCTGGCGCGCGGCGGCGGTTCGTCGGCGCATCTTGCGACCATGCGACGCGACGTGCCGATCGAGGCCTGGACGGCGTTCGGCGAGTCCTTCATGGACCGTGAGATCCGGCAGCCGGGCGGGCGCGAAGTCGGCCGCACCGCGACGATGACCGGCGAGTTCGCCATCTCCGGCGCGCGCCGCGTCCCCCTTGCCTCCGGCCCCTACACGCTCGCGCGCTACACGCTGAACTTTGCGGAGGGAAAGGTCTACAAGACGGCGGTCGATGGTCCGTCCTCCATCCGTATACGAATGGCCGAACGCGAGAACGAGTGGGCCGATCCGCCGCCGCGGGTCCTCGCCTGCGACGAGGACAAGCGCTATCGCGCTCTTGTTCTGACGACGGATGATGAACGGGCGACGGCGCTCAGGATCGACGATCCGGAAGAACTCGACCTGCGGGCCTGCTGCCTCATCGGCGAATGGCGGCCCACCCCGGAGTCCCTCCAGGGTTACGTGCGCGAGGCCCTTGAGCACGGCGGACCGGCGATTGGGGCCGCCGGCGGGTCGTTGTCTTGCTCCTATGTCAGCGGCGATTGGACCTTGTGGTTCGCGGCGGACGGAAAGGGCGGCGTGCGCTGGAACAACACAACCAACCAATGCGTCGTGACGGGGAAAGACGGCTCGATGTCGCACACGACGACGCGCTTCGGCGCGCACAAGTTCGAATGGGACGTCGTCGACAGGGGAGTCGGCCGGTGGAAGTCGGATGGCGCGGACGTCGCCTGGCGATACGTCATGGAAATCGGCCCGATGCGGCAGGAGCGCACCCTTCCGGAGAGCGGCCCTTCCGTCGAGAGCGGCGGCTTTGCCTATCAGTGTACGGATCGCACGCTCAACATCAAGGGCGTGTACGGCCTGAGCCACCGGGAATATGATCACCTGCGGTCGGCGCCGGGCGTCCCTTAGGAGCGGCGTCGGCCCGCTTCCATCGGCCTTAGCGCCTCAGCCGTCCATCTTCAGGGCCTTGATGAAGGCCTCCTGAGGGATTTCGACCTTGCCGAACTGGCGCATCTTCTTCTTCCCCTCTTTCTGCTTGTCGAGGAGCTTGCGTTTGCGCGTGATGTCGCCGCCATAGCATTTGGCGGTCACGTCTTTCCTGAGCGCGGCGATCGTCTCGCGCGCGATCACCTTGCCGCCGATCGCCGCCTGGATCGGGATCTTGAAGAGGTGGCGAGGGATCAGGTCCTTGAGCTTCTCGCACATCGCCCGGCCGCGCAATTCCGCCTTCTCGCGGTGGACGATCATGGAGAGCGCGTCGACCGGCTCCTCGTTCACGAGCAGCGACATGCGGACCAGGTCGCCCGGTCGGTAGCCGATGATGTGATAGTCGAAGCTGGCGTAGCCTTTCGACACCGACTTCAGTCGGTCGTAGAAGTCGAACACCACTTCGTTCAGCGGCAGCTCATAGACGAGCATGGCGCGGCTGCCGGCGTAAGTCAGCTCCTGCTGAACGCCGCGGCGCTCCTCGCAGAGCTTCAGAATCGCGCCGAGATGCTCGTCCGGCGTCATGATCGTCGCCTTGATCCATGGCTCTTCCATGTGATCGATGCGCACGACGTCCGGCATGTCGGCGGGATTGTGCAGTTCGAGGGTTTCGCCGTTGGTGAGATGCACGCGATAGACGACCGACGGCGCCGTGGTGATGATGTCGAGATTGAACTCGCGTTCGAGACGCTCGCGGATGATCTCGAGGTGCAGGAGTCCGAGGAATCCGCAGCGGAAGCCGAAACCGAGGGCGGCCGAGGTCTCCATCTCGTAGTGAAAGCTTGCGTCGTTGAGACGGAGCTTGCCGATCGCCTCGCGCAGGGCCTCGAACTCAGCCGCGTCGACGGGAAACATGCCGCAGAAGACGACCGGCTGCGACGGCTTGAAGCCGGGCAGGGGAGCGGCGGTGGGTCGCCGCTCTTCGGTGATGGTGTCGCCGACCTTGGCGGCCGCGACTTCCTTGATCGAGGCGGTCATGTAGCCGATCTCGCCCGGACCAAGGTCGGCGACCGGAATCTTCTTCGGCGTCGAGACGCCGACCTGCTCGACGCCATAGGCGGCGCCGGTGGACATGAGCCGGATGCGCATGCCCTTCTTGAGCACGCCGTCGACGATCCGCACCAGGACGACGACGCCGAGATAGGAATCGTACCAGCTGTCGACGAGCAGGGCTTTCAAGGGCGCGTTCGGATCGCCCTTCGGCGCCGGCAGGCGCTCGACGATCGCCTCGAGAACGTTGTCGACGCCGACACCGGTCTTGGCCGATATTTCGATGGCGTTCGAAGCGTCGAGCCCGATCACGTCCTCGATCTGGCCCTTGACCCGCTCCGGTTCGGCGGCGGGAAGGTCGATCTTGTTGAGAACCGGGACGATCTCGAGATCGAGGTCGATCGCCTGGTAGACATTGGCGAGGGTCTGCGCCTCGACGCCTTGAGTCGCGTCGACCACGAGGAGCGCGCCTTCGCAGGCCGAGAGCGAGCGAGACACCTCGTAGCCGAAATCGACATGGCCCGGCGTGTCGATGAGGTTGAAGACGTAGTCTTCGCCGTTCTTGGCGCGATAATTGAGGCGGACGGTGTTGGCCTTGATGGTGATGCCGCGCTCGCGCTCCAGATCCATGGAATCGAGGACCTGGTCGCGCATTTCGCGATCCGTCAGGGCCCCGGTCAGCTGGATCAGCCGGTCGGCGAGAGTCGATTTCCCGTGGTCGATATGGGCGATGATCGAGAAATTGCGGATGTTCTTGAGCGGCGTCATAGGCCGCGGGGTATAAGGGAGCCTGCAGCAACGCACAACGCAAGGGCGCGCGTCATGGGTCCCGCGATTTGCGATCAAGTAGGCGGGACGCCTGACTTATGGAAATGGCTTTGTTCACCTGATCTGTCTGTGGAAAAATGGGTAATGGCAAGTATTTGCCTTGGAGCTACTCTTAGCGCAGTTGCGTGTAAAGAAAGCATAGGAGCATACGATGAAAACCGCGAAGATGCGTAGCGTTGCCCTTGTGATGGCTGTGGCGCTGGGGGGGGGCCGGCTGTACAACGACTGACACCGGTTTCAATTTGCCTGGAGGTGGTCGTGTCGAGCCGGCGAGGGTTTGTGTTCCGTCTGATGATATACCAGGAAATCGTGAAAATGGATTGCCAGGTCCGGTAGATTGCGGCGTAGGCGGACGAGTAACCTTTCCGATTCCGTCATCTTTGAACAGTTTTATTGGCGACGGCGGCGCCGGCACTTTAACGTTCGACTTTTCGAGGTCCAGTATTCCAATTCCGGACGAGCACATCGTCAGGATTACAACTCTCAACAGCGCTGGAACGCCAACGGCTACGGCCACGTTCGCAGCTTCCAGCGCCGGCGGTCGCATAACCATCGACAATCCGACCGCGGCCGATAACTGGTTGCTTGCCAACTCATCGGGGGTTGGGGGAGTTGAGATCGAGCTCCAAGCGTTTGAGAGCTATACCAGCGAGGGCGAAATTACCGCCATTGTTGAAATTGAACAAAACAACATTGTTTTACATTCGAAAGGCCAATTATGGTCGGTCGCCGGGTGCGACTTCAGCGGATCGAACGCATGCGGCGCCGGCTATTAGCGAGACTTCCCGCAGTGGCGGCGGGGCTTTGCCTCGCCGCCTGCGCCACTTCTGGCGTGTCGATACAGGACGAATTGCGCGCCGCCGCGTCCGACATTGGAGGCAGCTTCGTTCTGTTCCGCAGGGACGGGGACGACATTCTCATTCGTTCTGGGACTGTCCGGGGCGGCGCCGAGCCGCCGCCGACCTTGGACGCCGAATGCGCGCGCGGGAGCGCCCACAAGATTCAGGTCGTGGTGGCGCGATCCGCACGCTTTCCTTGCAACGAGCTTGATGCGGCATGGACAACAGGTTTCGCGAAATCCCTTTCGCTAGCCCTCGCCGGCGTGTTTGCGGACGCTGCGCCCTCTCTTGCCGTCTCCTTGTCGATTTTCCCGGACCGAACCCGGATTGATGTAGAGGCGGACGATGACGTCGGCGCCGATCCGGTAAATCTCAGCTTCGCGAGCACCGAACTAGAGTTTGCGCCTATGGCGCGCCGTTTGATTTCGCACGCGGTTGCGCATGAAGTCTTCCATGCCGGCTTACACCTTGGACGAGCGCGCGCCGCGCCGGAGTCGTTCGAACGGTTCGCGGATTTCGAAAGGATTTTGGAGGAAGCGGCGGCAGAACTCTTCGGCATCTGCGTATCTCTGGCAACGGACAATGTCGCATCTCGCGCTGAAAGCAACGTGACGGTGAACGGCCGTCCGGGCGGCGTCCTGACGGATTCGGAGCTAAGACAGCTGGTCCGCGAACGCGGGCCAATGGACGGTTCCGGACTGGACTTGAGCAACATGGGTCAGGCGGCTGCCAACAGCATCTGGACCAGCGTCATTGGTCCTACCTACCTCGCCTCGGGGGATTCCGACGACGGCAGGACGCTGAGCAGCCTTTGCTCGGCCGAGAACTTGGCTTCGATTGACGGCATCCGACGCTTGGTCGGGACGTTTGCTGAAGACGGGTCAGACGCTCCGCCTTTCCCGGACTGGAACGCGAAAATTGGCGTTGAATATGACGGCGTCTATAGGTCTGCGCATGCTCGATGGCTTTCCATGCAAAATCTTGCGCCCGAGTAAACCTGGCTGCGTATGCGAGGTTTGCGCCATTCATGCTGCGGCTCTACAGGAACGGTAATTCCCTGACAGCGGCCGCTCCCGGTCAGGCCCTCGCGGCTCCCCAAAACAACAAGCGCGCCGCAGGCGTCGCGGCGCGCTCTTGCAGGACGGGTCGCGGAGAGGGTCAGGCCTTCTTGGCGAGGAGGTCGCGGATCTCGGTCAGGAGGACCTGGTCCTTGGTCGGCGCCGGCGGCGCGGCGGGGGCGGCCTCCTGCTTCTTCTTGAAGCTGTTCATCGCCTTCACGAGCAGGAACACGGCCCAGGCGACGATGAGGAACGAGATGACGTTGTTCAAAAACTGTCCGTAGGCGATGACCGGCGTGCCGGCCTCCCGCGCCGCGGCGAGGCTCTCATGCTGCACCTCGCCGAGATTGATGAAGAGGTCGGAGAAATCGACATTGCCCATGAGCTTGCCGATCGGGGGCATGATGACGTCGTCGACGAGCGATTTGACGATCGTCCCGAAGGCGCCGCCGATGATGATGCCGACCGCCATGTCGAGGACGTTGCCCTTGACGGCGAATTCCTGGAATTCCTTGAGGATGCCCATGTGCTAAAGCCTCGCATGCTGCGGGCCGCGACCAGCGCGCGCCCTGGGTTCAGAGGCGGGACGTTAGCCTGATTTGTCGCGGCGGCAACCCGCCGCCGGCGCGGCGTTTTAGCTCCGTGCGCCAACTGATGGTCGGCCGACTGACATTACTTGCAGGCGTCCCGCACCTTGTCGAGCGCGGCCGATACCCCCGACAGGGAGAAAGTGTAGCTCGTCGCCGTGCCGCGACCGGAAACGGCCGTGACCTGCATGGTCGAGCCTTTCCGCATGGCGTTGATCAGCGCCTGTTCGTCCTTGGCCGCCTCGATGAAGGCCTCGTTCTGGTCGGCGTACATCGTCCATTTTTCGGCGCCGACGCGTACGGTCGGGGCCGGCGCGTCCTTGAGATTATAGCCGGCCATGAAACTCGGCTGGTTAGTCGCCGCGCCGGATTTCCAGGTCGCCACCATAAAGAAAATCTCGCCGTGGTTGACGGATTTCGGGGCCTTGTCCTGCGCATCCGTCGCCGCATAGCAGATCCGATCGCCGTCGACCTCCCGCGTGAACACGCTCCAGGATTTGAACGTGGCGACGGGACTGGGATCGGCCGCGGCCGGGACGGCGGCGAGGACGGCCAGGCCGGAAAGGCACATCACACCAAGGCGCATAAGGCGGCAGCTCCAACCGGAGAATCTTATCGCTCGGCCAGCTACCACAGTTCGGGGCGGGGCGCGACAGGGCGCGCCGCCGG
>JACADZ010000058.1 GCA_013389105.1 Parvularculaceae bacterium | reverse complement strand
GCCGTCGAACGGCGCGCGCATCGGCTTGCCTTCGCGCGTGTCGATCCGCACCGGTTCAGCGCTGACGATCCGCGTCTGCGGCGCGACGGCAAGGCCGGCCTGGGCGAAAGCGCCGCCGCCGGCGACGGCGAGCGCGACGGCGACGACGAGCCGCAGCGGACGAGCGCGCCGCTGGCCTCCCTCAAGAATGGCGTTGAGCCGATCGCGCCGGCTTTGACGGTCGAATGGCGTGAAGGACGGCGTGGCGAAGCGGGCAATCTGCGCGCGCTCTGCGGCGAATTTGAGACCCTCGATGAAGCACGCGGCATAGCGGCGACGATCGGCGCCGAGCGACAGGACCAGCGCGTCTGCGCCCTGCTCCGCGGCGAGTTCTGCGCGCGCGGCGATCTGGCGTACAAACGGATTGAACCAGAACACGACGCGCAGCAGCGCGCAGAACGTGTAGAGCGCCGCATCGCCCCGCTTCACATGGGCGAGTTCGTGCGCGCCCATGAGCGCCAAATCTTGCAAGGAGAGGCGCGCGTCTATGTCCCTCGGCATGAGGATCACCGGACGGAAAAGGCCGAAGACGCAGACGGTGGAGACCGCCTCGGACCGCCGCAGCTCGAACCTGCGCTTGACCCCGAGGCGGCGGCTGAAGTCGCCGAGCGCGCGAAGCAGTTCCGGGTGATCGACCGGCCTGGCGCAGCGCACTTGGCGCGCGAAGAGGGCGCCGCGCACGAGATAAGCGCCGAGCGCCAGCAGCGCGCCGTAGGTGTAAATGAGCGCTGCGGCGCCGAAGACCAAATCGGCGGAGAGCGACGGCGCGGCCGCCGGTGCAACGACGTGCGTCGATGCGGCTGACGGAGTCTTGGCTTCTCGCGCCGCGATTAATGGAGCGGCGTCGGACGGCGCGGAAAACTCCACGACTCTCTCGGGTCGCAACGAGACGCCGGCCGCCTCAAGGGCGGGGGCCATCAGGGTCGGCAGCACGGCGATGCAAAGCGCGCAGATCCACAGAGTTTCCGAAGCGGCGACCGAACGGCCGCGATCGAGCCGCAGCGCCCCCGCGAGCACGATGGGCGCCCAGACCAGGGAGGCGAGCAGGCACAGCGCGGCCGGTTCGAAAGTCTCGATGATCGACGTCATGACTTCTGCTCCGCTTTGCGCAGGGTGCGCTCAAGCTCTTCAATTTCACTCCGTGTCAGGAGCTTCGACTTGGCGAAGGTGACGGCCGGCGGCGCTGCATCGAGCTCCAGAACGCGGCCGGAGAAATCCTCGATCATGCGCGACAGCAGCGAGACCTTGCCGACCGAAGCTGCATATCGGTTGACGCCCTCGCCTTCGAGGCGTTTCAGGAGCCGCTTCTCGACCATCCGTTCAAGGACAGTGCGCAACGTCGAGTACGACCAGTCGAGCGGCGCCGCCACCTCGTCGGCGATCTCCCGCGCCGACAGCGCTTTGCGCCGCCACAAGAGCTTGAGGATCTCAAGCTCGGGCTTGGTCGGAAGCAAGGCTTCGTCTTGGCTCACGGGCGGCTCCGCTAGAGCAGGGGTTTAAAGGGCGGGCGTTTTGCTACAGTTGTAGCATGCCATGGCGCCACACTTGTCGCAAGGATCGGCGCCGCCGATTCGACGGAACGACGCCGCGCCGCGGCGAACCGAACCTCCCCGGCGATCCGTCAGCACCGCGACAGCGACGCGATCGCAAGACGCAGGCGCTCGAGGTCGGCCGGGGTCGAGAGCCGGTGATCCCCGGCTTTGACTAGCGTCAGTTCGAGGTCCCCGGAGACCAGCTGCTCTGCAAAACGGACCGCATGCCGGAAGGGTACTTCCTCGTCGTTCATGCCGTGGAGGATGCGGACCGGACAGGAAACCGGGATTGGGCGGCCGAGGACGAGCCGACCGCGACCTTCCTCGACGAGGCGGCGCGTAATCACCGAAGTCCCCCCGTCTGAAGTTCGCTCGACGAGACGCCCGTCCCTCATCAGGCGCTCCTTTTTTTCTTCTCCAAGCTGCTTCCAGATGAGCTCTTCGGTGAAGTCCGGGGCAGGCGCGATGAAGACGCACCCTTTGAGCTGCTCGGGCCGCGCAAGGGCAAGCAGGGTCGCGATCCAAGCCCCCATTGAGGAGCCGACCAGGATCTGAGGGCCCTCGGCGAGCGCGTCGAAAACCGCGAGCGCATCGCTCGTCCAGGCCCCGATGGTTCCATCCTCGAAACGCCCTTGCGAAGCGCCGTGGCCGGAATAGTCGAACCGCACGAACGCCCTGCCCGCTCGCACCGCCCAGTCCGAAAGGAACGCCGCTTTGGTCCCGGTCATGTCCGAAGCGAAGCCGCCCAGCCAGAAGACGCCCGGCTCTTCGCCGGCGATGCGCCGTGCCGCGAGGCGCCCGTTTGGACCCTCGATAGTTGTCGCAAGTTCGGTCATGGGCGGGTGATGCCTCAACGCCCTGGCCATGTCACGAGGCGCCGGGGTCATTGCTTGCTCGGACCGGCCGTTGCGGCGCAGAATCCGGGCATGCGTTCCGAAAACTTCGAATTCGTGTCCAATCTGGACACGCTGGCTGCCGTGGTTCTCGGCGCCCTGCTCGCGACCGCGGGCGGGCTCGTCGCGGAACATTACGAGGACCAGATCGAGCGAAAGCGGCGTGAGCGCGATGCGGCTCGGTTTTTCGCCGAGATCCTTTCCTCCATCGACCAGATCCTCGATTTCGCCTTCGAGTCGCAGAAGTACGGCGACCCTTGGGGCTCGGTCACGATGAGCATGTTCGAGGCGGCCAACCGTGAGGCGAAAGTCTATGAGCGCAACCGCGAGCGGCTTTTCGACGTCCGCGATACGCCCTTGCGGGCGCGCATCCACAGGCACTTCCTGTGGGAGGCTTTCCCGCTCGAAGCCCTCGTCGAGCTTTCGAAAGAAATACGCGGACTTGAGGACGCGCTGAAGGGAGAACCCGACATGCCCGCCTCGCGCGCCGAGCGATTGCGCGCGCGTATTGAAGAGCGCAAAGGCGCCCGCGAGCGCACCCTCGCCGTCCTCAGGGACGAGCGCCAAAACACGGCAGCCATCTGCGCCGACCTCGCGCGGCGGGCCGAGATCAGACTCGACAAATCCAAGGCGGCGCCTGCGAGTCGGCCCCCTGCCCCGACCAGCTGAACGCGGGCTAGGTTCCGGACACGCCGAACGCCTCGAGTATTTCGTGCGTCACGCGCATCGGCTTGCGCGTGGCTCCATCGAGCAGGCACCAGTCGCTGAGGACCTTCGCTGAATAGCGGGCCGCTCCCTTCCTGCGGATGTCGATATGGCGCGCAAATCGCGGGCCGTCGGCCCGGCCGAGCCAGGTTCTGATCTCGACTTCGTCGCCGGGGAGCACAGGCTCGCGATAGTCGATCTCATGACGCAGCACGACCCAGAGATGCCTGTCGATCAGGCCCGGGCCGGCCGCCAGCGCCCAGTGCGCGACAGCGATGTCCTGGGCCCAGACGAGGTAGACGGCGTTGTTGACATGGCCGAGCGCGTCGATGTCCCGCGGATCCGGGCGGCGGGTCTGCAACGCTGCGGTCTCGAACGATACGGCGCCTTTGACGTCGCCGGCGAGAGGCGAAGGCTCGGACATGGTCAGGGCGGCGCACCGGATGCTGCGAAGCCTTGCTCCTTACACCGAAGCACGCGTCCGGACACCGTTGACGTGCAGCCCGTCCGCCCTATGGTCCGCGACCTGATGACGGACGATCCCGAGACGAAGCCCCAGGAACGCCTCCCGGCGGCCCCAAAGGCCCCGAACGACGTCGCGAAACTGTCGGCGCGCCAGGCGCGCGAAGCCCGCGAGGCGGCCGCCTTGCGCGAGAACCTGAAGCGCCGGAAGGCCGCGGCGAGGACTGAACCGAATGGATAAGCTTGCAATCATCGGCGGCCGGCCGCTGTTCGGCGAGATCGCCATCAGCGGGGCCAAGAATTCGGCGCTGAAGGTCATGGCGGCGTCGCTGCTCACCGATGAGACGCTGACCATCTTCAACGTCCCAAGGCTGGCCGACGTGGACATGCTGCTGAAACTTCTGGCGCAGCACGGCGTCGACGTGACCTTCGAGGGCCCAACGCTCACGCTCCAGGCGCGGACTATCGCCTCGACCGAGGCCCCCTACGACCTCGTGCGCAAGATGCGCGCCACGTTCAATGTTCTCGGACCGCTGCTCGCGCGCGAGGGCAAGGCGAAAGTCTCCCTTCCGGGCGGCTGCGCCATCGGCGCCCGCCCCGTCGATCTGCACCTGAAGGCGCTGGCCGCCATGGGAGCGAAAATCGACCTCGACGAGGGCTATGTCGTCGCCGCCGCGCCTCAGGGACTCTCGGGCGCGCGCATCGATTTTCCGATCGTCTCGGTAGGCGCGACCGAACACGCCATTCTGGCCGCCGTCCTCGCAAAGGGCGAAACCGTCATCAGCAACGCTGCACGAGAACCCGAGATCGTCGACCTCGCAAACTGCCTTATGGCCATGGGCGCGCGCATCGAGGGCGCCGGGACCTCGACGATCGCCGTCTCGGGCGTCCCGAGGCTCCACGGCGCCCATCACACAGTCCTCCCCGACCGGATCGAAACCGGGGCTTATGCGATGGCGGCCGGGGTCGCCGGCGGCGAGCTGTACCTGCGCCATGCGAGGCTCGACCTCTTGGGCGCCGCCGTCGGCGTCCTCGAAGAAGCGGGGCTGAAGCTCACCGCAGATCCGACTGGCGTCCGCGTGCGCCGGACGCTTGATCGCTGCCGCGCGGTGAACCTGGTCACGCAGCCCTTCCCCGGCTTTCCAACCGATCTCCAGGCGCAGTTCATGGCGCTGATGACGACCGCCGACGGAACCTCGGTCATCAAAGAGACGATATTCGAGAACCGCTTCATGCACGCGCCCGAGCTCGGGCGCATGGGGGCCAATATCTCCGTAGACGGACAGACGGCGACGGTTCGCGGCGTCAGACGCCTCAAGGGAGCCCCGGTCATGGCGACGGACTTGCGCGCCTCGATGGGCCTCGTGCTGGCGGGCCTCGGCGCCGAAGGACAGACCCTCGTCAACCGCGTCTACCACCTTGACCGCGGATTTGAACGGCTCGAAGACAAGCTCGTTCAGTGCGGCGCGCTGATCGAGCGCGTAAGAGGGTGACTCGTGACGGGTGTCAAAGACTACAAACCGTTGCGACTGATGGCGGCTGACGACGCGGATCTGCAGGCTCTGTCCGTCTGCCTGCAGGACGCCGTCCTTAAAATCGGCGATATGGCCTACCTGCCTCGCGAGCGCCGCTTCGCCTTCGTCGCCAACCGGTTCGTCTGGGAGGTCGGCGGCGACCGTCGCGCGGGCCCCTTCTGGCGCGTCCGCGTCGGCGCTCATTTCGAAGACGTGCGCGCGGTCAAGCAGATCAACCTGCGTGGCGACGCCAAGGACGCCGTCGTCGAGATGCTCGCCATCGCGTTCACGCCGGCGGCGGACGGCGCCGGCGCGGTCACGCTCACCTTCGCCGGCGGCGGCGCCGTGCGCCTTGAGGTCGACGCCATCAATGCCGAACTGCGCGACCTCGCGGGCCCGTGGCGCACGCGGTTGAAGCCGGCGCACGAAGGCTAGCGCGCCGGCGAAAAAGCTGAGGCGCGGGCTGGTCCGATCTCTCGTGATCGCGCCGGGTCAGCGCAGAATGTGTGCCATGCCGCGCGTCCGGCCGCTCTGGTCGCCGTAATAACCATCATACCACGGATCGGCGAACTTGGTGTCGTTGGCCCGCTCGCCTTCCGGATCGCGCGGGAAGATCGACATATAGTTGGAAACAACCGCCATCGGATTCTGCGCGCGCATAGCGTCGACATAGGCGCGGGTGACCCGCTCGCCCTCGGGGCCGGCGATGTAGCGTTCAGCCCAGTTTACGATCACCGGATCAGCCGCGAGATAGGCCGGCAGGGTCTCATGGCTTTCGCCTTCATAATCGCCGAGGAAATAGGCCCCATAGGACTCCGCGACTTCCTGCTGGCGCTTGCGGAAGGCGACGAGCGACGGGATGCCGCCGACCTGCGTTCCGCTGATCACGCGGTCGGCGCGCTTCCTTGCAAGTCCGTCCGGATCGGCGCCAATCGCTTCGCGCCATTTGCGCGCGTGCTCTGCGTCGGTCGCGGCGGCGATGAGCCCCTCCGTCCGGCTGAACGAGCCGTCATAGTACGTCGCCGTCGTGACGCCGACATGCCGAAGCCACGGTTTCGCATCGACGCCATGATCGGCGAAGTAGCGCCGGAACCCTTCGAGCGAGGCGACCGTCACCTGATCCCAGACCAGCTGCGTTCCCATGGCGAGCGTCCAGGCCTGCTTGCGGCCGGCGCGCTGGAGTGCTCGGTCGAACTCGACCATGGCGTGCGCGGCGAGATAGCCGAAACCGTAGCGCGGCGCCCAGCCAGGCGCCCCCCTCGTCCCGAGGGCGACGGTCGCGCCGTCGCTGCAATGAGTCATCCGCGCCCATGGTCCGCCCCAATTCCACACCTCGTTCCAGGGTTCGAGATAGACCATCCGGTCGGCTGGGTATTTCGCTGCGATCAGTCCACGGACGATTTCGTCCATATAAGCGGCCCAGTCGGACGAGGAGAGGATCGTCTGCAGATTGGCGCGGCAGGCTTCTTTCCAGAGCCCTGCATCCGCCGGATCGATCAGCGCGTTGAAGGAGGCGGGCGCGCCCGGCAGCCCCGCGACGTGGACCCAGGCCGCCGTATCGGTTTCGACCGTAGTCCTGAAAATGGCCTCGAAGGACGGGAATTTCGGAGCGTCTGGGGCCTTTACATAATCCGGCGTCCATTCGGGCGACCAGGTGGCCTGATCGAAGCGGACGAAATCGCCGGCGCGGAAGGGCCGCGCCTGACTCGCCTCCTGAACGTCCATGAAGCGAAGGATCTTGTATCTGGACGCGTGCGCCCGGAATCTCGGATCGATGATCTTGCCGGCGGCGAGCAGCGGTTCGTTCTCCTTGCGGAAGATCCGGATGTTCCGCACGCCGCCAGGGCCGATCCGCGTGATGTTCCAGTCGCCGACATCGCGGGTTGTCGCGTCATAGGTCGCTTCAGCGCGGTTGGGACCCAGCTTGCGGAAGCAGTTCTTGCGGATGATCGGCGTGCATGGCCGGGTGTTGATGACGACGTCGGCGTTGCCTTCCCAGGTGATGACGTAGACGCCGGCGTAGCCCGAGGGAACCGTTTCGCCGCCGTGGCGCATGCGGCCGCCGCTGATGTAGTCGTAGCCCGGCGGAATCGCCTTGGGATAGAGCGTCGTCTTGTCGATGAAGCCGCCCTTCCAGAGATCTCCGAAGAACATGCGCTCGCCGCTCAGCTTGACCGCCGACCAGCGCGCGCTGTTCTGCTTGGTGAGGTCGATGAACGGCTCTTCGAAGCTCCAGTAGCGCCACCAATAGAGGCCGAGCTGCGTGACCGGTTTGCCGTCGCTCGTGTTCGGAAACGTCGCGGCGAGAACGGTCGGCGACGCCGGCGGCTTGGTCTGCGCCGCGGCGGTGGGGAACGCGCCCGGCCACGGTCCGATAAGGCAGGTAAGCGTCATGGCGCCGGCAACCAGCGCGCGGTGGATCGAACTCTTCATGCAGGTCGGCCCCTTCACGATACGCATACGGACGCGGCAGCGCCCCGAACCTTCTTTGACGCAGCCTCGTTCGGAGCGGCAAATTAAGGTCCTGTAAAAACCATAGGGCTTGCGCGCGGCTCAAGCGAGCGCGGCCCGCATTCGGGCAGGAGCGATGCGCATTTTGCGCGAGATGCGCGAGAATTGAGGCGTCCGTGAAAATTTCCTAAGGTTCGGCGCGATTCAATCGGAAGTCGTTTCTGACGGCGCGGGCCCCTTCATGCGGGAGTATGGGCCGCCGGCGGTCAAGTCCGCGTCACGTCGTCGAGCGCGTTCGCGTCCAGATGATCCGCAGACAGACCGAGCTGGTAGCGGGGGGCGGGATCGAACCGCCGACCTTGGGGTTATGAATCCCACGCTCTCACCAACTGAGCTACCCCGCCCGGGCGAGCCGTCGCAAGCCGGCCGTCGGAAGGACCGCGTCTATAGCCTTCGGAACCGGACGCCGCAAGGCGCTATTCGGACGCCCGAAGGTCCTCCTTCGAGGGTTCAGGCGGTATGATCCGCGCGATCAGGCCGCGCTTAGGAAATGGCGCGACCACAACGCGCCGGATCGCGTGCCAGCCGCCGCCGAGAAGGACCATGGCGCCGCCGAGCACGAGCAGCGTCACGGCGACGGTCCAGGCTTCGCTGAGTCCCGTCTTGGAAATCAGGAAACCGGCGGCGATCAAGGCATAGAGGAGGCCAGCGACCAGCAGCGCGCGGCGGTTGATCAGCAGCGAGACGAAGGAGAAGCCGCTGACCACGGCAAGCGTCGTCGCGGCGGCGCCGACCGGATTCTTCTCGACGCCGAAGATGGCGCCGAAGTCGCCATAGCCGCCGTCGGCGCCGGCGCCGAGCACCATCCCGAGGGTCGAATTCAGAATGAGCGGCGCCGCGAAGAAATGCAGCCAGAATCCGTTATCGGAGATTCGTGTGCGCCGTTCCGGATCGCGGGCGTCGTGGAAGACGCCGAGCAGGAACATGAACACGCCGGCCGCAAGCTGCGTCTCGTTAATGAGCCTGAAGGCTTGGTCCGGCCAGCGGTTAAACACGGCGAGGACGCCGACCATCGCCAGCGAGTAGGCGCCAAGGCCCATTGCGAAAGGCAGCTTCATGCGGGCGTAAAAGAGGAAGATCGCCGCCGTCGCGATGCCGCCGACGATGAGGAACGGCTCCGAGAACCGCCGGAACAATTCGCCCCAGACGCCGCCCATGATCTGCTCGGGGGTGGCGTCGGAATCGCCCGCTGGTCCCTCGGGCGGGATGACGCTATCGAAGTCAAAACCCGCAATCGCCGCGTAGCCCGCGCCGGCGGCGACATAAACGAAGCCGGCGAACGCGATCAGGATGACAATCGAGGGAAGGAACAGGCGCCGTCCACGCGCAAAGAACTCCGCCATCAGCCACATAACGACCGCGTTCGCGCCCGCCGCGGCCGCGACGATGCCGAGCGCTCGGCGCGCGCCGTCGCCCCCCGACTGCGCCGTCTCGGCGACCATGGGTCCAAGAGCGATCCCGGTGGCGAGCGCGAGACCTCCGGCGAACATCAGGATGCCGAGACTCAGTAAAATGTCGTGGAAATTGCGGATGAACCGCAGGTCCTCTTCGCCCGGCAGATTCTGCGCCGCCGGCGACCGCGCCTCGACCACCCTCGCCATACGCCCCTCCAACCCGTCGCCCGAAACTATCAGGTCCCGGCCGATTTCGCGAGGGCGGCGACGTATTCGCCTATGGCGAGCGCGGAGGTGAGCCCCGGCGACTCGATAGCGTAGAGGCCGATATAACCGGACGTCCCGTGCTCGCTGGGGCCGAGGATAAGAAAATCCCCCTCCTCCCCCGGCCCGGTCGCCTTCGGTCGCTGGCCGGCATAGCCGGGATGCAGGGCCTCGCGGCGAAGGTCCGGCCAGAATTTCCGCGCTGCGGCGAAGAACGCGTCGCCGGCGCATAAGTCGACCGAATAGTCGCCGAGCGGCGCGTCCCAGACGATGTCTGGGCCGAGGCGCGCCTGCATGCCGAGATCGCGGGTGTAATGAACGCCTTGCGAGTCCGGCGTATGGAGGGGGTATATCAGCCGCGAAAAAGGCGCCTTTCCCGACACGGTGAAATAGCGCCCTGTGGCCGGGCGGATGGCGGGTATTTTCGCCGGGTCGAGGCCGGCGATCGACCGCGCGATTTCGTCCGCCCACAGACCGCCGCAGTTGACGACCAGCCGGGCTTCAAGCGCGATCGGTTCGCGCCCGCCGACATTGAGCGCGACGCCCTCGCCCGTCGCCCGGCCGGACCGCACCGGGCTCGACAGGACGAGGGCGCCGCCGGCGTTTTCGAGATCGCCGAGGAGAGACAGCATCAGTCCATGGGCGTCCACGACGCCGCTCGAAGGCGAACGGAGCGCCGCCGAGCAGAAGAGCCCTGGTTCGAGCGCCATCGCTTCGGCGCCCGTGAGCAGGCTCAGGTCGTCGACGCCGTTGCGCTCAGCCAAAGCCTTCAACGGCGGGAGACGTTGCGCCTCCGCTGGCGACGTAGCAACGATGAGCTTCTCGCAGCGCGCATGATTGACCCCCCGTTCGCGGCAGTAGGCGTAGAGGAGCTTCTTGCCCGGAACGCACAGCCGTGCGCGCAGCCCGCCGGGCCGGTAATAGATGCCGGCGTGCACCACCTCGGAATTGCGCGACGATGTCTCGGCCCCGAACGCGTCGTTCCGCTCAAGGACGATCACCTCGCGGCCGTCCTGCGCCAGCGCCCGGGCCGTCGCCAGCCCGACCACCCCGGCGCCGATGACGACGGTGTCGACGCGTTCGGCCATCAATTGGTCGTGGCGACCCAGTCGCGATCGTCCTGCACGTCTCGCTCGAATTTCAGGAATTCGTAATAGCCGCAGCGCGATTGCGTTGGGAAATCGCGGCAAATGCGCGGCCGGCCCTCGTAGACCGTGCAGCGACGCGTCTCCTGGTCAAGAAACATGCACGCGCTCTTGAAGTGCTCGTCCGCGGCGTGCCGGAGCACGCGCGGATACTCCGCGTCGCCGTATTTCGTATATTTCCGTTCGGCCGTCTTCACACTGATCCCGAAGTGCTTTGCAAGCCGCTTCAGATCGAAGTCGGTCACAGGGATCAACGCATAGGAACAGCAATAGGCCGGGCAGTTGAGGCAGTTGTAGAGCTTCTTGACCATGGACCCCTTCGCGACGCGACGCCCGCTTCAGTTCGCAGACTCGGTCCTCGAAATCCATCCCCCGCCGAGCACGCGGTCATGGCCGCGCTCGGGGCTGTAGAAGACGCAGGCCTGGCCCGGCGCAACGCCCTCTTCGCAGGTCTCGAATTCGACCGCGAGGCCGTCCCGCCAGACGAGGCGGGCCGACGCCGGCGGGCGGGTCGAGCGCACCTTGACGGCGACCGCCGTTCCGGCGCGCGCCGCATCGTCGAGCCGTCCCCCGCCGATCCAGGAGGTTTCCCTGAGCCGCAGGCGCTTGACCAGCAGCGCCTCGCGCGGACCGACCACGACCTTCCTCTGATCGGCGTCGATACGCACGACATAGATCGGCTCGCCGGCCGCGACGCCGAGCCCCCGGCGCTGGCCGACCGTGTAGTGAATGACGCCGGGATGCCGGCCCATCACCGTGCCGTCGACATGCACGATCTCGCCGGGTTCGGCCGAGCCGGGGCGCAGGCGTTCGACCACCGACGCGTACTTTCCTTCGGGTACGAAGCAGATGTCCTGGCTGTCCGGCTTCTCAGCGACGACGAGACCGAGCTCGCCGGCGAGGCGGCGGACCTCGGCCTTCGGCATGTCGCCAAGGGGAAAACGCAGGAAATCGAGCTGATCGCGGGTAGTCGAGAAAAGGAAATAGGTCTGATCGCGCGTCTCGTCGGCGGGACGGCGCAGCTCGGGACCATGAGGGCCGAGGACCCGGCGGACATAATGGCCGGTCGCCATGGCGGCGCCGCCGAGATCGCGCGCGATGTCGAGGAGGTCTTTGAACTTCACACGCTCATTGCAGCGCACGCACGGGATCGGCGTCGCGCCCGCGAGATAGGTGTCGGCGAAATCCTCCATCACCGCCGCGCTGAAACGGTTCTCGAAGTCGAGCACGTAATGCGGGATGCCGAGGCGTTCCGCCACGGCGCGCGCGTCGGCGATATCCTGTCCGGCGCAGCAGGCGCCCTTCTTCTGGATCGCGGCGCCGTGATCGTAGAGCTGGAGCGTGACGCCGACCGCATCGTAGCCGGCCATTTTTACCAGCGCCGCCGTGACGGATGAATCGACGCCGCCCGACATGGCGACGACGACGCGGGAACCGGCGGGTAAACCGAAGTCGAGGCGGGGAACTTGGAGAGCCGGCATTGCGTCCATGCCGCGTAAATAGGCGCGCGGCATGACGGACGCTAGAGCTTCGGGGGGGGGGGGGGG
>JACADZ010000050.1 GCA_013389105.1 Parvularculaceae bacterium | reverse complement strand
GCGCGGCGATCGGCGCGGCGGTCGGCGCGGCGGCGGGCGTCGGCATCGGCGTGTATCAGGACCGTCAGCAAGCCAAGCTCCGCGAACGCCTCCAGGCCTCCGGAGTCTCGGTGACGCGCGACGGCGACAACATCATCCTCAACATGCCCTCGGACATTACCTTCGACGTCGATCGTTCCGAGATCAAGCCGCAGTTCTACGACACGCTGAATTCAGTCGCGGAGGTCTTCAAGGAGTTCGACAAGACCACCGTCCGCATCATGGGGCATGCCGATTCGACCGGGTCGGACAGCTACAACATGCAGCTCTCGCAACGCCGCGCGGGCTCGGTGTCGGCCTATCTGTCGAGCCAGGGCGTGGCGGGCGCGCGCCTCAAGGCTATCGGCTTCGGCGAATCCAAGCCTGTCGCCGACAATTCGACGGCCTCGGGCCGCGCCGCCAACCGCCGCGTTGAGATCGTCATCGAGCCGCGTCAGTCTGAATTCGGCGGCTGACCCGCTTCCCGCCGCAGCGGCGAGAGCCCGGCCCTCATGGGCCGGGTTTTTTTGCGCTCGCCTTCCGGCGCGAAAGTTGAATTAAGTTCTCCTCAACCCTGCGAGCCTAGCCTTGATGCAAGGCGCCGACTGGGCGCGCCAAAAGCATCGGGACGGGGAGAATGAACCTCAAGCAGCGCAGCTCGCGTTACTCCGCTGGCGTCCTTTTCACGGCGTCCGTCGCCGGGGCTCTCCTTTTCGTGGCGGCCGCTCGCCACAACTTCGTGGTCGCATTCGACAGCTGGCTCGCCGGCATGCTCGTCCTTGTTCTCATCTTGCATGCCCGCCTCGGCTTCGCCCTGAGCCGCGCGCAGACCGAGATCGAAATGCTGAAAAAGCTCGCGCTGCGAGTGGATGACGACATCGAAAAAGAAACGCTGAAGGTCGCCCCGGTCCTCAAGGCCGACCCGTCCGCGATCATCAGCGCCGAGGATACGCAGGTGCTCGATCGCGTTCGCTCCGCCATCGAGGGCGGACGAGTCGATCTCTACCTCCAGCCGATCGTCAGCCTGCCGCAGCGCAAGACCCGCTATTACGAGGCGTTCTCCCGCCTGCGCGACGCCGACGGCAAGATCCTGAAGCCGACCGAATATCTCGAAGCCGCCGAACGTGCTAACCGCATCGGCGTCATCGACAACATGATCTTGTTGCGCTGCGTTCAGGCGTTCCGGAAGCTTCGGGCCCGGGATTCGCAGTTTTCCGTATTCTGCAACGTGTCGCCGGCGACGCTCTTCGACGTGGACTTCTTCAATCAGTTTACGGATTACCTCGCCATCAACGAGGAGCTCTCGTCGCGGCTCATCTTCGAGTTCACCTATCCCGCGCTGCAGATGATGCACCCCCGCTTCGAGAAGAACCTCGAACTCATCGCCGAGCGAGGCTTCGCCTTCTCGGTCGACCATATCCCCTCGCTAAACCTCGATTGGGGCTACCTCCGCCAGAAAAACGTCCGCTTCGTCAAGGCGTCGAGCTCCCTCCTGCTGGCGGCCGGCGCGAAGAGCGAGGCGGCCGTCGTAGAGCTGCACGGCTTCCGCAAGCGGCTCGCCGACGCCGACATCAGTCTGATCGCCGAGAAAGTGGAGAATGAGTCGTCGATGCCGGAGATCCTCGCGCTCGGCATAGACTACGGGCAGGGCAACCTGTTCGGCCCGCCGCGACCGGCGGACATCTACGTTAAGGCCCATGAGGGCGAGCGCCGCTACGCCGAGGCGTCCTGATCGCCGCAGCGCCGCTCGCTTGACCGAGGTCCGCGCCCGCCCTAACGCGGTCGGATGCTCCTCACCCCAATCGTCCAGGGTTTGGCCTCGCTCGCTCGCGACTATGACGCAATGCTGTGCGACGCCTGGGGCGTCATTCATAACGGCGTCGCCCTGTTCGACGGCGCGGCCGAGGCGCTCCTCGCCTTCAGGCGCGAGCGCGGCCCGGTGATCATCCTGACGAATGCGCCCCGCCCGAGCGCCGTCATCCCCGCCCAGCTCGACCGGCTCGGGCTTCCCCGCGACGCCTATGACGCCGTCGTGACCTCAGGCGACGCGACCAGGGCCGAAGTCGAAAAGCGGCGCGGGCAGAACGCCTTTCGCATCGGACCGAGCAAGGACGAGGAGCTATATCGCGATCTCGACGTACGGTTCACCCCGCTCGACGAGGCCGATTTCATCATCTGCAGCGGGCTCGATGACGATGTGCGCGAGTCGCCGGAGGACTATCGACCGCTGCTCGAAGCGGCCGCGTCGCGGCGCATTCCGATGATCTGCGCCAATCCCGACGTCGTGGTGCGGCTCGGCGGCCGCCTCATTTTTTGCGCGGGCGCGCTGGCTGAAATCTACGCGGCGCTTGGCGCAGAGGTCGTCTACGCCGGCAAACCGCATGCGCCGATCTATGAGCTGTCCTTGAAGCGCATCGGCATGATCGCCGGCCGCGACATTCCGTCTGGCCGCGTGCTCGCGATAGGCGACGGCGTCATGACCGATATCAAGGGCGCCAATGGGCGCGACATCGACGCCGTGCTCGTCGCCGGGGAGGGCGGCGTGCATGAAGGTCCCCTTTCGGCCGTCGACCTGACCGCGCAGCTCGCCAAAGCCGGGGTGCGCGTCCGCGCGGCGATGGAGCGGCTCAAATGGTGAGTCCGGCCATAGGGCCGATCGCGGCCATCGGCAATTTCGACGGCGTGCACAAGGGCCACCGGCGGCTTCTCGCAAAGACCGTCGATTTCGCTCGCGCGCGCCGCGCCGCGCCTGCAGCCGTGGTGTTCGACCCGCATCCGCGACGCTTCTTCCGTCCCGACGATCCGCCGTTCCTGCTGACGACGCCCTCCCGGCGCAACCGGTTGCTGCAAGAGGCCGGCGCGGAGGAGGTCTTCCCGCTCGTGTTCGACGCCGGGCTCGCAGCGTTGACGCCGGAGGCCTTCGTCGCGGACGTGCTGAAAGCCCGGCTGCGGCTCGGCGGAGTCGTGACCGGAACGGAGTTCCGTTTCGGCAAGGAGCGCGCCGGCGACGCGGCGGCGCTGAAGGCGCTGTGCGCCGCGGTCGGCTTGTTGGTGTTGCTGGTCGAACCGAAGGCGGAGCGTCATGACGGCCTCAAGATCGGGTCGAGCGAGATCCGCGACGCGATCGCCAGCGGCGCGGTGAAAGAGGCGGCTCTCATGCTGGGGCGCCGCTGGTCGGTCGAGGGCGTCGTGGCCGAGGGTCAAAGGCTCGGCCGCACGCTCGGATTTCCCACCGCCAATCTCGTTCTCGGCGAACTGATCGAGCCGCGGCGCGGCGTCTACGCAGTTGAGGTCTTCGCCAGGGGCGGGCGTCACGGCGGGGTCGCCAATTTCGGCCGCCGGCCGACCGTCGGCGCCGACACGCTCCTCCTGGAAACGCATCTGTTCGATTTCGACGGCGATCTCTATGGGGAGCGGATCGAGGTCGCGTTCGTGGATTTCATCCGGGACGAGAGGAAATTCGACGGGCTTGCGTCGCTTCAGGCCCAGATCGCCGCCGACGCCCGCGCCGCGCGGCGCATCCTCAAGGCGTGATTACGCGAAAACCGCCAGAACCGCGCTGATCGTGACGATCGAAAGCAGCGTCGTGGCGGCCACCGCCGCCGCGGTCTCATCGACCAGGCGGCCGTGCTGGCTCGCCATGATGAAGGCCCCGACGGCGGTCGGCACGACGGTGAACAGAGCGAGGGCCCCGCGATAATGCGGGTCGTCGACTCCGAGAACGCCAAGAAGGCCAAGCGAGAGAACCGGAAGGAGCGCCATCTTGAACAAGGCGATCGTCGCCACCTCCCGCGCGTGCCTCGCGACGGCGAAGCCCCTCGTCGCGAAGAAGAGTCCGAGCGAAAACAGGGCCGCGGGGCCGGCGGCGCGTCCGAGAATGTCGCAGAAGGCCCGCAGCGGACCGGGCAGGGCGACATTGACGCTCGCCAGCGCAAAGCCGGCGAGCGCCGCGACCACCAAAGGATTCTTCAGTGAACGAATCATCATGGCGGCGGCGTCGAAGCGGCGGCCGTCGGCGGGCGCCGACATCAGCGCGGCGCCAAGGCCGACGACGAGAACGCCCTCGGCCAGCATCAGATCGGCGAACGGGCGAGCCCAGCCCTCGACGCCGAGCGCGATGGGGAGGCCGAGAAACACCGCATTGCCGAGCACGGAAGCGAGCGCCAGCGTTCCAGCGGCGGGCGGATCGCGACGCAGGAGCGTTCGCGCAACGGCGTAGGCGAGGATCATGACGGCGATCGCCGGAACGCCGTAGGCGAGCGCGATCAATCCGTCCTCGCGTTTCAATCCGTTGGTCCCCGAGAGCAGCCCGAACAGAGCGGCAGGCATGGCGAACCGGAAGACTAACCGGTTCAACGCGGCGGCGTCCTCGGCCGTCGCAACTTTGAGACGCCCGGCGATCATGCCGGCGGCGATGACCCCGAAGACCGGGAGGGCGACGGAGATGACAGGAGACAAGAGGGTCTGAACGGATTGGGGGGGATGCTGTTCGACGCAACGCGCCCCAGCACCTAGCATCCCCTTCCCAACACCCGGAAGGCGCCGGACAGCCAGCGGGAAGCCAGATTTCCCGGGGGCTGGGGGCGTTGAAAAACCGGAATCCCGGCTCCAAAATCCGCGGCTGCCCGACGCCGAAGAGGTTGACGAAAGATTAAGGCGGCGAGAGGGGCGGATTGCGGCGGAAAAGGGGAGGCGTCGAACGCCGTCGGAGAGCGGCGGGAGCTGGCGCGCCTGCGGCTGCGCCTTGCCCGCTTGGCTTTCGGGCGCCATCATCGATTTGATGGAGACCGGCGCCGCAACCGGGGAGAGCGCCGCCGCCGCACAGCGCGCGGCGGCGGCATTCACGCGAGTCGAGCTAGCCAGGATCCTTTCGGTCTACGGGCAGTTTGTCGCCGCCGGCGAGTGGCGAGACTACGCAATCGACCATTTGAAGGACGCCGCCGTTTTCTCGGTGTTTCGCCGCGCCAGCGAGGCGCCGATCTATCGCATCGAGAAGCGCCCGCGACTTGCCGCCCGGCAGGGCCAGTGGCTCGTCGTCTCCATGACAGGTCTCATCCTGAAGCGCGGCCATGAGCTGGCCCAGGTTCTTAAGGCTTTCGACAAGATGAAACTGAAGCTGGCGCCAGGCGACTAGGCGCCGGCCGGATCACATGCGCTCGTTCTCTTCGCCGAGCACGCGGCCGCCGTCGTTCGGCGTGCGCTCATTGCCGCTGCATTGGAGAAAGCCCTGACGCCAGCCAGATGCATAGGCCTTGTCGCCGGCGAAGGCCTCGTCATCGCGTTGACGCTTGGTCGAGAAGCTCTTGTCGGCTTCGGTCGCCGTGACGCACCCGTCGCCATAGCCGGTCTGGAAGCTGGGCTCGTCGGCGTAGCGGGCATAGTCGCCGGCGCACGCGCCTGCAACCAGGGCGGCGGCGAAAGTCAAAAGGCGCTTGAACGGCACGAGCGGCTCCCAAAACCTGACTGACCAGCGGACCCTAGCAAAGGGGCGGACCGCGGTCTTCCCCAAAAGCTTTGGTTCGCGCCGGGAAAGGCGCCGTTAACGACGCCTCTTTACAACACTCGCCTGGAATTCCGGCTGAATTCGGAGGCTATGGCCCAGATGGCGACGCTAGATCCGGCGGCGACGGCTCCCCCCGCGGGCGGAGGCGCGGCGGTTCCCGCCGCGACCGTCGTCGACGGACTGACGCCGCCCGTCGCCCGCCAGAGCACGCCGCGCGAACTCATGGTTCGCAAGCTCATCGACATTGTCGTATTGCCCGCGGCGCGCATCTCGGCCCATGAGCGCGCGCTGACTGGCGATGTCCTGCTCCAGGTCGTTGACAAGGTTGAGGAGCCTCTTCGGGTCGAGATCGCGCGGCGCCTCGCCCGCGTCGCCGAAGCGCCGCCCGCGCTGGTGCGCCTCCTGCTTCTCGACGAGCCTTCGGTCGCAAAGCCGATCATTCAGCATAGCGACCACCTGCCCGAGGCGCTCCTGATCGAATGCGCGCGCCAGGGTTCCACGGCGCACCGCGAGCTGATCGCCCGCCGCATCAACCTGACGACGTCCATCGCCGACGCGCTCGTTGAATTCAACGAGCCCGAGGTCGCGCGACTCCTGCTGCGCCGCGAGGAGTTCACCCTGTCGCCTCATGCGATCGACATCTTGGTGTCGCGCTCGACGCACGACAAGGAGATACAGGCCCTGCTGCTGCGCCGGAAAGAAATCGAGCCAGCGCACGGCTTCATGATGTTCTGGTGGGTCGATGCGCAGCGCCGCCGCCGCATTCTCACCCGCTTCGCGCTCGACCGCGGAATCATCCAGGACGCGTTGCAGGACCTCTATCCGCGTGTTTTCCGCCAGCCGAACGGCGATCCGTTCGTCAAAGAACTTCTCGCCATGCTGGACCGGCGCCATCGGCCGCGCGGCGTCAACGGCGAGGCGGTGTCGATGGACGTCGTTCGCAAGACGCTGCAGGCCTCGCTGCAATACCCCTCGCAGGAAGTGATCCACGCCGTCGGGATGGTCGCGGGCGTCTCACGCGAACTGGCCGCGCGCGTTATGCGCGATCCCGGCGGCGAGCCGTTCGCCGTCATGTGCAAGAGTCTCGGCATCTCGCGCGACGACTTTTTCTCGCTCGTCCGCAATTACGGCGAGTGGCGCGAACCGAAGCAGGCGGAAGGGCTGCTCGCTGTCTTCGACATGATGGCGCGCGACTTCTCGAGAGCGGTTCTGCGCTACTGGGACTGGGACGGCAACCCGCGCATCGCCGCAATCACCCGGCTGCTGGGCATCGAGTAAGCGCGCGCAGGCGGCCATACACCGAGCCTTAATCGCGCCATGCTAGGTGGGTCACGCGTCGGTTGCGGCCTTGCGTATTTTGGTCGCTTCCGGCGCGTTTTTTTGATCGCTTAACGGGGGATGAAAGAATCCCACACGCGTCTTTGCGGGAAAATTAACAATGACGCGCGAGGATGCGCGCGGGCGGGGAAGCTGCCCTCGCGCGCCTGAGGGAGGATTGGATGTTCGCGTCGATGCGCGTCATCGTGTTTGCTTCGCAGAAGGGGGGTTCGGGCAAAACGACCCTCTCAGGGCATATTGCCGTTGAGGCAGGGCGGCAGGGCGCGGGGCCGGTCGCGCTGGTCGACACCGATCCCCAGGGCTCGCTCGCCAAATGGTGGAACGTGCGGCAGGACCCTGAGCCTGCCTTCATCCAGTCGGTCTTCTCGAATCTGTTCCAGGATCTCAATCGCGCGCGCGACGAAGGCTTCCGCCTCGTCGTCATCTACACGCCGCCAGCGGTGACGCGCGCCATCTCGGAAGTGGTCGGATTCGCAGATCTCGTAGTGGCCCCGACGCGGCCCTCGCCGCACGACCTTCGCGCGGTGGGCCCGACCGTGGATATCGCGGAGAGCCGCGGCAAGCCGCTGGTTTTCGTGATCAACGGCGCGACGCCCAAGGCGCGGATCACGTCGGAAGCGGCGATCGCCTTGTCCCAGCACGGCACGGTCGCGCCGACGGTGCTGCATCATCGGGTCGACTTCGCCGCCGCCATGATCGACGGGCGCACGGTGATGGAAATCGATTCCGTGTGCAAATCGGCCCAGGAGGTCAAGGAACTCTGGAAATATCTGCATGACCGCCTGATGCGTCAGGACGGCGGGTTCAGGACCGCCGACGGCCAATATCACGCGGCGCCAGGCCCGGCGGCCGCGACCTCTCCGCAACGCGTCTTCGGCCGGAGGTTCGCCCAATGAGCGGCGAGGACGACAGTCGCGGCGACGGCTACGCGCGGCTCGACGGCAAAGTCGCGTCGCTATCGGCGGCGTTGCTGGCGCGCAAGGGCGCGGCGGCGCCCTCTCTCAAGCGCTTCGTCAGTCAGCAGCGGAACAATCCGTTCGCGTCCTGCGAGGCCGGGGCCGCCTGCGCGGCGGAACTCAAGGCTGTCAAACCCAAGCGCGCCGCGATCTCCCTGCGACTCCCGGTTCCGGATTTTCTGCGGCTCAAACTCGCCGCAGCTGAGTTAGAGCGAACCAGCCAGGCCATCCTGCTGGACGCGCTGCGCACTTATCTCGACGGCAAGGGCGTCGAGACGTTCGACGAGTGCCCCTGCCTTAAGAAGGCGGCGGCGGCGGCCGAGGCGGAGCGCGGCGCCAAAGGGCCTTAGCTTGCGCCTGTAAGGCCGCGCTCGCCCCAGCGAGGGGCCCAAAACGCGCAGTCCCGGCCGATCAGTTGGCGGAAATCAGATCGGCGAGGGCGGCCGCCCAGGTTTCGAACGCCTCGTCGACCTCGTCCCAGACCTTGTCGCTCGGACGGTTGCGGTTGTTCCGGTTGAAGTCGTCGCTGACGACGCCGATGACGACGCCGTCCTCGCTGAACTCAATCCGCACCGCAGCGCCGTCGCCGTCGACCCGCGCGCTCGACATCGGACTGAGGGACGGGCTCCTCTTGTACTCCTCCTCGGTTCGCCCATTTGGCTCCATCTTGGTTATGGTCGCGGAGATTGTGAGGATGCCCGGCCCGGGAGTTTTCGAGAGACCCTTGCCCTTGTAGAGCGCCTCAAGCATCTCGCGCTGGAAGTCGACCGCTTTGATCTGCGCGACGGTGTCGTCAACAGGGCGCGCGCTGTCGCCGCCGCGGCGGTAGTCTCCGCCATTGCCGAGCGCGAGCTGCACAGGGGCCACATGGACAACTTTGAATTCGCTGAGTTTCTTCGCACCCGACAGGCTCACTTCGTCGAAGCCCCCGCTGGCGAGGGCTGCGCCCGTCGCCAGGACGGTCGCCGCCGCGACAGCCGCCAACAGCGTTTGGAACTGCTTCATGGTCTTCTCCCGCTCTGCCCGCCGGCCGCACCGGACATAGCACCGGCCGAGCATCCTCGAAACGCTCCGGCGCGCAGATCAACGCATTTAGAGGGCGCCCTGCCGTAGATGTGACTGCGGGCCGGCCGGCCGTCAGGTTCTTGGGCGCCGCGGCGCCTCGGTTTTTCCCGCATTTCCGCCCCAAACGGGCCGTGTTATGTAGGCCGTCATCGCCGGGGCGACGCCGGCTGGTCACCATGGTTCACATTCGGTCATGAGCGGAGACGCGCAGGACGCGCCACCCCAGCAGAAGGCCGCGCCGCCGGGCGCGCGCCGCGCCGACCCGCTCATGGCGACCGCGGCCGCGGCGATGGACAGGGCCGTCAAGAGTTTCTCCCGTGCCGGGACCCGCCTCTCCGAAGGCATGAGCCGCGCCTTCGCTCGAGAAAATCCGCATAGCGACGATCTTCCGCCCGCGACGGCGCCCGGCGCCGGCGCGCCTATCGGAAGATCCGCTTCGCCCATGAAAAAACCCGCCCTGTCGCCGCGCTTGTTGCTGGACGCCGCGGCTGCCGGCTTTTCTCTCGGCGCTGTCGGCCTTCTTGGTTTTTTGTTCGGGGCGTTTGTCTATCTGGCGCCGCGACCCGCCGACGACGCAGACCTCTGGGCCGTGAACCGGTCGCCTTCGGTCGTGATCCTCGACCGGAACGGCGAAGAGCTCGCCGCGCGGGGCGCCCGCTACGGCCAGCAGGTCTCCGTTTCCGAACTGCCGCCATACCTCGTCAAGGCGATCGTCGCGACCGAGGACCGCCGCTTCTTCGAGCACCGCGGCGTCGATTTCCGCGGCTCCCTGCGCGCGCTTCTGTCAAATCTGCGCGCGGGCCGCGTCGTCGAGGGCGGTTCGACCATCACGCAGCAGCTCGCGCGCAATCTCTTCTTGAGCTTCGACCAGAATTATACGCGCAAAGCCAAGGAAGCGCTGCTCGCGCTGTGGATCGAAGGGCGCTACAGCAAAGAGCAGATCCTCTCAATCTACCTCAATCGAATCTATTTTGGCGCCGGCGCCTACGGCATTGATTCCGCGGCGCGCACCTATTTCGGCAAGTCCGCCCGCGAGGTTTCGCTCGCGGAGGCGGTGATGCTGGCGGGCCTGCCGAAGGCGCCCTCCCAGCTTCCGCCCACTCTCAATCCGGGCGGCGCGCAGAACCGCGCCAACGAAGTGCTGCAGAACCTGCGCGAGACCGGCGCGATCTCCGAGTTCGAGGCGCGCGACGCCGTGCTGCATCCGGCGGTCGTCGCCGGCGGCGACAGCAACGCCGATATCGGCTGGTTCTTCGACTACGTCGCCGAGAAGGCCTACGCGCTGGTCGGCGGTCCCACGGGCATGGACCTTATCGTCACGACGACGCTCGACCGAAAGATGCAGCGCGTCGCCGAGGCCGCGGTCAAGTCGGCGCTGGGAGTCGAGGCCCGCACCGCCGGGGCGGAACAGGCCGCCCTTGTCGCCTATGACGTTAACGGCGCGGTCCGCGCCATGGTCGGCGGGCGCTCATATCTTGAAAGCCAGTTCAATCGCGCGACCCAGGCCCTGCGCCAGCCGGGCTCCGCCTTCAAGCCGATCCTCTATGCGGCGGCGCTCGAGAACGGGGTCACGCCCGATTCGATATTTGTCGATCAGCCGGTCGATATCGACGGCTGGAGACCCGAGAACTACACGCCTGGCTATCAGGGGCGCATGCGCCTTACCGAGGCGGTGGCGAAATCGACGAACACCATCGCCGTTCAGGTCTCGGAGATGATCGGCCGCGGCAAGACCGTCGAAATGGGCAAACGCCTCGGCATCAAGTCCGACCTTCAGCCCATCGCGTCGATTGCGCTTGGCGGGGTCAACGTGACGCTCGAAGAGCTGGCGGCCGCCTATATTCCGTTCGCGGATGCCGGCTGGGCGCCTGACACTTACGCCATCGACCGCATCGAAAACCAGAATCTCGAACTTCTCTACGAACGCCCTGCGGTCAAGCCGCGTCGCGCCATCGCCGAAGAGACCGCCGAAGGCATGACGCACCTCCTCTACCAGGTGATGACAACCGGCACCGGCGCCGGCGCGCGGCTCTCCAACCGCGACGCGGTCGGCAAGACCGGCACGACGAACGATTGGCGGGACGCCTGGTTCATTGGCTATTCGGCCCAGCTCGTCACCGGCGTGTGGGTCGGCAATGACGATTTCAGCTCGATGCAGAAGGTGACGGGCGGCACGATTCCGGCGCGCATCTGGAAAGATTTCATGGCTGGGGCCCATCAGGACCTGCCGCGCCTGCCGCTGAAGGGCGCCTACCCGGCCGCGACCTACGCCGATGAAAGCCTGCTTTTGGGCTTTTATCGCGATGTCGCCGAGGGACTTCGCGAGGTCCGCCGGGACGGCGACGTCCGCGACGGCCGCCGGCGTCGGCGCTGAGGTTACTGGAGGTGGAAGGCGGATGCTCCGGCGCCGGCCATGGCGGCGAAGGCGGCGAGCGTCGGCGTCCCGGCGCGCGGGCCCGCGATGATCGTCAGCATGCCGCCTTTCAGAAGCATGTTGGCGCCGATCGCGATCAGGACGCCGAGCCCCGCCGCGCGGGCGGTCAATGCGGCCTCGTCCGCCTGCGCCGCCGCGGAGAGCGTCACCGCATCGACATCGGCGAGCCCGGCAAGCGCTGAGAGAACATAGAAGCCCTCGGCGCCGAAACGCTCGACGGCGGAACGCGAGGCGAGGGTGATGGCCGTAAGCAGAGCGGCGAACAGGATCGCCGGCTTCAGCTCCATCGGGTTGCCGAGCCGGATCGCGCCGCCGGGCGGCTGGTCGCGCCTCGACAAGAGCAGGGCGGCGCCTACGCCCGCGATCGCGGCGGCGGCAAGGCCCGGAGCGATGACCGCCGCCACGTCGCGCCCGGCGATGAAAAGGATCGCGGCGACCCTCGCCAGCATGACGACGTTGGCGGCGACGACCCCGGCCGCCGCCCCGAGAGGCGTCGCCGCCTGCGCGCGGGCAAGTCGCGCCAGCGACAGCGTGGTCGCCGTGGAGGAGGCGAGCCCGCCGAGGACTCCGGTGAGGAGCACCCCGTGCGCGCCGAAGAATTTGATGAGCCAGTATCCGGCGAACGAGAGTCCGCTGATCAGCACGACGAAATACCAGATCTGCCGGGGGTTCACAGCGTCATAAGGCCCGAAACCTCGGTCGGGCAGGAGCGGCAGCACGATAACCGCGATGGCGAGGAATCGCAGGGCCGCCCCGAGTTCCTTCGGCTCGAAGGCCCGCGCGGCGGCGAGCACGCGCGGCTTCAGCGACAGGAGAATCGCGGTCGCCACGCCGCCGGCGCCGGCGAGCGCCGGCGCCCCGCCGGTGGCGAGGGCGCCGAGCAAATAGGTCGCCGCGAACGCGACCTCGGTGGTGGCGCCGGTCGTCGGCTCGGCGCGCGCCTTGGCCCAATAGGCGGCGCCCGCCAGCGAAAAGATTCCAAGGAGGCCGGCGGCGACGACAAGGCCGTCGCCGGGCGCAAGGCCCGCCGCGCCGCCCGCCAATCCGGCCAGCGCAAAGGTGCGCGCGCCGGCGAATCGCCCCTCCGCGTCCGCTGCTTCGCGCCACTCGCGTTCAAAGCCGATCAAGAAGCCGATTGCGGTTGCAATGGCGAGGGACTGAAACTGGTCAAGATCGGGCATTAGCCTCGTTGGCTCCGGATCTCGCCCGCGCCGTCTGCGCGCCTTCAACGCCTTGACAGGCGCGGCGCTTTCCGTCCCTTTCGCGCGGCAAGCTGGAGAGTCACATGGCGTATAATGTCGCGGTCGTCGGCGCTACCGGCAATGTCGGCCAGGAAATGCTCGCGATTCTCGAAGAGCGCCTTTTTCCGACCCGGGAGGTTTTTGCGATCGCCTCGCGCCAGTCTATCGGCCGCGAGGTCTCGTTCGGCGACCGCACGCTCAAATGCCGCGACCTCGAGACGTTCGACTTTTCCAAGGTTGACATTGCGCTTTTCGCCGCTGGCGGCGCCGTGGCCAAGGAGTGGGCTCCCAGAGCCGCCCGCGCCGGGGCCGTCGTCATCGACAACTCCTCGACGTTTCGCATGGACGCAGACGTGCCGCTGATCGTTCCGGAAGTGAACGCCGACGCGGTCGCCGGCGTGCATCGCCGCAACATCATCGCCAATCCCAACTGCTCGACCGCCCAGCTCGTCGTCGCGCTGAAACCTCTGCACGACCGGGCGAGGATCAAGCGCGTGGTCGTTGCGACCTATCAGTCGACATCCGGCAAGGGCAAGGCGGCGATGGACGAACTCTTCACCCAGACGAAGGGCATCTATGTGAATGACGCGCCGACCCCGGAGGTCTTCACCAAGCAGATCGCCTTCAATCTCATTCCGCACATCGATGTTTTCATGGAGGACGGCTGCACGAAGGAGGAATGGAAGATGGTGGTCGAGACCAAGAAAATTCTCGACCCGAAGATCAAGCTGACGGCGACCTGCGTGCGCGTGCCGGTCTTCGTCGGCCACTCCGAAGCCGTCAACATCGAGTTTGAAAATCCGATCACGGACGACGAGGCGCGAGAAATTCTGCGCGAGGCGCCTGGCGTCCTGGTCGTCGACAAGCGCGAGGACGGCGGCTATGTGACGCCGGTCGAATGCGTCGGCGAATTCGCGACCTTCGTCTCGCGGATTCGCGTCGATCCGACGGTCGAGCACGGCCTTAGCCTGTGGGTCGTGTCGGACAATCTGCGCAAGGGCGCGGCCCTCAACGCCGTGCAGATCGCCGAGCTCTTGCTCAATCGCGGGCTCCTGAAAAGGGCCGCCTGAGGGCGAGGGCGAGCGGCCGGGCGGAAACCGGCCGCCCGCCCTCAGACGTCCGCGTGACCGAAGGGTCGGTCGGGGGGAGAGAGACGCAGACGCCTTTCTCCAGAGACGATCGTTTGTACGAATGCAGGGCGGGGACGGATCAGCAGCCGTTCAGCCGGTCGCGCGTAGCGGAGCTTCCGCCTCCGCGAGGAGGACGGCGGCGGCCTCCGCCCGCATCGGACGCCCCGTCAGGAAGCCCTGCACGTCGGGGCAGCCGGCGACGGTCAGCGACAGGCGCTGGGCCTCGGTCTCGACGCCCTCGGCGATGACGGAAAGCCCAAGGGCCCGAGCGAGCCGGACCATCGCCGTCACCACGGCGTCGGCGCGGGGCTCGGCCCCGAGGCGCGCGATGAACGAGCGGTCGATCTTGATCTTGTCGATCGGATAGCGCTGCAGATAGCTGAGACTCGAATAGCCCGTCCCGAAATCGTCAAGCGCAATGGTGAAGCCGAGGCTGCGCAGGCGCTGCAGCGCTTCGTGGGTGTGGGGGTCGTCGCCCAAGAGAAGTCCCTCGGTAATTTCCAGTTCGAAGTTTTCCGGAGAGACGGCGCATTCCTCCACGAGCGCTTGCAGCTGATCCGCGAAGTCCTTCCGGCGCAGCTGCGCCGCCGACACGTTGACCGCGATCTTGACGCCGGGGAAGTTCTTGCTGTCCTCGAAGGCGCGGCGCAGCGTGAACATGCCGAGCGCCTCGATCAGTCCGGTTTCCTCCGCGATGGGGACAAAGGCCGAAGGCGAGACGCTGCCGCGGGTCTTGTGATTCCACCGGACCAGCGCTTCGAGGCCCACGATTTCGTTCCGGCCGTCCAGCTGCGGCTGGTAGTGAAGCTCAAGCTCCCCGCGCGCCAGCGCCTCGCGAAGATCGCTCTGGAGCGCGGCGCGCGTCTTCACGGTAGCGTCCATCTCCTCCTCGAAGAAGACGAACCGGCCGCGCCCGCCCGCCTTGGCTCGATAGAGCGCGAGATCGGCCCGGCGCAGGCACTCCTGAGGAGTGTCGTCTCCCTCGGCGACGAGCGTGACGCCGATCGACGCGCCGATGAAAACGCGCCCGACCTGAAGCTCGATGGGCTGGGAGAGGACGGAGACGATTCTGCCGGCCAGCGCGCCGGCGCAATCGGCGCCGGCCCCGGCTTGGATGATCGCGAACTCATCGCCGCCAAGGCGCGCGACGAGATCGCTGTCCCGGCAGGCCGTCTGGATGCAGCGTGCGACCGCGCGAATGAGTTCGTCGCCGGCGAGATGTCCGAAGGCGTCGTTCACTTCCTTGAAATGATCGAGGTCGACGCAGAGCACGGCGAAAGGCCGGCCGTCGCGCTGCAGCTCGGCGATGCTTCGCGCAAGATTCTCCGAAAGCATGGCGCGATTGGGAAGCCCGGTGAGCGTGTCGTGATAGGCAAGATGCGACGCCCGCGCCTCGCTCGAGATCAGATTCTGCGTCGCCAGCTTTCCGCGCCGATAGAGGATGGCGGCGAGCCCCGCGAGCGATCCGAGAAGCATCAGGGTCGGGGGCAGGGTCTTGTTGAGAAATTCAGCTCCCGGCTTCGCCGGCGTCCACAGCAGCGTGGCGGAGACCGACTGCCGGTCATGGCGCAGCAGGGCGCGGGCGCGCCCCTGCGGCGCGTCGGCGAGGCCCTGGACCAGTTCGGCGTCCGCGAGCAGGAATTTTTCGCTCAAGGCCCGGACGAAGTCGCCGTCGAGCCGTTTGGCGGTCACGACGATTGCGGAACGCGACGTCGCAGGCATCACGGCCCCGAAAGCGGGTTGCACAAGGCTTGCGGCGATTGCGTAAGGCTCTCCGTCGAGGGTCGCGACATGGCTGGCGAGGACGGGGCGCATGCGCGTGTCGCCGCGCAGGAGAGCCTCGCGCAACGGGCCGCGGCGTTCCTCTTCGGCGCGCACGGCCCGTACGAGCGCGGCCGAGGCTTCGGCGAGCGTCCGGGCGGCCCCCGGGTCTTCGGCGCGTCCCGCCCGCATCGCATAAACGGGGGCGTCGTCGCGATCGAGAACCAGCGCAGCATCGAGTCCTTCGGTCTGAGCGAAGTAGATGCCGATATGTTGGTGCGCCCATTCGGGATCGAACTTGACGTCGAGATGCGCGACAGCGTCATCCCATACCGTCTGGGCGACCGACTTGCGCGCGATTTCGCTGAGATAGTGCGCAACGCCGTTGCTGACGACCGTCTCCTCCCGCGCCTGCGCGGTCAGATCGGTCTGCACCGCCGAATAGAACGGCGCCGCAAGCAGGACCATGCCGCCGGCGGCGCCGAGCAGGCAGGCGAACCACATCAAAAAGCGCTGCAGGGAATTCTTCACAGCCGGCGCGGGGATTTCGTCCTCAGCCCGACAAGATGCAGGACAAAATTTAAGTTTTCGCGCCGTCGTTTGGTAAATGGTCGATTGCGGGCGCTACCGGCTCCATCGCTCGATCAGGCGGCGCGCGATGGTGAAGCGCGGCGGCAGTTTCAGATCAGAACGCCCGGCGCCGGCGACGAGCGCTCGTGTTTCGTCCCGCGACAGCCAGTGCGCCTCCACGATCTCCTTTTCATCGAGCTTCAGCGTCCGGCTTTCGGCGTCTGCGATGAAGCCCATCATCAGCGACGACGGAAAGGGCCATGGCTGCGAGAACTGGTAGCGGGCGCCTGTCAGGACAACTCCCGCCTCCTCGCGCAGCTCTCGAACGGCGCAGGCTTCGGGCGTCTCCGCCGCTTCCACAAAACCCGCGAGCGCCGAAACAAAGCCTGGCGGAAACCGCGGACTGCGTCCGAGGAGGCAGTAATCTCCGTGTACGGCAAGAACGATGGCCACGGGATCGGTGCGCGGGAAGTGTTCGGCGGCGCAAACGGGGCAGACGCGCTTGCCGCCCCCGTCGCCCGTTTCGGTCGGCGCGCCGCAATTGGCGCAGTGGCGATGGCGGCGATGCCAATCGAGCAGCCAGCGGGCCTGCCCGATGACGGCGAGATCCTCCGCCGAAAGACTCCCCGCCGCGTCGCGAAGGTTGGTGTAAGCCCCGAGTTCGGCGAAAGGCGCCGTCTCCGGCGAAGCCGCGCCGGACGCGTCGATCGCGAAATGGGCGCGCCCGCCCTTATTAAGGCCGAGAAAGACCACGGGGGCCGACTGCGGAAATTCTCCGCGCGCTGCGGCGGAAAGGAATGCGGCCTTGCCGCCGACGATGAGCGGGTCGCCCTTATACAGGGGAATGACGAGGCTCTCATCGTCTGCGAGACGCGCCGCGATCCAGCGGGGATCGGTCCGCAGATCGGATGCGCGATCCAAGGGCTCGGCGGCGAAAAGACAAAGTTCGTCGGGACTCTCTGACATGCGGCTCTGCTAGGCCGGCGAGGCTTGCATTTGAAGGCGCGAGCGCAGATATAGCCGCACGGAAGGCTGGCGGACGGGCCCCTCGCCAACCCGGTCAGGTCCGGAAGGAAGCAGCCGTAACGAGTTTCGGTTCGGGTCGTTCAGCCTTCCACTTTTCCCCAGTTTGCGAATACCCGCGACTTGCCGCGCCTTGAACGGGCGCGATAATGACTTTCAATGCCGGTCAACGACATCGCCCCCTACCAGGTCCTCGCGCGGAAATATCGGCCGCAGCGCTTTGACGACCTCATCGGTCAGGAGGCGATGGTTACGACCCTGCGCAACGCCTTCAATCTGGGGAGGATCGCGCATGCTTACATCCTCACCGGCGTTCGCGGGGTCGGCAAGACCACGACCGCGCGCATTCTGGCGCGCGCGCTCAATTATGTCGGGCCGGGCGGGGAGGACGAAGGCCCGAAGATCGATGTCGCCGTCGAGGGGCGCCATTGCCGGGCCATCGCCGAGAGCCGTCACCCGGACGTCATGGAGATGGACGCGGCCTCGCGCACGGGCGTCGGCGACATTCGCGAACTGATCGAGGGCGTGCGCTACGCGCCGCTCGAGGCCCGCTACAAGGTTTACATCATCGACGAAGTGCACATGCTCTCGACGGCGGCGTTCAACGCGCTGCTGAAGACGCTCGAAGAGCCCCCGCCGCATGTGAAGTTCATCTTCGCGACGACCGAAATCCGCAAGGTGCCGGTGACGGTCCTGTCGCGCTGCCAGCGCTTCGACCTGCGACGCGTCGCGCCCGACGTTCTCGCGCGTCACCTGCGGGCGATCGCCGACAGGGAGGGCGTCGCAATCGACGACGAGAGCCTTTCCCTGATCGCCCGCGCTGCGGAAGGGTCGGTGCGCGACGCGCTGTCGCTGCTCGATCAGGCGCTGGTGCAAGGCGCCGCCTCAGGCGCGGGGCCAGGCGTCGAGCTTGTTCGCGCCATGATCGGCCTTGCCGATCGCGGCCAGGTCTGGGACCTGCTCGATCGCGTCTTCGCGGGCGACGCCAAAGGCGCGCTCGACCGATTTTCGCAGCAATACGCCGCCGGCGCCGATCCGTCCGTCATCCTGCGCGACATGCTTGAAATCGTGCACCTGCTGACGCGCGTCAAGGCGGCCGGCGCTGAAGCCGCCGACCACGGTCCCGCCGGCGAGGCAGACGCCGCGCGAGCGCGCGACATGGCCGAACGCCTGTCGATGAACGCGCTGACGCGCGCCTGGTCGCTGCTGATGAAAGGCATGGCCGAGACGCGCGAGGCCCCGGACGCGGAAGCCGCCGGAGAGATGGCGATCATCCGCATGGCCTACGCCGCCGATCTTCCGACTCCGGACGAAGCGCTCCGCAGCCTGAAAAACGCTGCTGCCGCCCCTGCCGCCCCTGCCGCCATGTCCGCGGGGCCCCCCGCCGCCCTTGCCGCCGCCCCGCCGCGCAATCCGTTCCGGCCGCAGGGCGGCTCGGCGGAAGCGGTCGCAGCTGCGCCCATGGTGCAGGCCCCTGCGGCCGCGCCGTCTCCCGGCCCGGCGCCGGCGCCTGCACCTGCGCCGAAACCGGCGCTCTCGTCTTTTCTCGATGTCGTGCGGCTCGCCGGCCAGAAAAAGGACCAGCGCCTCAAAGTCGAGCTCGAAAGCTATGCGCATGTCATCTCGTTCGCGGAGGGCCGCATCGAAATGCGCCTCGAAGACCGCGCGCCGTCGGATTTCGCCGGACGCCTGACCCAGCGACTCAAGGAATGGACCGGCCGTCACTGGATCGTCACGCTCGCGGGCGAAGGCGGCGCGCCGACCTTGCGCGACGCCCGCACCGCCGAAGTGATGTCGCATCCTCTGGTCAAGAAAGCCTTCGAGGTTTTCCCCGACGCCGAGATCCGGGCGATCCGCGATGCGGTCGAAGTTCCGCCCGCGGGCGTCCCGGCGCCCGAAGACGTCGCCGATGAACAGGAGTTGTGATGGACCTTAACGAGATCATGCAGCAGGCGGCCGGCCTGCAGGCGAAAATGAAGGCGATGCAGGAGAAGATCGCCGAGATGGAGGCCGAGGGCGTCGCCGGCGCCGGCATGGTGAAAGTCGCCCTCAACGGCAAGGGCTACGCGAAACGCGTTTCGATCGACCGCGCGCTGATGAAGCCCGACGACGTGGAAATCGTCGAGGATCTCGTCGCCGCCGCCATCAACGACGCGAAGTCGAAACTTGAAACGCAGGCCGCCGAGGAGATGAAGTCCCTGACAGCGGGCCTGCCCCTGCCGCCCGGCATGAAGCTGCCATTTTGAGACGATTCAGGAGGAGATGGCCGGATGGCTACAGCAGGAAAGCCGCGCGTGCGCGCAGCCCGCGTCGACTCGACCATTCGCAAGCTGATTGTCGAGATTGAAAGGAGATACGAGCTCCCTCGGGGCTCGGTTCGCATCGTGCGACCCAACGGTCGGCGCATAGGATCGGACTCCACAGTGCGCGCGCTGCTGAATGCGTGGTAATCCGGCCTGATGTCCGCCAATATCGGCCCCGAGCTCCAGCGCCTCATCGACCTCCTCGCCAAGCTCCCGGGGCTCGGGCCGCGTTCGGCGAAGCGCGCGGCGCTGCACCTATTGAGAAAGCGCGAGCCCTTGATGCGGCCGCTCGCCTTTGCGCTCGCCGACGCCGCCGATCGCGTCAAGGCCTGCGGCGTCTGCGGGAACTGGGATTCGATCGACCCTTGCGCGATCTGCGCCGATCCTGCGCGCAACCGGTCGGTCCTTTGCGTCGTTCAGGACGTCGGCGATCTATGGGCTCTCGAGCGCGCGGGCGCCCATCGCGGGCTTTATCATGTCCTCGGCGGCCTCCTGTCGCCTCTTGACGGCGTCGGCCCCGGCGATCTGCGCATCGGCGCGCTCGCGGCGCGCGCGCAAAGCGATGCGGTCAAAGAGATCGTCATCGCGCTGCCCTCGACCGTCGACGGCCAGACGACCGCCCATTATGTCGCCGAGCAGGTCAAGCGGGACGCGCTGGCCGTCACGCGGCTGTCGCAGGGCGTGCCGGTCGGCGGCGAACTCGACTATCTTGACGAAGGCACGCTCGCGGCGGCCATGAAGGCGCGAAGACCCGCATGAGCGAAGCGGAGGCGTTTCTCTCGGACATCTGGTATCTCGGCGCCCTTTCGAAGGACGTGCGCCCCGGCCGCCTTGTGCGGAAAATTCTTTTCGGCGAGCCGATCGTTTTCGGCCGCCGCGGCGACGGCGCCGCATTCGCTCTTCGCGATGTCTGTCCCCATCGCGGCGCGCCCTTGTCGTCGGGGCGCATCGTCGACGGCGGAGCGCTGGTCGAATGCCCCTATCACGGCTGGCGCTTCCGCACAGACGGCGCCTGCGCGCTGGTCCCGGCGCTGCATCGGGAGCAATCGCTCGACATTTCGAAAATCACCGTGCGTCGTTACCCGACGGCGGAGGCGAACGGGCTCATCTGGTTGTGGCGCGCCGCGCCCGGGCGCGAACGCGCCGAACCGTGCGCGCCGCCGCCGCAAACCGGCCTCGCGCCGGATCGGCAACCGCGCGTCGTCGTCAAGGAGGCGGCGCGCGGCCCCTTCGACGAGGCGGTTATCGGACTGGTCGATCCGGCGCACACGCCGGTCGTACACAAACAATGGTGGTGGCGGCAGGGCGCCGGCGCGAGGAACAAGTCGAAGTCGTTCGAGCCGACGCCGCTCGGCTTCCGCATGCCGCCGCACGCGCCCTCGGCGAACAGCCGCATCTACAGGTTTCTGGGGGGCGCGCCGACGACGGAGATCGAGTTTCATCTGCCCGCCCTGCGGTTCGAGACCATCCGGACGGGCCGACGAAATGTCCTCAGCTTCACCGCCATGACGCCCGGAGAACCCGGCGCGGCCGAAATCACCCATCTCATCTACTGGGACGCGCCTGCGCTCGACCTGTTGCTGCCTTTCCTCCAGAAAATGGCGGAGAGCTTTCTGGCGCAGGATGCGCGGATTCTCGGTGCGCAGAGCACGAACCTCCGGCTCGCGCCCCATAGCCCGCTCTATCTCGGCGACCCCGACGAGCCGGCAAAGTGGTACTTGCGACTGAAGCGCGCCTGGCTGGCGCGGGCTCCCGGGGAGCCGTTCGTCAACCCGATTGAGCCTCAATCCTTGCGCTGGAAAACCTGAACGTCTCCGGCGCCTCGTGCTCGATGCGGCGGAAGACGCAGAGCGCTGCAAGCAGCACGATGGCGAATCCGAGGCTCGCCCCCTCGCGCACGCGATCGCCCGGGAGATAGAGCGGCGCCGCGTAGACGATGGCGACGGCAATCTGCTCGAAAGGGAGAAAGCCGCTCCTCATGGCGCGCTTGACGAGCAAGGCCGTCGGCAGCGCGAGGATGATCAGCTCGTAATAAAACCCGTAGGGCGCCGCGAAAAAGACGCAGGCGATGAGAGCGGCGGCGCGCAACTCTGCGTCCTTCACGCGCCGCCAGACGAGCGCCACCGCTCCGGCCGCCGCGATCGTCAGGGCGATCTGAAAGGTTGCGGCCAGTTCCGCCGGCGCGCCGGCGAAGCGCAAGGCCGCGAATGGCGTCGTCATCTTGAAAAGCGGCATGAGACCGGCGGCGAGACTGTCGCCGGCGCCCGAAGCGCCGTCAAAAAAGGCGAGCCAGGCGGACGTTCCAAACGCCAGCACGCTTGCGCCGGCGAGCGCCAGCGCGCCGGCGGCGGCGATAGCGAAGGCGCGCCACGACCCCGACGCCGCGAAGGCGACCGGCAGCAGCACGCCGAGCTGCGGCTTGACGGTGAGCGCGGCAGCAGCGAGCCCGGCGAGGATCGGGCGTTTGTCCGCATAAAGAGCGGCCGCGGCGATGAGGGTCGCGGTGATGAAGCCGTTCTGGCCGGTGATGAAGGCGTGCGTCGTCGACGGCGCGGCGAGAATGACGAAGAGAAAGATCGGCGGCAGGCCGAAGCCCCTAAGCGCCGCAAGGAAGCCGGCAAGGCCAAGGCCGGACCAAACGACGTAGCCGGCCGCAAAGCCGAGAAGCGCCAGCGGCAGGACGAGAAAATAATAGGTCGGGGGATATTGCCAGGTGAGGCCGTAGCGCTCGCGCGGCGGGCCGTGCTCGTTCAAAAGTTCGGCGAAGCGCGCGGCGTCATAGGCGGCGGCGGCGTCGCCCGAGGTCGCGGCGCGCGCGGCGGTATGAAACGCGACGTAGTCGCCGCCGAGCGGCACGCCGGTCGGGAACAGATTGTCGCGGACCGAGAGGAACTGCCCGCCGCTCACCGCCAGCGACGTCGTCAGCAGGACGATGGCGGCGGCGATCACATGAAAGCGTCGCAGCGCGAATTTCGACCAGTCGATCACCGGCTGCGAGGCAGGCTTCATCTGCGCATGCCTCGCGCGGCGCGCGTCGTCGCCGTCAAGGTTTCATTAACCTGGTCGTCCCGAGCGTTGATCATGCGGCCGGTTTACCTTGGCGCAATAAAAGAAACCTTATCTGGCGAAGGCGTCCGTTCGCGGCGCCGCCGCCGAAGGCAGACATGACCGCCGCTGAAGAAACCCCCAGTCGGACGAGCGCGCTCGCGGCGCACGGCCCCAGGGCGGCGCGCTTTGCCGGCGTCGGCGTCGTCAACACCGGCCTCGACTTCATGCTGTTCATCGCGATGCAGGCCATCGGCGCGTCAGCGCTCGCCGCCAACGCCGCCGCTTTCCTGGTCGCCAACAGCGCCAGCTATTCGCTCAATGCGCGCCTGGCGTTCCGCGGCGGCGATCTCTCCCTCGCGGGTTATGCACGGTTCCTGGCCGTACACCTGTCGTCGCTCGGAATCTCGACGACGTTCATCGCCGTGTTCGCCGACGATGTCGGCGCCCTGTCGGCGAAGATCGCCGCCGCCGCCGTAGCCCTGGTCTGGAACTATGCGGGGAGCGCATTCTTCGTTTTCGGCGTGAAAGGGGAGGGTCCATGAGCGTCGCGCCGGTCGTCGCGCCGCGCGCGGAAGAAAAGCCGCGGCTCCTTTCCATCGTTTGCCCCGCCTATAACGAGGCGGAAGGTCTCCTCGCCTTTCACCGCGCCGTGCGCAAGGCGATGGCCGAGATCGATCAGCCCTTCGAGGTGGTGTTCGTCAATGACGGCTCGACCGACGCGACGCTGCAGCTGATGGGCGAACTGAGAGCGCGCCACCCCGCCACGACGATCGTCGACCTGTCGCGCAATTTCGGCAAGGAAATCGCCCTGACCGCCGGCCTCGACGCCGCCCGCGGCGACGCCGTCGTCGTCATCGACGCCGATCTGCAGGATCCGCCGTCGCTGATCGGCGAGATGATCGCCGGCTGGCGCGAGGGCTACGACGTCGTTTACGCGCAGCGGCGCGCGCGCGAGGGCGAGAGCTGGCTGAAGCTCGTCTCGGCCGGCCTCTTTTACCGTTTAATGCGCGGCGTCGGCGAGGTCGGGCTTCCCGAGAATGTCGGCGACTTTCGCCTAATGAGCCGCAAGGCGGTCGACGCCGTCTGCACGTTGCGCGAGCGACACCGGTTCATGAAGGGCCTCTTCGCCTGGGTCGGTTTTCCATCGAAAGTCATTCAGTATGATCGCGCGCCGCGCGAAGCGGGCGCCACCAAATGGAACTACTGGAAGCTCTGGAATCTCTCGATCGAGGGCATCACCTCATCGACGCTCGCGCCGCTGAAGGTGTCCACCTATCTTGGATTCGCGACGGCCGCCGCCGCCTTCGCGCTCGGCATCTTCTTTGTTGTCAAGAAGCTCTTTTTCGGCGACCCCGTGCAGGGCTTCTCGGCGCTGATCGTCGCCATGCTTTTCCTCGGCGGCGTGCAACTCGCCGTGCTCGGCGTCATGGGCGAGTATCTCGGCCGCATCTTCAACGAGACCAAGAAGCGCCCGCTGTATTTCGTGAACGCGATCCTGCCGTCGAAGGACGTCGCTTGCGACACCGCAGCGCCGATCCGCGACGAGCGGCGCGCCGGCTGAGCGCGGATTGCCGATCGGTTAGCGCAGCGGAAAAGGCTGGCGCGCCTCGCCGCTGCGGTCTTCCCACAGGTCCCCCTTCTGCG
>JACADZ010000138.1 GCA_013389105.1 Parvularculaceae bacterium | reverse complement strand
GGCTTGAAAGTCGGCTCCCCGGACACGGCGAAGCGCTTGTTCGACTTTCACTCCGAGGAAGAGGTTTACGCCGAATACGTGCAGACCACCGTTGGCCGCGACTTGGACATCGGCGGCCTGACGCATGAAACGCTGGACCGGATCGGCCCGGTGCAGTGGCCGGTATGTGAGGGCAAGGGAACGGCAAGGCTTTACACCGACCACCGCTTCGCCTTCCCCGACGGCAAGGCGAAATTCATCGCCATCGACACGCGGCTAACTGCCGAAGCCCCCGACGCGCGCCATCCCTTCCGCCTGCTCACCGGCCGCCTGCGCGACCAGTGGCACGGCATGAGCCGCACCGGCCGCATTCCCCGTCTTTACAGCCATGAGCCCGAGCCGCGCATCCAGGTCCATCCGTCCGACATCGCCCGGCGCGGCTGGCAGGAAGGCCAGCTGATGCGCGTCAAAAGCCGGCGCGGCGAGATCGTGCTGCCCGTCGCCGCCAGCGACGAGGTGAAACCCGGCCTGGTCTTCGTTCCCATGCACTGGGGGGGGCGCAGCCTCTCGCACGACGGCATCAACGCGCTGACGATCCCGGCCTTCGACCCGGTCTCGAAACAGCCCGAGCTCAAGCACGCCGCGCTGCGCATCGAGCCGGCCGCCCTGCCCTGGCGCATGGTGGTGCTGCGCTCGCCCGGCCTGGCGGCGGATGCCCACGAAACGGTTCTCGAATGCGCGCGCGCCTCGCCCCGCTGCTGGCCGGCTTCGAGTACGCCGCGCTAACCCTCGATGGCCGCGAGCGCCCCCTCGTCGCCCTGCGCGTAGCAACGGCCGTGCCGCTGCCCGCCGAACGCATCGAGCGCATCGCCCGCCTGCTCGACATGCCGCAGGAAAGCTGCCTCGCCTACCGCGACCCGGCGAAAAACGTCGTCAAGCGCGCGCTGATCGAGGAGGACCGGCTCACCTGCATCCTGCTCGCCGGCGAGGACCAGGCCTCGAACTGGCTGCGCGCCGCGCTGCGCGACGGCGTCCCCATCGACGCCCTGCGCCGCTGGCTTTTCGCCCCGCGCGCCGAACCGCCCGTGGCGGCGGCCGTCCCGCGCAAGGT
>JACADZ010000149.1 GCA_013389105.1 Parvularculaceae bacterium | reverse complement strand
GTCCGTAGTTGAACGAGGCACGTGCAAACGACTTGATGGATTCATCGAGATTGTACATGGCGAGCGCCACGCCGCCGCCCGGAGCCTTGAACACCTCGCGTTCGATCACCTTGCCGTCGTTGCCGACGAACTTGATGGTCAGCGTACCGGCCGTCGGGAACTTGAAATCCGTGGCGCGATACTGGTCGCCGAAGGCATGGCGGCCAATAATGATGGGCTGCGTCCAGCCGGGCACGAGCCGCGGAATGTTCTTGCAAATGATCGGCTCGCGGAAAATGACGCCGTCCAGGATATTGCGGATCGTGCCGTTGGGGCTCTTCCACATCTCCTTAAGACCAAATTCTTTCACGCGGCCCTCGTCGGGCGTGATTGTCGCGCACTTCACAGCGACGCCGTGCTTCTTTGTGGCGTTGGCGCTGTCGATCGTGACTTGATCGTTGGTCTTGTCGCGGTTTTGGATCGAGAGATCGTAGTACTCGAGCTTCAAGTCGAGGTAGGGGTGGATCAGCTTGTCTTTGATGAGCTGCCAGATGATCCGGGTCATCTCGTCGCCGTCCATTTCGACGACTGTGCCTTGCACTTTGATCTTGCTCATGAAAATCCCTCGCGTGGACATGCGGACGCCGCCCCCCGTCGTTCGGGGGGCCGGTTTCGGCGGGCACCATAGACCTGCCCGACACGATCGCCAAGGGGACGGCCGTCTCAAGGGTGCAAGGCCGCTGGGGGACCCCGAGCAAGTGCCGGGTTGATACGGGTCAAGGACGGTCAGCTCGGCCGCCGCCTAGTGTGCTCCCGAACAGCCGACTACGGGAGTGCGCTGCATGCCTTTCAAGACCATTCTCGTCTATCTGAGCAGCAAGGCTCGGGCTGAGCATCTCATGCGAGCAGCCGTGCCGCTGGCGCGCAGGTCCAATGCACACCTGATCGGTCTTTACGTGCTGCCGCCGCCCGTCATCGCGTCAGACCTCGGCATGAGCTATGGAGCGCAGATCGTTACACTTGATCGATCGGCGCTGGAGAAGGAAGCCGAGGAGATCCGTAAACTGTTCGAAGCGTCGACCAAGGGCGAAACCTTGGTCGCCGAATGGCGCCTCGTCGATTCGCTCGAGCCCGACACCGTACGCACGGTCATAGAGCATGCGCGCGCCAGCGATATCGTCGTCGTCTCGCAATCCGATAGCTCGACCGATCCGTCTCCGCTGATCGATGCGCCCGAGCGCCTGACGCTGGAGAGTGGTCGGCCGGTGCTGATCGTTCCTCATACGGGTCGCTTCGATCACATCGGCGAGCGCGTCTTGGTGGCCTGGAACAACCGGCGCGAGGCCTCGCGTGCGGTATTCGATGCTTTACCGCTGCTCGAACAGGCCCGCGACGTGAGAGTGCTCTGGATCAACCCCCAGAAGGATGGTGTTGAGCCGGAGCAACTCCCGACGGCTGAGATTGCGGCTGCGCTCTCTAGGCATGGCGTCAAGGCGACTGCCGCCTACTCCGTTGCCCGTGACATCGATGCCGGAAACGAAATCCTGTCGCGTGCGGCCGATGAAGGCGCCGATCTC
>JACADZ010000006.1 GCA_013389105.1 Parvularculaceae bacterium | reverse complement strand
GGGCAGGCCGGACCGCCTCCGGCGCCGCCCCCGCCGCCGCCTTCGGGCGGAGGGCAGGGCGGCTCGCCGCCGCCAAGTTACGACCCGCCGCCGCAGCCGAGTTATGACCCGCCGCTGCAATCAGATCCTGATCCCGCGCCGCGCGAGCGACCCAATGTTCGCGGCGAGGGCGGGCGCAAGCACGAGGACTGAAGGTCCTCGCCGGTCCGGCGACCAAGGCGACGGCCGAGTCCGCGGGAGGCGTTTTTCTCCCGCGGGGTGCGGCCGGGCGCGGGCGGCCCCCCGCCCGCGGCGCGTGAACCATTATAAGTAACTGATTTTATTAGATAAAATATTCGCGTTGCACGCCCCCGAAAGGCGGCTATACGAGGCTGACCCTCCAGGAGCAGCCCCGCAATGACCGCCATCGTCGATATCATCGGCCGCGAGATTCTCGACAGCCGCGGCAATCCGACGGTGGAGGTGGACGTCATCCTTGAGGACGGATTTCTAGGCCGCGCCGCCGTGCCGTCCGGCGCCTCGACCGGCGCGCACGAAGCGCACGAGTTGCGCGATGGCGGGAAGCGCTACGGCGGCAAAGGAGTCCAGAAAGCCGTCGCGGCGGTGAACGGGGAGATCTTCGACGCGCTCTCCGGGCTCGATGCGGAAAACCAGGCTGAGATCGACGAAACCCTCATCAAGCTCGACGGAACGGCCAACAAGTCCCGCCTCGGCGCCAATGCGATCCTCGGGGTGTCGCTGGCCTGCGCCAAGGCCGCCGCCGAATCGACGGCGACGCCGCTCTATCGCTATGTCGGCGGCGTCAACGCGCGCCTCCTGCCGGCGCCCATGATGAACATCATCAATGGCGGCGCCCACGCCGACAACCCGATCGACATCCAGGAATTCATGATCATGCCGCTCGGCGCGGCGGCGTTCTCCGAGGCGCTGCGCACCGGCGCGGAAATCTTCCAGACCCTCAAGAAGCAGCTCAAGGACGCCGGCCATTCCACCAATGTCGGCGACGAAGGCGGGTTCGCGCCGAACCTTCAGTCAACGGACGAAGCCCTCGGCTTCATCATGAAGGCGATCGAGAAGGCGGGGCGCAAGCCAGGCGAGGACGTGTTCATCGCGCTCGACGCCGCTTCGACGGAATTTCACAAAAGCGGGCGCTATCACCTCGACGGCGAGGGCAGGAAGCTCGACGCCGGCGAGATGGTCTCCTACTGGTCGGACCTCGTCGCGCGCTATCCGATCGTGTCGATCGAAGACGGCATGGCCGAGGACGACTGGGAGGGGTGGGCCGCGCTGACCGAGGCGCTCGGCGGCAAGTGCCAGCTCGTCGGCGACGATCTATTTGTCACCAACCAGAAGCGCCTGCGGGTCGGCATCACCAAGAGCTGCGCCAATTCGATCCTCGTGAAGGTGAACCAGATCGGCACGCTCACCGAGACCCTCGCCGCCGTCGAGACGGCGCAGCGCGCGCGCTACACCGCCGTCATGTCGCACCGCTCCGGCGAGACGGAGGATTCGACCATCGCCGATCTCGCGGTGGCCACGAACTGCGGCCAGATCAAGACCGGTTCGCTTGCGCGCTCGGACCGCCTCGCCAAATACAACCAGCTTCTGCGCATCGAGGAAGAACTCGGCGACACGGCGCGCTATGCAGGCAAATCGATCCTCGCGCGGTGAGCGGCGCGATTTCTGGAAACATCGCCGTCGCGAAGTCGGAGAGGCGCGTTGCGCATGGCCGGCGGATCGGGACGGCCTGCACTCTCGGGCTTCCGGCGGACTGAGGTCGTATGCGCCCAGGCGCCCGCGCACGCAGGTTTGCCGGGAAGCCTCGTCCTCGTTAGCCAATAAAGCGGCGATGCGCGCTTGCTGCAACGCGCCAAGTCCAGCTGAGGGAATGCGCGGCCTGGCGCGGCTGGTTTACCGTCGGCTGATGCCTTCGGCTTCGAGGCCGGAGCCGGTGGGCTTCGTCGCGGGGAGATCGATGATGCGTCGTCTCATCAGCGCGACCCTCATCGCGGGCTCGGCCGGGGCGTGCGCGAGCGTTGAACCGGCGCCTCCTGCATCCGCGACGGCTTCAGCAGACATTCTCCCGGCCGAGGAAGTCTCCGCCTTCCTGTCCGAAGTCGAAACCGTCTCGACCCGCGGCGACGCGGCGTTCGTCAATCTCGACGTTGCAAGCGTGTCGGTCGATTCGATCTAGGGCGTGCTGCCCAACTGCGACGTCGCCGCCGCCTCCGGCGAGTTCCTGCTCGGAGCGTCGTCGCCGCTCGAAAGCGACGGCGTCGTCGGCTTCCAGGCGCGGTTTTCCGAGCACATCGCGACCGTGCGGTCCTTCATGGAGGCCAATCCGGACGCCAAAGTCATCAACATCAGTCTCGGCTATAACTGGATGCCGAATTTCGGCGTCGATTCCCGCACCAACGAGAACGCCGAAGTCCGCGACCTCATGCGCGGCGCGGGCGAGTTCGGCGGCGGCGAGAACGAAAGGACGGCCCTTGCGGGCGCGCTCGCGAACCACTTCCAGCAGATCACGCTTCTCGCGGACTGGAAGCTGAATGGCGGCAGCCTCACGCCGAACAAGTCGATCGAGGTGAGCCTCGTTCCGGTCGTCGTGTCCGAGGAAGTTCATCGGGGGCAGCACGGCGCGCCGACCTGTCGGACCCTGCCGCGCGTCACGCGCTTTTTCATCCTCGCTGCGTTGGTCGGCGCGCGCGATCTGAGCGAAGATCATCGCGATGAGCGGCAATCGTCGGCCGTCTGTTCTGGAATCATGAATGGTCTCCGACCGGATCACCCGGTCTGTCACCGGCCCCGCCCGCAGGGACTGCACACTCGCGAATGAGCGGCGACAACTCTACAACTCAGGGGATTTGGTCCGATGCGGCTGCCTCCGCCTCGATCACCGTGCCGCAGAGCCGGCGATTTTCGCGGTTTACGGCGGCAGGCTTGCGAGCCTCGGCGCCGGCTCCGCGCAATGGCCTGGCAACTACCTGAATTGACGCGGACATTGGTGAGCCCGGATGGGATCGAACCATCGACCCTCTGATTAAAAGTCAGATGCTCTACCGCTGAGCTACGGGCCCACTTGCCTTGTCGCCTTGCCGGAAAGACGACCTCCGGCAGAGAAAGGCGCTTGCCGTCTCCGGACAAGCGCCTTCAAAGCGCGCGGACCATAGTGGCGGGCTTGAGGCCGGTCAACCCGCCGGGGCCGCGAACGAAATGCCGATCGCCGAGGGCGGAGCCGGCTGGAGCCGCGGGGCCGCACCGTCGCAGGAGCGGCGCGGGCAGGCCCCCTTGGCCTGGTTCGGCAGAACGACCAGAGAAGCGCGCGCGGCTCGCAAGGGACCCGCGACGTCAGCTGGCGCGCTTCACCTCAAGGCCGTGGTCGCGAAGCTTGCGATAGAGGGTCGAGCGCCCCATGCCGAGGCGGCGCGCGACTTCCGACATGCGCCCCTGATAGGTGTCGATGGCGAGGCGGATGAGATCGCGTTCAATGTCCTCAAGCGAGCGCAGGTTTCCCTCGCGGTCGAAAATCCGCACCGGATCCTCGGCGCCTGCGCCGGGGGACGTCGCGGCGGCGGCGGCCGGCGGGAAGGCGGCAAGACGCGCCGGCTCTTCGTCCGCCGCGAGCATGGGCGGACCGACGGCGACGCCGGCGGCGGCGAACTCGGCGGCGAGCATCGGGAAATCGCGCGGCGTCAGATAGGGGCCTTCGGCGAGGACGACGGCGCGGAAGATGGTGTTCTCCAGCTGGCGCACATTGCCGGGCCAAGGCTGACGGACGAGAACTTCGAGCACCTCATGCTGGACGCCGCGCACGTCGCGGCGTTCCTCGGCGTTGTAGCGCTGGATGAAGTGGTCGATCAGCGCCGGCACGTCTTCGGCGCGATCCCGCAGCGGCGGGGCGATGATCGGAAAGACGTTGAGCCGGTAGAAGAGGTCCTCGCGGAAACGCCCGGCTTTGACCTCCGCTGAGAGGTCGCGATTGGTGGCCGAAATGACGCGCACGTCGACCTTGGCCGGACGCTTGGCGCCGATCGGATCGACTTCGCCTTCCTGCAGGACGCGCAGGAGCTTTACCTGCATGTCGGCCGGAAGCTCGCCGACTTCGTCGAGAAATATGGTGCCGCCGTCGGCTTCCTGGAACTTGCCGACATGCCGGTTGGTGGCCCCGGTGAACGATCCCTTCTCGTGGCCGAACAAGATGCTTTCAACGAGGTTTTCGGGAATGGCGCCGCAATTGACGGTGATGAAAGGCCGGCGCGCGCGTTCCGACGAACCCTGGATGGCGCGGGCGATCATCTCCTTGCCGACGCCGGACTCGCCGGCGATGAGGATCGGAATGTTCGAGGCCGCGGCGCGCTCGGCGAGGCGCAGCACGTTGCGCATGGCGGCGCTCTCGCCGATGAGGTCTTTAAAGCCCATGGCGCCGTCGCGCTTGCGCTTGAGGCGCGAGACTTCGCCCTTCAGAGTCGTAAGGTTGAGCGCGTTATTGATGGAGACGATCACCCGCTCCGGGCTCGCCGGCTTCACGAAGAAGTCGGATGCGCCCTTCTGCATGGCCTCGACGACGGTGTCGATGCCGCCCTGGGCGGTCAGGACGATAACCGGCATTTCTTCGCGATAGGACTTGATCCGCAGCAGTGTTTCCATGCCGCCGAGCCCCGGCATGCGCAGGTCGAGCATCACCAGCGCCACGTCGCCGCCCTGCGGGCTCTGCAGTATCGACAGCGCCTGTTCGCCGCTTTCGGCCTGCAGGACCGGATAGCCGCCCTTCTCGCAGACCGCGCGCATCAGGCGCCGTTGCGTCGGATCGTCGTCAACGATTAAAACGGTTTTCGCCATGGGCGCCTTAAGTCCTTTCGCGGCGGCGTATTGAGGCCGAGCTTTAGCCGCGCGAGGTAAATTTGCCCTTAAACCGTTTCATTCCGGGTCAGCGCGGCCTTCATGATTTGTTTACGGAGCAATGCGCTCGGCGAACCAGCAAGAGAGACGAACATGATGACTGTCGCCGGCAGCCTGGTCGCAGGTCGGGGCGATCGGGGCCGGCTCATCGAGATCAGCCTGGCGCATGTGCGCCGCTCGCGCGGCGAGGCCGGCTGCCTCGAGCACGGCGTCGCGGTCGATGCCGAGAGCGCCGACCGGCTCGTCTTCTTTGAACGCTGGCGCGACCGCGAGGCGCCGCTCGCCCATTTCGCGCTCGCGGCGTCGAGGGAATTCGCCGCAGAAGCGGCGCGGCTGGCCGCTGCGCCGCCGGTTCTGCGCATCTACGGCGCCGAGGAGATCCGCGCCTCCAAAGCTTGACCCGACGGCGCGGGGCGGCTTTGAGTGGCTCATGACCGACGCAGAAGCTTTCATCCGTCCGCTGGCGGCGCTCAAGGGCGCGAAGCCGCCGGCGCCCTCCTGGTTCGAGCAGGCGATCGCCGCGCCCTCGGACGAAGGGTCGATCGAGGTCGAGGGCGCCGCGATCCGATATACGGCGTGGGGGCGGCCCGGCCAGCGCGGCCTCATCTTCCTTCATGGCGGGCGGGCGCACCGGAACTGGTGGCGTCCCTTCGCGCCGTTTTTCGCCGACCGCTTCCGCGTCGTCGCCTATGATATTTCCGGCATGGGCGACTCGGGCTGGCGCCAGCGCTACTCCTTGAACCTCGCGCTCGATGAGCTGTTCGCCGTCTATCGCGACTGCGGCGCCGATCCCTCGCGCCGGCCGATCGTCGTCGGCCATTCCTTCGGCGGCTGGATGACGCTCGCCGCGGTCGAGCGCGACGGCGAGCATCTTTCCGGCGCCGTCGTCATCGACAGTCCGATCGGCCTTCCTGACCCGGACGAAGGCTACACCGTCCTAAAGGGGAGCGCCTCGCCGGCCCATGAGCGCACGGCGAAGATCTACGCGACCCCGGAGGAGCCGATTTCGAGATTCCGGTTCCTGCCGAACCAGACCAGCGACCAACTCTATCTCGTCGACTATATCGCGCGGACGGGGATCCGCGAGGTCCAGGGCCCGGACGGCAAGCCGGGCTGGACCTGGAAGTTCGATCCGGCGCAGGGGCGCAATTTCGACATCCACTTCGACCGCGACCTTTTCCTGGCGCCGCGGTGTCCGCTGGCGTTCATCTACGGGGAGGAGTCGATGTTCGCTCAGGGCGACGGCCTCGCCCATTTAAAGAAGCAGGCGCGCGGGCGCTCGCCGGTGATCATGATGCCCGGCGTGCACCATCACCTCATGATGGAGGAGCCGCTCGCTTTCGTCTCGACCTTGCGCGCGCTCCTGACGACCTGGCCGGTGCGGGTCGGCGTGTGACCGGCGCCAAGGGCCCTAGCGGCGATCGCCGCCTCGGCTTCTGGGCCTCCTGGGCCCTCACCACCGGCTGCATGATCGGCTCCGGCGTCTTCACGCTCCCCGCGGTGCTCGCGCCCTACGGACTGGTGAGCTTCGGCGGCTGGATCGTCTCCGCCGCGGGGGCGCTCGCGCTCGCGCTCTCCTTCGCCAGCCTCGCCGCCCGAACGCGCGAAAGCGGCGGGCCTTACGCCTATACGCGCGCCGCCTTCGGCGATCTCGCCGGGTTCGTCATCGGCTGGGGCTTCTGGGTCTCGTACGTGATCGCGGTTCCGGCGATCGCCGTCGCCTTCGCCGGCTATCTCCCCGTGTTCGCACCGGCCCTTGCGGGCGGCGGAGCAGGCGAGGTCCTTGCGGCGTTCGCGATCATCCTGGTGCTGACGGCGGTCAATCTGCGCGGCGTCAAGGAGATGGGGGCCGTGCAGATCGCGACGACCCTCCTCAAGATCGCGCCGCTGCTCGCCGTCGCCGCGCTCGGCCTTGCCGCCGGCGAGAATGCGAACCTGCCCGAGGCCAATCCGAAGGCGGAGCCGCTCCCGGCCGCCCTCGCCGCGACAGCGCTCCTGACGCTGTGGGCGTTCACGGGGTTCGAGGCGGGCGCGGTCGCGGCGTCGGACGTCAAGGACCCCGAGAGCACCATCCCGCGTGCGCTGGTCGTCGGCATGCTGACGGTCGCGTTCGTCTATCTCGCCGCGACCTACGCGGTCATGCGGCTCGTGCCTGCCGATGAGCTCGCGCGGTCGAGCGCGCCCTTCGCCGACGCCGCGCGGGCCTTCGGCCCGGGCGGATCGGCGCTCGTCGCGGCGGGGGCGCTGGTGGCGACCGCCGGGGCGCTGAACGGGGTCATTTTCGTCTGCGGCCAGGCGCTGACGGCGCTCGCGCGGGACGGCCTTGCGCCCGCGCCCTTCGCGCGTTTCAACGCGGGCGGCGCTCCGGCGCCGGCCGTCATCCTTTCGTCGGGCCTTGGGTGTTTGCTGCTGCTCGCCAATTATGCCGGCGGCCCCATCAACGCCTTCAAGTTCCTCGTCAACATGAGCGTCGTGGCCATCCTGCTCCCTTACCTCGTCTGCGCGCTCGCCAACCTTCTGGGAAGCGGCCGGAGCGCGTTCTCAAGGCTGGTATCCCTCGCCGGCATCGCCTTTTCCCTGTTCGCGATCGCCGGATCGGGGCTCGAGGCGGGCCTGTGGGGCGCCGTTCTTCTTGCCGCCGGCCTGCCGGTTTACGCGCTGCAGCGCCTTCGGGCGCGCCAGCCGGCGCCGCCGCTCTGAAGCGTGCCGATATCGACGCCAGCGCCCCTTGCCGAAAACAGGGAATTCCGCCAGTAAATCTCATTTGAGGCCGGGACCAGGACGGACGACATGGCGGACGACGCAGCGCAGCGCCTGATGGATGCGGAAGAACATCGGCGATCCTATACGGCGATCATGAAGGCGACGGGTGAAGTCGGCGTCCCGTTCTGCATGGCGCTCGCGGTGTTCTTTACAAATCTGGTGATCCGAAACGGCGTCGGCGTCGCCCTCGTCGCCGGCATTCTCACTTATCTCCTTGTCTTCTTCGTCGTGAAGACGTTCTTCTCGCATTGACCGGTCACGTAGCGTGCGCGGGCCGGGCCGGCGCAAGTTCCGTCAGACCCACTGGTCCTGATCGCCTGCGCATCGGGGAGGCTGGATGAAGATCGCTGTTTTGAAGGAAACGCGGCCGGGCGAGACCCGCGTCGCCTCCTCGCCCGACACGGTGAAGAAGTACCTCGCGATGGGCGCGAGCGTGGTCGTCGAAACGGGCGCCGGCGAAGGCGCGCGCTTTTCCGACCAGGCCTATCGCGACGTCGGGGCCGAGATCGCCCGCAGCGGCGCCGATGCGTCGAACGCCGCCGATCTCGTCCTGAAGGTGCAGCGCCCGAGCCAGCGCGAGATCGCCTTCATGCCGCGCGGAGCCAAGCTGGTCGCGATCCTGTCGCCCTACGCCGAGCCGGACCTTCTGCGCGCCTATGCGAGCGCCGGGATCGACGCCTTCGCCATGGACCTCATGCCGCGCATCACGCGCGCGCAGTCGATGGACGTCCTGTCGTCGCAGTCAAACCTCGCCGGCTACAAGGCGGTGATCGACGCCGCCGCCTATTTCGGCCGCGCCCTTCCCATGATGATGACGGCGGCCGGCACCATCGCGCCGGCGAAGGTGTTCGTGATGGGCGCCGGCGTCGCCGGCCTCCAGGCGATCGCGACGGCGCGCCGGCTTGGCGCCGTCGTCTCGGCGACGGACGTGCGCTTCGCCGCCAAGGAGCAGGTCGAAAGCCTCGGCGCGACTTTTGTCACCGTCGATGAAGAGGCGATGAAAACCGCTGAAACAGCCGGCGGTTACGCCAAGGAGATGTCTGACGACTTCAAGCGTCGGCAGGCGGAGTTCGTCAGTCAGCATATTAAGAAGCAGGACATCGTCATCACCACGGCCCTGATCCCCGGCCGTCCGGCGCCGCGCCTTGTCTCCGAGGAGATGGTGCGGTCGATGAAGCCGGGCTCGATCATCGTCGACCTTGCCGTGGAGCAGGGGGGCAACGTCGCTCTGAGCCAGGCCGGGGAGGCGGTCGATGCAGGCGGGGTCGTCATTCTCGGCTTCGTCAACGTGCCCGGGCGGCTCGCGGCCGACGCCTCCAATCTCTATGCGCGCAATGTTCTCAACTTCGTTTCAGCCTTCTGGAACAAGGACCAGCGCGCCCTCGCCATCGACTGGAACGACGACATCATCAAGGGCGTCGGGCTGACCCGCGACGGCCGCATCGTGCACCCGGGATTTGGCGGCGCGCCGGCGGCGCCGGAAGCCCGGGCGACTCCGGCGAGCGCAGACAGCGGCGGCGGCGCCGCGGCCCCGGCTCAACAAGGAACGACCCATGGCTGAGGAACAGCAAGCAACGCCTGCCGAAGAAGTCGAAGCCGCCTCCAAGGCGCTGAAGGAAGCGGCGGACCGCGCGGCGGAGTCCTCCGAGTCGCTCGCCGAGGCCTCAGAGCAAGCCAAGGGCCTCATCGACCAGATCGTCGCCGTGGCCGGCGGCGGCCCGTCCGACTTCATCTATCTCTTTGCGATTTTCCTGTTGGCGATCTTCGTCGGCTACTACGTCGTCTGGAGCGTCACGCCGGCCCTGCACACGCCGCTGATGTCGGTGACCAACGCCATCTCATCGGTGGTGATCGTCGGCGCCCTGATCGCCGTCGGCGCCGACCTCGCCGGATCGGCGGCCGGCCTGTGGCCGAAGCTGTTCGGGATGCTCGCGGTCGCGCTCGCGTCGGTGAACATCTTCGGCGGCTTCATGGTCACGCAGCGCATGCTGGAAATGTACAAGAAGAAGGAGCGATAGGGGCGCCCATGGCTCACGACCTTCCGGCGCTGCTCTACGTAGCCGCCGGCATCCTCTTCATCCTCGCGCTGCGCGGCCTGTCGTCTCCGGAGACGGCGCGCTCGGGCAACCGCTTCGGCGTCATCGGCATGGGCGTCGCGGTGCTGACGACGCTGTTCATCCTGCAGCGGCATCACCTTGGAGTCTGGGCGATGGTGATCGGCGGCGTCGCCCTCGGCGCCGTGCCTGGCGCCTACATTGCGCGCCGGGTTCAGATGACCCAGATGCCGGAGCTGGTCGCGGCCTTCCACAGCCTCGTCGGCCTTGCGGCGGTCCTGATCGCCTGGGCCGCCTTCCTCGCTCCGCAGGCCTTCGGCATCGGCGAGCCGGGCGGCATCAAGATGGCGTCGGTGCTCGAGATGTCGCTCGGCGTGGCCATCGGCGCGATCACCTTCACGGGCTCGATCATCGCCTTCCTGAAACTCTCGGGGCGGATGAGCGGCAAGCCGATCCTGCTGCCGGCCCGGCATGTTATCAACATCGCGCTCGGCTTTGTTCTCGTCCTCCTCATCGGCATGCTGATGTTCGACGTGCAGTCGCCGATCGTCTTCTTCCTCTTGACCCTCGTCGCGCTCGCGCTCGGCTTCCTGCTGATCATCCCGATCGGCGGCGCCGACATGCCGGTCGTGATCTCGATGCTGAATTCCTATTCTGGCTGGGCCGCGGCGGCGCTCGGCTTCACGCTGCACAACATGGCGCTCATCATCACCGGCGCCCTGGTCGGCTCGTCGGGCGCCATCCTCTCCTACATCATGTGCAAGGGGATGAACCGCTCCTTCATCTCCGTCATTCTCGGCGGCTTCGGCGGCGAGGTCGCCGCCGCCGCCGGCGCGATCGAGCAACGCCCCGTGAAGCAGGGCTCGGCCGACGACGCGGCCTTCATCATGAAAAACGCCGGCAAGGTCATCGTCGTGCCGGGTTACGGCATGGCGGTGGCGCAGGCTCAGCACGCGCTGAAGGAACTCGCCGACACGCTGAAGAAAAACGGCGTCGAGGTGAAATACGCGATCCATCCGGTGGCGGGCCGCATGCCCGGCCACATGAACGTTCTCCTCGCCGAAGCGCAGGTGCCCTATGACGAAGTCTTCGAGCTCGAGGACGTCAACAACGAGTTCCGCACCGCCGACGTCGCCTTCGTCATCGGCGCCAACGACGTGACCAATCCGGCGGCCAAGACCGACAAGACCTCGCCGATCTACGGCATGCCGATCCTCGACGTGGAGAACGCGAAGACCGTGCTCTTCATCAAGCGCTCGATGGCCTCGGGCTACGCCGGCGTCGAGAACGAGCTGTTCTTCCGTCCCAACACCATGATGCTCTTCGGCGACGCCAAGAAGATGACCGAGGAGATTGTGAAGGCGATGCACTAAAGCCTCGACGGGTTCGAAAGCGCCTCGGGCGCGGCGACGCCGCCAGTCATGCCGGACTGATTTCTGTTCATTCTCGCCAGCGGCCGGCGCGACGGCAACGCGGAAAGACTTGCGAGACGCGCGGCCGCCAGCCTGCCTCAAGGCGCGGCGCAGCGCTGGATGGCGCTTGCCGACTATCCCTTGCCGCCGTTCGAGGACCGACGTCATCCGCAGGCGGACTTTCCCCCGCCGAGGGGCGCCGAACTCGAACTCCTGACGGCGACCCTCGAGGCGAGCGACATCGTGACGGCGGCGCCGGTCCATTGGTACAGCCTGCCGGCGGGCGCCAACCTCTATCTCGACGCGCGGACCGCATGGCTGCGGGCCGAAGGCGTCGATCCGGCCCGGAGACGTCCTCGCCGATGCGCGCGCGATGGAATCCGCGCAGAGGTTCTTTTCTTGATCGCCGAAGGCCCTGGAGCGCCGGGGGCGGCGGGCCGATTCATACCGTCCGTATACGACTTATATTGCAGAAAATGATGCGATCGCCGTCCCGCGAGGCGCGCGCATTCCATCGCCCAAAGAACAGGCGGCGGAACCAGTCGCGCCGGAAGCGTCAAGCGCCTGATTTTACGGCGAAAAATGGCGATATTCCGCTTACGGATGCGTTTTTTCGCAGTTATAGACCGGCGGTTGCATAACTTTGCATCATATATCCGAAACGATCCGCATAAAGAGCGCCGATTCATCATTAAACGGGGATAGATATCCCCGCGAGTCCGGGCCGGGTTATGATCTCCGCCATGACAAACATGCACACGCCCCCCGACCCCGTCGCGTCAGCCGCTCATTCGCGCCTGGCGCGCCTTCTTTGCGCGGAACTCCTGCTTTGCGAAGCGCTGGAGGATCGCGCGCTGCGCCTTGCGGCGCTTCCGGCGACGCACCCGGACTCGCCAGGTTTGGTGCGCGAAGCCGACACGCTCATTCAATCGCTGACGCGGCTTGCACGGCTCGTCGGCGCCGATCGCGACAAGGCGGCTTCCGCCGCCCGGCCCGCGACGGCGCGTCCGACGACGACGCCTGATCTGTCTGCTGAGCAACCTTTGCAGCAACCGGCTCGAACGCCCGCGACGCCGGTCCCGCGAAGCGAGGCGGACGCCGAGGCGGCCATCGCCGCCGCGGCGGCCGATGACCATGCGTCGGAGAGGGCGGATCATCGAATCGTCGGCGCGGAGCGGGCGGTCCCGCCTCGCGCCGTCGCCGGACCGCCTGTTCACTCAAGAAAGGGCGGGGGCCGGCCGACGCCGGCGCTGAGGCGCGCCGCGCTCCTCAATGGCGCGTTTCCGCTGCAGCAGCCCCTATGCGAGGCGGGTGATCGACGGGCAGGCGCAGCCGGCGAAACCGCGCCGCGGGCGGAGGCTTGCGGCTGATCCGAAAAACAGGCTGTATGCCGGCGACATCAAAGGGAGACTCTTGTGCGCAACGTCCTGTTGATCGCTGCAGCCGCCGTCGCGCTTTGCGCGTGTTCAAGCAAGGACGCAGACCAGACCGCGGGCGCGGCGTCGCCGCAGGCGCCATCCTCGGAGGAGTCGGCTCTTGATCCGCTCACGAGTTCGGAGCGCCTCGACCGCATCCTCGCCGCACAGCCGGCGGAGGAGCAGGCCCGCTATCAGCACCGTCATCCGAAGGAAACGCTGCAATTCATCGGCGTCGAGCCGGGGATGACCGTCGTTGAGGTTCTTCCCGGAGGCGGCTGGTGGACAAAGATCCTGATGCCGTATCTCGGCGCGTCCGGGGCGGTGATCGGCGCAGACTATCCGCTCGAGATGTGGGCTCTATTCGGCGAGTTTGCGCCCGATCCTGAAAAGCAGAAGGTCTGGGCCGCTGAGTGGCCGGCGCAGGCCGTGGGCTGGTGCGAGGACGATTGCGCGCCGGCGAAGGCCGTCGTCTACGGGTCGCTGCCGGAAGAGATGAAGGGAACGGCCGACATCGTCCTCATGTTCCGTGCGCTGCATCACTTCAGCCGCTTCGAGGATGACGGCGGCTATCTGACGGCGGCGCTCAAGGACACCTATGACCTGCTGAAGCCCGGCGGACTCGTCGGCGTCGAGCAGCACCGCGCCCCGGTCGCCAATTCGGACGCCTGGGCCGACGGAGAGAACGGCTACCTGAAGCAGGACGCCGTCATCGCGGCGTTCACGGCGGCCGGATTTGAATTCGTCGCGTCGAGCGAGATCAACGCCAACCCCAAAGATCAGCCGACGGAGCAGGACTTCGTGTGGCGTCTGCCGCCGGCGCTCGCCACCAGCCGCGACAATCCGGCGCTGAAGGCGCAGATGGAAGCGATCGGCGAGTCCGACCGGATGACCCTCAAGTTCCGAAAGCCCGGCTGAGGCAGGTTGACGGCGGTCCGAAAACATGTAACACACAGGTTACATGTTTTCGGAGGACCTCATGCGCGCTTCTCTCGCTTTTCTGGCGGCGCTCTTCATGTCTGCCGGCAATGCCGCGTCGGCGGCTGGGCACCGCGCGGTCGTCGAGAAAATCACGGTTCCGACCGACGCCGTTTCGGCCTGGCGGCTGTGGACCACCAATGAAGGCTTTCAGAGCTTCTTTCCCGGCGGCGAGGCTCTCGAGACCAATATCGAGCTTCGTCCCGGCGGGCCCTACCAGGTGTTCATCATCAAGGACGCGCCGGCGGGAAGCCGCGGCTGCGACGACTGCGTGATCCTCGGCTACGAGGAGGGACGCATGATTTCGTTCACCTGGACCAACCGGCCGGACATGGCCGTGCGGCCGCACAAGAGCCATGTCACGGTCAACTTCGAGCCGATCGGCGCGGAAACGACGCACGTGACGCTGGTCGCCGACGGCTGGGGCGCGGGCCCGGACTTCGACGTCGCCTTCGCCTATTTCGACGAAGCGTGGGCGAGCGTTATTTCCGCCTTCAAGGCGCGCATCGAAGCCGGGGCCGCGGAGGGGAATGACTGAGGAGGCCGAATACGACGCCGTTTTTCAGGCCCTCGCGCATGAAAGCCGCCGACGCATGCTGGACATCGTGAAACAGAACCCGGGCATCGGCGTCGGCGCGCTCGCCGGCTCCTTCGACGTGTCGAGAATCGCAGTGATGAAGCATCTCGCCGTGCTCGAGGAAGCGGGGCTCCTCATCTCCGAGAAAGACGGGCGCACGCGGCGGCTCTATTTCAACGCCGCCCCCATCTGCATGATCTATGATCGCTGGACGGACGATCTTTCAAGGCACTTCGCGGGCGAGATCCTCAAAATCAAGGCTCGCGCCGAGCGACGCAGCAAGACCAAGAAGGATGACGACGCATGAGCAACGCCAAATACGCGGACCGGGCCGTCTACAAGGTGCTGATCAAGGCTCCGATCGAGACCGTGTGGTCCGAGCTCGTCGACACGAAGAAGCCGCGGCCGTTCTTCTGGAATTCAAGCTGGGACACGCCGGGCTTCAAGGCCGGCGCGCCCTACCGCATGCTCTCGAAAGACAAGAAAGTGGTCGCCGTGATCGGCGAAATTCTTGAAATGGACCCGCCGCGGCGGATGACGACGTCGTTCCGGCTGACGGCGCATGACGACGCGGCCTCGCGCGTCATCTACACGCTGAAGGAGACGCCTGAGGGCGTCGAGTTCTGCCTGATCACGGAAAACATTCCGGCCGGCTCGAAGAGCGAGAAGTCGATGGCGGACGGCGCGAAATTCATCGTCGAGAACTTCAAGGCCTATGTCGAGACCGGCAAGGTCACGTTCGGGGCGCAAATGATGCTCGGTATGATGGAACTCATGTCGCCGATGGTTCCAAAGGCGCTGAAGGCGGAAAACTGGCCGCTGCGGACGGCCTGAGGAGGCGCTCCTGGCGAAGACGGCGGGCGGCGCGGCGGATGGCGCTCGGCAAGGATGAGATGACCTTCAGCCGGCGAGGCGCGCGGCGCCGCGCGCGACTC
>JACADZ010000019.1 GCA_013389105.1 Parvularculaceae bacterium | reverse complement strand
GTCGCGAAGGGCGGCGAGATCGCGGGGGCCGCCGCGGCCGAGCGTCAGGCGCGACAGCGCGCGCGCCATGTCCGGCGTGCGGCGCAAGCGCAGGATCAGTCGCTCCGACAGCGTCGGCGCGTCGAGGAAGAAGGCGACGGCGTCGAGGCGCTGGTTGATCGCCGCCGGCGAGACGAGCGGCGAAGCGAGGCGCTGTGCGAGGAGTCGCGCGCCGGGTCCGGTCACGGTGCGATCGACCGCTGAAAACAGCGAGCCGTCGCGGGCGCCTGATTGCGACTCCAAAATCTCCAGCGACGCCCGGCTCGCGCCGTCGATCAGCATGACCGCGCCGTCCTCGAGCCGGCGCGGCCGCTTGAGAGCCGGCAGTCTGCCGACCTGTGTCAGCGACACATAGGATATGAGCGCACCGAGGGCTGCGACTTCGGCGCGCGAGAAGTCGCCGAACGCGTCCAGCGCCTGCGCTGCAAACGCCTCGCGCAGGCGCCGCTCGCCCGCGCGGCTGTCGAAATCAGCGGCGGGGCGCCGAGCGATGGGCGTCGCGCCGCCTGCTTCGGCGAGGGCGGCCCGCCAGTCGTCGGTCGGGGCTTCCTCGTCGGCGACGACGAGCTCTGCGAGGGAGAGGGCCGCCGCATGCAGGCGGAACGAGGCGGCCGAGGTCGCGCGCACGCTGAGGTCGCCGGTCGAGATGTCGATGGCGGCGAGCGCCGCCTCGGCCCCGCCCCGCAGGACCGCGACGGCGCCGAGGTGGTTGGGCCTCGAGCTGTCGAGAAGCGTCTCCTCGGTCAGGGTGCCCGGCGTCACGAGGCGCACGATGTCGCGACGGACGATCGACTTTGAGCCGCGCCTCTTCGCTTCGGCCGGGTCCTCGGTCTGCTCGCAGATGGCGACCTTGAAGCCCTTGCGGATGAGGCGGGCGAGATAGTTTTCATACGAATGATAAGGGACGCCGCACATCGGGATGTCCTCGCCCCGATGCTTCCCGCGCTTCGTCAGCGCGATGTCGAGAGCCGCGGCGGCCTTGACGGCGTCGTCGAAGAAAAGCTCGTAGAAATCGCCCATGCGATAAAAGAGCAGCGCATCGCCGCATCTCGACCGGATGTCGAGGTACTGGGCCATCAGCGGCGTCGTCTCCGACGCGCCAGGGCCGGGATCGGGACCGTGATCTGGCGACGACGCGTCCATGCGGAGGAGCAGTTTCCCTTGCAGCGAGAAGCGACTTATAGGGTCAAGGCCAAGAGATTCGGAACTCTCGCTTGACCCGCTTGAGGAAAGCTTTCGCCGTCGAGCCGCCCGGGCTGGCCATCGATCTTGGCGCGCGCCGGGCGCCGGTCGTCGCCCGCGTCAATCGCCGGGCGCGGCGGCTCATTGTGCGGGTCGATACGGTCGCAGGCGTCGTGCGCCTCACCGCGCCTTCGAGGCGTGCGATTCCCGAGGCCCTGCGTTTCGCGCAGAGCCAGGCCGACTGGATCGCCCGCCAATTCGAGCACGGCGCCACAGCAAGGCCATTCGCCCCCGGCGGATCATGTCCCTATCGCGGCGTTCCCCACCGCATTACCCTCGACGGGCCGCCCCGTATGCGGGTCCGGCGCCTCGACGACCCGGAGCCGGCGCTGCTGGTCGGCGGCGACGCCTCCCATGTAAACCGGCGCCTCGTCGACTGGCTGAAGCGTGAAGCGGCCCGCGACATCGCGGCCAGGGTCGACGTTCATGCCCGGGCGCTCGGAAAGCACGTTCAGCGCATCTCCATCCGCGACTTGCGCTCGCGCTGGGGGTCTTGTTCGGCGGAGGGCGCCCTGTCCTTTTCCTGGCGCCTCATCCTCGCGCCGCCGGCGATGCTCGACGCGGTCGCGGCGCATGAATGCGCCCATCTCGTCCATCTCGACCACTCGCCGGCCTTCTGGAGAACGGTCCGAAGCCTTGGCGTCGACGTTGAGGCCGCGCGCGATTGGTTTCGCCGGCATGGCGACGGTTTGCGCGGCTGGGGGACGGCGCTAGGCAGTTTGAGCAACTGACTGATGGGGAGCCCGCATGACCCACCTCGCCCTGATTCGCCACGGACAGAGCGACTGGAACCTCGAGAACCGCTTCACGGGCTGGGTGGACGTCGACCTCACCGAGCGCGGCCGGTCCGAAGCCGCTCGCGCCGGCGCGCTGCTCAAAGAGACGCGAATCGAGTTCGCCGCCGCTTATGCGTCAGTTCTGAAGCGCGCCATTCGAACGCTCTGGCTCGCGCTCGAGGGCATGGATCGCATGTGGCTGCCGACGACGACCGACTGGCGCCTAAACGAGCGCCATTACGGCGGCCTCACCGGCCTCAACAAGAAGGAGACCGCCGAGAAGCATGGCGACGCGCAGGTGAAGATCTGGCGGCGAAGTTTCGACGTGCCGCCGCCCCCGCTCGACCCCGCCAGTCCGTTCAGCTTCGCCGCCGACCCGCGCTACGCCGGGCTGAAGATTCCCGATACTGAGTCGCTGAAGACGACGCTCGCCCGGGTGGCCCCGGCCTGGGAGTCGAACATCGCGCCGCGGCTCGCGCGCGGCCAATCGCTCATTGTCGCGGCGCACGGCAATTCGTTGCGGGCGCTGGTCAAGACGCTGCTCGCCGTGTCGGACGACGACATCGTCCAGGTCGAGATTCCGACCGGCAATCCGCTGCTCTTCACCTTCGACAGGGGCTCGCTGAAGCCCAGATCGGCCCGCTATCTCGACACGGCGCGGGCCGAGAAGCTCCCCTGAGCCTTGGCGCAAGGCGCCAAGGCTCCCGTCAGGCGTGAAGGGACGCGCTCGCCGAGATCTGCCGCGCGACTTCGTCGGCGACATGCGCGCCCGGCATGATCGAGGTCAGGAAATGGCGGATCACCGCTTCGTCGCCCGAGAGGACGGCGCGTTCCCGCATTTGCGGCAGGTAGATCTCGCTGCGCATCGCCTGCATGAATGCGGCGACGTCGGTCTCGATGCGCGCCACGGCGGGGGCGTCCGCGCCGCGCCGCGCCGTCATTTCGCCGTTCATGAAATAATACGTATACGGATGCTCGTCGATGCGCACGTGAAGAACGTAATTCGAGAACGGCGTCGCGCACTTGTTGACGAACATCTCCAGCGCGAGCGCGACGGAGTCCGGCTGCAGGTCGTTGGAGAAGATGCAGTCCTTGGGCGGGCAGGCGTCCGGGCGCTCCATGAAGTACTTGATCGACCAGAACATCAGCGCCCGGACGACCGGCCTCAGCTCCTCCCCGGACTCCGACAGTCGGTACTGGCCCCTCGCATCCGACGCGGTCGCCGCGAGGAGTCCGGCCTCTTCGAGCTCCTTGAGGCGCTTGCTGAGCAGATTGGTGCCGATGCCGGGGAGGGCGGCGTGAAGGTCGCCGAAGCGTCGAGGTCCCAGAAACAGCTCGCGGATGATCAGGAACGTCCAGCGCTCTCCGAGCAGATCGAGGGCGTAGGCCAATACGCAATCCTGATTGTAAGTCCTTGACATGCGTTCCCTTCTTGCGGCGGTCCCTCCCTCAAGGGGCCTTGTCGGCCGGCTGTCGCGGCCTTGTCGTAAGATCATATAACACCCCGGTCGCCTGAAAAATATACTTGACGCTTTAAAAAACGATAGTATATAAATTGTTGCGTAAAGCGACCTTGTGAAAAAGCGGTCGCCATCGGAAAAGCAGCCAAACGCCCCGGCCCAGATCCGGCGGGGAAAAAAGGAGAGAGTCATGAGAGAAGTTCTGTTCGCCGCCGCCTTCGCCGTTGTTTCCGCCGTCGGCTTCGTCGCCCTGCCGGCGACCGCTTTCGCCTCCGAAACGGACGATGTCGCGCGCTGCGCCGCCGCCCTCGACGCCAACGGCGTCGCCGCGGCGGACGATTATCGCGCCAAGTTCGTGAAATCCAAAGGCGCGCAGGTTCGCAAGGTCGAGCTCCTCCTCATCCCGAACGCCGGCGGCGAGTCGATTGAAGCGATCTGCGAAATCAAGAAAGGCGAAGTCATCTCCGCCGCCCTCAAAGCGTAAAGCCCACCCCTTCACGCTTTGACCCCGCGCCCGCTTCCCCTGAGGCGGGCGCATTTTTGCGCCGCGCCGCGTTCGGTCTGTAATGCGGAGCGTGCCGCCGCGACCGCCCGTCGCGGCGAGGTTTGTGCCGCACACGCCGAGCCGCACCTTATCCTCTCGAGATTCCGGAAAAATTCCGGTCGGCGGAGCGGTAGAAGCTGCGCCCGGCGGCAAGGGGCGGTGCGATGACGACGACGAGCGACGGAGGCGGGAGGACGCCGCGCAACCCAAGAGAGGCATGGCTTTTATTGCGCTGCAGCGGGGCGCCAGCTATCACCGGATGATGAGCTGGAGCCCGTCGAGCTGGCGCCGCAAGCCCGCCATGCACATCCCGTCGGATTATCCCGATCCGACGGCGCTCGCGGCCGTTGAAAAGGAGCTGTCCGGCTACCCGCCGCTAGTGTTCGCGGGCGAGGTGCGGACGCTCAAAAGGAACCTCGCCGACGTGGCCGAAGGGCGCGCCTTTCTCCTCCAGGGCGGAGACTGCGCCGAAAGCTTCAAGGAGTTCCACCCGAACATCATCCGCGACACCTTCCGCGTCCTGCTGCAGATGTCGGCGGCGCTCACCTTCGGGGCCGGCATGCCGATCGTGAAGGTCGGGAGGATCGCCGGCCAGTACGCCAAGCCGCGGTCGGAGGCGACCGAGACCCGCGACGGCGTCACCTTGCCGAGCTATCGCGGCGACAATATCAACGGCATGGAGTTCGAGCCCGCGTCGCGCACGCCCGATCCCCAGCGCCTGCTGAAGTCTTACGGCCAGGCGGCGGCCACCTTGAACCTCATCCGCGCCTTCGCCGGCGGCGGCTACGCCGACCTCCACAACGTGCACAAGTGGAACCTCGAATTCGTTTCCGGCGCCAAGCAGACGGCGCGCTATCAGGCGCTTGCAGACCGCATTTCGGAAGCGCTCACCTTCATGCAGGCCTGCGGCGTCACCAGCCACGAAGTGCGGTCGCTGCGCGAGGTGGATTTCTTCACCAGCCACGAGGCGCTCCTCCTCGGCTACGAAGAGGCGATGACGCGGGTCGATTCGACGTCGGGGCGCTGGTACGACACGTCCGCCCATCTCATCTGGATCGGCGACCGGACGCGCCAGCCGGACGGCGCCCATGTCGAATTCTGCCGCGGCGTCGAAAATCCGATCGGTGTGAAGTGCGGGCCGTCGCTCTCGACGGACGATCTCCTGCGACTCCTCGACCGCCTCAATCCGAACGAGGAGCCGGGACGCATCGTTCTCATCGCGCGCTTCGGCGCCGAAAAGATTCAAGCCGGTCTGCCGCCCCTCATTCGGGCCGTGACCGCGGCGGGCCGCAAGGTCCTGTGGTCGTCGGACCCGATGCACGGGAACACGATCAAAACCGAAAGCGGCGTGAAGACGAGGCGCTTCGAGGCGATCCTTTCCGAAGTCGGTTCATTTTTCGACATCTGTCGCGGCGAGGGCGTCTACCCGGGCGGCGTTCACTTCGAAATGACCGGACAAAATGTCACCGAGTGCCTCGGCGGGGCCTTCGACATTTCGGAACAGGAGCTCGCCGCGCGCTACCAGACCCAATGCGATCCGCGTCTCAACGCCGGTCAGGCGCTGGAACTCGCCTTCATTTTGGCTGATCGCCTCAAATCGGCCAGAGACGGCGTCGGCGCGCCGAAAGCGGAGCGTGAAACAGCGCGAAATATTGTTTGATGCAGGCCGTTTAGGCGCGCGATTTCTTCGTTCAAGCATCGCGCCTAAGGTGCGTCGTTCGCGCGTTGAGGCGGAGCAGGCGCAAGTGTCGAGAGAGATCGTTGCGGGCGTCGCCGGGGCCGGGGTGTTCGGCAGCCTTCACGCGAGCAAATATCTGACATCGCCTGACGTGCGGCTAGCCGCTGTGCTCGATCGCGACGCTGGTCGGGCTGAGGCGCTCGCCGAAAAATGCGGCGCGCGGGCCTTTACTGACCTCAAGGAGTTTCTCAACGCCGTCGATGTGGTGACCGTCGCGACCTGCGCGTCGTCGCATTTCAATGTGGCGCGGGCTGCGCTGGAGTGCGGCCGTCATGTGCTCGTGGAGAAGCCGATCGCCCTGACGCTTGCGCACGCCGACCGGCTGATCCGAATCGCGCGCGACCGCCATCTCGTCCTGCAGGTCGGCCATCAGGAACGGTTCGTCTTTGACGCCTTCGGCATCTTCGGGCGGCGTCTCAGACCGCGCTCGGTGTCCTGTGTTCGTCGTAATCCCGTCACCGGCCGGGGCGAGGACGTGTCCGTCGTGTTCGATCTCATGATCCACGACATCGATCTCGTCCGCCGCATGGGCTTTTCCGACCCCGTGTCGCTCGCCGCCTTTGGTCACGCCGACGAGGCTGACGCCAAGTTCACCTTCGCCGACGGCGCAACCGTGACGTTCGAGGCCAGCCGTCTCGCCTCGGTGCGAGAGCGGCGCATGACCCTCGACTACGGCGTCGGCGTCGTCGAGATAGATTTCGTCAATCGCAAGATTTCGAACACGACCGGGGTCGAGACGGCCGCGACCTTCGATCATGGCGGCCCGGCCCTGGCGGATCCGCTCGGCTTCGGCGTCGCCCGTTTCCTCGACGCGGTGCGCGGCGTGGCGCCGCCGGCGATTTCCGGCGACGACGGCCGCGACGCCCTTGAATGGGCGTTGATGATCGAGAAGGAAATTCTCTCGCTCGTCCCGGCGAAACGCTCGGTCACGGCGTAGCGGCGCAGGATCAGCGCGACTGCCGCAGGACGTCGGAGGTTCGCCTGCCATTCCAAACAGCCGGCCTTCAGCCTCGCCCGCTCAGGCGCGCCGGCCGAGCGCGTTCACCCAGAGAACTGGCGCAAGCGACAGCGCGATGAGCAGCAGCGCCGCGGGCGCCGCTTCGGCGAGGCGCTCGTCCGACGCCAGGCGATAGACCGAGGTCGCGAGCGTCTCGAAGTTAAACGGCCGCAGCAGCAGCGTCGCCGGCAGTTCGCGGCAGATGTCGATGAAGACGATCAGCGCGCCCGCCGCGACGGCCGGTCGAGCCGCGGGCAGGAAGAGCCGGCGCACGATGCGGGGCAGGCCGGCGCCAAGCATCCGCGCCGCCTCTTCCGTCATCGGATGGATCTGCTTCAACCCGCCGTCGATCGTGTTGAAAGCCGCCGTCGCGAACCGGACTACGTAAGCATAGAGCAACGCGGTCAATCCGGACGCCAACCCGACGCCGAGAAACGCCGCGGCCGCGACGGTCGCGAGGGCGACGACGGCGCCCGGCAGCGCGTAGCCGAGCGTCGCGACCCTCATGAGGGCGCGCCTCGGCGGGCTTGCCGATCCGCGCGCCGACAGCGCTAACGCGCCGCCGGCCATCACCGCAAGCGCGGCGCCGGCGAGTGCGATAAGGAACGTATCCGCCGCGGCGGCGACGAGGTCCCGCCCGCCGCGGCCCTCCATCGCCTTCGCGAGGAGCGTCGCGACCGGCAGCGCGAAGCCGAGAAACGGAGGAACGGCGCACAAGAAAATCGCCGGCGCGGCATGCCGGGAGCTCAGCCGCAGGCGTGCGAAAGCGCGAATGGCCCGAGGGCTGTCGGCCCCGAGGCTGCGGCGAGACAGGTCCTCCATCAGCACACGGAGCATCGCCGCCAGCAGGAGGCTGGCGGCGATCTGGCTCGCGGCGACGAGATCGCCAAGTCCGCGCCAGGTGCGTAAGACGCCGACGCTGAGCGTCGGCG
>JACADZ010000155.1 GCA_013389105.1 Parvularculaceae bacterium | reverse complement strand
CCGACGCGCGAGGCGCCGGCGCTCGCCACGATGCTGAACAGGAACAGCAGCGCGGCGATGAAGATGAGCTGATTGGCTAGATCCACGAGAAAAGGCCGGTCAGCAGGACCGGCGCGCGTTGCGCACAAGCTGCCCGGATCCGTCGCCCGGCTGCGCCCGCACCCTCAGGCGCCCACCCCGGCCACGACCAGCACGTCGCAGTCGGCGGTGCGCGCGAGATGTGCAGTCATGCTTCCTACCATCCAGCGCTCCACGGCGGAGCGCCCGTGCTTGCCCAGCACGAGCAGATCCGGGCTGGCCCTTTCGACCTCCTGCTCGAGCACGCGCACAGGGTAGCCGTAGTCGAGCCGCCAGGTGGCGCGGCCGCTCAGACCGGCCGCACCGACGAAGGCCGCCATCTGCGACTCGGCCTGCGCCAGGGTTTCGGCCCGGTGACGGGCAATCTCTTCGTCCGACACACCGGCGAAGCGCATCAAGCCCTCGAACGGCGACTCGGCAGCGTGGAAGGCGGTGAGCGCAGTCTCGGGCAGGAGCTGCGCGGCGAAACGCGCCGCGGCCAGTGCAAAGTCCGAGAAGTCGACGGCTATGAGCAGGCGGCGATACTGCTCCTGCGGCGAGCGCTTGACGATGAGCAGCGGCAGTTCGCTGCGATACAGCAGCCGCTCGATGGTCGATCCGAACAAGAGGCGATGCACCAGATGACTGCCGTGTGCGCCCGCGACCAGGAGCTGACTGCCGCACTCCCCTGCCAGCCGGAGAATCTCGTCGGCCGGTCTGCCCGGGAAGACATGGCGGCGCACCTGCACGCCGTGAGCCGCCTCCAGCGCAGCGGCGGCCTTGTCCACTTCGCCGCGCAACGACGCCATCACCTTCTCGGGATCCGTGACCTTGCCGACCAGGGACACGCGCAGCGCGTTCAGGGCGCTGCTGCTCACCGCGTGCATCAGGTCGATGCTCGCGCCGGTCTGACCGGCCAGCATGCCTGCGCGCGTTTCGGCCCAGCTCGCCGGCGCGGAGAGATCGGTGGCAACCAGAATGGTTTCGACTTTGCCCATGATGTCCCGAATCATGCGAAGAGCCGGCGCGCAGCGCGTGCTTGCCGCCAGCGCAGCATTGCCTTCTCCGCCTCCACCAGGAGGAACAGCGCGACCCCGAACCCGACCACCCACGCCCACGCTTCGAGGTCGATCCCCGCGGTGCCGAACAGCGCCTGCATCGCCGGCACATAGGTGAAGGCGAGCTGCAGCGGGATCAGCACGGCCAGCGCCAGAAGTGCATAGCGGCTGCCCAGCAGCCCGGGCACGGACGCCGAGTTGGCGACCAGGAAACGACAGTTGAACAGGTAGACCATCTCGCCCATGACCAGTAGGTTGACGGCCAGCGTGCGCGCCTCCTCCAGGCTGACGCCCGCCCGCCCAGCCTCCCAGAGGAACAGCGACACGGCGCTGACCACGATCACCGCGGTCACCAGGAATATACGCCACACCAGGAACCGGGTGAGCATCGGCTCGGCCGGCGGGCGCGGCGGCCGGGCCATGAGACCGGCCTCGGCCGGCTCGAAAGCGAGCGCCAGGCCCAGCGTGACGGCGGTGATCATGTTCACCCACAGCACCTGCACCGGCGTGATGGGCAGCGTGATCCCCATGAAGATCGCCGTGACCAGGATACCGGCCTCGCCGCCGTTGGTGGGCAGCGCGAAGATCAGGAACTTCTTGATGTTGTCGTAGACCGTGCGGCCCTCCTCCACGGCCGCGGCGATGCTGGCGAAGTTGTCGTCGGCGATCACCATGTCGGAGGACTCCTTGGCCGCTTCGGTTCCCTTCCGGCCCATGGCCACGCCGACGTCGGCGCGTTTGAGCGCCGGCGCGTCGTTGACGCCGTCCCCGGTCATGGCGACGGAGTGCCCCCTGCCCTGCAGGGCCGTGACCACACGCAGCTTGTGGGCCGGCGAGACGCGCGAGTAGACCTGGATCGCGTCGACGGCCCCATCGAGCTCGGCGTCGTCCATTGCCT
>JACADZ010000168.1 GCA_013389105.1 Parvularculaceae bacterium | reverse complement strand
GCGACGCGCTCGCCTTCCTGGCTCATCGCCCTGGCGTTGCGCGGCAGCAGCAGGCCGAGACTTTCGTTATAGACGTAGCGGACGAAGCCGGAGCAATCGAAGCCGGTTTCCGGGTTCTCGCCGCCCCACTTGTAGCGGATGCCGAGGTATTCGAGCGCCCGGTCGAGCGTGGCCTGCACGCCGTCGATGGCGCGCGAGACGAAGGAGGCGGCAGGCGCGTGCGAGTCCGGCGGCTCGGCCAGGGTCAGGCTGGGCTGCAGCGGGGGCAGGGGCGGCTCGGGCAGCGCCGGCGGCTCGTCCGCCAGCGCGGCGTGGGCGCAGAGGGCAAGCAGCAGGGCAGACAGGGTCTTGCGCATAGGGCGCGAACTTTATCACGGGAAACGAGGGCGGTGTCAGAGCCGCTCGACCATCTCGCGGATGCGCGCCGGGTCGTCGCAGCGCAGGATGCGCGCCACCTTGGCGACGAGCTGTTCGGTGTCCGCCATCACCACCTGCTGCTTCACCTCCAGCAGCTGGGCCGGATGCATCGAGAACTGGCGCAGGCCGAGGCCCAGCAGCAGGCGGGTGAGCTGGGGGTCGCCGGCCAGTTCGCCGCAGACCGCCACCGGGATCTCGGCCTTGTGCGCGGTCTGGATCACCTGGGACAGCAGGCGCAGCACGGCCGGGTGCAGCGGGTCGTAGAGATGGGCCACCGCTTCGTCGGTGCGGTCGATCGCCAGCGTGTACTGGATCAGGTCGTTGGTGCCGATCGACAGGAAGCGCAGATGCTTGACGAAGGGACCGAGCGCCAGCGCGGCGGCGGGGATCTCGATCATGCCGCCGACGGCGACGTGTTCGTCGAACTTGCAGCGCCGCTCGCGCAGCTGCTGCCTGGCCTGCTCGATCATGGCCAGCGTCTGCTCGATCTCGCCGGCATGCGCCAGCATCGGCACCAGGATCTGCACCTTGCCGTGGTGCGAGGCGCGCAGAATCGCCCGCAGCTGGGCGAGGAACAGCTGCGGCTCGGCCAGGCAGTAGCGGATCGCGCGCAGGCCGAGCGCCGGGTTGGGCGCCTGGCGGTGGGTGCCCGATGTCCCGAGCGCGCCGGCGGTCTTGTCGGCGCCGATGTCGAGGGTGCGGATCGTCACCGGCTTGCCGGCCAGCGCCTTCGCCACCTGCTTGTAGGCCTCGAACTGCTCGTCCTCGGACGGCAGCGTGTCGCGGTTCATGAACAGAAACTCGGTGCGGAACAGGCCGACGCCGTCGGCGCCCATCTTCCGCACCTGCTCGATGT
>JACADZ010000054.1 GCA_013389105.1 Parvularculaceae bacterium | reverse complement strand
CCCCCCGAGACCGCCGCGCGGGTCGCCGCCGGCGCCGTCGCGCGAAAGGCGCTGGCGACGCTCTATCCGCAGGCGGAGATCCGGGCCTTCCTCACGCAGATCGGCGCCGTCAAAATCGACCCCGCGAATTTCAGCTGGAGCGAGATCAGCCGCAATCCGTTCTGGTGCCCAGACGCATCGACTGCGCAGAAATGGGAAGACCTGCTCGAAAAGACACGCAAGGCCGGATCGTCGCTCGGCGCGATCGTCGAGGTCGTCGCGAGCGGCTTCCCGGCCGGGCTCGGCGCCCCGATCTACGGCAAGCTAGACGCCGATCTCGCCGCCGCGCTCATGTCGATCAACGCGGTCAAGGGCGTCGAGATCGGGGCCGGCATGGCGGCGGCCGAACTTTCGGGCGAAGAGAACGCCGATGAAATCCGCATCCAGCACGGAAGGCCGCATTTTCTTTCAAACAATGCCGGCGGGATTCTCGGCGGCATCTCGACCGGACAGGACATCGTCGCCCGCTTCGCCGTGAAGCCGACGTCCTCGATCCTGGCCCCCCGCCGGACCATCACGCGAAACCTTGAGGAGACCGAAATCGTCACCAGGGGACGGCATGACCCGTGCGTCGGCATCCGCGCCGTTCCAGTCGCGGTCGCCGTAACGGCGTGCGTTCTCATCGATCATGCGCTCCTTCATCGCGCCCAGTGCGGCGGTCTTGGGGGGACACTTCCCTCGCGGGATGAGACAACCTGATCATTCTGCGCTATTTGGATTCAAGGCATGTTCCCCAATAGCGCAGGTCGCTATAGCATCGGGGTCATGAAGCGCGTCGTCCTCATATTGGCTGTTGTCATCGCCGCCGTCGTCGCGCTCATCCTGCTCGTCCGTACGCCGGATACCAATCGCGAGGCCATGATCGCGAAATATGGCGGACCGAACGCTCAGTTTGCGGACGGACCCGGCGGCATGAAGGTCCACTGGCGTGATCAGGGGTGTCGCGACTGCCCGCCGATGATCCTCATCCATGGCTCCAGCGCGAGTCTCCATACCTGGGGGCCGCTCATTGAGCGGCTCGGCGTCGAATACCGGATCATCACCTATGATCAGCCGGGTCATGGCCTCACCGGACCTCACCCGATGGACGACTATTCGGCTGCGGGCATGATGCAGGCTCTCAACGCCGTGGCGCAGGCCGCCGGCGTCGAACGCTTCATCCTGGGCGGCAACTCCATGGGCGGCTGGGTGGCCTGGCGCTACGCCCTTGCTTACCCCGAGCGGGTCGATGCGTTGTTGCTGCTGGACGCAGCCGGCGCGCCGCCGCGCGCCGACGAAGCGCCCCCGAAGCTCCCAATCGGGTTCAAGCTCGCCCGCATGCGCGCGCTGTCTCCGATCCTGATGCATGTGACTCCGCGCAGCGTGGTCGAGCGCTCCGTCTACCAGACCGTCGAAGTCGACGAGATCGTGACGCCCGAAATGGTCGACCGTTACTGGGAGCTGCTGCGCTTTCCCGGCAATCGACAGGCGACGGCGATTCGCAATCGCACCGATCGGGAGGAGGCCTATGCTGACCGGCTCGGCGACATTGCTGCGCCGAGTCTCGTTCTGTGGGGCGACAAGGACAGCCTCATTCCGGTGAGCGCTGCAGACACCTTCGCCGAGCGATTGCCGAATGCGACGAAAGTCATTCTGACTGGCGTCGGCCACCTTCCGATGGAGGAGGCGCCCGATGCGACGGCCTCGGCGATCTCGCGTTTCCTCGACGATTTGGCGCCGGAAGCTGAGGACTCCCTGGCTCTCGAGCCCGCGCCATGAACTGTTCTGGCCGCCCCAGACCCGCGCCGTCCGCATCGTATGGATGCTGAACGAACTCGGCGTGCCTTACGAGAAGGTTCTGACCGACATTCGCGACCCCGCGAAGCCGCGAAACCCCGAATTCCTTCTCGCAAGCCCGATGGGGAAGGCGCCGGCGCGCGCGGACGACGAGGCCCGACCCGCCGACTCAGCTGCGATCTGCACTTAATCTGGCGGACCGCTATCCGCAGGCCGGCCTCGCGCCGGCGATCGACGATCCGGGGCGCGCGCCTTCCCTCTGGTGGATGTTCTTTACGCCCGGCGTCATCGAACCGGCCATGATCGAGAAGTTTCAGGGGCTCGCCGCGAACCGGCAGCGCAGCGGCTGAGGCGATTTTGATCTCATGATCGAGACCTTTGAAAAAGGCCTCGCCGCCGGCCCATGGATTCTGGGTCGACGCTTTTCCGCCGCAGACGTGATGCTCGGCTCCTCGGCCGCCTTCATGAAGCAGTTCAAGTTGCTTCCCAACGACAGAGCGATTGAGGCGTGCGCAGACCGGCGCCGCGCCCGAAAAGCCTATCAGGACGCGCTAGCTGGCGAGTCGATCTAGGCGGTTTCCGGCGCGGCCTTCCGATAGGTGGCGACCTTCGTGAGAAAGGCCAGCTTCGCCGGCTCACCGGGCGCAAAATCAGCCGCCCCAAAGAGGGCGTCGAGATTTTCCCGGCAGTAGCCGTCATAATAAGGTTCGTGAAAGGCGACCGGAAAGGCGCTGAGCACCTCGTCAAGTTCGGGGCGGTCGCCGTACTGGATGGTATCCACGTGGACGAATGCGCCGCCGGGCTTCAACAGGCGCGAAGCCTCGGCGACGACGTTGCGCCGCGCCGACGGCGGCAATTCGTGGAACAGATAGACGGCGGTGACGATGTCGAAAGAGCCGGCGGCGAGGCCCGTCGCCTCGGCATTCGCCTCACGGAATGACACGAATTTACGACCTGCGAGCGTCAGTCGCGCCTTGCCGAGATAGGCGGGCGAAAGGTCCAGCGCCGTCGCGTCGAGCCCGGGCCAATTCTCCTTAATTTCGTTCAAAAAAACGCCGGTGCCGCACGCAAGATCGATCAGTCTTAGCGACGCAGGATCGCGCCCGGCGATCGCGCGACGGATTGCCGGCAGGGCTTGGCGGCGCATGGCGGCGGCGGCGCCGGTGAACAGCGTCTCGACCTGCATGTCGTAACGGTCCGCCGAAGCGGCGCTGAGCCAGCCATCGGACTGATAGTGGAAGTTCTGCAGGTAATAGCGGGGAAACCGGTCGGACAGCGCCTTGTCGTAGACCTCCGAATGACCGTGCTCCGCCTGACGCCGCAGGATCTCCTCCGTATCCTGAAAATAGTCCCGGCTGCGGCGCCAAAGCTCGTCGAGTCGCGGCGGGCGCAGCGCATCAGGCGGCAGGCGGTACTCGCCGGCGAGGATGTTGCGGCAATCCTCACGGAAGAGGTCGACAAAACCCTCGCGGAGCGCCCGGCGCTGGCGCGCGCCGAACCTCGCCGTCTCAGCGGCGGACCGCATTCTGCTGCGGCCCGTGACATAGTGGCCGGTGAACCAAGCGACCCGTGCCAGCTGCGACGCGCCGTAAGCCGCGCCGAGCGCCGCCGCATTAAGCGCACCGGCCAGACTCGCCATCACGACCTCCTGAACACGCCGACAAGCTCAACATGGGCGGTGTAGACAAACTGGTCAACCGGCATGACTTCATGGAGCGTATAGCCGCCATGCGAAAGGATGGCGGCGTCGCGCGCGAAAGTGTCGGGATTGCACGAGACGGCGACGACCAGCGCAACCTTGCTCCGCGCGAGTTCGCCGGCTTGCGCGCCCGCGCCCGCGCGCGGCGGATCGAACACGACGGCGTCATAGCGATCAAGCTCCCCGGCGCGGAGCGGCGTTTCGAAAAGGTCGCGGCATTCGCCCCTCGCCTTTCGCGCGGCGCCCTGGCGCTGGGCCTCCTTCGCGGCGGCGTTGAGCGCGGCGACGGCCGCCCTATCGGCGTCAAAAGCATCGACCTGCGCCGCCGCGGCGAGCGGCAGCGAGAAGGCGCCGCACCCGCAGAACAGGTCTGCAATCCGCTTCGCCTTGCTCGCCGCACCCCGGACGAGTTCGATCAAGACCGCCTCGCCCTCCTTGCTGGCCTGCAGAAAAGCGCCCGGCGGAGGCGTGACTGAAACGCCGTCGAAGGAGACGCGCGGCGGCTCGACGGCGAACAGGGGATCGCCGTTCATGGAAACGCGCAACACGTCGCCGGCCGCCACGATCAGACGCGCCAGCCCCGCACCTTTCGGCTCGACGAGCGCCGGTCCTACAAAATCGACGTCGAGGCCATTGTCGCATAGCGTCACGTGAACGTCGAACTTCTGTGCTGGAACGGCCTCGGCGAGCCGACGCAACGCCGGCAACCGGCGGTGCAGTTCCGGGGCGAGGATCCGGCAGTCGTCGATGGCGACGATCTCCGCGGATCGCCGCGCGTTGAAACCGAAGGCGACGCCGTCCTTTCGGCGACGGACGGCAAACGTCGCGCGCCGCCGCGTCGCCGGCGCGATCAGGATCGGCTCGCGGACGGGCGCGCTGTTAATTCCCACTCGGACCAAAGCAGAGACGATGCGCTCTTTCTTGAAGGCGGCGTAGGCGCCCGTAGCCACATGCTGGAGCGCGCAGCCGCCGCAACGAATCGTATGCGGGCACTCAGGTTCGCGGCGAAGGCGGCTCTTTTCGATCCAATCGATGATCTCCGCCCGGTCGCCCGCGACTTCGGCGAGCGCCACGTCCCCCGGCGCGGCGTTCACGGCGAAGACCCGCCTGCCCTCGAACTCCGCGACGCCGTCGCCCGCCGCGCCGAGCGCCGTGAAGCGCAGCGTCGCGCGAACGCTAGGCGTCCCTTGTCTCGTCCCTCGTCGCGCCAAGAAGAAACTCACGATTGCCGTCGCCGCCCTGAATGGGGCTCTCGATCAGGCCGATCAAGCGCCATCCCGACCGGCGCGCCATCCAGTCACGAATATCCCGCGCGGCGGCCTCCGCGTCCGACGCATCAACGAGGCCGCCTTTGCGCAGGCGCGAGGCCCCTACTTCGAATTGCGGCTTGACAAGGGCGACGAGGCGCGCGCCGCGGTTCGCAAGAGTCAGCGCGGGCGGCAGCGCCTTTTTCAAGCTGATGAAACTGACATCGCAGACGATGAGGTCGACCGGCTCGGGGATCAAAGCGCACGACAAATCGCGGGCATGGGTCTTTTCGAGGCTGACGACCCGAGGGTCTGCGGCGATTCTCTCATGGAGCTGGCCGCGCCCGACATCCGCTGCATAAACCTTCGCCGCCCCGCGCCGGAGCAGGACATCGCTGAAGCCGCCGGTCGAAGCGCCGAGGTCGAGGCAGATCAGCCCGGAAGGGTCGATCGCAAAGGCGTCGAGAGCGGCGGTGAGTTTGACGCCCCCGCGCGACACGAAATCATGGACATCGCCGTCAACGGAGATCGCGGAGGACTCCGCAATCAAGAGTGAGGGTTTCCTCGCGACGACGCCGTCGACGCGCACGAGCCCGGCAGCGATCGCCGACTGCGCGCGCGCGCGGCTGGCAAAAGCGCGAATTGCAACCAGGTGGGCGTCGAGTCGCGTCCGCATGGTTCAAGCCGAACCTGCCCGGCGCCCCTTTGGCGGCTTCCGGGCGGGCAACGAATTCAATGTTGCACGCGGGCGACGGAAATGCGCTGCTAGAGCGTTGGCGCTTGTCGAAAGGGGTTTCAATGCGTCTGCTCCTCCTGATCGGAATGGCCTCGCTCATTGCCGCGCAGGCGACCGCCGACGAGCGCGCTGCCGCCGCCTACAACGCGTCCGTCGGCGGCGTATCATTTCTCGTCATCAAGAACGGCGCGATCGTTTATGAGGATTATCCGAACGGCGGAAGGGCCGACAGGGCCTGGAACCTGGCGAGCGGCACCAAAAGTTTCTCATGCGCCATCGCCGCTGCGGCGGTCAGGGACGGCATTCTCTCTCTCGATGAGCCGGCCGCCGACACGCTGACCGAGTGGCGCACGGATCCGCTTCGTTCCCAGGTGACCATTCGGCAAATTCTGAGCCTTACCAGCGGCCTGCACGCCGGCCCGATTGGACGGGCCCCCACCTATAGCGCAGCCGTCGAGACTAAGATGCGCGCCGATCCCGGCGAGTCTTTCGCCTATGGTCCCGTGAATTTCCAAGTCTTCGGCGAGATCATGCGCCGTAAGCTCGCACGCTTCGATGGGGGCCGCTTCAAAGACCCCGCGTCCTATCTCGAAGCGCGGGTGCTTCGGCCGATCGGCGCGACCCCTGCGGCCTGGAAGAGGGGGCGTGACGGGCAACCGACGCTGCCTCACGGATCAGAGTTCACCGCCCGGAACTGGGCCCGGTACGGACAATTCGCCCTTGAAGGTGGCGCATGGAAAGGCCGCGCGCTTGTCGATCGCACTTCGTTCTCCGAGTGCTTCAAGGGCTCCGCGGCCAACCCTGCCTATGGTCTCGCATGGTGGCTCAATCGTGAGCCAAGCAAGGACACTCTTGCAGCCTCGCGAACAATGACGGTCGCGTCAGATCTCTTCACCCATCCGCGGCGTGGGGAGATTCCACGCGACCTCTTCATGGCGGCAGGGGCCGGAGGACAACGGCTTTATGTCATTCCTTCTCAGAACCTGGTGATAGTGCGCCAATATCCGCGCTTGATGGAACCGCGTCGCAAGGTCCGCCGGGGCGAAAGTTTCTCAGATGTCGAATTCCTGCTGCGGCTCCTCGATTAGCGGGCAGGGCTCGCCGGCAGACTCGCCTCGACAGTTGCGAGCAACTTCGACCGGTCGTCGATCAACCTATAGGTCAGCTCCTCGCCGCGGACGGTGAACGTCGAGCCGACCCATCGAGGCCCGTCGTACCAGAGATCAAGGGCCACCGACCCGACCAGCCGGAAATGCTCGGCCGGTTCTCCGCCTGGCGCTTCAGTGAAGCCCAGCCGTGTCGTGGAAATGTCGATTACCTCGCCGTTCTGGGTATTCAAGAGCTTGCGCGCCTCGATGATCGATCGATTCCAGTAGCTCGATGGAATTGCATCGAGAGGAGCGGGGCCCTGATAGGCAGACCCGTCGACTTCAAGAGTGTCTCCGTTCCGACGAACTTTAAGGAAGGATTTCCTGCCGTTGTTGTTCGTCTCGCTGTCGATGGTTTCCAATGAGCCGTTGCGCCAGACCTCGCGCGACTCGTGATCGTAGGCGAAAAGCGGCACCGGTCCGAACTTGACCCTCATCTTGATGTTCGTATCGACGACGGTCTGCGGGCCCTCCTGTCGCACCTCCACCACATGGGTGCCGATGGGCTCTCCCTTTCGCAGAATTTCAAAAGCGGCTCCGATATTCTCGGCTGCGGCTGGCGTCGCGCCCAGCACGACGGCGGCGGTTGAGAGGAACGCCTTAACTATTTGCTTGGTGGTCATAGCGGTCCATACGCCCGCGACGGCTGGTCGGATTTGTCTCATCGCCAATCCGCGGACGCGCCGATCCTGCCTTGTCGGCGTAATCCCAACGTAAAGTTTGCCTGCAGGAATCAAGGCGTTATGGTGACGATTGTTCCATGAGCGCCCTTACGACCCCCCTTGTCTCGACGATATGGCTCGCGACCCATCTGGGCGAGACCGACCTCAAGGTGATTGACGCCTCGTGGCGGATGCCGGGAAATGGCGACGCACGCCACTCTTATGTCGAAGGCCATATTCCCGGCGCGGTCTTTTTTCCAATCGACGAGATCGTGAACCGCTGGAGCGCTCTGCCGCACATGCTGCCGCCGGCGGATGAGTTCGAGCGTCGGATGGGCGCCATGGGGATCAGCGAGGAGGATCGGGTCGTCGTTTACGATGACGCCGGCATTTTCTCAGCCGCGCGGGTCTGGTGGAACTTCAGAGCCATGGGTCATCGCCAGGTCTCGGTGCTGGACGGCGGTCTTCCGGCATGGCGCCGCGATCATCCCTGCACGCCGGACATCCCCAAGCCGGCGCCTGGACGATACCGGGCGAAGCCCGATCCGCGTTATGTCGCCGATCACCACATCGTTCGGCGCGCGCTCGACGGGGGCGACGCCCTTGTTATCGACGCACGACCTCCCGGGCGGTTCAACGGCTTGGAACCCGAACCACGACCCGGCCTTCGCTCTGGGGCGATGCCCGGCGCTCGCAACATTCCGCATGGGCGGGTTCTGGACGACAGGGGCTGCATGAAGCCGAAGGCGGACCTCGAAGCCGTGTTCGCGGCGGCGGGCGTTGCGGCGGCGACGCCGGTCATCACCACCTGCGGCTCCGGGGTGACCGCCGCGGTCCTGTCATTGGCGCTGGAGGCGCTTGGCCGCCCCCCCGCCCGACTCTATGACGGCGCCTGGGCCGAATGGGGTCGGATCGAGAATGATCGAACCCTCTTCCCTGTCGTCGTCGGAGAAGCGCCGCGTGGGTCGTAAGATCGACGTCACCATCACCTACCTCGAGCAGACGGCGCGACCCATCCTGCCGACCCCGGTGCGCCCGCCCGGCAAGATCGCCATCATGCGCGCTGAAAATCCGCCCGTCGCCTTCTATCGCTACCTCTACCGACTGATCGGCGACCCGCACTACTGGATGAGCCGTCGGCGGCTCGGCGACGCGGAGCTCGCGCAGATCATCTGCGACCCGAAGGTGTATGTCTTTGTTCTCTATGTAGGCGGGGTGCCGGCGGGTATGGGCGAGATCGACCTGCGCACCGACGAAGCTGCAGAACTGAAATTCTTCGGCGTCGCGCCCGGTTATCACGGAAAGGGGCTCGGGCGGTTCTTTCTGACCCATGTCATCGATCTCGCCTGGTCGCTCGGCCCGAAGAAGCTGCGGTTGGAGACCTGCACGCTCGACCATCCGGCGGCCCTGCCCCTCTATCAGAAGCTCGGCTTCACCGTATTTGACCAGCAGTCCGGCCAAGTCGATCTCCTCGATGCGTGATCCCATGAAGGAAGATACTAAGCTGATCGCCGCCGGCAGACCGCATCGGCGACCGCATCATCCGGTAAACCCGCCGGTCGAGCGGGCTTCGACCTACCTTTTTCCGACCTATGACGACTTCACGGAAGGCGCAAAGAACATCGTCTACGGACGGCTCGGCACGCCGACGCACCGCGCCCTCGAAGAGGCGGTCAATCTGCTGGAAGGCGGCTTCGAAACACGACTCGCGCCTTCGGGCCTTGCGGCGGTCAATTATGCGCTTCTCGCGTTCTGCCGCGCGGGAGACCAGATCCTTGCGGCTGACAGCGTCTATGATCCGGTGCGCAAGTTCTGCGACGGATTCCTCAAACGCTTCGGGGTCGAGACCATCTATTACGATCCCCTAGTCGGAAGCGATATCGAAGCGCTTCTGTCGCCGCGGGTCAAAGTCGTACTCGTCGAATCGCCAGGCTCTCTCACCTTCGAGATTCAGGACCTTCCGGCCATCGCCGCCGCCGCGCACAGAAGCGGCGCGCGGGTTGTCGCGGACAACACCTGGAGCGCCGGCTGCTTTTATAAGCCGATCAGGCTCGGGGCCGACGTCAGCGTGCAGGCCGGCACCAAGTATCTTGCGGGTCACGCCGACCTCCTCATCGGCACGCTGACCAGCGCCGATGAGGCCACGGCCCGAGCCGTCTTTCAAACCCTGCTGCAGCTCGGCTCCAACGTTTCGGCGGACGACGCCTTTCTCACGCTGCGGGGACTGCGCACGCTCAAGACGCGCATGGCGCGGCATGAGGAGACGGGCCTAAAACTGGCGAAGTGGCTCGGCAAACGCGCCGAGGTCGAGCGCGTGCTGCATCCGGCCTTTAAATCCTGCCCCGGCCACACGATCTTCAAGCGCGATTTCTCGGGTTCGTCCGGACTGTTCAGCATTCTGATGAAGCCGCTCGCCGCCGGCCAGATCAAGGCGTTCTTCAACGCTCTGAAGATCTTCGGCGTCGGCTACTCCTGGGGCGGTTTCGAGAGCCTTTGCGTGCATGTGCGACCGCAGAATAACCGCACCGCCGAGCCCTGGACCGAAGCTGGCCCGGTCTTTCGCCTCAGCGCCGGCCTCGAAGACGCCGACGACCTCATCGCCGATCTCGACCGCGCTTTGGCGGCGATGGCCGCCGCAAAATGAAAGGGCGCCACATGCCGTTGCGCAAATTGTCTGTCCTCGCGCTGCTCCTCAGCGCCTGCGAGAGCGTCGGCGGCGGCTCGCGGACGACTGAAATCATCACCGAACCGGCAGGCGCGCTCGTCCGCGTCGAGGGCTATGGCGAATGCCTTTCGCCCTGCACCGTCGCCTTCGACCAGCCCCGGACGATCACCATCGCCAAGGAGGGTTTCAGGGCGCAACGGCTTGAACTCAAACCGGGCAGATCGCGCCTCATCGTGAAGCTCGAACTGGTCGCGCCCAACACCGTCGTTGAAGAGTCCGAATTGCCGAAACTCTAAAGCGACCGCCTCAGGCGCCGATGAGATCGAGCCACTCCGCTTCGGTGAGAACCCTGACCCCAAGCTCGCGCGCTTTGGCGAGTTTGGATCCGGCGTCGGCGCCGGCGACGACATAGTCGGTCTTCGCCGATACCGAGCCCGCAACCTTGGCGCCGAGCGCAAGGGCTCGCGACTTGGCTTCGTCTCGCGTCATCTTCTCAAGGCTGCCGGTAAACACCACCGTCTTTCCGGCGACCGGCGATTCCGCGTCGGCGGCGGCAATCATCTCCTGCGGCTGGACCTCCTCAAGAAGCCGATCAACGGCGGCGCGGTTATGCGCTTCGCCGAAGAAATCGATGACTCCCTGCGCAACCAGCTCTCCGACGCCGCCGATCGCCAGCATCTCCTCATAGGCGGCGCTGTCCCGATCCCGCGCCGCAATCGCGGCGTTGCGGAACGCGCTGAACGTTCCGTAGGCCCGCGCGAAGAGCCTCGAATTCGTCTCGCCAACGTGGCGAATGCCGAGCGCATTGATGAAACGCGGCAGCGGCGCCTGCCGTCGGGCGTCGATCGCCGAGAACAGGTTCTCGATCGACTTCTTATTGGTGACGATCGGCTTTCCGTCTTTTCCAAGCGCGCGCGACCCGTCCGGCTTCGTTTTGTAGGAATAGAGATCGAACGCGCCGGCCGACATGCGCCGTCTCAGCGTGAAAATATCGGCAGGCTCGCGCACGATCTTCCTCGAATAAAAATCCTCGATCTGCTTTTCGCCGAGCCCTTCAATGTCGAGCGCGTTGCGGGAGACAAAATGCTTGAGGCGCTCGACCGCCTGCGCCGGACAGATGAGGCCGCCCGTGCAGCGCCGCACGGCTTCACCTTCCTCGCGCGCGGCGTGACTGCCGCAAACCGGACAGACTTGCGGGAACTCGAACGCCTTCGCGCCCCGCGGTCGTCTTTCCTTGAGCGCCTCCACGACTTGCGGGATAACGTCTCCCGCGCGCTGGATGACGACCGTATCCCCGATGCGAATGTCCTTCCGCTCGATTTCATCCTGGTTGTGCAACGTCGCATTCGAGACCACGACGCCGCCGACCGTCACCGGCCTAAGCCGCGCGACCGGCGTGAGCGCGCCGGTGCGTCCGACCTGGATTTCGATCGCTTCGACAGTCGTCGTCGCGCGCTCCGCCGGAAACTTGTGCGCGATCGCCCAGCGCGGGCTGCGCGACACGAAGCCGAGGCGCTCCTGCCAGTCGAGCCGATCGACCTTGTAGACGACTCCGTCGATGTCGTAGCCGAGATCCGAACGCCTTGCTCCGACGTGGGCGTAGTGGGCGAGAAGGCGGTCAACGTCCTTGGCGAGGACCATTTCCGGATTGACCTTGAACCCGAGAGCGCCAAGCCGCTTCACCGACTCAAATTGCGTCGGCGCCAAGTCTTCGCTGACTTCCCCCCACGCGTAGGCGAAGAACCTGAGCGGCCGCCCGGCCGTCACGGCGGGATCGATCTGGCGCAGCGAGCCGGCCGCTGCGTTTCGCGGATTGGCCGCAGGCTCCTCGCCATCGGCCTCAAGGCGGGCGTTCAGCGCCTCGAAGTCCTGATGACGCAGTTAGATCTCGCCGCGCACCTCAAGAATCTCAGGCGCGCCAGTGAGAACCTTTGGTATGTCTGCGACGGTGAGGACATTCGCCGTGACGTTTTCGCCCTCGAAGCCGTCACCGCGTGTCGCCGCCGTCTTCAACTCCCCTTTTTCGTAACGCAGGGACAGCGAGAGCCCGTCGATCTTGGGCTCCGCGGTGAAGGCGAGTTCTTCGTCCGGTTGGAGCTTCAGGAATCGCCGCACGCGCGAGACGAAGTCCGCAACGTCCTCGTCGGAAAACGCATTGTCGAGCGAGAGCATCGGCCGCGCGTGCCGCGCCTTCTCGAACTTGGTCGATGGCGCGGCGCCGACCCTATCTGACGGGCTGTCTTTGCGCTTCAGCTTCGGGAATCGCCGCTCAATCAGCGCGTTGCGGCGGCGCAGGGCGTCATATGCCGCATCCGAAATATAGGGCCTGTCCTTCTGGTAATACGCTTCGTCCGCACGAGCGATTTCCCGTGCGAGCCGGCCCAGCTCGGCGGCCGCCTCCTCGGGGGAGAGGTCCTTGACCGGAATCGCAGCGAAGGATTCTCCGCTCACGCCCGCTTCCGACGCTTCGGCTCCGACGATGGCCGCGCGGCCAGCAGCATGACGGCTGCGTCGCGGGCCTGCGATGTGACCTCGGCCCCAGAAAGCATGCGGGCGATTTCCGCGACCCGGCCTGCGGCCTTTAGGGGCTCAACATGCGTACGCGTGCGCGTGCGCCTTTGCGATTTCTCGATCCGCCAATGATGAGCGGCGCGCGCCGCGACCTGCGGGCTATGAGTCACCACCAGCACCTGTGCGGCGCGGGCGCGGCGCGCGAGGCGTGCGCCGACGGCGTCGGCGACCGCGCCGCCGACGCCGGAATCGACTTCATCGAAGATGATGACGGTCCGGCTCTCCCTCGCCGCCAGCGCCGCCTTCATGGCGAGCACGAAGCGCGATAGTTCGCCGCCCGACGCGATCGACTTCAAGGGGCCCGCCGGCGCGCCGGGATTGGTCTTGACCAGGAATTCGACCGCATCGAACCCCTCCGCCATCGGACGATGCTCGTCGGTTCTAATGTCGGTGAGAAACGCGGCCCTGGCGAGTTTCAGGGGCGCCAGCTCCTTGGCGACGGCGGCGTCGAGGCCTGCGGCCGCGTTCCGGCGCGCGACCGAAAGCGCCTTCGCGCTGTGCCGATATGCAGCCTCCGCGCGCGCCGCTTCGTCCTCAAGGGCCGAAAATCCGGCCTCCCCAGCATTGAGATCTGCAAGCGCCGCCGACGCCCTCGAGAGGACCTCCGCAAGAGCGTCGACCGAGCACCCATGCTTGCGCGCGGCGGCCCTCAGCGCGAAGAGACGCTCTTCGGTCGTTTCAAGCGCGAGCGGGTCGGCCCCGAGCTTTTCGGCCGCCTCTTCGACGGCGGCCCGGGCTTCCATCGCCTCGGCGAGCGCATTTTCGATGCGGTCGAGCGCCTTCGACAGAAGATTGTCGCCTACCGGAAAATGAGCGGCGGCTTTGGCGAGGCGGCGTGCAGCGACGGACAGCTTGCCTTCGATGCCGTCGTCCGAGAGCAGCGCCGCGGCGGCGGCGAGATCCTCGGTCACCCGCTCCGCCGCCTGCAATTCCGCGCGCCGGGCGGCAAGGCTGCTCTCTTCGTCCGCCTTCGGATCGAGTTTCGACAATTCGTCGACGACGTGTCGGAGATAGTCGGCCTCGGCCAGGGCCTTGGCGCGGCCGGCCTTCTTTTCCGCAAGCGCCTCGGCGGCGTCTCGCCAGGCCCGCCAGGCCGAAGCGACTTCGGCGCGGGAGGCGGCAAGACCGCCGAATTCGTCGAGGAGCTCGCGATGCGTGGAGGCGCTGAGGAATCCGCGTCCATCATGCTGGCCGTGAATTTCGACGAGCGTCTCGCCGATCTCCTTCAGCAGCCCGACGGACACCGGCTGGTCGTTGACGAAGGCGCGGCTGCGTCCGTCGCGGGACTGCACCCGCCGCAGGATCACTTGGCCCTCGGGCGCTTCAAGGCCGTTCTCGGCAAGGGCTTTCCAGACGGGATGATCGGCCCCGGGCTCAAACGTCGCGGAGACGGCCCCCTGCTCGGCGCCCTCGCGAATCTGGCCCCGCTCCATGCGCCCGCCGATGGCGAGCCCCAGAGCGTCGAGCAGGATCGACTTCCCCGCTCCGGTCTCTCCGGTCAGCGCCGTCATCCCGCGACCGACCTCCAGCGCGAGCTGGTCGATCAGGATGAAATTCTGGATGTGCAGCGCGGTGAGCATGGGAAGGGTTCCGAATGATGGAACCCTAGTGGATTCGCCGCCTCCGCGGAACGGTCAAACCTATGGCCGCAGAGACCGCCTCTCGCCGCCTGCCGGCAGGTTTGGGCCGATCATTCCCTCGGCCTCGCAAAGCGTTGCGCGTTACGTCACCTGCTGTCAGGCCCCGCGTTCGGCACGAGTTCCTCGGCCGTTTCCTGCGCCGTCACCGGCGCCGCATCGACAGCGTCGCCAAGATCGGGCGCCTTCACTTCACCGGGCTTCTCGCCCGGTTTCGCCGCCGCTTTTTTCGGACGGGCGACCGGGAGGCCGGCGGAGTCGATCAGGTTGTTGCGCTTGAACAGCTTGTAGGCGTCCGCATACCAGACGCTGCCCGGATAATTGGCGCCCAGCACGGCGGCTGCGGCGCGCGCTTCATCGACGACGCCGATCTGAAGATAGGCCTCGACGAGCCGGTAGAGCGCCTCCGGAACGTGATCGGTCGTCTGGTAATTGTCGACGACATATTTGAACCGGTTGATCGCCGCGATGTGCTTGTATTGCTTCAGGTAATAGCGACCGACATACATTTCCTTGCCGGCGAGGTGGTCGTAGGTGAGGTCGAGCTTGAGCCGCGCGTCGCGGGCGTATTCCGTGTTCGGGTAGCGGCGAATGACGTCGTTGAGAGCCTTGACCGCGTTGTCGGTGTTCTCCTGATCCCGCCCGACATCGGCGATCCGCTCGTAATGGCACATCGCCTTCAGGTAATAGGCGTAAGGGGCGTCCTTGTTGCCGGGGTGCAGCGAGATGAATTGATCGAGCGCCTCGATCGCCTCGTCGTAATCATTGGTCTGATAGCGGGCGAAGGCCCGCATCAGCATGGCGCGGCGCGCCCAGGCGGAATAGGGATGCTGGCGCTCGACCTCGGCGAACAGCTCGACCGCTTCGTCCCAGCGCTTGCGCTCCAGCTGCCGGGCCGCGTCAGCATAGATCTGCTCGACCGGGCGCTCGACATAGGCAAACTTCTTCTTGTCGCCGCCGGACGAGCACGCGGCGAGAACCGCTGCGGCGGCGACGCCGAGAACCAACCTGAATGGACGCATGTGTGGAGACCCAACCTTGCACGGAGCGGCGCGAGGCCCCCTTTTAGAGAGCGGCGTCTTCTCGGTCAAAGGTCCCACGAAAACCCTGTTTCCCCTCGAAGGCCCCGTATCCTAGGATTTCCTTGGAAGAGGAGATTCGCCGACCTTGCGTCAATATCTGGATTTGCTGCGGCGCGCCCTCGAGGAGGGCGTGGACCGACCCGACCGCACCGGAACCGGGGCCCGGGCCGTGTTCGGCCATCAGATGCGGTTCAATCTCACCGAAGGCTTTCCGCTGACCACGACCAAGAAGCTTCACGTCAAATCCATCGTGCATGAGCTGATCTGGTTTCTCTCCGGGGACACCAACATCCGCTATCTCCGTGACAACGGCGTCACCATTTGGGACGAGTGGGCCGACGAGCGGGGCGAGCTTGGACCGGTCTATGGACGGCAGTGGCGTTCCTGGCCGGCGCCGGGCGGCCGCTCCATCGACCAGATCGCATGGGTGCAGGATGAAATCCGGCGCAATCCCCATTCGCGCCGGCTGGTCGTCAGCGCCTGGAATCCGGCCGAGATCGACGGCATGGCGCTGCCGCCCTGCCATTGCCTGTTCCAGTTTTTTGTCGCCGAGGGGCGGTTGTCGTGCCAGCTCTATCAGCGTTCGGCCGACATCTTTCTCGGCGTGCCGTTCAACATCGCCTCGTACGCGCTGCTGACCCATATGATGGCGCAGGCGACCGGGCACGCGCCTGGCGATTTCATCCACGCGCTGGGCGACGCCCACCTCTATTCCAATCACTTCGAGCAGGCGCGGCTGCAGCTGGCCCGCCGTCCCGGTCCATTGCCCAGCCTCAAGCTCAACCCGTCGATCAGGGACGTCCGGGAGTTCCGCTACGAGGACGTCGAAATCATCGGCTATCAAGCGCAAAACCACATCAAGGCGCCGGTCGCCGTATGACCCTCCGTATCCGGAGGGCCGCGCCGGAGGACGGTGAAACCATCGCCGGGCTTGTAAGGGCGCTTGCGCGCTATGAGAGGCTTGAGCACGAGGCGCGCGCCACGCCCGATGACTTCGCACGCGCGCTCGCCGCTCCGGGCGGCCCCCGCGCGCTTCTGGCCGACTGGGCTGGCCAGCCCTGCGGCATCGCCCTCTATTTCTTCAATTTCTCCACCTTTCTCGGGCGTCCCGGGCTTTACCTTGAAGACCTTTTCGTCACTGAGGATCTGCGCGGACGGGGCGTCGGCAAGGCGCTGCTCGTCGAGCTTGCGCGAATCGCGCGCGATCACAGCTGCGGCCGCATGGAGTGGTCGGTTCTCGACTGGAATGCGCCCTCGATCGCGTTCTACAAGTCGCTCGGAGCGGCGCCGATGGACGAGTGGACTGTCTATCGCCTGGATCGCCCCGCGCTCGAAAAGCTCGCGGAGGGCTGATGCGGGTCACGCTCGTCGTCGCCGTGTCGCGGAACAACGTCATCGGTCGGAGCGGCGCGCTCCCGTGGAAACTCTCGAGCGACCTCAAGCGCTTCAGGGCGCTGACGCTTGGCAAGCCGATTATCATGGGGCGGAAGACCTTTGAAAGCATTGGCAGGCCCCTCCCCGGGCGAACCAACATCGTCGTCACGCGAGCACGGCTTGAAGCGCCGGAATTGAGCGTCGCGCCGACCTTTGAAGACGCCCTCCGCCTCGCTTGCCATGGCGGCGACGAAGTCATGATCATAGGTGGGGCGCAGATCTATCATGCGGCGCTTCCTGTTGCGGGCCGGATACATTTCACCCGGGTCGCGGCGGATGTTGCAGGCGACGCCTTTTTTCCCCAACTAACGCCTGCAGACTGGCTGAAAACCGCTGCAGGAGGCAGCAAAATCAGTCCGCGAGACGACTATTCCTGCCAATACTTCGTCCTCGACCGCCGACCTTGACCGTCCCGAACGTCGCAGCGCAGCGAAATCGTCGCGTTGTGGCTAAGAAACTGTTTATCTTCTGCCGCGAAAACCGGGCGGCGATCCTGCCCGATCCATCGCAAGGAGGGGACCCATGCGAGTCCTAAGTCTCTTGGCCGCGCTCATGGGCGCGGCATCCACCTCGGCATTTGGAGCGACTGATTCGAAGACCTGCGCCCGCGGCGCCGACGTCCGCACGATCGAGGTGATCTCGCCAGGCAAAGTCGGCAAGGCGTGCGATCTCAATGTCGTTCGCGAAAACGGCGCCTTCAGGTCGACTCCCTATCACGCCAACCAGAGCGCCGGCTTTTGCGCCGCACGCGCCGAAGAAATCGTGGCGAGCCTGACGCGTGAGGGATTTGACTGCGCCGCCACGACCGCAGCTGTCGTCGAGGCTGAGCCGACGCCGACCGTGCAGTTCGCCGACGCTCCTGCCGCCGCGCCCGCAGCGAGCGCAACGGCAGATGCGATGGAGGTGCTGATTGAGAGATCAACCGCCCCGACCCCTGCTGCCCAGACCACCCCATCGGAGGCCGCGGCCATTGAGGCGCCCTCGGCCGGCCTCCCGGTTTCCCCTCCCGCCGAGCAGCAACCGCCTACCACGATCGCAGCAGCGTCTGCTCCTGCTATTGCGCCGGCCGACACCGGGTCGCAGGTCCTCGAACAGCCTGCGCTCGTTCGCCCAGGCGAAGCTGAGGCGCCAAAGCTCGCCAGCGCTGGGCCGGTCGCGCTTTCGCCGACCAACGCCTCAGCGCTGAAAGGCGTCCGGGCTCCGCGTCCGGCTGCAGGCCGATTCGTGGGCGCTGCGGCCGACGCAAAACCCCTGGATGCGGTGGAGGGCGAGGTTGCCGAGGAGCGGCTTGGCGCAGGCCCCTCCGCGCCCGCGCCGGTCCCCGCTCCGACGCTTCCGGTCGCGGCGAAAACCCCGCCGCCTCAGGCGACCTCGACTTCGGAGGCGGGCGCGGCGCCGAAGGCCCGGACCGCCGAGGACATCATTAAAAGCGTGCTCGCGGCGCGGACCGCCGCTTGGAACGACGGCGATCTCGACGCCTTCATGGGCGTCTACTGGAAGGACCCGGAACTGCGATTCGTCAGCGGCGGCTCCATATCGAAAGGCTGGAAGGAAACGATGAGCCGCATTCGCGGGGAGTACGGCGAAGGCCCGACCATGGGCCGTCTCGCGCTCGACAACCTTGAGGTTGATCTCATTACCGACGATGTCGCCACCGTGATCGGCCGCTATCGTCTGACGCGGGCTGACGCGGCCGACATCGGCATATTCACGCTTGTTATGAAGCGGTTCGACGGCCTCTGGCGGATCGTGCACGATCACACGTCCGAGGACACCCCGCGTACGAACTAGAGACCAGAACCGGCGCAAGGCTCTCGGGGCGCGCCTAGTCCTTGAGGGCTTCCATCAGTCGTCCAAGTGCGGCCTCAACGTCGGCAAGGTCGATGCGCAGGCCATCGATCGCGCTCTGAGTCTCGTTGCGTTCCTCGGGAGATACGTCAAGGCCGACGAGACGCCGCTCGGCGTCGTCGATTTCGACATAGGCCGCTGCAACAGCCTCGCCGACGATCTGTTCGATCTCCTCGGCCGCAACCGAGAGCGCGAGGACGACAAGTCGATTTCCGCGGCCCTCCGCCGCTTCCTCCCGAGCAAAGCGGATGTCGTCGGCAGCGCGGTCGATCTCAACGCGCGCGTCGGCAATCGTGTCGCGCATGTCGGCAATTCCCTCGGCGTCGAGCGCAATCAAGCGATCGAGCAAGTCGCCTTCGCCGACAATGATGTCGATGATATCCCCCGGCGAAGCGCTCGCCGGCGCCCCTGCGAACAATACCGCGGCGGCCGCGAACGCAGCGGCCAGCTTCAAATGCCTCATTCAGATTCCCTTCGTCGCGCCTCACGATCTCTATTGCGCGGGCTCTATCGCGCGGGCGCCCCGTGTCCGCGGCGCGGGGATCTAGCGGGCAATTGCGCCGGAATAGAGGCGAGACTAGAGCCTTTGATCCATCGTTTCAGAGGCCATCTTCGCGCATTCGCCGACCGGCTTGGCCGGCACGCCGGCGACGGTGCAATGCGGACGGACCGATTCGAGGACCACGCTGCCGGCGGCGACTTTGGCCCCTTCGCCGATCTCGATATTGCCGAGCACCTTGGCCCCCACGCTGATGAGCGCGCCGCGGCGGACTTTCGGATGCCGATCGCCCCATTCCTTGCCGGTGCCGCCGAGCGTCACGTCCTGAAGGATCGACACGTCATCCTCGATGACGCAGGTCTCGCCGATGACGACGCCGGTTGCGTGATCGATGAAGACGCCTTTGCCGATCACCGTCGCCGGGTGGATGTCGACCTGGAGCAGCTCCGACATTCGGCTCTGAAGGTAATGCGCGAGCGGGCGCCGATCGTTTTTCCAGAGCCAATGCGCCACGCGCTGCGCCTGTATCGACAGATAGCCCTTGAAATACAAAAAGGGCTGCACGTATTCGAAGGTGGCTGGGTCGCGCGCGTAACAGGCGAGGATATCAGCCAGCGCCGCTTCGACGATCGAGGGCTCGCTGCGGTAGGCTTGCGCGCACACGTCGCGCCAGAGCATGGCGCTCATCTGCCCGTCTGTAAGCTTGGCCGCAAGACGATAGGAGAGCGCGTCCGCAAAGCTCGGATGGTTGAGCACGTGCGCGTGAAGGAAACTGGCCAGCACGGGCTCCTGCGCCGCCGCCGTCGCCGCCTCGACGCGCATTCGCGACCAAGTCTGGTCGGTGGTGAGCTTCACGATTTTCTGCGGCGCCGACATTAAAGCTCTCCTACTTCAAAAGAACCTTAGAAATGCGCTGGGGCAGGCGCCCTTTCAAGGCCCGCGCAAAGGCGGTAAAGGCCATGATCACCGTCAGGCTGTCCCTGATCTTGCCCGCAAGCACCTCCTCGAGCAGCGCTGAAAAGCCCAGTCGGCGCAAGGCGAGCTGCTCCGATCCTTCCGGCGCAGCCCTTCCGGGCTTGAGATCGCACGCAAGGAAGCAAACGGCCGCCTCGTCGCTGACCGAATTTGAAAGGTCGGCTTCAGCAAGCGGCAGCCAGGTTTCCGCGACCAGCCCGGTCTCCTCTTCCAGTTCGCGCCGCGCGGCGGCGACCGGTTCTTCGTTGAGCGGTCCGCCGCCCTCGGGAAGCTCCCAGCTATAGCGATCGAGGGGAAACCGGTGCTGCCCGACGAGCCAGGTGAAGCCCTCTTCGTCGATCGGCAGAACGCCGATCGCGCGATTCTTGTATCGCACCACGCCGTATTCGCCCGCCGATCCGTCCGGATGCACGACCTGGTGGTCGATAACGCTGATCCAGGGATTGTCGAACACGCGGCGCGCCGCAATCACCCGCCAAGGTCCAATCCGATCAGGTGTTCGAATCTCGCTCACGGGGCGGCTTTCGCTCGCACCGGCAGCGGAAACTGGCAAATGTCGAGATGGTTGGGGCGAAAATAGAAGAAAGCCTCGGGTCGGTTGCGACGCGCTTCGGCGAAGTCCGCGAAAGCGGGCCGGTCGCTTCTCAAGATCTCAAGCGGCGTCCGTTCACTCTCCGGCACGTCGGCGGCCACGCGGATGGCGACGATCTTTTCCCCGATATCGTCCTTCTCGCTTTCCGGCGGCTCGACGCGGCGCAGCGCCTGCAGTTTCTCCATGCCTGAGACGACGCGTCCGAATACGGTCATGTTGCGGTCGAGATAACGCTGCGGCTGGAGCGCGATATAGAACTCAGTCGCAGCGGTATCCTTGTCGTCGCTGCGGCCGAGCGCGATCGCCCCGGCGCAATGGAGATGCCAGTAGGTCTTGGCTTTCTTGTCGAAGCCCGTCGGCAAGCTGTCGATGAACCCGACCTGGCGGGCGAAGCCGTCCTTGTCCGGGAGGACGAAGAACCGCGCGCCGTCCGCCGGCTCCTCGAACTGCGCCGCAATCGGGCCGACGCTCGGGGTCTTGCGCGCTTCAAAGGGGTCGCCCCCCTGCGCCACGAACCCGTCGATTACCCGGTAGAATGAAAGGCCGTCATAAAACTTCTCGCGCGCCAGCGCTTTCATACGCTCCGCGTGCGGACGACCGAGCGCAGGCGACAGCATGACGATCACGCGTCCGCTTTCGAGTTCGATGTAGAGGGTGTTCTCGGGATCGAGCGTGCGCCAGTCGTCCGCCGTGGTCGCGGCGAGGATTTCCGCGCCGGATTTGCGCCCTTCAAGCGGCCCAGCGGCGGCGGGGGCGCCGACGGCTGTCGCCAACATCAGGCCAAGAGCAAGTCGCATGAGTTTCTCCCGTTCATTTCGGCGCGCCGGTTGACTCATGTCAGCCGCGCCCGCGATAGAGGGGCACGCCCTGGTCCGGCAGCCAGAGCCCTTTTGGCGGCGGGCCGGTCTGCCAGAACACATCGATCGGAATGCCGCCGCGCGGATACCAGTAGCCGCCGATGCGGAGCCATCTGGGTTTGGCGGCCGCCAAGATCCGCTTAGCGATCACAAGCGTGCAGTCTTCGTGAAACGCTCCGTGATTGCGGAATGACGTCAGAAAAAGCTTCAGCGATTTCGATTCAACGATGCGCCGGTCGGGCGCGTAGTCGATAACGAGTTGCGCGAAGTCGGGCTGGCCCGTGACCGGACACAGCGAGGTGAACTCTGGCGCGGTGAAGCGCACGAGATAATCCGTATCCGGATGAGGGTTGGCGACGGTTTCAAGCAGCGCCTCGGCGGGCGTCGACGGCGCGGCGCTGGCGCGGCCGAGTTGGGTCAGCGCGGTTGCGCCGGATTTCTTCTGGCGACGACGTCCGGCCATGCGTCAGTCGCACCCGTCGCGAACGGCGTCGATGATGACCCTCGGCGCCGCCTTGGGTCCGCGCGCAACCATCTTCAGGCGCTCGGCGGATACGGTGATTTCCGACCAGGCGTCGCCCAAAGCGGCGGGCGCTGGTCCGAAATAGGCGGCGGCGCAGGAGTTCTGGATGGTCGTGCCGTAGGCCTCGGCGCATATGCGCCAGCCATCCGCGGATCGCTCCAGGCGGAGATCGAGGCTGCGGCCGGCGCCGTTCCGGAACACTGATGCTTCGCCGCTCCAGGACGCGCCGTCCGCAAACCACCGCATGGTCCGCGCCTCATCGCGCCCAAGCCGCTCGATCCAGCACCCCTCCAGCGCCTCGGGTCGCGGCGCGATCGCCGGCCCTGTCGCGCAGCCGCCGACCAGGAGCAGGACCGCCATCAATCGTGACCTGGGCATGCCCGGTCATTACGCCGGTTTTGGCAGGCTGGCGAGGGCGCTCCCTTCAGCTGCCGGGAAAATCTGGTAGATAAAGCGATGGGCGCTCGGCGAGTTCCGGCGCGACGAGGGAAGGGCTTGATGCGGTACGTTGTTGGCCTTCTGGCCGCCGGTTGCCTTTGTTTTTCAGGACTGGCCGCGGCGCCGGCCCCCTTGGCGCAAGCGACGCCGCCGGCCGACGACGCTATCGTCGAGGCGCCGGCGAAGCCGACTTCGAAATCCAAGCCGGCCAGCGCGCCGACCTCCCACGTCGCGACGCCGCCCATGTGGCGCATCGCCGACGACGACACCGAAATCATCCTCCTTGGCACCTTCCACATTCTGCCGCCTGACGTCGAATGGCGCTCGCCGGAGCTTGGCAAAGCCATCGACGCCGCCGAAGAAATCTGGTTCGAGGCTGAGGTCGATACGCCGGCGGCCCAGGCCGAGACCGTCCGCGTTCTGAAATCAGAGGGATTCCTGAAAAACGGCGTCAGACTTTCGAACCTGCTTGAGGCGGAGGACGCCGCCAAGCTCGAACAGATCGCCGAATCGCTGAACGTGCCCGCCTCCGCAATTGACGGGATGCGTCCCTGGCAGGCCTTCCTGATCCTCAGCGTCGAGCTGATCAAGTCGAAAGGCTTCGATCCGAGCGCAGGTCTGGAGAACAGGCTGCTTGGCGAGGGCCGCGCCAGAGGTCGCGACTTTGTATTTCTCGAAACCGTGCGGCAGCAGCTCGGATTTTTCACCCAGCTGGCGCCGGAAATCGAGAGATCGCTCCTGACCCTCACCGTGCGCGATTGGGAAAAGCAGATCGACGAACTCGACAAGCTGTTCGCGGCGTGGAAGGCCGGCGATGCGGACGCGATCGACGCGCTGATGAATGAGACGATGCGGAAGGAGGCGCCGGCCGTCTACGAGGTGCTGGTCGTCAAAAGGAACAAGGCATGGACCGAGCGCATCAAGGCGGCGCTGGAAAGTCCGGGCAGGAAGCTCATCGCCGTCGGGGCGGCTCACCTTGTCGGCGCCGACGGAGTCCCCGCCATGCTCGAGGCGCAAGGGATTGCGGCGCCGCGCTATGGCGTTGCGGCCAACGACAATGAGGAGTCGGACCTGGGGGCGAAAGGAAAACCGGAGAAAAAGAAGAAGAATGCGCAGCCGGCGCCTGAGCCGGCCCCCCTTGAGGAAGTCATGGAGCCATCGTGACTCCAGGCGCAGGGTTAGGCCGCGCGACGAATTCGCTGGGCGTCTTCAACCGCTTCTTCGAGGCAGGCCTTAAGTTCGTTAAGAAACGTCTTGCGGGCGCCGAGCTTGTTGGCGACTCCGCCAACAAGACTCTCAGCATGTTCGCAGAGATCTCCAATCGCCCAGGCGCCAACGCCGCGTGACGCGCCCTTCAGCGCATGTGCTGCATTGCGCCAAGGCTCGTCGGGGAGGGCCGGTTCCAGCCGCGCGACCCACATTGCCGCCTGCTCCTCGAAAATCGTTAGAATCTCCTCGAGGAGCGCCCGGTCGCCGCAGACATACAAGTCCAGATGCGCCATATCTATCGCCGAGGTCATCATGGTCCTGTCCATTCTTCCTCCTGAGAGCTTCCGTCATAGGAGCCGGAGACTGCAATCGCGTTAAAATTTTAGAGGGATTGGTTAACGGCCCGTCGCGGCGAGCCCGACCGATCGGCGGTTTCCCTCTTTCTACTGATTAATTCCCGATGACCGCGACGCCACAGCCCCGGCCCCTCGCCTCTTCCGAAGAGACCCTTCTCCCGGCCGAAATGGCGGCCACGACGAATCTTCGAGATATTCGCATCGTGCGCCGATTCCACAATCCGCTCGCCGCGATGCTGAACCAGACCGTCGTTCGCGGGTCGCGCATCTTTTGGGCCCATGCGCCCGATGAAGCGAGGAGCCCCGCCGAGCGCGCGCACCTTGCGCACGAACTCGTCCATGTCTGGCAGTATCAGTATCTGCGGCGCAGCGGGATCATGATGCTGCTCGACCGTCGCTATCGCTACGTGCTGCGGCCCGGCGCGCCTTTCTCGGACTATGGCTGCGAACAGCAGGCTGCTATTGTGGAGGACGCCGTCCGAATCGCCGAAGGTCTTGCTCCGCGATGGGTCATTGGCGCGACGCCGCCCGAGGCGGACTACGCCGCGGCCATATCGAGCTGCGCCGCCTGCAGGTCGGCCTAGCCGCCGGGTGCAATTTTTCTGAATACCCCTTCGCAGATTTCGGAATGCGCTCTACGATCGTCGCTTCCACGGAGGAGCCTTACATGGCGGACGGCGCGAGGCGAAAATCCTGGTGGCTTGAAGGTAATTTCGCGCCGGTCGAACAAGAAGTCGAGGCGCTCGATCTGCCGGTTGAAGGCGCCCTGCCGCCCGAGCTTTCAGGCGTCTTCATGCGAACCGGACCGAATCCGGCGCGCGCGGCGACGGCCCACTGGTTCCTAGGGGACGGCATGCTGCACGGTCTGCGCCTCGAGAGGGGGAAGGCGCGGTGGTATCGCAACCGCTACGTGGATACCAAGCTCCGCAAAGAGAACATTCTTCCGCGTGATCCCGCCATCTTCATGGACAAGCTGGCTTCGACCGCAAACACCAACATCGTTCGTCACGCGGGCCGGATCCTCGCCCTTGAAGAGGCGCATTTTCCGTATGAAGTCACTCCTGAACTCGGCACGGTCGGCCCGATCGACTTTGACGGCAAGCTCAAGACGGCGCTAACCGCGCACCCCAAAATATGCCCCGAAACCGGCGAGATGCTCGCCTTCGGCTATGGCTTCGTTCCGCCGTTCCTCGTCTACCACCGGTTCGACGCTGCGGGCCGGCTCGTGCAGTCCGAGGAGATTCCGGTGGGCGGACCGACCATGATTCACGATTTCTCTGCGACGAGAACCAAAGTCGTGTTCATGGATCTGCCGATCGTGTTCGACCTCGAACAGGCGATGACCGGCGGCATGCCTTATCGATGGTCGGACGACTATCCGGCGCGGCTCGGGGTCATGCCGCGCGAGGGAACGGCGAAGGACCTGCAATGGTTCTCGATCCCTTCCTGCTATGTCTTCCACCCGCTCAACGCCTATGACGAGGGCGAGACGGTCGTCGTTGACGTCGCCCGATACGAAAAAATGTGGGTGAAGGGATTCGACGAGCCGGCGCGGCTTCATCGCTTCCGCCTCGACCTCCCAGGCGGCCGGGCAAGGGGCGAGACCCTCTTTGACGAGCCGATCGAATTTCCGCGCATTTGCGACGCCTATGCGGGCCTCAAGAACCGTTTCGGCTACGCCGTGACGACGCATGCGGGCGACGATGCCGGATTCAAGCTCGGCACGCGTATCGTGAAGTTCGACCTTGACCGTCATGCAGTCACGGGGGCTGAATTCGGCCGGGGTCGCTTTCCTGGAGAACCGGTTTTCGCTGCGGCCGGGTATGGCGAGGACGACGGCTTCCTTCTGACCTTCGTCTTCGACGCGGGACGAAACGCAAGCGAGTTTGTTGCGCTCGATGCAAAGAACCTGTCCGCCGGTCCGGTCGCCCGCGTCCCCTTGCCTCAGCGCGTCCCATTCGGCTTTCATGGCGCGTGGTTCGCCGATTAGGCCGGCCGGCTGGCGGCCTTTATCGCCCGTCGAGCTTCTGGCGCGCCTGAAAGAAATCAGGATTGATTTCGAGCGCCTTCTGATAGGCGGCGCGGGCGCCCTCCTTGTCGTTCAGCGCGTCCTTGGCGAGGCCGATATTGTACCAGGCCGCCCAGGGCTTGCGCACGCCGAGCCGCAGCGACTCCTCATAGTCGGCCACGGCCTCGCCGTAACGCCCCCCGAGGTAATGTGAATTGCCGCGGTTCAGAAAGGCTTCCGCCAGGCCGCCGTCGAGCGCCAGCGCCGCATCAAAATCCTCGATCGCGTCGCCGAGCCGGCCCTCGCGATTGCGGATGATGCCGCGATTGACGAAGGTCTTCTTTCGATCGTCGCCGGTGAGCGCGGTGCGCAGCGCCTGGTCGCAGGGCGTCGAGTCTCTCGAGAAATCGTCCGCCGCATTTTGGTAGCAGAGCACCGCGTCCGTCGCACCGAAGGTCGTGACCGACATTTGCGCAAGCGCGGGGAACGAAACGACGCACGACAGAGTCGCCAGCAGGCACCGCATCGACATCTCCTTCGTTGCCGTAGGATAAAAATACACGCCCGGCGCGGCGACGGCCAGTGGTGCGCGCCCCTGATTTCCGAGTTATCACCCCTGCTCGGCAGCGAGCTTGGAAGGCGTGATCATGACAAAAGCCTTAACCGCCATCGTAACGGGATCGACCAGCGGCATCGGCCTCGGAATCGCGACCGCTTTCGCGGCGCAGGGCGTCAATCTTGTTCTCAACGGCTTCGGCGACAGAGCGGAAATTGACAGTATTCGGGCTGCGCTCGAGGACAAGTACGGCGTCAAGGCCGTTTACGACGACGCAGATATGACCAAGCCTGAGGAGATCAGGGCGATGGTTGCGCGAGCAGAGCGCGAACTCGGACAAATCGACGTCCTCGTCAACAACGCCGGCATCCAGCATGTCGCGCCAGTTGAGGAATTTCCGGAGGAAAAATGGAACGCGATCCTCGCGATAAACCTGTCAGCCGCGTTCCACGCGACCAAGGCGGTCTTCGCCGGCATGAAGTCCCGCAAATTCGGACGCATTATCAACATCGCGTCCGCTCATGGCCTTGTCGCCTCCCCTTTCAAGTCGGCCTATGTCGCGGCCAAGCACGGCGTTGTCGGTTTCACCAAGGCGATCGCCCTGGAGGGCGCGGAGTTCGGGGTGACCGCCAATGCCATCTGCCCCGGCTATGTGAAGACGCCGCTGGTTGAGAAACAAATTCCTGACCAGGCGAAAGCGCGGGGAATGTCGGAGGCGGACGTCATTCAAAAAGTCATTCTCGAAGCTCAGCCGACCAAGCAGTTCGTCACAGTTGAGCAGGTCGGCGCGCTCGCCGTATTCCTGACGACCGCCGCCGCGGCCCAGATAACTGGCGCCGCCCTCCAGATCGACGGCGGCTGGGTCGCAAAATAGTGGCGGCGCCGGCCTTGAAAAGGATCAACCTCGCCCTTCAGGGCGGCGGCGCGCATGGCGCCGTCACCTGGGGCGTTCTCGACCGGCTGCTTGAGGATGACCGGCTTGTCATCGACTCAATATCTGGAACGAGCGCCGGCGCTGTCATCGCGGCCGCGCTCGCCTTCGGCATTCACGAAGCGGGGGCCTCGGGCGGGCGCCGCAAGCTCGATGAGCTCTGGAGAAAGCTCAGCGCCTTCGGTCAGTGGACCAACCCCGTCAAGCGCTCGCCCTTTGATCGTGCGGTCGGCGACTACAGCGCAGACGGCTCCCCCGGCTATTGGTGGCTTGAGTGGATGACGCGCGCCTTTGCGCCCCGCCAGTTCAATCCGTTGGGACTGAACCCCCTCAGGGCGGCGCTGGTCGAGTGCATAGATTTCGCAGCCCTGCGCGCCTGCGACCGAGTGAAGCTTTTCATGAACGCGACCAATGTCCGGACCGGCAAGGTGAAAATCTTCCAGATCAGGGAAGTCAGCGTCGAGGCCGTGCTCGCGTCGGCCTGCCTTCCGCACCTTTTCGACGCGGTGGAAATCGACGGCGACCACTATTGGGACGGCGGTTTCACCGGCAATCCCGCGCTGTTTCCGTTCTTTTATGAGTCGCAATCCCAGGACATCGTGCTCGTGCACGTCAATCCGTTGACGCGCGACAAGGTCCCGCGAACCGCCGCCGAAATCGCCAACCGGCTCAACGAAATCAGCTTCAACTCCGTACTGCTTGGCGAACTGCGCGCGATAGGCTTCGTGCGCAAGCTCCTCGACGACGGCTGGCTGAAAGATGAATACCGCGATCGGCTCAAGAGCATCCGCATGCACTCGATCCGCAGCGATACCGCGCTCGACGACCTGACCGTCGCCAGCAAGTACAATGTCGAACTTGATTTTCTTCTTGAGCTGAAGAACCGCGGCCGTCTTGTCGCCGATGCCTGGCTCGCCGAGAATTTCGAGTCGCTCGGACGGCGCTCATCCGTTGATATCCGCACTCTCTATGACGGCGGCGCCTGACCGCCAGTCCGCGCATGAATAATCGCTCATGACTGCTCCCATGACCAAGGATTAACTCGCCGTTTCGTCCGCTTACGTCGCAGGCTCCACGCCGCGCGCGTTCCCCCGTCAGTCGCGCGAAACCTGAAGGAGTGACCAACATGAAAAAATCGATTTCCATGATGACGCTCGCCGCAGCTGTCGGCATGTCGGCGCCCGCGGGCGCGCAGCTCCACGTCGCGCAGGGGAACCCTCCTCCGGCGCTTTTCCAAAACCCGGCCGCGGCGCCTGCGCCCGCTCTGCCAGACGCGTCAAAGGTTCTCAGCCGGGCTGACGCCGCCGCCTTCGCGGCCGCTGAGTTCGCTTTCGCGGACGCCGACAAGGACCTGAAAATCACCAAATCCGAATTCGCGGCCCTCGATCGCGCCCGCAAGGAGAAGGCCGCGGCGGCGACAAGCAACGAATCCGCGCCGGCGGACGCCCCACCCCCGTCGGACGGCGTTCCGGGCGCCAAGCCGGCCGATGCTCAGTATGCCGACATCGTCGGCAAGGCCGCGGCCATCGATCAGAAGGCGCTCGCGGATGCGCGCCTCGCCGCCTTCGCCCGAGCGGACCTTGATGCGGACGGACAGCTCAGCAAGGCCGAAAACGCCGCTTTCGCGGCGCTCGTCTCCGGAAAATCGGCGCTCTGACCAGGGGCGTCGATGACCGGCGCGCTTGCGTTT
>JACADZ010000161.1 GCA_013389105.1 Parvularculaceae bacterium | reverse complement strand
GACGCCGCCCGCCGCGCCGAAGCAATAGGCCGCGGCCGCGGTTATGCTGCACCTGCTCAGCGCAGCCGCGCGGCCTGCGCACGCCGGCGATTGACGGGCGCCGCAGCGCGCTTCATCGATTCTTCGCGATGGCCGAGCAGCACCGCCCCACCTTCCTGATCCGCCCTTGCTTCCAGCAGGATCTGGAGCAGGTTCAGTTGATCTACGCGCATCACGTCACGACGGGGACCGGGACGTTCGAACATGATCCCCCGCCGCTCGCCGAGATGGAGGCGCGCTGGACGCGCGTGGTCTCGCACGGCTGGCCATTCATCGTGGCGAGCCCGACGCGGGACCTCACACGCGTTCTGGGTTTCGCATACGCACAACAATTTCGCGAGCGCGAAGGCTACGCCAAGACCTTCGAGGATTCCGTCTATGTCGCCCCGTCGGCCATGGGCCAGGGCGTCGGCAAGGCGCTGCTGCAGGACCTGTTGCGCCAGTTGCAGGACGACGGCGTTCGCGAAGTGCTGGGGGTGATCGGCGACAGCGCCAACGCCGCTTCGATCAGGCTCCACGAAACATTGGGCTTTCGCCGCGTCGGCGTGATGCAGAACGTCGGGCGAAAGTTCAACCGCTGGCTCGACGTCGTGATCATGCAGCGCTCGCTGGCGCAGAGCTGAACGACGGCGACGACAGCCATCGTTGCGCGGTTTTCAGGCTAAACCACTTGCCCAAGCCGCCTTATGGCGCGATCCTCGCAAGGGGACGAGGTCAGTTACTGATCATTAAGCATTCGGGTCGAATCTGAGGGAATGAGACTCGCCATGGTCGCACGTACCGCCGTGCTCGCTGGTTTGGTCGTCTTGACCGGATTAGCGCTAGAGACCGCTCCGGCGCAGGATTTCGCCGCGAACGGGACTTCCTCCGGCTACGCCTTGAACGGCATCATGCTGACAGAGCCCGACGACGGGCGAAACGGCCTCGAACTCAGTTGGCGCACCGATCCGGCGCGGCGTTTTGCGGACGCCGCGCCGACGCGTTTTTCCGATCCGTCGCTCTCGGATCGCGAACGGCGCGAGATCGAATTGACGTTCGCAGCGCCCAACAGTGCGCCCTTCGGCCTCGACGTCGCCCTCGCGCAGCGCGCCTCCTTCGCCATCAGTGAGGACGGCGAAATCGGCGGCGCGGCGGCCGGCGCGGAATTGCGGGTCGGCCGCAATCTCTCGCGCGTGGCGCGGCCCTGGCAGCAATCCGATCAGGGCTCGTGGTACATGTTCATCGCCTCGGACGGACAGGCGCTCACCTGGTCGGCGGAGAACGCGATCCCCGGCCAGCGCGGCCTCAGGCTTCAAGACCGCGTGACGATCGGCGACACCCAGATCGGCGTGACCTACGAATTCCGCGGCTTGCAGGCTTCGCTCGCCTACACGCAGCGCGAAGTCAGCTATAACCGCATCACATCGCGCGGCTACACCGAAGATGAAAGCTTCGCCGGCTTCGTGCTGACCTACAAGCGCTGAGCCTCGGCTCCGCGCGCAACGAAAAGCGCCGCAGCCGTCGTGGCTGCGGCG
>JACADZ010000061.1 GCA_013389105.1 Parvularculaceae bacterium | reverse complement strand
GCCTGCATGTAGACGAGGTCGAGCCGGTCGTCCTCGAGGTGGCCGGTGAAGCCGGGCTGGTTGTCGTTGCCGGCGGAGAAGTTCATCTCGAGCCCGTAGGGGCGGTAGTTCTCGCGCCCTTCGAAGCCGGTTTGCGAAGCAAAGCCATCGATCCGGTGGATCGATGGCAGGTGGAGAAGGCTCCGGCAGGAGCCGATCGCGCCCGAGGATGACGCGCCGGCGACCGGCGAGCCAAGATGGTCCGCGTAGGTGTATTTCAGAACGTTGTTCGCGAACCGGGCGGTCACGCCGCCCGGCAGCGCGATGTAATCGGTCTTGATCGAATCCGTCGCCCGCGAGGGAATGCTCGCCCCCGCCGGCGCGAGGCCGGCCGCGACAATCAGCATCAGGAGGATCATGCGCAGCGCGGCGATCATGGCCGCCAGCCTAAGCCGAAAGCCCGCCGCTGGTCCACTCCGGCGGCGAGGGCGTAGCCAATTGCAGCTCTAAAAAAGATCAGGCCGCGACGCCGCTTCAGCGGTTGCAGACCGTCAGTCTACGCCCCTTATCGGCGTAAATCCCCATGCATAAAATGGAGCCAAATGGCGCCACGCCGCACACGGATGGCGCCGCCACAACCCGCATAAATCCTGACGTGCAGACCCGCGATGCACCATCGCTTTCATCTTGAACCGTCCCGGGTTTGCCGGAGGCTCCAACTCTTGAGAGGATGGAGCCATGACGGAGAAAATACAACGACCGAGGTATTCGCCTGAGGTCCGCGAGCGCGCGGTTCGAATGGTGATGGAGCACGGGCGCGAGCATTCCTCGCAATGGGCTTGTATCGTTTCGATTGCCGGCAAGATCGGGTGCTCGGCGCAGACGCTGCATAATTGTGGGTGGCGCAGGCCGAACGCGATGCCGGCGTCAGAGCCGGGCCCACGAGCGACGATCACCAGCGGATCAAGGCGCTGGAGCGTGAGAACCGCGAGCTGCGCCAGGCCAACGAGATTCTGCGCAAGGCGTCGGCGTATTTTGCACAGGCGGAGCTCGACCGCCGGTTCAAGTCATGATCGCCTTCATCGACGATCATCGCGATGTTTACGGGGTCGAGCCGATCTGCAGGGTTTTGCCGATCGCCCCCTCGACGTTTCATGCGGCGGATGCGCGGCGGCGCCGCCCCGAACGAGCGCCGCCGCGCGTCCGCCGCGACGCGGAACTGAAGCCGGAGATCCTTCGGGTGTTCAATGAGAACTTCGGCGTCTACGGCGCCCGCAAGGTCTGGCGTCAGATGTTGCGGGAAGGCTTTGACGTCGCCCGCTGCACCGTCGAACGGCTGATGAAAGCAATGGGGCTGTCGGGCGTGATCCGTGGCAAGACGCACCGCACGACGTTCAGCGACAAATCGGCGCCATGCCCGCTCGACAACGTGAACCGGGACTTCGCCGCAACGGCGCCGAACCGGCTCTGGGTCTCGGACTTCACCTACGTCTCGACGTGGGGCGGCTTCGTCTATGTCGCCTTCATCATCGACGTATTCGCCCGGCGCATCGTCGGCTGGCGTGTGAGCCGCACGGCGCATGCGGGATTTGTCCTCGATGCGCTTGAGCAGGCGCTCTTTGACCGCAGGCCGGTCAGCGGCGGCGGCCTCGTGCATCATTCCGATCGCGGCAGCCAGTATGTCTCGATCAAATATACCGAGCGCCTCGCCGAGGCGGGTCTCGAACCCTCCGTCGGCAGCGTCGGCGACAGTTATGACAACGCTCTCGCCGAGACGATCAACGGGCTTTACAAGGCGGAGGTGATCTGGCGGCGCGGCCCTTGGAAATCGATGGAAGCCGTCGAATACGCCACCCTCGAATGGGTCGACTGGTTCAACAACCGAAGACTCCTTGAGCCGATCGGAAACATTCCGCCCGCCGAAGCAGAGGCCGCCTACTTCGCTTCAATCGAGGAACAGGCTATCGCAGCGTGACTCAAACCAAATGGCCTCCGGGGTTGCCGGGGCGGTTCATCTTGCCTTCGATCCACTTCTGTAAAACACTTGGAGGATTCTGTCGGTACCCTCAGTCCAAAGCCTTGCCACGGCATCACACGACGTGAGGAGCGTCCCAATTTCTTCCTTCAGGCCCCCTTGCTCAAATGCAGCGCGCAACGGCCCAAAAACGCGCTGCAGGGTGTTCGGCTTCTGGGATGCGATGAGCCAGTGCGATTGCCTGTATGCAGCAAGCATTTTGGCTTTCGCGGTCGGAACCTTGATAAGGAGGTCCGTAAATTCAGAGCCAATGTTCTCGGCAGCTACTTGCCCCTCCGTGAAAACGCGTAACGCAGCATTGCGGGCGCGAAGTGGATCGAGCTTATTGCCCATCAAGTTTCTCACCCTCGCCAGGAGAGCAAGGTCAGCAGGTCGCCAGCCCGTGGCGCCGGCAATCGCCAAAGCGACATCTTCATCTTCGTCGCACACGCAGAGTTCGGCCAGCTCCACGCCGTCCGCAAACGTTATCCGCCTAACGTTTGTCATCATAGTCGTAATGCCTGCCCTGATCATCGTTGAAGTGTGGGCCACGGTTTTGCGACGGGTCGTCCTTAAACGTGTGTCCTGCAGCATCATCGCGGATTGTGACTTTTTCGCCCGAGTTGCTTGTGTACTCGTACTGCCTCCCAGGCTGCGTGTTTCCTTGGCGATCCACATTTGGACCCGTCTTATCGGGTTGTTTCGACGTCGGGACGTCGTTGTCCCGCTTAGCTTGGTTGAGCGCTCCTCGGCGTCCAGCCCCGTCCGGCGTATGGCTCGGCGGCTTGTTGCCGACGGGGCAATTGTGCACCAGCACGCGCTGCTCGCCAACGAAATACGTCTCGAAGTCGGCGACGGTGAGGTTGTAGGTGGCGTCGGTGCGGTCGGTTTCGAAGACTGACGCGACGGCCATGCCGCGGCCGTCCTTGGTGACGACCGCCATGCCGGCGACGAGTTCGGCGGTTTTCTTCCAGCCTTGGCCGGCGATCCACCACGGGTGATCGTCCGTTGTTT
>JACADZ010000167.1 GCA_013389105.1 Parvularculaceae bacterium | reverse complement strand
GTCCAGAGGGGGGACTTGTGGCCGACGTATAGCCCTTGAAGGGGGGAGTCCACGCCGGGCGAATGGCGGGTTTCGATTCTCCACACGGCCGGGATCCAGCACGGCACGGATCACGAATCCGCGCTGTGCGTGCCGACCATGGTCAAGCCTGCTGCTTCAAGAACTCCACCAGCAGCCGGCTCACCTTCTCCGGCTGCTCCTGCTGCACCCAGTGGCCGGCACCGTCGATCAAGTGGCAGCCCAGCATCCGCGTGCAGGCACTGCCCTGCATCTTCTCGAAGTCGCCGGGCTTCTGGTAGACGCCCCAGTCGCTCTTCCCGGCGATGAAGCACGACGGCACGTCGATGCTGCGGCCCGAGAACGTCTGCAGATCGGCGAGGTACCTGTCTTCGGTCCTGCATCGGTACCACTGCAGCCCGCCCTGGAACCCGGTCCGGCTGTACTCCGAGCTGTACACGCGCAGCTCGTTTTCCGGGAGCCACTTGCAGGCAGCAATCTCGGACTGCGACGGCATGTGCGGCGCCACCGTTTCCGCCATCCCCTGGTCCAGTTCCATGATGTAGTAGGTCGGCAGCTTCGCCAGCTCGTCCGCGCTCCATGAGCCGAGCGGGAAGGGCTGGTTCTGCCTCCAGTCCGCGCTCTTGTAGTGGTAGTACGCGCGCAGAAAGGCGTGGATGCCTTGCGGGCAGTTGCGCATGTTGCCGTCGGCCTCGCGCGTCGAGTAGTACCAGTGATAGTGCTTGCGCGGCGGATTCAGCGCTGCCAGCGCCTGGTGAATGTTCGGTCCCGGCCGGGCCGCGTCCGCCGCACGCCGGGACGGCTCGTTGGCGGTGTCGAACGGCAGCGCCGGAGGACCCGCGAAAGGTGCGCTCATCAGCGCGACCGAGCGGAACACGTCCGGCCGCACCAGTGCGCACCACCCCGCCACGGGCGAGCCGAAGTCGTGCCCGACTACAGCCGTGACGGAGCGGTACCCGAGCGCCGAAACCAGCCCGATCACGTCCCGGGCCAGGTTGAGCAGGCGAAAGGAGCCGAGATCGCCGTCGTAGTTGCCGTCCCAGCCCGTGGTGCGGCCGTAACCCCGCTGATCCGGGGCGATCACGTGGAACCCCGCCTGCGCGATCGGCAGCATCACCTTGCGCCAGCTGTAGGCGAGCTCCGGAAAGCCGTGCAGGAGCACGACGCAGGGCCGGTTCCCGGCCTCGAATCCTGCCTCGAGGACGTGCATGGTGAGGCCGTTGATGTCGTGCACGAAGCGCGAGCGCACGCCGGCAGGCAGCGTGCCCTCGGCATAAGGGCTGAGCGAGGTCATTCGTCGTGTCCGTGGATGGTCCGATCCGGGCCGGGCTGGCGGCCACAGGATCCGGACCTTATCAGAGACCGGCACAGCCCGCCGCCCGCCGGACGGCGCAGGGCACGATGTCAGCGCCGCGACCGCATCGGCGCAGGACCACCATGTGCGCAGCCATGTCACGCGGCCGATTGTCAAATCGGGGGATCCTTCGGGCTGACATGACGCCGTAAAGAGTCGTCCGTAGGCTACAGTCTGGAGTTGCGGAGGTGACGATGAGCGGGACGGGCAGCGACGGGAACGGCACTCTGCCGCGCGCTACGATAGACATGGATGCACGCGGCGAGGTGGCGGCCTGGGCCAGTGCACTGCACGTCACCGAGCAGGAACTGAAGGACGCCGTGGCGAAAGTCGGCAACCGCGCGCGCGAGGTCATCACCTACCTTCTGAAGCGGGCGCAGCCGCCCGCCCGTCCCGGCGGCATGACCCGCGACACGCCCCGACCGCAATCCCGGGGCCGGCGCAAGAACTCCGTGGAACGGCAGTCTCAGCCGAGGTAGGTCGGCCTGGTTACGTCGGCGCGAGGCCATGGCGGGCGTCTGCCCCTGTCGGCCGGGCCGCGGTCTTCAGGGCGCGTTGAGCATGCCGTTTGCTGCGATGACCGGGGTGGGCTGGCCGCGCGCCAAAGCTGGATCGGGCGCGGCCGGCCCCGGCATCGTCCG
>JACADZ010000031.1 GCA_013389105.1 Parvularculaceae bacterium | reverse complement strand
GCGCCCGCGCCTGCCCCGGCGCCCGCTGAAACCCCGCCGACGCAGGCCCCGGCCCCGGTCGATGCGCCGACCCAGGCCCCGCCGAGCGAACCGGAGCCGGTCGAACCAGCGCCCGCCGCGGTCGAACAAGGGCCCGTCGAGGCGCCGCCCGTTGCGGCCGAGCCGGCCCCGTCCGAACCCGCGCCTTCGGCCGAGCCCGAGACGCAAGGGGGCGAGCAGCCGCAGTGACGGAGTTATTCCGTAGACGGACTATTTAGGTCCGGCGCTCAGAACGGGGTTTGAAAATCTCTGAAGAAGGGCGCGGCCGCATCCTTCTCGGAAAGGATCGCCTCGTCTACGTCGACGCCCCAGTCGATGGCGAGATCCGGATCGTTCCAGCGCACGGCGCCGTCCGACGCCCGGTCATAGGGCGCGTCGACCTTGTAGGCGACGACGGTCCCGGGTTCGAGCGTGACGAAGCCGTGGAGAAAGCCCTGCGGCACGAAAAGCTGCGCGCCGGTCTCGTCGTCGAGGCGGGCGCTGACATGCCGACCGTAGCTCGGCGAGCCTTTGCGGGCGTCCACCGCCACGTCGAGAACGGCGCCCTTCAGCACGCGGACGAGCTTCGCCTGCGCGAAGGGCGGGGCCTGATAATGCAGACCCCGCACCGTTCCCCTGGCGATCGAGAGCGACTGATTGTCCTGCATGAAGGCCGAAAGAATCCCGGCGGCGGCGAAGGCGCGGGCGTTCCAGGTTTCGCTGAAATAGCCGCGCGCGTCGGCGAAGCGCTTCGGCGTGACGAGCTTCACGTCCGGAATCGCCAGCGCCTTCACGTCCATCGCTACAACGCCTCCTGAAAGCGCAGCGGCGCGCCCGCGGCGAGGCCGACGATCTCGCCCTCCCACATGACGCGCCGCCCGCGGATGATCGTCCCCACCGGCCAGCCGGTCACGGTCATGCCGTCGAACGGCGTCCAGCCGCAGCGGGTCGCAGCGTCGGCATGCCGGATCGTCTTCGACATTTTGAGATCGACGATCGTGAAATCGGCATCGTAGCCGGCGGCGATGCGTCCCTTGCCGGCGATGCCGAACACGCGCTGCGGCCCGTGACAGAGGAGGTCGACGAAGCGCGCCAGGGTGAGACGGCCCTTGGCGACGTGATCGAGCATCACGGGCGCGATCGACTGGACGCCCGGCATCCCTGAGGGCGAAGCGGGATAGGGCCGCGCCTTCTCTTCGAGCGTGTGCGGCGCATGGTCGGAGCCGATGACGTCGACGATTCCCTGCGCCACCCCGGCCCATAGCCCGTCGCGATGACGCGACTCGCGCACCGGCGGGTTCATCTGCGCGAGGCCCTTCAGCGTCACGTAGCAGTCGGGCGCGGCGAGGGTCAGGTGCTGCGGCGTCGTCTCGACCGTTGCGATGTCCTTCGCGGCGGCGAGCAGCGGCAGTTCCTCCGCGGTCGAAACATGGAGGACATGAATGCGCCGCCGCGTCTCGCGCGCGAGCGCCAGAAGGCGCGTCGTCGACCGCACCGCCGCCTCGACGGACCGCACTTCCGGGTGCGAGGTCCAGTCGCCTTCGCGGGCTTTCGCTTTCCCCGCTTTCAGGAGCTCCTCGTCCTCGGAATGCACGGCGACCCGGCGCCGGCCGTGACGGAGCACCTCGCGCACGCCGGCGTCGTCGGGGACGAGGAGATCGCCGGTCGAGGCCCCCATGAAGATTTTGACGCCGCAAACGCCGGGAAGCATTTCGAGTTCGGCGAGCTCGCGGACGTTGCCGTGGGCGCCGCCGACATAAAAGGCGTGATCGCAGAACATGCGGTTCCTCGCCCGCGCAAGCTTGTCCTCGATCGCCGCAGCCGTCGTCGTGGGCGGACTCGTATTGGGCATCTCGAACACGGCGGTGACGCCGCCGAGAACCGCGGCGCGGCTTCCCGTCTCGAGGTCTTCCTTGTGGACGAGCCCCGGCTCGCGGAAGTGGACCTGCGTGTCGATGACGCCGGGAAGAATGTGCAGGCCGCGACAGTCGATGGTCTCGCGCGCGCTCGACCCGGCGCCGGCGCCGATCACGGCGATGCAGCCGCCCTTCACGCCGATATCGCGCGGGCCCTCGCCGTCGTGATTGACGACGATCCCGCCCTTGAGGAGGAGATCATAGGTCTCGGCCACGGCGCGCTTGTAGGCGAGCCGCGCGAAAACCGGAAGGCCGCGACGGCGGCTTTGCAAGGCCCGCGCCGCCGCCTATGTCTGCGGTCATGGCAGTCAGTATTCTTGAAGACCGCGCCGTACTGCGGGTCGCGGGGGCTTCGGCGTCGACATTCCTGCAGGGACTCGTCTCGCAGGACATGAGCGCCGCTGCGGGCGGCCTCGCCTTCGGCGCATTGTTGACCCCGCAGGGGAAGATCAGCGCCGAGTTCATAGCGGCGCGGCAGGATGACGGTTATCTGCTCGATTGCCATTCCAGCGTCGCCGAGGCTCTGTTGAAGAAACTGACGGTCTACCGCCTGCGTGCGGCGGTCGCGCTCGAACGGTCAGGCGAACTCGCCGTCGCGGCTTCGACGGAGGGGAGCGCGCCCGGTTTCGCGCCCGATCCGCGCCTTGGCGCGCTCGGGGGTCGCGCGATCCTGCCGCGCGATGCGGCGTTGCGCCTGGCGAACGCGGATGGCGGCGCCTATGACGCGCGCCGCATCGCTCTCGGCGTTCCCGAACTCGGCAAAGATTTCGGGCCGGACGAGATGTTCCTGCTCGACGTCAACGCCGACGCCCTCAACGGCGTCAACTACAAGAAGGGCTGCTTCGTCGGCCAGGAAGTGACGAGCCGCATGAAACGCAAGGGAGAAGTCCGCCGGCGAACCCTGCTGGCCCGCTTCGAGGGCGCCCCGCCGGCGAGAGGAGCCCCGGTCGTCTCCGGCGAGTCGACGCTCGGCGAGATCATGTCGGGAACCAGCGGCCTCGCGCTCGCCAATATCCGGCTCGACCGCCTCGAGGCGGCGCGCGCGACCGCCGCGCCGATCGCGGCGGACGGCAAGGCGATCGAGCTTCGCGCGCCCGCCTATCTCGATAACGCATGAAGCCGGCATGGCGAAACCTGAGGCCTCCCTTCCCTGCCCCTGGGCCCCCGCCGACGACGCGCTCTATCGTCAGTATCATGACGAAGAATGGGGCGTTCCCGAGCGCGACCACCGCGCGCTCTTTGAAAAGCTCGTGCTCGACGGCTTCCAGGCCGGGCTTTCTTGGCGCACGATCCTCCACAAACGCGCCGCGTTCCGGCGCGCCTTCGACGGCTTCGAGCCGGCGAAGATCGCGCGCTATACGCCGAAGAAGATCGAGAAGCTGCTCGCCGACGACGGCATCATCCGCTCACGCTCAAAGATTGAGGCGACCATCGGCAACGCGCGCGCCTATCTCGACGTGATGGAGACGCGCACGGACGGCTTTTCGGGCTTCCTGTGGGAGTTCGTCGGCGGCGCGCCCATCGTCAACCGAGTGACGAACTACCGGCTTGTCGCCCCGAAGACGAAGGAGAGCGAGGCCATGGCGAAGGAGCTCCGGCGCCTCGGCTTCAAGTTCTGCGGCCCGGTCATCGTCTACGCCTTCATGCAGGCGGTCGGCATGGTCAATGATCACGAGGTGACGTGCCCGCGACACAAGGCGGTGCAGAAGCTGTAGACGGCGAGCACGAGCGCCGCCGGCTCGCGCCCTGGGGGAACGGGCCGCGCCCTGCATTGACATTGCAGGTCCGGAGTGAAAGCTAGCGGTTCGAATGGCGCGGAGCGGATCCGCCTGTCGTTCTTGGGGGGAGTTATGGCTGTCGCATTCAGAAATTTGCTGGTTTCCGGCGCGTTCGCCGGCGCGCTCGTCGCCGCAGCGCCGGCGCACGCCGGCCAGAAGATCATCGATCAGACCATCGACATCTGCAGCGTCGAGACCTTTTACGGTCCCATCGGAACGAACGGGGCGACCGAGGTCGACATCGGAATCTTCAACGCCGACACGGGCGTCAACAATTTCGGCACGACCTGCGACGCGCTGACCGATCCGACGACGACCTTCAGCCCGTTCTCGATCAACTTCTTCGGCCAGACCTACGACAAGATCTTCGTCAACGAGAACGGCATCCTGAGTTTCGGAGCGCCCGTCACTCAGGATCCCTCGACGTCGCTGTTCGCCCTCAATGTGCCGGCGATCGCGCCGTTCTTTTCCAATGGCGTGCTGCCTTCGCCAGGCGTCCTCGAGTTCGGATGGGGCGGCCTCGACCAGTTCTGGCTGACCTGGTTCGGCCTTGAGGAGGAAGGCTCGGCGACGGGCGACCGCAACTCCTTCCAGATCGCCATCATCAACAAGGGCGGCGGCGACTTCGACCTCCTTTTCAACTACGACTTCATCGAATGGGATCCGGGGCAGGCCGGGTTCACCGACGGCGCGGGCAACGGCTACCTCTTCCCGGGATCGGGCGACGCCGGCGCCCTCCTCGGCGATGAGAGCCCGTTCGGCGCGTTTCCGTGCACGGCCAACTCGCTCGCCTGCAACTTTTTCAATCTCGGCCCGTTCGCGACGGACCTGAACGGCGACCCCCGCGTCGGCCTCTACCGGTTCGAGTTCCGCAACGGCGCGCCGCTCGCGACGCCGGGCCCGGTTGTTCCGCTGCCGGCCGCCTTCTGGCTGTTTCTCGCGGGGCCGGCGCTCCTCGGCGCCGGCCGGCTGCTCAAGAAGCGGGCCTAGAGGCTTGCCGCGAGGGCGGCGGCGCGCTTGGTGAAGTGGTGCCGGTCGCCGAGCGCGGCCTTGAAGTCCGTCAGCGCCTTTGCAGCAAGCCGGCGCGCCTCGGCGCGATCGCCCGCCGCCAGCCGGCAGCGCGCTTCGAATTCATCGGCGGCGGCATGACGCCAGTTTCCTGACGGATAGTGCGCGGGCATCGCTGCGCGCGCGTCGGCGATCGAGGCAAGGCCTGCCCCGGCTTCCTTCAGGGCGCACTTCGCACGCCCGAGATTCATCAAGATGGGCCCGTAAAGCCGATGGTCCGAGGACTTCACTAGCGCCAGCGCTTCATCGAGGCTGCGCAACGCCTCGGCCGGTCTGCCGAGATCGTTCTGGATTTCGCCCATGGTATTGAGAAAGAAGGCGAAGTCCACGTGCCGCGCGCGGTCGCTCCGTCGCTGCGCTTCAATCGCGTCAGCGAGCATGGCGCGCGCCTGCTCGATGTCGCCGAGCTCGTAGTCGATGCGCGCGAGATTGTTCATCGTACCCACGACCTCAACATGGTCCGGCCCGAGATTGCGGCTGTTGATGTCGAGGGCCGTTCTGAAATGGCTGGCCGCACCCTCAAGGTCCTTTTCGAAATAGAGAAGGCCCGCGAGGTCGTTCTCGATCCAGCCGATCTTATAGTAGTCGGGGCCGCGGGCGCGCTCGTAAAGCTTGCGCGCCGTTTCGAACCAGGCTTTCGCCTCGTCGTTGCGGTCCTGCAGATAGAGCGCCCCGGCGAGCCCTTGCGCCGCGCGGGCCGCGAGCATCGCGTCCGGCTCCTTGGCGGCGTTCAGCTGCTTGTAGGCTTCGGCGTAGAACCGCTCGGCCGCGGCGTAATCATCCTTGCGATACTGGATGTCCCCCATGCCTGTGAGCACATCCGCCATGACCGGCTTCCATCCGACCGCCTCGATAAGCTTCGGCGTCTCGGCGATAAGACGCTCGAAGACGGCTCCAGCCTTGTCGAACTCGCCCTTCTCGTAATGCGCGATCGCGAGCGCGTTTTCCGTGGCGAACACGTCGAGCGGCGGCGCGCCGGCGGCCCGCTGGCGGTCCGCCGCCTTCTCGAGAATCTCCGCCGCGTCGCCGAACAGGCCGAGGCCGGTGCGCGCGCGCCCCATGGCGAACATCAAATCGCCCTGGACGGCGGGCTCGTCTACGAGATCGCTTTCGATGCGGCTGACGCCGCGATCGAGAATGTCGCGGGCCTTGACCTCCTCGCCCTTGGCCTCGCCCCGGTCTGCGAGTTCAAAGAGGTTCACCATGAACCCGGAAATACGCTGCGCCGTCAGCGCCTCGCGCTCCGCTCTCGCGCGCTCCCTGGTCGCGATGCTGCTTGCATGGAGCGCCCAGCTCGCAAGGCCTAGCGCGCCGGCCGCGACCGCGGTCGACAGGCCGGTGACGGCGAGCAGACGCCGGCGTTCGCGCTGCTGCTCCCGCTGGCGCAAGGAGTCGAGCCCGACGTCAAGGAGACCCGCCGCGATCTTCAGAACGCCGAGCTTCCAGCCGTCCTTGCCCGGACGAATATCGGCGGCGAGCGGTTCGCCCTCCTCCTCGGAAAGCTCGCCGTCGGGGCCAAGCTTCCTCAGGAGCGCCGGCGGAAAAGAGTCCGCCGGCTCGCCCTCGAGCAGGAAGGCGTAAACGCGGCCCTCGCCGTGCAGGCGCTTGAAGGTCTTGATCTCCTCGTTGACCCAGCGCGAGGCTTTGGCCTTCGGGCTGCACAGCACGATGAGGGCCGAAGCGGCGGCCAGCGCTTCGCGGATCACGGCCGAAAGGTCAGGCGATGACGAGAGTTCTTCGCGGTCGCGGAAGACCGGCGCGATGCGGCCGCGGCTCGCCGGCATGCCCGCCGGCGCGACGACGCCTTGCGGCACGCGGAAGTTTTCGAGCGCGCGATGAAGACGCCCGGCTTCAGCCTCATCGGCGTGGCTGTAACTGATGAACGCCGCGTAGCGGAGCGACGTCGAGGGGGCCGACATTCTTTCTCTCTCCCGGTGCGACGGTATTGAGGCCGAGCCGCGACGCCGTCGCCGCGCCAGTCTAGCCAGGAACGTCGCGGCGACGCCACAACTGGCGCGTTTTCGCTGCGACGCCCATTGCCCGAAGACCGCCGCCGCATGCTACTCTAAGGCCTGGGCAACCAAGAGCGACCGAATGACCGACACCCGCATCGCCGGCACTGGCCTGTTCACGCCGCCCCAGTCGATTTCAAACGCGGAACTCGTCGCCTCCTTCAACGAATATGTGCGGCGCTGGAACGATCGGCATGCGCGCGAGATCGCGGCGGGCGCCGTGAAGGCCCTGGAGCCTTCGTCGGCTGAGTTCATTGAGAAGGCCTCCGGCATCAAGTCCCGCTACGTGCTCGACAAGGCCGGCATTCTCGACCCCGAGCGCATGACCCCCCGAATTCCCGCGCGCGCCGACGAGGATGTGTCGGTGCTGGCGGAAATGGCGGTCGCCGCCGCGCGCGAGGCGATGCGTCAGGCCGACGTGCGCGCCCACGACATCGACGGCGTGATCTGCGCCTGCTCCAACCTGCAGCGCGCCTACCCGGCGGTGGCGGTTGAGATCCAGCATGCCCTCGGCGTCAACGGCTTCGGCTTCGACATGAACGTCGCCTGCGCCTCGGCCGCTTTCGGGATCGAGACCGCGGTCGGGCTGATCCGCGCGGGCTCACGCCGCATCCTCATGGTCAATCCGGAAATCTGCACGGCGCATCTCAATTTCCGCGACCGCGACAGCCATTTCATCTTCGGCGACGTGGCGACCGCTGTCATCGTCGAACGCAATGACGGGCCGCCCCGGGGCGAGGCGTTCGACATCCTGTCGACGCGCCTGCTGACGATCTACTCCAACAATATCCGCAACAATCTCGGCTTCCTCAATCGCTGCGAGCGCGAGACGGGCGCGCCCGCCGACCCGCAGGACTCGCCGTTCACCGACAAGCTTTTCCGGCAGGAAGGCCGTAAGGTGTTCAAGGACATCGTGCCGGTCGTGTCGGAGATGATCCTCAAACACCTCGCCGACCAGGGCGTCGCGCCATCGGCGGTGAGGCGCTTCTGGCTGCACCAGGCGAACCTGGCGATGAACGAGTTCATCGTGCGCAAGGTGCTCGGCCGCGACGCGACGCGCGAGGAGGCGCCGGTCGTGCTCGACGACTACGCCAACACTTCGTCGGCGGGTTCGATCATCGCCTTCCACAAGCATCGCGGCGGCCTCGTCGTCGGCGACATCGGCGTCATCTCCGCCTTCGGCGCCGGCTATTCGGCGGGCACGGTCATCCTTCGGCGGGCGGCCTGAGCGTTGGCCGTCATCGACATCACGCCGCCCCTGTCGGCTGCGACGCCGATGTGGCCCGGCGACACGCCCTTCTCGGCGCGCCGCACCTGGGCGATCGAGGAGAACGGGGCTGTGAACGTCTCGATGCTGACGATGTCGAGCCATGCCGGCGCCCATGCCGACGCGCCGCTGCATTATAGCGCCTCCGGCGCTTCGATCGACGCCGTGCCGCTTGATCCCTATCTCGGCCGCTGCCTCGTCGTGCGCATCGACGATGCTGCGCCGCTGATCGGCCCTGAGCGCCTCATGGAGGCGATCGGGCGATTCGGCCCGGCGCCGCCGCCGCGCGTGCTCATCCGCACCTACTCCAAAGCGCCGACGCTCGAATGGGACAGCTCGTTCACCGCGATCGCCGCCGACGCCGTCCGTCGCCTCGCGAAGCGCGGCGTGAAGCTCATCGGGGTCGACACCCCCTCGCTTGATCCTGAGCAGTCCAAAACCATGGACGCGCATCAGGCGATCCTCGCCGCGGACATGCGCGTTCTTGAGGGCCTCGTCCTCGATGCTGTCGACGAAGGCGAGTACGAGCTCATCGCGCTCCCCTTGAAGCTCAAGGGCCTCGACGCCGCCCCGGTGCGCGCCGTGCTGCGGACGCTCCGGTGAGCATGCGCTCGCCCGCCGACATCGATCGTCTTGATGCGGAAGACCCGCTGCGGCAGGCGCGAGCGGCGTTCGCTCTTCCCGACGGCGTCATCTATCTCGACGGAAATTCGCTGGGCCCGCCGACGAAAAAAGCGCTGACGCGCCTGCGCGCGACCGCGGAGCAGGAGTGGGGCGAGGGCCTCATCCGCTCCTGGAACGACGCCGGCTGGTTCGACCTGCCGCAAACCTGCGGAGCGAAGATCGCACGGCTCATCGGCGTCGACCCGGGAGACGTGCTTGTCTGCGATTCCGTTTCGGTCAATCTCTTCAAGCTCGCCGCCGCCCTGAAGAACGCGACGCCTGGCGCAAGGCTCGTCATCGACCGCGCCGAATTCCCGACCGACGTCTACATGATCGAGAGCCTCGCCGCCCTTTTGGGGCCCGGCGACGGCCCGCCCATCCTCATCAAGAGCGCGATAGACTTTCGAACCGCGGCGATCGCCGACATCGACCGGATCGAGGGGCGGACGCGGGCCCAGGGCGGCGTCGTCGTCTGGGACTTGAGCCACGCGGCCGGCCTGCTCGATCTGCGCCTGAAGGCCCGCGGCGCGCGCTGCGCCGTCGGCTGCGGCTACAAATTCCTGAACGGCGGTCCGGGCGCCCCGGCTTTCGTCTATGTCGAGCGCGCGCTCGCCGACACGCTTCGCCAGCCGCTGGCGGGATGGATGGGGCACGCCCGTCCATTTGATTTCCGTCCCGATTACGCGCCGGCGCCGGGCGTTCGGCGCTTCGCCGCCGGCACGCCGCAGATTCTCTCCCTCGCCGCGCTCGACGCCGCGCTCGATGCTTTCGACGGCGCTAGCATGCCTGACGTCGAAACCAAAGCCCGCCGACTTGGCGATCTCTTTCTAGAGGGCGTCGCCGCGCTCGGCCTGCCCTGCCTGTCGCCGCCAAGCGCGAGCCGCGGCGGTCATGTGAGCCTCAGCCACCCGCAAGGATACAGCGTCATGCAGGCTCTGATCGCGCGGGGCGTCATCGGCGATTTCAGACCGCCCGATCTCATGCGCTTCGGCTTCTCGCCGCTCTTTCTGCGCTACGCCGACGCCGCGCGCGCCGCGTCGATCCTTGAAGACGTCCTGCGCTCGGAGCAGTGGCGCGCCCCGCATTTTGCAGACCGTCGAACGGTCACCTGACGGCGATTCGCGGGGCGAATGATCCGTATCAAGATCGTCGGCCGCATTCACCTCCCGTTAACGACGAATATACGAATCGGCGACCTGCTGTTTACGCGAAATTAGGCCCCGGCCGCTCATCCTCGGATGGTTAACCCGCAACGCGCGGGCGCTAGGGCAAGGGGCTATTGACGATGGCGGCGGCCATGCAGGCGGATACGGTCCAGGGGGACGCCGGACCGAGCGCCGAGGACATGTACCGGTTGGGGCTCGAGGCCTCGACCATCAACGACCTCGGCGAAGTCGATCTCATCACGGCGCACATGTGGTTCAATCTCGCGGCCATGCGCGGGAACATCGAGGCGCGCGCCTACCGCGCCGAGCTCTCGAAGGAAATGTGCCCCGAGGAAATCGCTGAGGCCCAGCGCATGGCCCGCGAATATCTCGCAACGCACGCGCCGCGGAGGGCCAGCTAAAGGCCGTTCAGGGCGAGGCCGCCTCGCGCTCGAAGCGCCGCCATTTGGCGACGTTGCGGTTGTGCTCGGCCAGCGTTTCCGCGAAAGCGTGTCCGCCCGTGCCGTCGGCGACGAAAAATATGTCCCTCGTATCGGCCGGATTGAGCACGGCCTCGATCGAGGCCCGTCCCGGATTGGCGATCGGCGTCGGCGGCAGACCCCTGATCAGGTAGGTGTTGTAAGGAGTCTCCTTGCGCAATTCGCTGAGACGGATGCCGCGGCCGAGCGGTTCTCCCTGCGTCAGGCCGTAAATCACGGTCGGGTCGCTTTCGAGCCGCATGCCGCGCTTCAATCGATTGACGAAGACGGCGGCGATCCGGGCCCGCTCCTCGGGGAGGCCGGTTTCCTTCTCGACGATGGAGGCGAGGATGATCGCCTCTTCGCGCGTGGTGTAGGGAAGGTCCGTCGCGCGATCATCCCAGAGCTCTTCGATGAGTCTGTCCTGGGCCTGCTGCATCAGGCGCACCATGCCGTCGCGGGTTTCGCCGCGGGTGTAAGCATAGGTTTCGGGCAGGAGGTCGCCCTCGGCCGGCGTCAGCGTCAGATCGCCGAGCAGGGTCTCGTCGGCCGCAATGTCGCGCAGGATCTGCGCCGATGTGCGCCCTTCGGGAGCGGTGAAGTAGTGAAGGATGCTCTTGCCCTCGACGAGCAGCGCGATGACGTCGAGAACGCTGGCGCCCGCCGGAATTTCATACTCGCCGGCCTTGAGCGCCGACTGGACGCCCTTGACGCGAACGACCGCGACGAACAGCGTCTCGTCACGGATGGCCCCAGCCGCCGCAAGCTCGCGGGCGATGGTCGAGACCGAGGACCCCTCCTTCAGCAGGACGATGGCGTCTTCGGCGAGAGGGCCCGGCTTGTGCGCCTCGCGCCAGGCGAACCAGCCGCCGGCGCCGAGCGCCGCCGCCGCGAGCAGCCCGAAGAGGCCTATGAAAACAATGATCGACCGCAAGGCGCCGCCGCGGTCAGCCTGGTGATCGCCTGTCGCCTGCATCAGCCTCTGAACCTCTCCGCCCCGACGGCATGCTAGCCGTTCGCTCGGCGCATCACCAGACAGGCGTTGGTGCCGCCGAAGCCGAATGAATTGGAGAGGACCGTATCGATGCGCCGCTTCAACGCCTTCTGCGGCGCGAGATTGATCGGCGTTTCGACGGACGGATTTTCAAGATTGATGGTCGGCGGCGCGATATTGTCGCGAATGGCGAGCAGCGAGAAAATCGCCTCCACCGCGCCGGCGGCGCCAAGCAGGTGACCGATCGAGGACTTGGTCGACGACATGACGAGTCCATCGGCCGCGGCGCCGAACAACCGCTCCACCGCGCGCAGCTCGATCTCGTCGCCCAGCGGCGTCGAGGTGCCGTGCGCATTCACGTAATCGACCTCGCTCGGTGCGATCCCCGCACGTTTGAGCGCCATCTTCATGGCGCGAAATCCGCCGTCGCCGTCCTCGGCGGGCGCCGTGATGTGATAGGCGTCGCCGGACAGTCCGTACCCGATCACTTCTCCATACATCGTCGCGCCGCGCGCCTTCGCATGCTCGTATTCCTCGAGCACGACCATGCCCGCGCCCTCGCCGATGAGGAAGCCGTCGCGGTCGCGGTCATAGGGTCGCGACGCTTTGGTCGGGTGATCGTTGAAACGCGTGGTCAGCGCCTTGCAGGCGGCGAAACCGGCGAGCCCCACCGGGCAGATCGCCGCCTCGGTCCCGCCCGCCACCATGATGTCGGCGTCGTCCCACATGATGAGCCGAGCCGCGTCGCCGATGGCATGCGCGCCGGACGAGCATGCCGTCACCACGGCGTGGTTGGGGCCCTTAAGCCCGTGTTTGATCGACACCTGCCCCGAGACGAGATTGATGAGCCGTCCGGTGATGAAGAAAGGCGAGACTCGACGGGGCCCTTTTTCCGCGAGGAGAAGCGATTCCTTCTCGATGCCGGGCAGCCCGCCGATGCCGGATCCGACGAGGACGCCGGCGCGCTGGCGCTCCTCTTCGGTTTTGAGTTCGAGGCCGCTGTCGGCGATGGCCATGGCCGCCGCTGCGACGCCGTAAAGAATGAAGTCGTCATTACGGCGCTGCTCTTTCGGTTCCATCCAGTCGTCAGGATTGAACGCCGCCTCGGATTCGCCCGCGGCGATCAGGGCGGCGCCGCCGCCATAGCCGTCGCTGCGGGGAACTTCCGCGCCGATCTGGCAGGCATAGTCCGCGGTGTCGAATTTCAGGATGCGGCCGGCCGCGGATTCGCCGGCGATGAGCCGTTTCCAGCTCGCCTCAACGCCGGTCGCGAGGGGCGTCACCAGCCCCAATCCGGTCACGACGACCCGCCGCATGCCGTCAGCCCTCCACGTTCAGCGCCCGACGCCTTAAGATGGCGCTCGATCCCGCGCCCTGCAAGAGCGGGCAAAGGCTCCCAAACAACGACTTAAGGGGGACTACAGGGCTTCCGAGACGGGGGATTACTTTTTCTGTTCGCCGATGAACTTGATGGCGTCGCCGACCGTCTGGATGGTCTCGGCCGCATCGTCCGGAATCTCAACGTCGAATTCCTCCTCAAAGGCCATGACCAGTTCGACAATGTCGAGGCTGTCCGCGCCAAGATCATCAATGAAGCTGGCTTTCGGTTCGACCTTGGCCGGATCGACATCGAGATGCTCGACGACGATTTTTTTGACGCGTTCGGCGAGATCAGACATTCAAGGCTCCTCCGTTCTGGCGCCCCTCCATCAAGGGGCAAAGCGTCTCGCCGCGATCGGCCCAACGCGCTTTCAAAAGGGGCGATTACGGCAAATTGCGGTATGTTGCAACGCCCGCAGCGGGGACCGGGCGAAAGCCCGTCAAAACATGGCCATCCCGCCATTCACATGGAGAGTCTGGCCGGTCACATAACTCGCCTCCTCCGAGGCAAGATAGACCGCCGCAGCGGCGATGTCTTCAGGCTTGCCCATCTGCCCCGCCGGAATTTTGGACAGGATCGCCGCTTTCTGCTGATCGTTCAACGCGTCGGTCATGGCGGTCGCGATGAAGCCCGGGGCGATGCAGTTGACGGTCACGTTGCGGGTCGCGATCTCGGCCGCCAGCGATTTCGTCATGCCGATCATGCCGGCCTTGGAAGCGGCGTAATTCGCCTGCCCGGCATTGCCGGTGGCGCCGACGATCGACGAGACGCCGATGATCCGCCCGTAACGCTGCCTGGTGAGCGTGCGCAACGACGCTTTGGCGAGCCGGAAATAGGCGGTGAGGTTCACACGGATCACCTCGTCCCACATCTCGGCCTTCATCATCATCAGCAGCATGTCGCGCGTGACGCCCGCGTTGGAGACGACGATGTGAAGGCCGCCCATTTTCTCGCCGGCTTCCTTCGGGAGCGCGTCGACGGCGTCGAGATCGGAGAGATTGCAGGGCGCAAGATGGACGCGTTCCTTGAGGTCGGCGGCGAGCGCCTCAAGCTTGCCGGCGTTGGTGCCGGAAATCGCGACCGTCGCCCCTTGCGCGTGGAACGCCTTCGCCACGGCGCCGCCGATGCCGCCCGAGGCGCCCGTCACCAGCGCGCATTTGCCCGTAAGGTCGAACATGCCGGCCTCCATGCTTGATCGGCTGACCTCTACGGGACAGGCGCACGTCGCGCAAGAAAGGGGGGTTCGGCAGGCGGGGCGCGGCGGTCGCCAGCTTGCATGCCAGCATCCTCTATGGTATCAAATATGGGATGGAGACCATTCGAAAGATCACCGTCGAGGTGCCGGAATCCCTGCTCGATGATGCGCAGGCCGAAACCGGCAAGGGCGTATCCGAAACCGTCCGCGAGGGTTTGAAGCGAATTGCCTCGGCCCGCGCCCAACGCGAGCTCCTGGCGCTTCGCGGCAAGGTGAAGTTCTCCATGACCTGGCAGGAGATGAAAGAGGATCGCTCTTGATCGCCGCGGACGCGAGTTCGCTCTCCTCGTTTCTGGCTGGCGAAGAAGGGGACGATGTCGAGAAGCTGGCCGACGCCCTAGCCCAGGATCTGCTGAGACTGCCCCCCGTTGTGGTGACCGAGATCTTGACCGACCCCCGGATCGGAAAGCTCGCCGCAGACCGCATTGGGGCCATCCAGCTTCTTGACATCGAGGCAGGGTACTGGCGCCGCGCCGGTGAAACTCGCGCGACCCTTAGAAGGCGCGGGCTCAAGGCCAATGTCGCCGACGCGCTCATCGCCCAGTCCTGCATCGATCACGGCGTCGCGCTGATCACCCGCGACCATGACTTTCGTCATTTCGCGAAGCACTGCGGGCTAAAGCTCGCCTGACGTCGTCGGCTACAGCGAGGACTACCGGTTCAAGGCAACCGGCGGCCACACCGTAAAGAAACAGTTCGATTGCGGATTTGCGCGGACATGAAACGCGCCGGATTGGACGGCGATCGAAACGTGAGCGTCCGCGGCCGCCGCGCTGTTCCATGCGACGTCGAATCGCCGCTGATCATCGTGAACGCAATCGCGCCGTCCGATCCGCTGATGTTTTGGGCGCTCGCGAAACAGCCGCAGTCAACCCGAATTCCCGCAGCCGGCCAATCCGCAACCGTATACATCGGAGAAATCTCGTGGAGATAGGCGTCCGCCTTGACCCAGATTGTCTAGGGCTGGGGCGGCGCTCGGACGGCGTCGCGACGCGCGCGCATCCCGAGGCGGCCAGAAAAACCGCCGCAGTCACAACCAGTTGCGTTCTCCTTTGCTAGCCTTTGACGAACGCCTCGACGTCGGCGGGTTCGCCGACGCTGATGATCGTCGCGTCCTTCGCGATGCGCTTGACGAGACCCGCGAGCACCTTGCCGGTCCCGATCTCGACGAACCTGTCGACGCCCTGCTCCGCCATATGCGCGACGCTCTCGGTCCAGCGCACGCGGCCCGTCACCTGCCGGACCAGCAGCGCGCGGATCTCGGCGGGGCTCGACGTCGCCTTCGCCGTCACATTGGCGACCAGCGGAATGCGCGGGGCCGAGATCGCCGCTTTCGCCAGCGCGTCTTCCATGCGCCGCGCGGCGGGCGCCATCAGCGAGGAATGGAAGGGCGCGGAAACGGGAAGGATCTTCGCCATTTTGGCGCCAAAGCCTCTGGCTTTCTCGCAAACCGCCTCGACGCGCGCCCTCTCGCCGGAAATGACGATCTGCCCGGGGGCGTTGTCGTTGGCGATCTCGCACACGCCGGTCCCGGGCGCGGCGGCGATCGCCTTCTCCGTCCCCTCGATATCGGCGCCGAGGAGAGCCGCCATCGCGCCTTCGCCGGCAGGGACCGCCGCCTGCATCGCCTCGCCGCGAATGCGCAGGAGCCGCGCCGCCTCGGTAACGCTCAGCGCCCGCGCGGCGCAAAGTGCGGAATATTCGCCCAAGGAATGTCCGGCGACGAACATGCAGTTCTCGACGTCCAGGCCCGCCTCTTTCTCGAGGATGCGCAGCGCCGCGATCGAATGGGCCATGAGCGCCGGCTGGGCGTTGACGGTCAGGGTCAGCGTCTCCATCGGCCCTTCGAACATCAGGCGCGAGAGCTTTTGCGACAGCGCGTCGTCGACTTCCTGAAAGACTTCCCGCGCCGCGGGAAAGGCCTCGGCGAGGGCCCTGCCCATGCCGACCGTCTGGCTTCCCTGTCCCGGAAAAATCAGCGCGCGCGCCATCATCGCCTCCCGTTCAGCCTCGCCAGAACGCCGGCGTGAGCAACACCAGCAGCGTGAAGAATTCAAGGCGCCCGAGGATCATCGCAAGCGCCAGCACCATTTTCGCGGCGTCATGCAACGACGAGTAATTTCCGGCAGGCCCGATGATCGGTCCAAGGCCGGGGCCTACATTGCCGACAGCCGCAGCCGCCCCCGAGATTGCGGTAACCAGGTCTAGGCCGAGCGCCGCCAGGGCGAGCGTAACCAGGGCGGTCGAAACAAGGTATGCGACCATGAAAGTAAGAATGGCGATCTCGATGTCGTCGCCGACGCGGCGGGTCGAATAGACGACGACAACCGTGCGTGCGGGCGATACGAGACGCCGCATGTGAGCCAAGGCGAGTTTGATGAGGATCTGGATCCGGTACATCTTGATGCCGCCGGACGTCGAGCCGGAGCAGCCGCCGACGAACATCAGGAGGAAGAAGACTCCCACCGAGAAGGGGCCCCAGGCCTGAAAATCGCCGACGGCGTAGCCGGTCGTCGTCGTCACTGACACCACGCTGAAGGCCGCGACGCGAAAGGCGTCCGGCGCAGCGACATCGAGCGCCTTCATCACCGAAGGCGTGAGCAACAGCGACGCCACGAGCAAAAACGCAAGGAAGGCGCGGACCTGCACGTCCGTCACGATCGCGGCGTCCCGGCCCCGCAGGGTGCGGATGATCGCGACGAACGGCAGCGCGCCGGCGCACATAAAAAGCGTCGCCGCCCACTCGATCGCCGGCGAGTCGAACCAAGCGAACGACGCATCATGCGTCGAAAAGCCTCCCGTCGCGACCGTGGTCATGGCATGATTGACCGCGTCGAACGCCGACATGCCAAGCGCCGCATAGACGCCGGCGCAAAGTATGTTGAGACCGATATAAACGCCGGCGATCCAAATCACGAAATCGAGGCCGCGCGAGAACACTTTGTCCGACTGGTCCGAGCTCTCGGTGCGGAAGATCTGCATACCGCCGACGCGCAGGGCCGGCATGACGAGGATCGCGATGACGACGATGCCTATGCCGCCGACAAAGGTGAGGATCGACCGCCACAGAAGGATTGAGTCCTTCGTTTCCTCCAGATTGGAGTAGATCGTCGCCCCGGTGGTGGTCAGGCCGGAGGCGGCCTCGAAATAGGCGTCGACGAAGCTAAGGCCCGACCCCATCAGCGGAATGCCGGCGAGCGCCGGCGCCAAAAGCCACGCCGACCCGGTTGTCAGAAACGCCTGCCGCCGCGTCAGTTCGCCCGGCTCGCGCGCCCCGGTCAGGATGAGGAGGGTCGCGCCGGCGAAGGCGGCGGCGACCACGCCCGCGACGAAAGGCGAGTTCGCCCCGGCTCCGCCGGCGAGGTCCATCAGAAGCGGAATGGTCATGAGCCCGGCGACGCCCATGAACAGCGCGCCAAGGATGCGCAGGACGGGTATGACTCGGATCAAGTTCTGGAAGGCCACCCTGGATCGGGGCGCCTCCTACCCGAATTCGCCGACGCTTGCATCCTGCCGGTCGATGGGCTATCCCCCGCCGCCTCATAAGCGTCGGTCGGTCTTGGCTCCGGTTTCCGGGGTCGCGCGGGAGGTCCCGCCGCAAGGCCGAGCCAAAGGCCCTCTTGCGCCGCCAGCCGGGCGCAAGGGTCTCCGCCGCCAGAAGGGAGCTGGCCTAATGCCGTTTTACGAGCACGTCTTCATTGCGCGTCAGGACATTTCGCCCGCGCAGGTCGAAGCCCTCACCGAAACCTTGCAGAAAATCGTCGCCGAAAACGGCGGCAAGGTCGAAAAATCCGAGTATTGGGGCCTTCGGAGCCTCCAGTACAAGATCAACAAGAACCGGAAGGGCCATTACAGCCTTTTCAACATCTCCGGCCCGGCCGCAGCGGTGCAGGAACTCGAGCGTCAGGAAAAAATCAACGACGACATTCTGCGCGCCCTCACCATCCGCGTCGAGGAGCTCGACCCCGAACCCTCGCCGGTTCTTTCACGGCGCGACCGCGGCGGCGACCGCTTTGAAGGCGACAAGACCGGCGGCGATCGCGGCGGATTCCGCGACAGGGGCGATCGCGGCGGCGATCGCGGCGGCTTCGGCGGCGGCGATCGCGGCGGCTTCGGCGGCGGCTTCGGCGGCGGCGATCGCGGCGGCAAGCGCTGGTAGGAAAGGAGCACCATCATGGCCAAACCCTTCATGCGCCGGCGCAAGACCTGCCCGTTCTCAGGCGCAGACGCCCCGAAGATCGACTACAAGGATCCAAAGCTGCTCCAGCGCTTCATTTCCGAGCGCGGCAAGATCGTGCCGTCGCGCATTTCGGCGGTTTCGCAAAAGAAGCAGCGCGAACTCGCCCAAGCGATCAAGCGCGCCCGCTTCCTCGCGCTCCTTCCCTATGCATCGGAGTAACCGATCATGACTGAGGTCATTCTTCTCGAGCGGGTCGAAAATCTCGGCCAGATCGGCGACGTGGTGAGGGTAAAGCCCGGATTCGCCCGCAACTACCTGCTGCCGCGCAAAAAGGCGCTTCGCGCCAATGAAGCGAACAAGAAGATCTTCGAAAGCCAGCGCGCCGAACTCGAAGCGCGCAACCTCGAGCGTCGCAAGGACGCCGAGGCTGCGGCCAAGCGGATCGACGGCAAGCAGTTCGTCATCATCCGCCAGTCTTCGGAAATGGGCGCCCTCTACGGGTCCGTCTCGGCGCGCGACATCGCCGAGGCTGCGGCTGAGAGCGGGGTCAAGATCGACCGCGCCCAGGTGCGCCTCGACAAGCCGATGAAAACCCTCGGCATTTTCCCGGTGCGCGTGATGCTGCACCCGGAAGTTTCCGCCAGGATCGAAATCAATATTGCGCGCTCGGCGGAGGAGGCCGAGCGACAGGCGCGCGGCGAAAACGTCCTCGCCCGCGAGGAGGAAGCGGCGGCGGAAGAACCCCAGGGCGCCGAGTTCTTCGACGAGGGCGCGAACCGGCCGGCGGAGTCGGCCGCGAGCGGCGTCTGACGCGCGTCGGTTTTGGGAAAAATTGGAAAACCGGCCGCTCGACGGCCGGTTTTTTTTATGGTGTCTCTCGCCTCCCCCGCCGCGGGAATGGCGGCGGCTCATGCAACCTCGAGGCCGGGACAAATGGCGGACGGTCCGAATATCGCGCCCTCAGGCCCGAACAGGACGCCTACGGAAGATCGCATTCCATTAAGCCTTGAGGCCGAGCAAGCGATCCTCGGCGCGATCCTGTTCGACAACGAAGTCTTTTACCGAGTTTCATCCTACCTCAGGGCCGAGCATTTCTACGATCCGGTCCACCAACTGATTTATGACGCCTGCGGACGATTGATCGGATCGGGCCGGACGGCCGCGCCGACCATCGTCGAGACGTTTCTCGCCTCGAGCCAGGGGTTCAACGAGGCCGGCGGACGACGCTATCTCGAATCCCTCGCGACGTCGGTGCCCTCGACCGCCTCGGCGCCCGATTTCGCCCGGGTGGTGTTCGATCTCGCGCTCCGCCGCGGCCTCATGAACCTCGGCTCGGAGATGATCGAGCGCGCGCGCGACGGCGGTCTCGACGACGAGCCGCAGCGCCAGGTCGAAGAGGCCGAGCAGGCGCTCTACAAGCTGGCCGAGACCGGCAAATACGGCGGCGGCTTCAGGACCTTCCGTTCCGCGATCGCCGAGGCCATCGACATCGCCAACGCCGCCGTCCAGCGCGAAGGCGGGCTCGCCGGAATCACCACCGGCCTGCGCGACCTCGACAGCATGCTCGGCGGCCTGCACCCGACCGACCTCATCATCCTCGCCGGCCGGCCGTCCATGGGCAAATCCTCGCTCGCGACCAACATCGCCGTCGCCGCCGCCCGGGCCTACCGGCCCGAAAAGCAGGCGGACGGAACGATCAAGGCGGCGGAAGGCGCCATCGTCGGGCTGTTCTCGCTGGAAATGGCGGCCGAGCAGCTCGCGACCCGCATCATCTCCGAATTCTCGGGCGTGCCGTCCAACGAAATCCGGCGCGGCGAAGTGGACCAGGAGGCGTTCGACCGCGTCTATCATGCCGCGCGCGAGCTTGAGACCCTGCCGCTCTACATCGACGACACCGGCGGTCTTTCGATCGCGCAGCTCGCGGCGCGGGCGCGGCGCCTGAAGCGCCAGCACGGCCTCGGCCTCATCGTCGTCGACTATCTCCAGCTCCTCGTCGGGTCGGGCAAACGCGCCTCCGACAACCGCGTGCAGGAGATCACTGAAATCTCGATGGGCCTCAAGACGCTGGCCAAGGAGCTGAACGTGCCGATCCTCGCCCTCTCGCAGCTCTCGCGTCAGGTCGAGAACCGCGACGACAAGCGTCCCCAACTCGCGGATCTGCGCGAATCCGGCTCGATCGAGCAGGACGCCGACGTCGTCATGTTCATCTATCGGGAGGACTATTACCTACGGCGCGCCGAGCCGCGCGAGGGAACGATCGAGCATCAGGAATGGCAGCGCAAGGTCGACGAAACGCAAGGGATCGCCGAGGTCATCATCGGCAAGCAGCGTCACGGGCCGATCGGGAAAGTGGACCTTCAGTTTACGGAGAAACTCACCAAGTTCTCAAATCTCGATCGCGGTCGCTATGATCAGCTTCGGCGCGATTGACGCGGCCGGCGCCGGACCCGGCTTCGGCCGGACCATGGCCGCCCTCAGAGCGCGCCGGCGAGCGCCAGCAGGATGACCATGAAGGAGGCGCCGCACAGAACGCCCCCGACGGCGATACGCAACTGCTGAATGACGGCTTCCATCTCGGTCCGCCCTCTTGATTGCGGCCGTTTGCGTAGACGACGGAATTGGCGCTTGGCAAACGCCCTTGGAGCCCTTGCGGCGCACCAGTTGCGCAAAGTCCGGCTAAATCATTGACGTTGCGAGCTGGGAAAATTTTTTCAACAATCGGGCGAGCACAAGGATTTCTGATATGACCGAGGCCGGTTCCGCCCCGAAACGATCGCTTTTCGACGCAATCGAGGCGTTAATCGCGCAAACTCGCCAGCGCACTTTCGGCGCGGCGCTCAATGCGCTCGCCGCGGCCAGGGCCCGGAGGGACGAGGCGACGTTCTCGATCGCGCTCATCGCGCTTGCGGCGAAGATCGCCCGGGCGGACGGCGAGGTGTCGGACGACGAAACCCGCGCCTTCAGCAGGATCTTTCAGTATCCGGAGGAAGAGGCGTCGAAGGTCCGGATGATATACAATCTCGCCCAGCAGGACGTGGCCGGATTCGATCACTACCTCGCGCAGGTGGCCAAGCTCTTTGACGGCAATCCGCTGGTTCTCGAGGACGTGCTCGACTGCCTCTTTCATATCGCGACGGCCGACGGCGTCGAGCATCCGACGGAGAAGACGCTGCTCGAAACCGCCGCGAAGGCGTTCGGCCTCTCGGCGGCGGCGGTGAGGCGACTGCGCGCCACCCATTTCGGGCTCGACGCGGAAGACCCGTTTGCGATCCTCGGCCTTGCGCCGGATGCGGGTCCCGAGGCGGTCAGGACGGCCTGGCGCGCCCTCATCCGGGAGCACCATCCCGACGCCCTCATCGCCCGCGGCGTGCCGGCCGTCATGGTTAAGGTGGCCGAGGCGCGGAGCGCCGCCATCAACGCCGCATATGAAAAGGCCTTGAAGCTCGCCGCCGGCTGAAACCGCCGCTTTACGGGCGGCACGGGATTTGATTAGATTTCCGTGAAACTCACCTTGTGCGGCGTACGGTGACCGAGAGCCCTGCAGTTCTTCCCCCGACCGGCCAAGCCGGCGGCGTTCTCCTGAAATCAACGGATGCGCTGACATTCGTCGCAGTACTGTGCCTTGGCGCGCTGGGGCTGGTGGCGGTCGCCCTGTTCGCGCCGCTGGCCCTTGCCTTGTTCGCCGTCGCCGGCGCCGTAGGGCTCAACCCGCAGGTCGGCCGCTGGCGCGCGGCCGGGCCCGTCTGACCGCCGGGTCCGCCGGCCTTTCACGTCGATTTTACCGCATCGCCTTTTGGGCGGCGCTCGCATAAGCGGGCGATGTCGGCGCATCGAGCGCGCATTTTCATGAGAGGGGACCAACGTGAGCGCGCGCGAGCTCGCCGTGCTGCTGGTGATGTGCGCCGTCTGGGGCTTCCACTATGTGGTGCTGAAGACCGGCGTCGGCGCCCTGCCGCCCATGCTCTACGCCGCGCTTCGGATGTCGCTCGTCGCCGCGCTGGCGGCGCCCTTCCTGCGCTGGCGGCCGGGGCGCATGGGACTAGTGCTCCTCGCCGGCCTTTGCTTCGGCGCGATCAACTATGCGTTCCTTTTCAACGGCGTGAAGCATGCGACGGCCTCGGCGGCTGCGATCGCCATTGAGCTTTACGTGCCGTTCGCCACGATCATGTCGATCGTGTTCCTCAACGAGCGCGTCGGCTGGCGCCGCACCCTCGGCATCGCGCTCGCATTTGTCGGCGTCGCGATCGTGGCGTTGACCCGCGACCAGTCGGCGGAGGCGAGGATCGGCCTCGGCGTGATGCTCGTGGCGGGCTGCGCCCTCACGGAATCTTTCGGGGCGATCCTGGTGAAGCGCATATCCGGTTTCAGGCCGCACGAGCTTCTCGCCTGGTTCGCCCTTGTCGGCGCGGTCTTCCTGTGGCCGGCGACGCTGGCGCTTGAGCCCGAGGCCCTCGAGGCGCTTGCGCGGGCCGACAAGGCTGTCGCCTTCGGCGCCGTCGCTTATTCGGCGATCGCCGCTTCGATCTTCGGGCATACGGCCTATTACTGGCTATTGCAGCGGCTGCCGGTGTCGGTCGTCGCCCCGTCCACCTTGTTGACGACATTGCTCGGAATTGCGTTTAGCATGGTTTTTCTCGGCGAGCGGCTGACGACGCCGTTCCTGATCGGCGCGCTGACGGCGCTCGCCGGGGTCGCCGTCGTCCTGTTCCGTTCGGCGCAGAAAGGCGCGCCGGTGGAGACGGGCGGCGCTGAAGCGATCGGCCTGCCCGCGAAAGAGAAGCCATGAAGCTGATCGACCGCCCCTCTCCCAATTTCGATGCACGCAGCCGCGCCATTGACGCCGTCATCCTGCACTACACCGGCATGCAGAACGGCGAAGAGGCGATCGCCCGGCTTACCGATCCCCTCGCGCAGGTCAGCGCGCATTACGTCGTCGAAGAGGATGGCAGCATTTTCCGGCTTGTCGCGGAGGAGCAGCGCGCTTTCCATGCAGGCGTTTCGACCTGGCGCGGCGAAAGCGAAATCAACGCCCGCTCGATCGGGATCGAGATCGTCAATCCCGGTCACGAATGGGGCTATCGCGATTTTCCGCGCGCCCAGATCGAGAGCGTCGTCGCGCTGCTGAAATCGATCCTGGAGCGGCATCGTATCGCCCCGGCGCGCGTCCTCGGCCATTCCGACGTCGCGCCGCTGCGCAAGGAGGATCCGGGCGAACGCTTTCCGTGGAAGCGCCTCGCCGCCGAGGGACTCGCGCTGCCGCCCTATGACGGCGCGCCCGACCCCAGTCTTCCCTATGACGAAGCCGTCCGGCTCCTGCGCGAGATCGGCTATGAAGTGCCTGACGTCGCGCCTGGGCGGCCGGGGCCGGCGGCCGCCGTCCTCGCCTTTCAGCGCCGGTTCTGCCCGGCCGCGCTCGGACAGGGGATCAATCCGCTGACCAAGGCCGCGATCCGCCATATCGCGGCGCTCGCCGCCGGATGAGGACGGTGACGGACGGCCTGCCTTAGGACTTCGAATAGAGCTGGCGATAGGCGTCGAGGAATTTCGCGCCGCTGTCGCCGTCTTCAAGATTCATGACGCCGATCAGTTCCTTCTCGGGGAAGGCGCCGAAGCGCGCCGACGCCTCCGCGCGAAGGCTGAGGAACCCCGCCCGATCGTCGGCGAGAAGAAACGCCGCCGCCGCGCGCAACAGCGCTTCGCGCTCCCTTTCCGACAAAGGCGCGGCGGCGCCGTCGAGGAGTGCGCGATAGCTCGCGGCGGCCTCGCCCCAGCGCTGCGCGCGCCAGGCGATGTCGGCCTTGAGGTCGAGGCCGACGCCGCGCGCCTCCGCGAGGAGTTAGAGCGCGGCGTCAGCCGACCCGGTCCGTTCGAGCGCCGTCGCTTCGAGCAGACGCCGGCGCTCCAGCGTCGCGGCGTCGACGCCGGCCATGCGCGTCGCGCGGAGGACCCGCAGCGCCTCGGAGGGCCGGCGATCATCGAGATGGACTTGCGCAAGATCGGCCGCGACCCTCGAGCGCTCGGCGCCGCGCAGGCGCTTGAACACCTGATGATCGAGCAGTTCGGCGGCTTCCTTGAGTAGGTCGAGACGGATGAGGCGGTCGGCGAGCCGGCGCACCATGGCGTCGCCGGCGGCGCCCAGCGGCGCGAACTCGACATTCGCATAGAAGAGGCGAGCGACGTCGCGCGGATCCCTCGATTCCTCGTCAAGCAGCGTCGCCAGCGCGGACTGAAGCTCGACCCGCGCAAGGGTTGCGGCGTCCGAGCGCGCGTGCTCGCGCGCCAGTCGGCCGAGCGCGTCGATTCTCCGGGCGATGTCCGTTTCGGCGGCCGCCGCAACCTCAAGCGCCTCGCGCGCGAAGACGCCGCCGCTCCATCTGAGGCGGAGCGCCGCGAGATCGGCGCGGGCGCGGGCGCGCGTGACCGCCCCCGCTTCGAGGTCCGCCGCAAGGAGACGCAAGACCGCAAGCGCCGCCACGCGCGGCGGCGCCGTGCGCGCCAGACCGCGATAGCGTTCGCGCGCGTCCGCCTCGCCCGAGGCGACGGCGAGCGCCGCCGACAACAACTCGATTTCCGGCGAAGAAGGCCCGGCGAGGTTCGCGGCGTCCGCGAGCGCGGCGCGCGCGCCCGCCGGATCGCCGAGCGCCAGCGCAGTTTCGCCCTTCAGCACGAG
>JACADZ010000018.1 GCA_013389105.1 Parvularculaceae bacterium | reverse complement strand
TTCTCCGCCCAGCGGACAAAGCGGTTGTAGAGCGTCTTGTGCGGGCCATACTGATCGCGCGGGGCGTCCGGCCAGCGACCGCCCGACTTCAGGACGTGAATGATGCCGGAGATCACGCGGCGATCATCGACCCGCGCGACGCCGCGCGTATCAGTCGGCAAATACGGCTTGATCTTCGCGAACTGGTCCTTCGTCAGCCAGAAAAAGTGATTGCTCATCAACGATCTCCTCTCGGAGCCGTTGAATCACGCTTCGCAGAACCCGCAAATCATTTTATGGGTCCGGACCCTAGCTAAAGACGCGCGTCTGGGAAAGAGTGCAGGCCGTGCGCACGTTTTATCGTTGGCTGCGGCGCCGGGAATGACGGCAGAAGACTTTCTAGGCTCCGGATCTGTAATTTGCTGAGCTGTGGCGGTTATCCGTCGAGGGTTTCATAGATCTGTGCGCACTCAATCACGATACGGGAACGCCGTGACGGTGCTCTATCGGGTTTCACAAGGCCGAACGTGGACACCTCCAACAACTGGTGAGATTGACGCTTCATCGGTGAACTGAGGGCTTTGCCGCTTTGTCGGCGGCGCTGCGGCGCGGATGCGCGGGCTGTTCTGTCTCTCGCGACGCCTGCGCTTTGGCTTGCCGGGAAGCGCTGATCATTCCGCCGCCGCCGTTCGCGTGTGGAAGATCAGCCTGCGCATGTTGTAGGCGATGTTGGCGAGGCCGATTTTGATTTTGGCGCGGGCAATGCCGATGGTCCTGACCTTGACCCCCATGCGATGCTTCTGATCGGCGAAGACGTGTTCGACGAAGGCGCGGACCTTTGACTTCGTCGCATTGCCGCGCCGCATGTGCTCAGGCATCGGCCGGCCCTTGGGCTTCCTGCGATGAATATTCGAGACGAGGCCGCGGGCGGCGAGCCAGGCCTCGTTAGCCTTTGAGCGATAGGCGCTGTCCGCCCAGACGCCCGTCGCCAGAACATCCCGCCGAACGAGATTCTTCAGCTGCGCGCCGTCATGACGGGCGGCGTCGGCCACCTTGAACGACCGGATGAAGCCGTGCGCGCGGTCGGTCATGATATGCGACTTGCAGGCGAAGGCCGGGATCGCGATGTCGACCTGGCCTTTGGGCGCATCGTCCTTCTTCTTCGAATATTTGATCGTCCAGCCGGCCTGTGTATCCTTCTGCGCCGCCTTGTGCGGATTATCCCAGATCTCATCGGCGGACTTGCCCGCCTTGATCGCGGCTTTCTCCTCGTCGGTCAGGCGCTGCTTCGGGGCGGCGATGAGGCTCGCATCGACGATCTGGCCGTGCGTCGCGCGATAGCCGCTCGCCGTGATCGCGCGATCGAACGCCGCGAACAGAGCGTCAACGACGCCGGCCTTCTTCAGCGCCTCGCGGAACGTCCAGATGGTGTTGCGGTCCGGCGCCTTCTCGCCCAGCGCACGCCCCAGAAAGCGCATGTAGCTCAGGCGATCCGTGATCAGGAATTCGGCCCGCTCGTCGGAGAGATCATTGAGCGCCTGAAGGATCAGCACCTTGAACATCATCACCGGATCGAAAGCGGGCCGGCCGCCCTTCGATCCGTCAGACCGCTTTAGCGCCTGATCGAGCAAGGGCCGGAAGCCCTCGAAATCAATCACCCCCGCCATCGCCTCCAGCGGGTCGCCCAAATCGGAAACCCGCTTCAGCCCTTCCTCAACGTCAAAAAATCCGCGCTGTTTCATCCCAAAAGGGAATCACAAATCGCCCGAAATTCCGAGAGGTTTTTGGAGGGGTCCAGTTTGTTGGGATGTCGGCGGAATCGGACGAACCCGACCGGATCAGCCGTCGATCTAACTTCATGTTTTCAGGCTATTTTCAGTCACGACCGGATGCAAGGGGACGGTCGGATGGTGCCCAGAAGAGGACTCGAACCTCCACGCCTCGCGGCGCCAGTACCTGAAACTGGTGCGTCTACCAATTCCGCCATCTGGGCTTGGGGGTCCATATGCGGGGGCCGCGCGGCGGTGTCAACGCGAACGCCGCTCGGGCCCGCGAGCCCGTAGGGGCGTCAGGACGCTGGTCCTTAGTCGGTCGCCGCGACCCGAAAAGGTTCAGGCGCCGCTCAGCCGCGCGGCGGGCGCCGCCGGGGCGCGCGGGCCCTCGAGAGCCCCGGGAAGCGGTGCGGCGCTCCCGAGCCTTTCCCGTGCGGCCGCCTCGGCGTGCCGGACGCGCCCGGCCTGGACGGCGGATTGTTCGCGCGCGGGAACTTCGATAGAGCGCCGCATCGGGAGCCGCGCGGCGCGGCGTTTCGGTGCGGACGCGGAAACCGGCGCCGGCGTGAACTGTCGAGGCTCCAACAGGCGTAGGATTCGAACGGGAAGCACTGGCGGGAAAGCGGAGCGATGGCTGGCGAATTGGCGGTGGTGTTCGGCGGCTCCGGCTTCGTCGGCCGCAATGTGGTGCGCGAACTCGCAAAGCGCGGATGGCGCGTGCGCGTCGCCGTTCGCCGGCCGCATCATGCGCAGTTCCTGCGCACCATGGGGGTCGTCGGTCAGATCCAGCTGGTGCAGACCAATTTAAGGCACGGCCCGTCGATCGCCGAGGCGCTCAAGGGCGCCGACGCGGTCGTCAATTGCGTCGGCATTCTTCACCAGGAGGGCGCGCAGACATTTTCCGCCGTGCAGGCGGGGGGCGCCGCGCGCCGCGCGCGCGAGGCGGCCTTGGCGGGCGCGCCGCGCTTTGTTCACGTGTCCGCCATCGGCGCCGACGAACGCAGCGACAGCCTTTATGCCCGCTCAAAAGGAGAAGCGGAGCGCGCCGTTCGCGAGGCGCTTCCCTTCGCCGCCATCATCCGCCCCTCTATCATCTTCGGGCCGGAAGACCAGTTCTTCAACCGCTTCGCGACCATGTTCTCGCTGGTTCCGCCGTTCGCGCCGGTCCCGATTCTCATCGGCGGCGGCGAGACGAAATTCCAGCCCGTCTATGTCGACGACGTCGCCGACGCGATCTGCGAGGCGTTGAAGCCGGGCGCGGCCGGCAAGACCTACGAACTCGGCGGCCCGCTCGTTTACACGTTCAAGCAGCTTCTTGAGCTGATGATGCGCGAGACGGGTTTGAAGCGCATGCTCCTGCCCGTCCCGCATGCGATCGCGCCGGCGTTCGGATTTGCGGGAGAGTGCTTAGGCCTCTTCCCGTTTCTCGATCCGCCGATCACGCGCGACCAGGTGAAGCTCCTCAAGCAAGACAACATCGTGTCTGAAGGAGCGTTGACCCTCGCGGACCTCGGCGTTTCGCCGAAGACGGTCGAGTCGATCTTGCCGGGCTACATGACGCGTTTCCGCAAATATGGTCAGTTTACAGAGAAACCCGCCTGATCCATCTGCTCGCCGGAGAAAACTCCGAGCGAGCAGCGCGCCATGCTGGGCGTCGGCTTCGCCGGGCTCCGTTTTCCGGGCGGGCCAGGCGAGGACAGCGAGAAGGGCAGGGCCGTTCGGCGGGCGCGCGGCCGATGCGCCGCGCCATTGACCCGCCGCCTGCCGCCCGCCACCATCGCCAGATCATTCCCTTCAGCCCGCGCGATTGAGGTGAGCCATGCGCAACTATCTCAAGTTCTATATTGACGGCCGCTGGGTCGATCCGGTCGAGCCGCGAACGCTCGACGTCGAAAATCCCGCGACGGAGGAAGTGTGCGGCCGCATCTCCAACGGCACGGCGGCGGATGTCGACAACGCCGTGAAGGCGGCGCGCAAGGCATTTTCAAGCTGGTCGCGCTCGCGGCGCGAGGAACGCCTTGAGCTTCTTCAGTCGATCCAGAGCGAGTATCAGAAGCGCGTCGGGGAGCTCGCCGACGCCATCACCGAAGAAATGGGCGCGCCGGCCTCGCTCGCCAACGGCTTCCAGGTCGGGCTCGGCAGCGGCCATCTCGCCGCGGCGATCGAGGTCCTGAAGAAATTTCCCTTCGAGGAGCCGCGCGGCAAGACCCTGATCGTGCGCGAGCCGGTCGGGGTCTGCGGCCTCATTACCCCGTGGAACTGGCCGGTGAACCAGATGGCGGTGAAGGTTTACCCGGCGCTCGCGACCGGCTGCACGATGATCCTGAAGCCGTCGGAGATCGCGCCGTTTTCCGCCCAGATTTTCACCGAGATCCTCCACGCGGCGGGCGTGCCCGCGGGCGTCTACAACCTCGTCCAGGGCGACGGGCCCGGCGTCGGCGCCGCCATGTCCGGCCATCCCGGCATCGACATGATCTCCTTTACCGGCTCGACCAGGGCCGGGATCGAGATCGCGAAGAACGCCGCGCCGACGGTCAAGCGGGTGACGCAGGAGCTTGGCGGCAAGAGCGCCAACATCGTGCTCGACGATTCCGCGTTCACGCGGAGCGTCGCGGCGGGCGTCGTCAGCATGATGGGCAATTCCGGCCAGACCTGCAGCGCGCCCTCGCGCATGCTCGTGCCGCAGGCGCGCATGAAGGAGGCGATCGATGTCGCTCGGGAGGCCGCGGCGGGCGTGACGGTCGGCGACCCCAAGGGAAATTTCGCCATCGGCCCCGTCGTGTCGCGCGCGCAGTTCGAGAAGATTCAGGGATTGATCCAGAAGGGGATCGACGAGGGCGCGACGCTGGTCGCCGGCGGTCCCGGCCGGCCGAAGGGCCTCGCCAAGGGCTATTACGTGCAGCCGACCGTCTTCGCCGACGTCACCAACGACATGACGATCGCGCGCGAGGAGATCTTCGGGCCGGTCCTGGCCATGATCGGCTACAAGGATGTCGACAACGCCGTCGAGATCGCCAACGACACCGACTACGGGCTCGCCGGTTACGTGTCGGGCGCCGATCTCGACAAGGCGCGCGCGATCGCTCGGCGCATCCGCGCCGGCTGGATCGGCATCAACAACGGCTTCGACTTCAACGCGGCCTTCGGCGGCTACAAGAAGAGCGGCAACGGCCGCGAATGGGGCGAGTTCGGCTTTCACGAATATGTCGAGATCAAGAGCATTCTCGGCTACGCGCCGTGACTCCTTCTGCAGACTGGCGAGAAATTCTGCGCTAGAGGGTCGGCCATGACGCAAGCATCATGGCCTGGCCCGCTCGCGGGCGTCCGCGTGCTCGATTTCACCCGCGTGCTCGCGGGGCCGGCGGCGGCGCTCGCCCTCGCCGATCTCGGGGCCGAGGTGATCAAGATCGAACCGCCGGGGACCGGCGACGAGACGCGGACCTTTCCGCCCTTCCGTCAGGGCGAGAGTCATTACTTCCTCTCGGTCAATCGCGGCAAAAAAAGCATCGTGATCGATTTGAAGAGCGCCGAAGGCGTGGCGCTGGCCAAGGACCTCGCGGCGAAGTCGGACATTCTTCTTGAGAATTACCGGCCCGGCGTCATGGACAGGTTGGGGCTCGGCTACGAGACGTTGTCGGCGATCAATCCGCGCCTCATCTATTGCGCGATCTCCGGCTACGGCATGACCGGGCCGCTGCGCGACCGGCCCTCATTCGACATCGTGCTGCAGGCGATGTCGGGCGCGCTCTCCGTCAATGGCGAGCCGGGGCGCCTGCCGGTCAAGCTCGGCATTCCGATGGGCGACCTCGTCGGCGGGATCAGCGGACCGATCGGGGTGCTCGCCGCGCTCTACGAACGCACCATTACGGGGCGCGGGCGATTGATCGACGTGAGCCTCATGGACGGGCTCATCGGCTTGCTCGCCTACCTCCCGCAGCTGGCGTTCTTCACCGGCGAGGATCCGGCGCCGCAAGGCTCGCAGCATCCAAACCTCGTGCCCTACGGCGCCTTTCCGGCGAAGGACGGCTCGATCATCATCGCCTGCCTCACCAACGCGTTCTGGGGCCGCATCTGCCGCGCCCTCGGCATGGGCGCCTGCGAGAAGGACGAAAGATTCGACACGCTCGAGAAGCGCCGCGACAACCGCGAGGCCGTGAACGGCATGATTTCCGCCTTCACGGCGGAAAAGACCGTCGACGAGCTGGTCGCGCTTTTGACCGAGCATGAAGTGCCGCACGCGCCGATTCTCGGGGTGAAGGAGGCGCTGTTCCAGCCCCAGGCCGTCGCGCGCGAGGTCGTGGTCGAGACCGAGCATGCAACCCTTGGCCGCATCCCGATCGTCAACCGGCCCATCCGCTTCGCGGGCGAGGCGCAGCCGGTTCCGCCAGCGCCGCCGGTGCTCGGGCAGCATACAGACGAAATCCTGCGGGACGTGCTCGGCCTTTCGGCGGAACGGGTGGCGGCGCTGCGCCGCTCGAACGCGGTGGCGTAAAGGCCGCCTTCCGCCGGGCGCGCAGGCCCTGCGTCGCCGACAGCATGTCGTGACCGGGAAGGCGGTTCGCCGGGACCTCGCCCGGTTCGCGCCCGCGGCCAAAATGCGGCGGCGACGCTCTCAGGCCGATTTCTTGCGGCAAGTGTTGACGCCGATCAGCCGGTAAAGCGGACAGAAGCCGGTGATCGCGGTCAGTCCGAGGATTACGCCGGCCGCGAGGGCGCCATATTCCCAGTTCGGCCGCTCTCCGGTGAAAAACAGATAGACGGCGCCGGCGGCGATCACGAGCCGCGCCGCCCGGTCAAGTCCTCCGACATTCGCTTTCATGTCCGATCCTCCTGCGATCCTTCAGCGCTGCGCCGCGCATCGGGCGCATGTCGAGCTTATGGCCGCAGCATCGTCCACCATTGACGTATGTCAACGGGGGATGCGGCGTTGAAGGCGA
>JACADZ010000124.1 GCA_013389105.1 Parvularculaceae bacterium | reverse complement strand
TGGTCGGCCAGCTTGCGGCGGCGCGTCTCGTCGTCGGGCGCGTCCAGGGCATCGAGATAGGCGGCCAGCGGCGCTTTCGCATCCACCACCAGCTGCTTGCCGCCGGGCAGCCGCACGATCAGGTCGGGACGCAGACGCCCTTCGTCGCCGTCGGTCGAAGCCTGCTCGTGGAAGTCGCAGTGATCGAGCATGCCAGCCATCTCGACGACGCGCCTGAGCTGCATCTCGCCCCAGCGGCCGCGGGCGTGGGGGGTACGCAGCGCACGCACCAGGTTGGCGGTTTCCTTGCGTAGCTGGCCCTGCGTCTCGGCCAGCGCGCGCACCTGCTCGAACAGCGTGGCGTAGGCGTCGATACGGGCCTTTTCCACGCCCTGTACCTGCTGCTCGAATTTCTCCAGCGAGACGCGGATCGGCGTCACCAGTTCGCCGATCGCCTGCTGGCGCTTCTCCAGTTCGCTGCGGCTTTGCTCCTGCTGTCGCTCGAGCGTGGTCTTCGCCAGGTCGAGGAAGGCCTGGTTGTTGCGCTGGAGCGCCTCGGCCGACAGGGCGCGGAAGGTATCGGCGAAGGCGCCGCGCGCCAGCCACAGCAGGCCGGCGCCGAGCGCCAGACCCAGAACGAAGGCGATGAGCAGCTCCATCGAAAGTCGGCTCCGGCAGGACGGTCAGTCGAGAAACCGGACGAACTCGTCCAGCGGCGCCCGCTCGCTGACGAGCCGGTTTTCCGGGGCGGCAGGGTCCGCGCGGCCGAGCGCCATGCCGCAGACAAGCTGCATGTGCGGCGGCAGCTCCAGTTGCGCCGCCACGATGCGGTGGAACTGGATCCAGGCGGCCTGCGGGCAGGTATCGAGACCGCAGGCGCGGGCCGCCAGCATGACGTTCTGCATGAAGCCGCCATAGTCGAGCCAGCTGCCGCGCCCCATGCGCCGGTCGATGGTGAACATCAGGCCGACCGGCGCGTCGAAGAAGGTGTAGTTGCGACGATGCTGGGCACGCATGGCCGCACGGTCGCCCCTGGCGATGCCGAGCAGTCCGTACAGGTCGTAGCCGACCTTGCGGCGGCGCGACAGATAGGGCTCGACGAATTCCGCCGGGTAGTAATCGTATTCGTAGCTGTGCTGCTCCGCCTCGTGGTCGTAAGCATGGCAAACCGCCTCCACCATGGCCGCGCGCGCCCTCCCGGTCAGGACATGGACATGCCAGGGCTGGGTATTGGTACCGGACGGCGCGCGTGCCGCCGCCGTCAGGATCCGCTCGATCGTCGCCCGCGGCACCGGATCGGGCAGGAAGGCGCGGATCGAGCGACGCGAGCCGATCAGGTCGAGGAACGCATCTGCACTCATAGCCGGTAGTCCATCTGGATGCGCCCTTGCAGCTTCCGGGCCTGCTTGAACGCCTCCTTCAGCACGAAACGGTCGAGCTCGTTGAGCGCCTCCGGGTCGATGCGGTTGGCCAGGCCCATCGGCGTGCCTTCCTGCTGCACGCGCAACCGCAGGCGCTGCAGGAAGTGGAAGCCGGCGACGATCGCGCCGATGTCCTCGCCGCCGAGCTTGCCCAGCGCCGCCACCGCGCGCAGGCGCTCGACCGTGCCGGTTTCGCTGACGCCGTTCGCCAGCGCCAGGATGCGCGCCGCGTCGACGAACAGTCGTGCGCCCTGGGCCTTGAGATCGATGGTGCGGGGAAACTGCTCGTTGGCGTCGAAGGTGAAGTCGCGGATCATGCCCAGCGGCGGCTTGACGTCGGTGGCGTTCTGCGCCATGAAGCGCAGGAACAGGCTGGCGGCGGGCACGTGCTGCTTGAGCCATCCGGCCAGTTCCTCGGTCAGTTCCTCGTCGCCATAGAGCGGCCGGAAGTCGAAGTAGATCGTCGCGTTGAGCAGCGCCTGCGGCGAGTTGGAGCGCAGCCAGCCGTGATAGCGCTGGCGCCACTCGTCCAGCGACAGGCACAGTTCGGGGTTGCTGGCCATCACGTTGCCCTTGCACAGCGGAAAGCCGCAGGCGTCGAGACGCTTGTTCACCTCGGCGGCGAAGGGCAGGAAGGCCTGGCGCACGCGATCCGCCTCATCGGCCGGCGCGGCGAAGACGATGCCGTTGTCCTGGTC
>JACADZ010000063.1 GCA_013389105.1 Parvularculaceae bacterium | reverse complement strand
CGGGGGGGGGGGGGCGCCGACGGCGCTCGTCGATCAGCAGTCGCGCGACCAACCGGCGCCGGCCCGCAGTTGCGGCATCAACAAGCGCAACGGCGACCTCTTCGTCCTCTACGACACAGGTGAAACGGCGCGGTTTCCGGAACAGTCGGGCCGGCGCATTGAGGCTTTCGCGCCCACGCGCCTCAAGAACCCCATCGGGTTGGAATTGGCGCTTAACAGCTCAGACGAACCGAACTGCTGCGGTCAGGTCGGCGTACTCGACGGCGACACCGCCGCCATCAGCCTGTACGATCTCGATGACGGCGCGCCGCTTGGCGTCGCCCGCATCGCCGCGAGCTTCGACGTCGAAGGGGTGTCTGCGGCGACGGCGTTCGGCATGGGCCATGGCAATTTCGGCGGCCCCTTCCGGAACGGCGTCCTAGCCCTTGCGGTCAACGACGGCGCGCCGGTCCTTCGCCTTGCGCCCCTCAACGGCGCGCTCGAAGCGCTGGCCGTTCCGTTTGGCGAGGCTGCGAACCCGCGCACGCTCACGCCCAATTCCATTGAAGGTCAATGCAAAGACCTCGCAGCGGAGAGCGGCGCGGTCGCCGAGTGCGCGCCCTATCGTGATGAGGCGCCGTTCGCCGGACCGGCGATCCCGGAGTTTTCGCCGCCCGCGCCCAAAGACGCCGACACGTCGCTCAACGAGGACGCGCCTGCAGTTGACGAATGAACGGCGATAAGCGCTGCGGCGAAAACCACAAGCGCAAGCGCCTGATGCGCAAGACCGAGCGCGATTGGCGTTCCCGCGGTGAGCGTCACAATGCCCAACAGCGCCTGCGCGGCGACAGTCGAGAACAGCAGGCCGGCCGGCAGACGCAAAGACGTCCTCCACGCGGCGAGCGCAAACCATCCGGCGCCGGTCAGCAGGAGATAGGCTCCAATGCGGTGATTGAATTGCGCAGCAGCCGCTGTCTCAAAGAGATCGGCGAGCCCTGGTGCGCCATCGAAGTAACCGTCTGGAAAAAACCGACCGTCCATTAACGGCCAGGTATTGAACAAACGCCCGGCGCGAAGTCCCGCCACGAAGGCCCCGAGGATCATCTGGCAGAAGACTCCCACGACAAGCAAAGCGGCGGCCAAGCGAAGCGCGGCCGATGGGGCAGAACGAGCTGTGCCGCGCGTCCCCGCCGCGACCGGCGCCCGAAGTTCGATGGCTGTCCAGAACATCAGCCCAAAGAGGAGGACGGCGAGACCAAGATGCGCCGCCAGCCGATACTGACTGACATCAATACGCTCGGAAAGCCCGCTGGCGACCATCCACCAGCCAAGCGCGCCCTGCGCCCCTCCGAGGAGAAAGAGGCCGCCGAGCCTCAGCGCAAGGGCGGCTGTCAGTTTTCGCAGCAGGAGAAAACCGAGAAACGGCGCCAGAAAGGCAAGGCCGATAAGCCGCCCGAGAAAGCGGTGACCCCACTCCCACCAGTAGATCTCCTTGAACTCGTCAAGGGACATTCCCCGATTGACGAGCCGATATTCCGGGATGGTCTTGTATTTTTCGAACTCTTCCAGCCAGTGCGCTTCCGTAAGCGGCGGCACGGCCCCGGTCACCGGTCGCCACTCGACGATCGAGAGGCCTGAGTCCGTGAGGCGCGTTGCGCCGCCGACCGTAACCATCACAGCGACGAGCACGCACACTGCGAAAAGCCAAGTCGAAACGAGGCGGCGGTCCCCGGGTGACATCGAGGGCTGAAACATGGCGAGGCATATGGCGCGCCATCAGGCTGCTGTCGACGGCGTGCGACGCCGCACCAAACGACTAGGCCCGCTCAGCGGTTCTTGAACGACGGCTTTCGCTTCTCCACAAAGGCGGCCATGCCCTCTTTCTGGTCCTCGGTGGCGAAGACCGAATGAAATACGCGCCGCTCGAAGCGGACGCCTTCGGTCAGGGGCAATTCATAGGCGCGGTTCACCGCCTCCTTGGTCAGCATGACGATCGGGCGCGAAAAAGCGGCGATCTGATTGGCGACGCGGATCGCCTCGGCCCTCAGCTCCGCTTTCGGAACGATGCGGGAGACGAGGCCGCAGCGTTCGGCTTCCTCGGCGTCCATCATTCGGCCCGTAAGGCACATCTCCATGGCCTTCGACTTGCCGATGAACCGGGCGAGCCGCTGCGTGCCGCCGGCGCCCGGCATGGCCCCGATCGTAATCTCAGGCTGGCCGAATTTTGCATTGTCGGCGGCGATGATGAAGTCGCACATCAAGGCGAGCTCGCATCCCCCGCCGAGCGCGTATCCGGCGACTGCGGCGATCACGGGCTTGCGACAGCGCGTTGTTTCCTCCCAGTTGCGCGTGATGAAACCCTCAAAGAAGACGTCCATGTAAGACTTTGAGGCCATCTCCTTGATGTCGGCGCCGGCCGCGAAGGCTTTTTCCGACCCGGTGATGATGATGCAGCCGACGTCGTCATCCGCTTCCATTTTCTTCAGCGCATCGGTCAGCTCGTCCATAAGCTGGTCGCTGAACGCGTTGAGCGCGTGGGGTCGATTTAGCGTGATGATCCCAGCCGCGGCGTCCTTTTCGACAAGAAGGCATTGATAGACCATGGTGTCTCCGATTTGTTGCATGACGCCGCGGCAACCATGCGCGACGCGCCCCGAGCCGACCGCGGCGGCGATTGCAGCTGAAATTACGGGACTCTTTCCGACTTCGGGAGAGCGAATTTTGCCCCCGTGAAACTGGTCGCGCAAAATCCGCCGAACAGCACGGCGAATACCGACGCCGCGATCATCCAAGCAGGATGCGGTAACGCCGAGAAATTGACGAGACAGAAAAGAAAGATAACGACGGCCACGACCCAGGCAAGCGGCGCCCATCTGCGGCCGACGAGCGCGGCGACGACGCCGCCGATGAGCACGCCGAGGAACCAGCCGACGACCACGGCCACTTTCGCCTCGAAGGGCGTCGCGGCGACGCATGCCGCGGCCGCGGCCTGGTCGTTGTAGGTCTTCGGGCTACGGCAGTCATGTCCCTCTGACGACGGCGTCGGATACAAAGCATGGCCGACCATCTCCGCCGCAAAAACCACGACGGAAGCCGCCACGATCCCAAGGACGACGGCGAGGATCGATCTCAGCATTCCGAGATCCTCGCGACAGGGGCTATCTGAGCCCGCCGCGCCACATAGAGCCGCGGGCCTTGCGCTCGCTTGCTCCCGCGGCGACTGACGCGCCCGCCAATTCGGGCTGGCGGCTGTGGCTTCGCGCGTCTGAAGGTTTCGCCGCCGGCTCCGCCGCGCGCGAGGGTGCGCCGAAGGCATAGCCCTGCGCCAGGGTGCAGCCTATGCGCCGCGCGGCGTCCGCCGTCTCCCGGGTCTCGACGCCCTCGGCGATGACGGTGAGCCCGAGATCCTTGCCGAGCGCGGCGATCGCCTGCGCGATCTTGCCGGACTCGTTCCCTTTCACCAATCCGTCCACGAACGACTTGTCGATCTTCAGGTAGTCGAACGAGTATTTGCGCAGATTGCTGAGCGAGGAGAAGCCGGACCCGAAATCGTCGAAGGCAAGCGCGGCCCCGGCGTCGCGCAGCGCCTTGAATGTTTCGGCGGCGCCCTTTTCCTGAATGGCCTGCGACTCCGTCAATTCAAGCACCAGCGACTTCGGCGGCAGGTGATGCTCGGACATGGCCTTCTTCAACGCGGCTGGGAACCCGGCATCGCGCATTTGCGCGAACGACAGGTTCAGCGCCACGAAAACGTCGCGCTTGCCGTGGGTCTTGATTTCGCGCGCGAGGAACTGCGCCGCCTCGTTGAGAATCAAGCGCGCGAGCGCGCCGCCCTTACCGGCGGCCTCGGCGGCGCGCACAAGGTCTTCGGCGCTCGCACGGTCCGGCTCGCCTGCCCTGCCGGGCCAGCGCGCAAGCGTTTCGAACCCGGCCACCTTGCCGTTGTCGAGGGAGACGATCGGCTGAAATACCGCCGAAATTTCACCTTTGGCGATCGCTTCCCCAATCGACAGTTGCGGCGCCGATGGCGCGGAAGGACTGTTATGCTGCAGCACCGGTCGCTGAGCGGCGGCGGCGAGGGCCGCGGTCGCCGGCGCGGGGGACCCGAATCTGGACCGAACTGCATCGGGCGCGGTCTCTATGAACGCGACCAGGCGCTCGATTTGCCCTGCACTATCGACCGCGCGGGCGCCGCGGAACCGCAGGCTGCGCCCATCGTGGAGCTTCAGAACCTGATCGAATGACCCGTCGCCGAGAGACGGCGCCAGAATCCTGGTCTCCAGCTTGGCGAGGTCGTCCTTGTGAATGAAGGCCCGGATCGCTTCCGGCGTGAATGGAGCCCGAGAGTCCGCGCCCATCAGCGTCGGCATGCTGTCCGTCTGGTGGGCGCCGTGCGGACACCAGTCCCACACCGCGACCCCGGCATAGTCCATGACTTTGGCGAGCTGTGTCTCCGACAGGAGACTGTGGCCATCGGCGTCTGCCTCGCACTCGCGCGGATCGACGGCGAAGCTCGCAGCCATCTCCTGGCTGTGGCGGTGACCGTGCTCATGCAATCCGAGTTCCGAAACGCGCTGCAGATTTTCCTGGGTCATCGCGACGAGACTCGCCGCGATGACGCCAATGGCGAACAGCGTCGAGGCGATCATCGGCGAGGCGCCGGCGTAGGCGGCGAGGATCGGCGCAAGGCCCGCAAGCGCGACGCCGGGCAGCAGAAGCCGGACTGCCGGGTCCCGGGACCACTGAAACACGCCCAGCAGGGCCGCGAACACGCCGACTGAGATGAGCCCGAGACGCATCAGTCCGGAGGCGTCCCCCGGCCCGACGAGATTCATGATGCCGATGCCTGCCAAGGTAACGGCCGCCGCGAGCATCACGCCGCCGATGATGGCGTTGTTTCGCACCAGCCGGGCAACCGAAGAGACATAGATAACGGCGGCCGCGCCGAAGACGCCCTGTAAGAGGACAGCGATCTTGGGCGTCATGGTGAACAGGCCGAGGCGCCCAAATTCGAGCGCGGCCGCGGCTGCGATCATGAGCAGCGCGCAAGCCGCCGCCCCGCTTCGCTTCAAAACTGCATAACCGGCAAGGTAGCCCGCGCTCACAACCAAGGCGCCGACGATGGCGCCTTTCCCCAGAACGACGCCTGCATCGCCTGCGATTTCCATGGAGAGCATAGCCCCGACACCCAACCCCGCTGCGCCGCATTCTCCCGCGGCGGCGTTTCACTTCGAGAACGTCTCCGGGCCCAAAGACCCGCCCGCGAACCGTTAACGCCCCGAATTTGCATAATTCGGCGCCGTCGGTGTTTCTGCAAGACTTTGGCCGAAATAATTGGCGCGATCCGTCAGGACAAAGGTGTTCAGGCGGGCGTCCCATGGGTTGCTGCAAAGAGCAGGTGATCGCGCCAAGCGCCGTTGATCCGCAGATACTCCCGGGCGAATCCTTCCTGACGAAAACCTGCCGACAGGAGAAGTCGCTTGGACGCTTCGTTGGCCGGCTGGCATGCCGCTTCGACGCGGTGAAGCCCGAGGCGGCCGAAGGCGTGATCGAGCAGCCCCTCTACAGCGGCCTGGCCGTACCCGCGCCTGAGGTAATCCACGCCGATCCAATAGCCCAGCATTCCCGAGCACGAGGCCCCATAGCGTATGTTCGACAGGGTGATCCCCCCTACCAACGCCTCGCCCTCGGCTCCGACCACCAGAAAGGCTGCGGCCGTTCCGCGCTTCATTTCCCGCCAATAGGACCTTACCCGGAGGCGGAACGCCTGCGGCGTCATCTCATTCTCGGTCCAGTCCTGCTCCCAGGCCGTGAGGTGGGCGCGGCTCTTCTCCCGAAGGCGCTTCCAGGCGAAGTAATCTTCATATTGGGCGGGACGCAGCAGGACCGGCCCCGCCTGAATTATGGGCCCTGAAGGCGGCGAAACGGCGATGTCGATGAACGCCATAGCGGGACTTGATGGGCCGGGGGGGCGAACTCCGTCAAGCGCGGATTACGACAGCTCGCAGATGAGAAATCTATTTCCGGCGGGACTGCCGACGAGGAGCGTAGGGCCTAGCCGGGCGGCGACCGTCGCCGCCGCGATGGTCGTCCCGGAGTCGGTGAAAATGAGACGCGGTTTCGACGGAACCTCGCGCATGTCGTCATAACCAAACACGAGCGAGCCGGCGGCGCTGTTCTTTTTCGACGGCGTCAGCAGCGTTTTCGGTTGCGCCCCGATCCAGAGCGTTCCCGTCGGATCAATATTGATATTGTCCGCCGCCGCGCCGAGGGGAACGGTTTTGGCCAGCGTCAGATTGCCGGTTTCGAGGTCGCGATCATAGACAAGGAGAGAGGCCGCAGCCGTCTCGGTCGCATAGAGGCGCAACCCGTCTAAGCTCGTGGCCAGACCCCCCGCAAACCGCAATCCGTCGGCCGCGATGCGCCAGGAAACACCGTCAAAGTGCAGGATGCGCCCCGAACCGGCACGGAACAGAAAATGCGCGGCGCCCAGAAGGCTGTCACGCCCCGGCTCGACGTCGTTACTGACATAAAACGACCGCGGACCGACGCCAACGACGTCGCTCGGGCTGGTAAGGCGCCGTTCGCGGAACGTCTCAAGGTAACGAAGATCCCCTCCGTCTTCGATCTCGTAAAGCTCGACGGTTTTCGAGGCGGCGTTGGCGACGAACAATCGGCGAAGGCCGCCGCCCTCGTAAAGGCTGATCCCGACCGGATCGAGGCGCGTCGGCGCGCCGCCCGTGCGATCACGCCAGGAGTCCGATAACGGATCATCGAGCGAGAAAAGGAACACGCCGCCGCGCTGCTCTCCAGACTCTCGGTCGAGCGAGGCGACATAGGCTCGCCGAGAGTAGGCGTCGATCTGCGCATCTTCGGGACCGGCGATGCCTGAGACCGGCGTGCAATTACCTTCAAAGGGCTCCCGAACGACGTCAGCACCGGAAAGGAAGCTGATCAGGAACAAGGCCCCGGCGCCGGCGGCCGAGGCCAAAACAACGACGCCGAACCAAGAACCCGAGCGCGACATTCGTTAACTCTCAACGAGCCAGGTCGGCCCGGATGGCCGGGAGCTATAGCAACGGGGCCGGCCGTGCGCCACCGCTCCGCATCGGCGCCGCGCGGCGGCCGAGGGGCCTGATCCTGCCCCCGGGCGGCTCGGGTTGCCTTGTCGCCCGCTCCCGCGTATAGGGGCCGGCTTTCCGACGCCCGAGCAGGATCGACGTACTATGAAGCAAGGCATCCACCCCGACTATCACACCATCAAGGTCGTGATGACAGACGGCTCCTCGTTCGAGACGCGCTCGACCTACGGCCAGGCTGGAGCGACGCTCAATCTCGACATCGACCCGAAGAGCCATCCGGCGTGGACGGGCGGCCCGCAGCAGATCGCGGATCGCGGGCGCGTCTCGAAATTCAATCAGAAATTCGGCGCATTCGGCCTGAAGAAATAGGGCGGGCGCCTGAACGCTACTTGCCGAATTTCTTCTTGAGCGCCGCGGACACCGCCGGCGGCACGAAGGAAGCGACGTCGCCGCCGAGGCGCGCTATTTCTTTGACGAGCTTTGATGCGATTGCCTGCGTGCGCGCGTCCGCCATCAAGAAGACGGTCTCTATCCGATCGTTCAGCGCCTGGTTCATGCCGACCATCTGGTATTCGTACTCAAAGTCGGAAACGGCCCTCAGACCGCGGATGATGATGCCGGCCTTCTGCTGCTCGGCGAAATGCATCAGCAGCGACTCAAAGGGCGTAACGCGAATGACGGCGCCGCTCTTCTTTGCGATCGATGCCGTTTCGGCGGAGAGCATGGCGACGCGTTCCTCCAGCGAGAACAGCGGTCCTTTGTCCCGATTTACAGCGACCCCGATGACGAGCTCGTCGACAAGCTTCACGGCCCGCTCGACGATGTCGACATGGCCGAGCGTCACCGGATCGAAGGTTCCCGGATAAAGGCCGATGCGCTTCGGCATGCGTTTTCCTTCGCGTTAGATGTCGCCGGGCCCGCGGGCCGCTTCAACGCCTTCCTCGGAACCAATATCTTCGATCCGCTCGACCGAGACCACCTTTTCGCCCTCGCGGGTTCTGAAGATGGTGACGCCTTGCGTGTTGCGACCGGCGACCCGGATGCCTTCGACGCCGGTGCGAATAAGCTGGCCGCCGTCGGTGACGAGCATGATCTGATCGGAGTTGTCGGTCGGGAAGGACCCCACCACTCGGCCGTTGCGATCGTTGACGACAATGGCGATGATGCCCTTCCCGCCGCGGCCTGACGTCCGGTATTCGTAGGACGACGACCGCTTGCCGTAGCCGCGATCGGTGACGGTCAAAATGAATTGCTCGGCCGCGCCGAGTTCGGCGATACGCTGCGGCGAAAGGGCGAGGCCGGGCGCCGCTCCTTCGTCATCGGGCGAAGCTTCGTCTTCACCGCTTTCGCCAGCGGCCTTGCGCATGGCGGCGGCGTGCTTGAGGTAAGCTCGGGCTTCTTCGGTCGTCGTCTCGACGCCGTTGAGAATCGCCATCGAAATGACCTCGTCGCCGTCATCGAGGCGGACCCCGCGCACGCCGGTCGAGGTGCGGCCGGCGAAAACGCGCACCTCGTCGACGGGGAAGCGGATGCACATGCCGAGCGCGGTCGTTAGCAACACATGGTCAGTCGGACGGCAGATCTGCACGCCGACAATCGCGTCGCCGTCGTCCAGTTTCATCGCGATCTTGCCGGTGCGGTTGACGCGCTGGAAGTCGGAAAGCTGGTTTCGGCGGATGTCGCCGCGTCTGGTGGCGAACATGACGTGCAGATTGGCCCAGCTGTCTTCGTCCTCCGGAAGCGGCAAGATGGTGGTGACCCGCTCATCCTGCGCGAGCGGCAGCAGGTTCACGAACGCCTTCCCGCGAGCCTGCGGCGGTCCTTCCGGAATCCGCCAGAGCTTCATCTTGTAGGACATGCCGGTCGATGTGAAGAACAGAAGCGGCGTATGCGTATTGCCGACGAAAAGGCGCGATACGAAATCCTCTTCCTTCGGACGAACGCCCGCGCGACCCTTGCCGCCCCGCTTTTGCGCCCGGTAGGTCGAGAGCGGCGTGCGCTTCACATACCCGGAATGCGTGACCGTCACGACCATATCTTCCTGGGCGATGAGGTCTTCGTCTTCCACCTCGCCTTCCATGTCGACGATCTCGGTTCGGCGCGGCGTCCCGAACTCGTCGCGCACCGCCTTGAGCTCGTCCTTGATGATGGTCATGACGCGATCGCGGCGGCGCAGGATGTCAAGATAATCCTCGATGTTGCCGGCGAGGCCCTTCAGCTCATCGCCAATCTCGTCGCGGCCAAGCGCGGTCAGGCGCGCAAGCCGGAGCTCGAGAATCGCCCGCGCCTGCTCTTCGGACAGCCGCAATGTATTGCCCTCGAGCATCATGTGGCGCGGATCGGCGACCAGCAGCACGAGCGGAGCGAGGTCCTTCGCCGGCCAGGCGCACGCCATCAGCTGTTCTTTGGCCGTATTGGGGTCCGGCGCCCTTCGAATCAGCATCACGATTTCGTCGATGTTGGCGACGGCGATCGCGAGTCCGACGAGAATATGCGCCCTCTCGCGGGCTTTCATCAGGTCGAACTTGGTCCGCCGGGCGATCACCTCTTCGCGGAAATCGACGAATTCCTCGAGCACGTCCTTCAGCGTAAGCTGCTGCGGGCGCCCGCCGCGCAGCGCCAGCATGTTGACGCTGAACGAGGTCTGCAGCGAGGAATGGCGGTAGAGCTGGTTGAGCACGACATCGGGAGCCGCGTCGCGCTTCAATTCGATAACGACGCGAATACCCTCCCGGCTCGATTCGTCGCGAATGTCGGCGATTCCCTCAATCCGCTTCTCCCGGACCAGCTCGGCGATGCGTTCGACCATCAACGCCTTGTTCACCTGATACGGCACTTCCGTGACGATGATTGCATTGCGGTCCTTTCGTATCTCTTCAAAATTCGTGCGGCCGCGCATGATCACCGAGCCGCGGCCGAGGAGTAGGGCCGCCTTGGAACCCGCCCGGCCGATGATAATGCCGCCGGTCGGAAAGTCTGGACCCGGAACGATGTCAAGAAGCTCGTTGTCAGTAATCTCCGGATTGTCGATCAGCGAGATGGCGGCGTCGATGATCTCCGCAAGATTGTGCGGTGGAATATTGGTGGCCATGCCGACGGCGATGCCGCCGGCGCCGTTCACCAGAAGATTTGGAAATCGCGCCGGCAGGACCGTCGGCTCCAGGCGCTCGTTCGAATAGTTCGGAACGAACGAGACGGTGTCCTTCTCAAGATCGTCGAGAAGCGCCTGGCTCACTTTTTCGAGGCGGCATTCCGTATAGCGGTAAGCCGCCGGCGGGTCGCCGTCGAGCGACCCGAAATTGCCCTGGCCGTCGATCAACGGCACGCGCATTGAGAAATCCTGCGCCATCCTGACAAGGGAGTCATAGACCGCGAGGTCGCCATGCGGGTGGTATCGTCCCATCACGTCGCCGACCACCGTCGCGCATTTTCGATACGGCTTGTTATGGGTCATGCCGTTCTCGTGCATGGTGTAAAGAATGCGCCGGTGGACGGGCTTGAGGCCGTCGCGCGCATCCGGAATGGCGCGGGCGACGATGACGCTCATGGCATAGTCGAGATAGGAGCGGCGCATCTCCTCTTCGATTGAGATCGGCTGAATGTTCTTCGGCTGTTCGCCCTCGCCCTCCGGCTTTTTCGGGGGCTGGCCGTCGTTCTCGTCCGCCACGTAAGACCTTCTGAAATGAGGGAAATTCTTACTTCGCGGGATAGCATCGGCCCCCCTGCAACCGCAAGCGTTGCGCCCTTGACGCAACAGCGGGGCCCAAATGCAACTTCCCCGTTTATTGCGGGAGGGTAATGCGCTAGGATACTAAGGCAGGGGGCTTGGGAACTGGCAGGGCGGCCGATGGGAACTAGGCGCCCTCGGCTCTTGTTCAGGCGGCACTCGACATCAGCCGGCTGCGGCCGGTGCGGATAGCGAAAGGGGTTAGGACTATGGGCGTGGTTCTTCGTTTGGTTTTCTTCCTTGTGGGCGTGCTCGGCCTCATCTTCGTCGGCCTAAATGCAGCTTCGGGCTTTGGCGTTGATACGAATGCGCTCCTGATGAAACTCGGCCAGACGCCGGGCAGCATCGCCACCGGCATTTCCGGCCATGTCGGCGCCGGGCTCGACCAGCTTGGCAACATGATCGCCAAGGCCCAGGGGGCGGACGTCAGCGCCGAAGACTACAAGCCGAGCCTGCTTGTGAAGTACGGCCCGGACGTTGCGGGTGCGGTCGTTTCCGCCCTCCTGATGATGTTCGGCATGCGCCGTTAGGCGCAGCTGCCCTACCAGTTGAGTGAGGCCGGGGGGCGGGACCCGGCCGATGTGACTCGGGGAGCGCGGCATGGTTTCGCTGAACAGACGTAATGTCGTCGGCGGAGCTGCCGCACTCGGAGTCTGCGTCGCGGACGAGGCGCAGGCATTCTGGTTTTCAAAACCGCTGCCGGGATCGTGGACGACCCGACGGGATCTGCCGTTCAGGGTTCAGGAAGTCTATCCGACCTATTTCCGGCGCGGCGGCGCGGGAACATTCGGCGAGCCATTGGGTCCGGCGATCCTGGTCAACGCCGGCGGCATCGTCGGGCCGGAAACCAGCGTTTACCGCGTAACCGATCGGACGACCCTCTACGATCCGGCGACGGACCTTTGGGGAGAGGGTCCGCTCCTGCCGGAGGCCCGCCATCATCTGGCGCTATGCAATCATCAAGGCTCACTTTTCGGACTCGGCGGGTTCCTATCCGACGGAGCGGGCATGTGGCAGATGCGCGCCAATCTCTGGCGCCTCGATCCGGCCAACGGCTCGATCTGGCAGCCTAGAACCTCGCTCCCCATCCCGAACGCCGAGGGCGTCACCTTCTCGCTCGGCGGCGTCGTGCATCTGATCGGCGGACGCACGCCCTCGGGCAGTTCGAACAAGAACTGGGAGGATCACATCGATACCGACCTGCACTGGGCGTATGACGCCGCGGCCGATCGCTGGCATTCGCTGGCCCCGCTGCCCTCTCCGCGAAATTCAATGGCGTGCGCCGTCGTCGGCGAGACGGCTTACGTCATCGGCGGGCGTACCGTGCGCGGTGGCAACACGCCCGCCAATGAGGTCTACGTGGCGTGGACCGATCGCTGGCAAAAGGCGGCGCCAATGCCAAAGCCCAAGCGCGGACCTCACGGCCAGGGCGGTCTCGCCGCTGCGGTCTGGCGCAAAAAGATCTACGTGTTCGGCGGCGAGTGGTGGATCGACGAGGGCGACGGCGGCGTCTACGATCAGGTCTTTGAGTACGATCCGCGTCAGGACAAATGGCGCGAAGTCGCCGCCATGCCGCGCCCCCGACACGGCCTCGGCGCGGTCGCGCTTGACGATGGAATTTACCTGGTCGGCGGCGCGTCGGGCCCCTCCGGCGAGGGCATTACCGCCTTTCTTGACAGATTCTCAATCTGACCCGCACGCTGTCGGCTCCGTGCGGGCCGACTCAGTCGGGACCGAATTTCCTTGATGTCGGGAACCCTTTCGGCGTGACGCGCCCGGAACTCGCACGCTTGCCAAGGTGGTCTCTCCAGTCCTCGATCGTCTGAACGCGCCCCGAGCGATCGACCCAGGTGAGGCCCTCCTGCCCGTCGAACACCTTGGCGTCGGAAAGGCCGCCTTCGTGATACTTCTGGAGCTGAACGCCCTTGCCGCGGGCCATTTCGGGAAGCTCGGACGCTGGGAACACCAGCAGCTTCTTGTTGTCGCCGACGGCGGCGACCATGTCGCCGGATGCGGGTCGGCACACGGCCGCCTCGGCGCCGCCGGAAACATTCAGGACCTGTTTGCCTTTCCGCGTTGTCGCGAGGCATTCGGACTCGGCCACGAAAAATCCGTGACCGGACGATGAAGCTACGAGGAGCCGGCGCCCGCCGGCATAGAGGAAGGCGGCGGCGACCGACTGGTCGTTGGCGAGATCGATCATGAGACGGATCGGCTCGCCATGGCCTCGCCCCCCTGGCAGCGCGGACACTTCGAGCGTGTAGAATTTCCCATCCGTGCCGAAAAGCATCAGCTTGTCGGTGGTCATCGCCTTGATGACGAAGGCTTCGGCGTCGCCGTCCTTGTACTTGATGTCGGCCACGTTTTCGACATGACCCTTCATCGTCCGTATCCAGCCCTTTTCCGAGAGCACGACGGTGACGGGCTCTCTTTCGATCAGGCTTTCAAGCCTGATGTCGGCGTCCGCCAGGGCGCCCTCGAATGAGGTCCGGCGGGCGCCGAGCGGCGTCTTCGGATCGAAGGCCTTGCGGGTCTCCCTCAGTTCGTTGCTGATTTTGCTCCACTGCGCCTCATCGGACTTCATGAGGACCTTCAGATCCCTTTCTTCTTTCTTAAGGGCGGCGTGCTCGCCCTTGATCTCCATTTCCTCGAGCCTGCGGAGGTTCCGCAGCCGCATGTTGAGAATGGCCTCGGCCTGCGTCTCGGTAAGGCGAAACTTGCGGACCAGTTCCTGCTTGGGATCCTCTTCGTAGCGGATGATCCGGATCACCTCGTCGAGGTTAAGGTAGGCGATTAGAAAGCCTTCAAGGATCTCGAGCCGCTCTGCGATCCTGCCCAAACGGTGCTTCGTGCGCCTGACCAGCACCTCCCGCCGATGGTCCAGAAACGCGCGCAGCACGTCCTTGAGGCCCATGACGCGCGGCGCGCCATCGGCGCCGAGCACGTTCATGTTGAGAGGAAACCGGGTTTCGAGTTCGGTGACGCGAAAGACCGCCTCCATGAGAGTCGCAGCGTCGACGTTTTGCGATCTAGGCGCAATGACGAGGCGTATGTCTTGCGCACTTTCGTCGCGCACGTCGTCGATCATCGGCAGCTTTTTCTGCTGCATGAGCTCGGCGATCCGCTCAATGATCTTCGCCTTCTGGACCTGATACGGGATCTCGGTGACGACGATCTGATACCGGCCGCGCCCGAGATCCTCCGCCCGCCAGCGTGCGCGAAGGCGAAAGCCTCCCCGACCGGTCGCGTAGGCCTCCTCCATCGCTTCCGGCGTCTCGACGCATACCCCGCCGGTCGGGAAGTCCGGCCCTTTGATGTACTTCAAGAGGGTCGCAGGCCGCGCGTCGGGCGTCTTGATGAGATGCAACAATGCGTCGATAACCTCGGCGACATTGTGCGGCGGAACCGAAGTGGCCATGCCGACGGCGATGCCGGAAGCGCCGTTCGCGAGCAGGTTGGGAAACGCGGCCGGGAGCACGACCGGCTCCCGGCCCTCCCCGTCATAGGTGTCGCGAAAATCGACCGCGTCCTCGTCGATGCCGTCAAGGAGCATCGCGGCGGCGTCCGTGAGGCGGCTTTCGGTGTATCGCATCGCCGCCGCATTGTCGCCGTCGATATTGCCGAAATTGCCCTGGCCGTCGACCAATGGTACGCGTACGGAGAACTCTTGCACGAGGCGGACCATTGCGTCGTAGATCGCCTGGTCGCCGTGCGGATGGAAGTTGCCCATCACCTCGCCGACGACTTTCGCCGACTTCTTGAACGCGCCGTTGGGATTAAGCCGCATCTGGCGCATGGCGTAGAGAATGCGCCGATGCACGGGCTTCAGCCCGTCCCTCACGTCTGGAAGCGCGCGGGCCGTGATGGTCGATAGCGCATAGGCGAGATAGCGCCGCGAGAGCGCTTCATCCAGCGGCTCAAGGAAGATGTCCTGGGATTTGGGGGGCTCGGGGGGCTTGCGGGCCATGAATGTCGCTTGAAAGGATTGGCGCGATTAGCCCCGATCGGGCGCCTCGCGCAAGCGCAGGCGTTCTTCCAGGAGCGCGATGAGTTTGACCCGCGCCTCGGGAAGCTGGCGGCCGGCAAGATGCAGGATGCGCGTCTCCAGGAAATATCCCGTGGTGGTCAACGCTGACAGGGCGTCTCCAATCGAAGCATCTGCGCCCGGCTTGATCAGAAACTGCGGCAACGGGAGAAGTTTATCCGTGTAGGGCGCCCCAGCCTCGCGCGAGACCGCGCAGGCCGATCGGGGCGAGACATAGATGAGATCCTCGCGCGCACCGGTCGCCGCGCAGCGATCCAGCGTGAGGCCGAAACCCAGCTCAGCGAGCAGGCCGAGTTCCCACCGCGCCATCAGAATCGGCCATATCTCGAAAGCGTCGAGATGCTCAATAAGAACCTTCATTGCCCGGAAAGCCCCGGCGTGAGGCTCACGATCGGGCAGACACGCGCGCGCAAGAGCGGTTGCCGCCTGGAGCGCCGCCAGCGAAAGCCCGTCATCGATAAGGGCGGCGGCGTTGGCCTTCGTCAGCTCGATGGTGAAGAAGCCCAGGCTGTCACTTCGTCCTTTCCACTCGGCCCGAACTTCGTTGCCCGCCTGGAGCAGCGGCAGCATTCTTCGGCCCTGCCCGCCATGGACGAGCGCTGGCCAGCGGCCATGGGCCTCGGTGAACAGTTCAGCGAGCGCGTGCGCTTCCCCATGCGCACGGGCGCCGAGGACGATCGCCTGATCGGTGAAGGACATCGCGGAACTCCTAGCACGCGCACGCGCAAGCCGCAGGTCAACCTCTTTTTCCCCAGCGCATTCTCAACCACGAGCCGCGCCGCTACCTGACGTCGCCTGGACCTATTCTGGTCAGGCCGGGGAACCCAAAATGCCAAACTGCGCCCGCTTGTGGGTCGCTGCTATCGCGAACGCTGCGCTTTTCTTCGCCGCCTCCCCCGTATTCGCGCAAATTCCAGCTGAACCGCGGGTCGCCGTCCATTTCTTCCCGACTGCTTCGCCGGGCAAGCCCATCCCGCAGCTCGGCCTCGGCGTCTGGCGCTACTGGAGCTACGAAGAGCCGTTCCTCGATCTCACCAAAGGAACGCCGGCGCGTTACTCGGCGCTGCTTGCGGACGGCTCCCGCATGAGCTGGCGTGATCTTTGGGAGGCCGGACACATCGACAAGACCACACTCTATCCCGTCTCCCTGCCGACCGGCGCGGTTCTTGTCGGCGGCGTCTTCCGCTTCGGCGCCGATACGATTCCTGACGCCTTCGCCGACACTTACGTCCTCGACTGGGACGGGGATGCAGATTTACGGCTCGCCAGGACCTGCACAGGGCCCTCAGACACCAACTGCCAGACGCGCATCAGCGCGAACCGTGTTGAAGCCAGTCTCTCTGGGCCAAATCTCGGCCTGTGGGAAATCACCCGAATTGGCCCCGGCGGCGTGCGCAACATACGACTGTACCGCAAAGCCAATGAAGCGGCGCTGAACAGGGGCGAAATCCTCAGCCCGAAGTTCCGCGAGCACGCGCGCCGCTATAAGGTTTTGCGCTTCATGGATCCGCAAGATGCGAGTTCCGCCCGCCCGTTTAGGCCGGGAAATTTCCTCACGGCGAACGCAGCGTCCTATGTGGCGGAGCTATATGACGGCCCGCCCGAGACGCCGCGCGAGGCGGACCATGCGGTCCTGTTCAAGGTCGCGCTCGAGACTGACACCGCGGCTTGGGTTCATGTCGCGGCCCTGCCCGGCGCGCCGTCATCGCTCAACGCCTTCACGGGTCCGCCGGTCGCGGACCCGGCCCCCTATCAACAGGCATGGCTGGCCGCCTGCCGCGACACCGGCGCACTTCTTTCGTCGCTCGACTGGGCCGCCTATATGGACAACATCGTTCGTGGGCTGAGGAGTTCCGGATATCCCGCTCGGCGGCTCCTCTACCTCGAAGGCTGGAACGAGGTCTGGAATACGGCGCAGCCCTGGGATCGCATGAGCTATTGCGGGCGCGGCGTCGCTGAAGCCCTCGGCCAGGGACAGAACGCCAGCTACGGGTACGGCTACCTGACCGCGCACATGATGGTGCAAATGGACGCCGCGTTGAAACGCGCCAATCGCCGGCAGGCCTGGACGGTCGTTCTCGCGCAACAGGCGGTGAACATCTGGTCGACTCGCGGAGCGCTTGCGGGCTTCAAGCGCTATTTCACCGATCGCGGCGTCGATCCTGCGCCGTGGATCCGCCATGTCGGCGTGTCGGTCGCCGGCTACTATGCCCTGTCGCTTTCACGTGTTCACGGCTTCATGAAAAACCCGGACGATCAGACCCATCTTGCCGCGCTCAAAGCGGCGATTGCGGCTGACCCGGCCGGAACGGCGAAAGCCCGTGCAGACTGGCTCATCTCCAGCAACGGCTACGGGTCAATCCCCTGGGCCGCGGGCCTGCGCGCCATGCATGAGGCCGAGGCCGTTGCGGCCGGCGCTTACTTTCTCGGCGATTTTGAAGGGGAGTCCTATGACGAGCCGGAATGGTACATGCGGGGCGATCCGGCGATCATCAACTGGCACGAGGACTTCGTGGCCGGGGCCGAAGGCGAACGCGTCACGCGGGCGTGGGTCGCGGCCATGCACGCGCAAAACCCGAAGGCCATCGCCGCGAACTATCTCTCGATCCATCCGTTTGATCCGGAGGGAAGCGATCCTGCGGATGTCCGGCTTCTCGATCCGTGGTGGGACGGATATTACGGCGAAGATAACGGCCGCACGCGGGGGCTCGGCTCGATGCTTCGCCGCTAAGGCGGCGGGCGGTGGGGCGCCTCCCGCCGAGGGCGCGGCGGGCGTTTGAAAAATCCGGCTGCTGCCTTTCCCCGGCGTTCCCGAGCGTAATCCCAGAGCTGCAATACGGTTTTCGGACCTCAGGCAACTCAGGAACCAACGGCCTGTTCCCGATTCAGATTCGGCGAGCTATTGAAGCGGCGCATCGGGCGCGCGCCCCACAGCAGGCTCCACTTCTTTGTGAGGCAGTCCCCTGCTGTCATCGGCGCCGGCGGCGGCGAGCAGGTCCGGCGGAAGCGACTTGTTCGTCGATGCGCCCATCTCCTTCAGGATCTCGACCTGGCGCACCAGGTTGCCTTTCCCCGTCGACAGCTTGTTCATCGCGCCGTCAAACGACTCCTGAAGCCTGTCGACGGCGCTTCCGACGGCAGCGAGGTCGTCGACGAACCCGCAAAACTTGTCATAGAGAAGCCCCGCGCGCCGAGCGATGTCTTCGGCGCTGCGGTTACGCAGCTCCGCCTTCCACAGCGCGCGAATGGTCTGCAATTGCGTCGTCAACGTCGTCGGAGTCGCGATCGCGATCTTGCGTTCCAGAGCGTCGACGCAAAGCGTGTCGTCATGCTGGAGAGCGGCGCCCAGCGCGGCTTCGATCGGCACAAACATGATGACGAAATCGAGCCCGGAGCCCGCATGCGTGTGATAGCTTTTCTCGGCGAGGCCCTTCATATGAGCGCGCATCGATCGCGCATGAGCCGCAAGATGGGCGCCCGCCTCCTCCTCCGTCGCGTTGACATAGCGTTCAAAATCGATGAGCGAGACCTTTGAGTCGATGACGATTCGCTCGCCGTTCGGCAGCATCACCACATAATCCGTGCGAAACCGCTCGCCGCCGGCTGAAAACGTCTCCTGGCGCGTAAACTCGACGCCCTCCCGGAACCCAAGCCGGGCTAGAATGGTGTCGACGATCATCTCGCCCCAGGCGCCCTGCTTTTGAACGTTGCCCTTGAGCGCACGGGTGAGGGCGACCGCTTCCTTCGAGATATCGGCTGACTGCTGCGACAGATGGGCGATCTGCTCCTTGAGCGAGCCATGTTGTTCGCTGAGCGAACTGTTGAACCGCGCGATGTCGGCCTTGAGCGGCCCAAGCAGAGCTTCAAGCTGCTCACGGTTCTGCGCCTTGAAAGATTCGCTGTGGTTCTGCATCAGGGCGCTCGCGTTCTCTGCGAACGTCTGCCGCATGTGCTCCTTGGCTTCCTTAAGGTCGTTTATCTGCCGCTCAAGGCCGCGCGCTTCGGCGCGCTCCCTCTCCAGCGTGCGCGCATGCTCGTCCCGTTCGTCGCGGAGCGTTCCGGCGGTCTCCGACAACCGCCGCACTTCTTCCGCTGAGGCGGCGAGCCGCACTTTCATTTCGTCGACCTGTGCGGCCAGAGCCGCTGCCTCGCGACCAAACTGCTCGGATTGGGCGCGGGCCCGAACAAGCTCTCCCATGGCGGCCTCGCCGGCGCGCGCCCGTTCCTGCACCCTTGCGAGTTCGGCGAGCGCACGCCCGCGAGCGCGCTCCGACCGCCAGATGAGAGCCCCCGCACACAGCACCACGGCGAGTAGGCTTGCGGACGCGATGGCCGCCAAATACTCCAAAGAGGAAGTCAAAGCCGACATCACGACTCCTAAAAGAACAAATGACGAACATCCGGTGTGTCGGCTGCTTTGTCAATCCCGTTGACCGACCAGGATTGCGGCTAGGCTGGCGTCGAGATCGGCGCGGGCGTGGTTGGGCCAAAAGGGACTTAGGCCGCCTGCGCGGCCCGCTTCAGCACATCCATCGCCATCTCGTCGGCGACAGCGCCTGTCGGGCGATTCTCGCGAGCCGCACGCTCGAAAAGTCGGGTCAGCGTGACCCCGATATTGTCGAGGCGGCGCGTCAAGTCCGCGGCGTCCCAGGTTCCTAGAATTTCAAGACCGACAGAGATCACGCCACCCGCATTAATGACATAGTCGGGAGCATAGAGAATGTCTGCGGCGCGCATCGCCTCGTCCATCGCGGGAGTCGCGAGCTGGTTGTTGGCCCCCCCTGCGACGATCTTCGCCTTGAGCCGCCGAACGCGCTCGGCGGTTATGGCGCCGCCGAGAGCGCAGGGACTGAAGATATCGACATCAGCGCCGACCGCGTCTTCCGGAGACATCGGCGTCGCGCTGAAGGCCTTCACCGCCTCATCGACGGCGGCCGCGTTGATGTCGGCGACCACAAGCTTCGCGCCCGCCTCGTTCAAACGCCGAGCCAGCGCCATGCCGACCGCTCCGACGCCGACGATCGCGACGCAGCGGCCCTCCAATTTGGCCGAACCGAACTTCGCGCGCGCCGCTGCTTCGATGCCGCGGAAGACGCCATGCGCCGTGAAGGGGGAAGGGTTGCCGCCCTTCCCTTTAGCGCCGATGCCGCTCACCCAACGCGAAACCTCGCGCGTGTGCTCGAGATCGCGTTCGCTCACGCCGGAATCCTCGGCTGTATAATAGAGGCCGTTCAGCTCGTTCAGCGCCCGCCCGAAAGCGCGAAAAAGCTCAGGCGACTTGTCCGTCCTCGGATCGCCAATGATGACGGATTTTCCACCGCCGAATGGAATACCGGCAAGCGCATTCTTGAACGTCATGCCGCGCGACAACCGCTTGGCGTCCTCAAGAGCTTCGGCGAAGCTGGCGTAGGGAAACATTCGGCAGCCGCCGCAGCCGGGTCCGAGCGTCGCATCGTGCACGGAGATGATCCCGATGAGGCCGGATTCTCGATCCTCTACTCTAACGACCCTGTGCCAGCCCTCGACGGCCAGTTCTCGAATGTCCATGTCTCCTCACCCGTTGATTCCCGGTCTTGGAGGATCGATGCGGCGGCCGGGTTGCTGACGTTGCTATAGTCTGAAGCGGGCGCACGCTCCTGCCAAAGCATCCGCCCCAAGGCTTGACACTTAGCATTTTATGCCAAATGATTGGATAAAATTCATCCTCAAGCCCGAACACGCGTTATGAAGCTCGATCAGATCGACCTGAAAATTCTCAAACACCTACAGGAAAATGCGCGCATCACCAACGCGGACCTGGCCGAACGGGTCGGATTGTCGCCGACGCCCTGCCTGAGGCGACTGAGACGCCTCGAAACTGAAGGCATCATCAAAGGCTATCATACCGAAATTAACCGGGACGCGCTGGGGATCAACGTCACCGTGATCACCCTCGTGAAGCTCGAGCGGGAGGACGATACGACGCTGCGGGACTTCGAAGCCGCGATAAAGAAGCGCTCCGAAGTGATGGAGTGCTATCTTGTTACTGGAAAGTTCGATTACTTCATCCGCGTCGTGATTCCAACGCTGGCCGCCTACGACACTTTTCTTTCCGAAGCGATTCTGCGCCGCCCGAACGTCGTGGTCGAGTCGATCGTCACCTTGCGCGAGGTCGAACGCAAAATCGTCACGCCTCTGCCCCCTGGCGCTTTCAAGGCGTGATCGTTTTCACGAGGTCGCGACGCTCATGGAGTGCCTGAACCACCGCCCTCGCCCGCAGCCCCGCCGCCATCGATCCGCCTGAGGAGCACGTCCCGCGCGTCGTTGATCTTGGCCGCGAGATAGTCGGTACCGCCCTTGTCAGGGTGAAGAGCCCCGATCAGCTTTCTGTGCGCTGCCTTGATCTCCTCCGCCCCCGCGGTCTCAGGAACGCCAAGGACGGAAGCGGCCTCTCCAGGCTTCATTTCTGATTGCGGAACGGGCGCGGCTTCACGGGCTCGATCCTCTCGAATGATGCGATCGCGCCAGGTTTCAATCCCAGTGACGGCTGCCGCCGCGACGATGGTCATGAATGCGAGGGGCCAGAGCTTGGCCGCAAACAGGGCCGCCGCGATAACGAGGAAGGCGACGCCTTTCAGAAGCGTCATGTTCCCGGCGTCAGCCCCGGCGCCCCCGCGCGCCATCCGAAAGAGCAGCCAGCCAGCTGCGCCGAAGGCGAGCACGAGGGCGAGGAGTCCAAGATTCATGAAGGCAACCGTCGAAACCTGGCGCCCTGATAGCCCGTTCCGAAGAAATTCGCGCCCCCCGCCGTCAGGCGGCGGCTCGAGCCTCAGCCGTCGGCAGGTTGAGGGTCATGATCAGCGAGCGGATCTCAAGACGCGCCGTAATGTGGCTCATGGTCGAAAGCTTCACCGGCGCATGCTCGCCGCCAAGGTCGAGCAGGGTCAGACCGCTGGTGAAGAGCTCGCGATAGATAACCCGGTCGCCGAGGCCCCGGGCCAGTCGAAATCCAATGCGCGTCGACAATTCGTCTAGCCGCTTGCCCATTTCAGCCTTGTTGCGCGCCTTTGTGGCCGAGAGGCGGTTTCGCATAACCACCCAGTCGATGCCACCCTTGACGCCCGACATCGCCCGGCGTTTCCGGGCGTTCCAAACCATCTCGCTATAAAGGCTGGGGCCGAGCAGTTTGCCGGTCGACGGATCCAATCGGGCGAGCAGGTCGAAATCAACAAAACTATCGTTGAGCGGCGTCACGATCGTATCCGCGTGGGCGTGAGCGAGCCTCGACAGGTGGGTATCGGCGCCCGGGCAGTCGATTACCACAAACTGGCAGTCGGCGAGGGTCCGGAAGGCGGCCATCAGCGCCTCGGTCTCCTCCGCGCGCGCTTTTTCCCGACTGTCAGCCGAGGAAGCTTCAACCGACGGCGTCAGGGGAAAATCGAGGCCGACTCCTTTGCTCTCGCTGAATGATTTCCGGTTCTCAAGGTAACGGGTGAGACTCTGCTGGCGCATGTCGAGGTCGAGCGCAGCCACCTTGTAGCCGCTCTTCAGGAGGGCGACCGCAATATGCATGGCGGCGGTAGACTTCCCCGACCCGCCCTTCTCGTTCCCAAGGACGATCACATGCGTCATCGACCCTAGACCCTCTCGATTCCTTCGCCGGTTACCGGCCGGCAACCCAAGGGCGCAACACTCACGTTTTGGAGTGTACCTGTGCGCCGATTCTCGAGGGATGCATGAGACAAAATGCGAAACCGGGCGGCTCCGCACTGGCCCTGCTTGGCGCAGTTCTGCTGGCGGCCGCGCCGGCGCGGGCGGAAATCTCGCTTTCTCCTCTCCGCCAAGTCATTACGCCCGCGGAGCCGGTCGCCACCTACCAGATCTCCAATCCGTCACGGCGCATCATTGAGGGCAGGGTCAGCTGGGTTGACCTACGCGCCACCGAGACGGCTTATGAGACGGCGACGCCCTCGGAACGCGCGCGTTCCAGCGCCGCGCCCTACCTGACCATTTGGCCCGCGACCTTTCGTCTGGAGCCCGGGGCGCGCATGACCCTCGTCGTGCGGGTCAAGCAGGGCGTCAGCATCCCCAAGGGCGAGCGCCGGTCTCACCTCCTCATCGAGACGGCGGCGACTCGAACCCCTCTGCGCAGAACAAGCGGAAGCCTCGAACTCGACATCGATCTAGGCGTGACGACGCCGGTTATTCTGCGCAGCGGTCCTGTCACCCCCGCCGCCCATCTCGGCGACACCAAGCTCCTGCGGGCGGCGGACGGCCGCCTCGAGGTCGAGACTCATCTTCATCCTGATGCTCCCGTCACGGCCTATGGCAGGCTCCTCGCACGCATGGAGACGCCAGGATCAGCACCCAAGGTCATCGGCCGGCTCGACAACGTGGCCGTCTATCCTGAGGCGGCCCGCCGCCGGTTCATTGTACCGCTCGATGTCAGCCAGCTGCCAGGCGGAACGCTCGACCTAGCCTTTGAAGGAAGCGCCGAGGCCGAAGGCGTCGCCTTTGCCAACCGCCGGTTCGAGATCGCCCCCTCGACCGCTCCCTAAAGCGTTTGATCAGCCTGACTTGAGACCCGCGAACGAGAGACGCTCGCCCTCGAAGCTCGACACGGCGCAATAGGCGCCGAGCGACTTCAGGGCTGCGCAAAGTGCGACGGCCTTTTCCTCTGCGGCGAAACCGCCCCCGATGAGGCGGAGGAAGGTACCGCGGCCCTCCAGTTCGACGCGCTCCAGTCTCGGCTCAAGCAGCCCCAGTTGATCCGGATAATCGCGCTGCAGCTTGACCCATCCGGCCCGGGCTTCCTCGGCATGGCGGTACGAAGCAAGATGGACGCCGAACAGCACGCTGGCGGTCTTGATGCCGTCACTCGCCTCGTTTTCGAATAAGGTCTCTTGCGACGCAAATGTCGGCTGCACCAACCGCGGGGAGGTCTCCACAGGGGCTGTGGGGGCCGCCGCAAGGGCGAGATCGGCGTCCGCCGCGGCGACCACCGTCTCCGGGCTGATTTCGGGCGGCTGCTGAAGCGCGGGAGCGACCTCCACGGAGACGGCGGTCTGGGGTTCCTTCAGCGTCGGCGGGGCAACGACAGGCGCTTCCTCAGCCCTGGCGGCCTTCTCCAGGGCGGCAAGTTTTTGTTCAAGCGCCGCTTTGTCTCGTTGAGCAGCGGCAAGCGCTGATTCAAGCGACGCGATGCGCATCTCCAGCGGATCGGGAGCGGCCGCCTTTGGGGCGGCCTCGAGGCCGATTTCCTTTTCCAGCGCTGCACAAGCCGAGAGGCCGAGCCACGAGCAGCACAGCAGCGCCGCCGTCCCTGCGCGGCGCTTCGGCTTGAACGTCGCTGCCGAGACCCCGAGTGCTGGAGCCGTCCTTCCCATCGCCACCTGCTTAGCTTGCGTCGTCCCGACAACTCAAGCCTGCTCCGTCGATAGGAGCATCGACCAGTTCCGGTGGCAATGCCTATTGGGACCATTACGATCAGGTCATGACGAGGGAGGTCGGCTCCGCGAGACGCAATGCGCACGTCAAAGGGCGGTGCTTGGAAGGCTTCGCTCTTCAGGCCGATGGCCGGGAGAACAAGGCTTCGCGACCGGCAAAGGCCTCCAGCTCCCGCTTTGACAAGACCCCGCTTCGGTCCCGGTCGGCCGCTGCAAACCTGCGTGCGGCCTCCTCTGCATGTTCAGACGCTGACATGAGGCCGTCTGAACCCGCGATAGCGTAGAACTCCCCGCGCGCCACAGCCTCGACCCGGGAGCGTTCGCCGACGCCGAGCGCGCCCGGCGCATCAAGCGGCAGGGCGACGACTTCATCGCGCCCGCCTGCCGCGAGAGCGACAAATCCGTTCAGGCGCGATAGCTCGGCAGTCACGAGAACGAGAGACACATACTCGTCGGCGTCGAGGCTGCCAGACCCATCGAGATCGGCGCGAACGAACCTTGCCGCCCCATGCGCGGCGGCCTCGGTCTCGGTCAATTGAGCGATCCGGGCGCCGTAGGCGCGATCGTCGGACACGCCTGGCCCTATACCGATGGACGCAAGGGCGATCGAGGGGGCTGCAAAAGCGGCGAGAAGTGTGGATTTCATCGGGTCTCTCCTCAACTCGAACAATTGTGAGTTAGGGGTCGAACCGGGCCTTAGTTGGAAACCATCAAGGCGTTGTCGCGGCGATTGCGGCCGGTTTGGGGCGGCTAGCGGCCTGCCGGCCCGCCGGCGACGGGAGGGGCTCAGGCCGTCACGGGGCTTGCGCCGCCGGCAGCCTCTTTGGATGGCGCGCTCATGCGGCGCCACCGCTCCTTGATCAGCGCGGACGTCAGGCGCGATCCATCCGGAGACCAGCCCGGCGGACCAAAAAGATACCCCAAGGCCTCGCGCCATGAGCGCGCCGATTTGAGGTCGCGCGCCATGGAAATCCACTCATGGAACGAAATCAGCAGCGGATTGAACGTGCCGAGATTCTTCACGATCCCGTAGCGAGGCTTCTCCTCAGGGACTTCTTCAACAAAAGTGCCGAACATCCGATCCCAGATGATCAGCGCGCCAGCATAATTGGCGTCAAGATACCGCGGATTGGTGGCGTGATGCACGCGATGGTGGCTTGGCGTATTGAGAACAAGCTCGAGCGGGCCGAGACGCCCCACCATCTCCGTATGTATCCAGAACTGGTAGATGAGGTTGAGGCCGCCGACGAAGACGATCATCGCCGGATGAAATCCGAGCAGCGCGAGGGGCGCCTTTGTGATGATCGAGCCAAGAATCTGGCCGGTCCAGGTCTGACGCAGCGCCGTAGTCAGATTGTAGTGCTGCGACGAATGGTGAACGATGTGGCTCGCCCAAAACCAGCGGATCTCGTGGCTCCAACGGTGCCACCAATAGTAACGCAGGTCGTCCAGCACGAAGCAAAGCACGACGGCCCAGAGCGTGTTCGGAACCGTGAACAGCCGATACTGATAAGCGCCGACCAGGGCTGCACCGACGACGGCCGCGCCGCCGAACAAAGGAGCAACCTGACTGCCGAGCCCCATCGCGAGACTGGCGGCCGAATCACGGGTTTCATAACGGCCCCGCCCCGTCAGGCGCCACGCGATCATCTCGATGACGACGAAGAGCCCGAAGAAGGGGACCGCAGTCTGGACTGCGTCAGGGAACTGCATCGCGCCGTTCTAACGGCGCGGCTTGCATGCGCCTAGCCCATTCGGCAGCGGACTCCACGTCCGGCGCAAGCACATCGACCTCCCGCCGGGAGACATCGTGAAGCGAGATCCTGAGCCGCGTCGACGCGGCCGCCGCCCCGAGCGCGCCCAGCCTGAACCGGCGCGTTGCGAGGCTGTCGCCAAGCGCGAAAACGACGGCGCCCTCGCCCTTTCCGCGATCGACGGCGACGGCCGAGCGCCCGTCAATGCCGACCATCATGTCATCAATCGTGAAGTCGGGTTCATCGAACGCCAGGCGATCGCGCGCGGCGGGCCCGTCGATCCGGATGCTCCGCCAGGCGCCGAACAAAGCTGACACCCCGATCAACGCAAGCGTAACGGCGACCGCGAGGCCAAGCTGGGCGAGTTCATCGCCGGACATGTCGGCGCGACGTGCTCACCCCGGGATTTCCGATGCAGCAAAGAAATAGGCGATCTCGTCCTTTGCCGTCTCCGGGGCGTCTGAGCCGTGCACGGAGTTCTCGCCAATCGACCGCGCAAATTCGGCGCGGATGGTGCCTTTGGCCGCCTTGGCCGGGTCTGTCGCGCCCATGATCTCACGATTGCGGATAATGGCGTTCTCGCCTTCAAGCACCTGAACGACGACTGGTCCCGAGCACATGAACTCGACCAGCTCCCCAAAGAACGGGCGCGCTCGATGCACCGCGTAGAAGCCTTCGGCCTGCTCGCGGGTCAGCTTCATCCGCTTTTGCGCGACGATCCGAAGGCCCCCCTCTTCGAACTTGGCGTTTATCTTGCCGGTCAGGTTGCGGGCCGTCGCATCGGGTTTGATGATCGACAAGGTGCGTTCAAGCGCCATGAATTGAAGGTCCCTATAAGCGGATTTGCCGGGTTCCTATCGCGTGTCCGGGAGGCTCGCAAGCCGCTCCGATTGCCGCATGTGAAGGCGTGGGTCATAAGCCCTACCGCGATGCTGCTGATCAACGACATCACCTTCCGGATCGAGGGCAGAGCCCTGTTCGAGGGCGCAAGCGCGGCCATATCAGACGGCTGGAAGACGGGCTTCGTGGGTCGCAACGGGTCGGGAAAATCGACCCTCTTCAAGCTGATCAGGGGCGATCTCCATCCAGACGCCGGAGGCATCGCCGTACGAAAGGGCCGCCGCATCGGCGGCGTGAATCAGGAGGCGCCGGCCTCAAGCGATAGCCTCATCGACATCGTCCTTGGCGCCGACGCTGAACGCGCCGCCTTGCTGGCGGAAGCGGAGACAGCTGACGATCCCCAGCGGATCGCCGAGATTCACATGCGCCTTGCGGACATCAGCGCGCATTCGGCCGAAGCGCGCGCCGCTTCAATCCTCGCCGGGCTCGGCTTTGATGCGGCGGCTCAGCGCCGCGCCGCCGCCGAGTTTTCCGGGGGCTGGCGAATGCGCGTCGCGCTGGCCGGGGTCCTTTTCGCCGCGCCGGACCTTCTTCTGCTTGACGAGCCTACGAACTATCTCGACCTAGAAGGCGCCATTTGGCTCGAGAGCTTTCTCAAGCGCTATCCGTATACGGCCATTATCGTCAGCCACGACCGCGACTTCCTCAATCGCACGGCGACTCACATACTCGCCCTCGAAAATCGCAAGCTTTCCGTCTCTGCGGGCGACTTCGACGCTTACGAAAAGAAGCGAGCGGAGGCCCGCGCCCTCGCCCTTTCGTTCCGGGCGCGTCAGGACGCGCAGCGGCGCCATATGCAGGCCTTTATCGACCGCTTCCGCGCCAAGGCCAGCAAGGCCAAACAGGCGCAAAGCCGGATCAAGGCGCTCGAGAAGATGCAACTCGTCGCGATTCCGCCAGAGGAGCGCACGACTCCGTTCCGCTTCAAGAATCCGGAGCCGCTGGCGCCGCCCATCGTCCGCCTCGCCGACGCCGACCTTGGCTACGAGGTCGCGAAGCCGGTGCTGCGCAAGGTCAATCTGAGGATCGACCACGACGACCGCATCGCAATCCTTGGACCCAACGGCGAAGGAAAGTCGACGCTGGTGAAGGCGATCTCCGGCCGTCTCGCACCGCTTTCGGGCGACGTCATCCGCAGCCGCCGGCTCGAGATCGCCTATTTCGCACAGCATCAGCTAGATGAATTGCGCCCCCGGGAAACGCCGCTCGATCATGTGCGCCGCCTTATGCCCGAGGCCTCTGAAGCCCAGGCGCGGTCGGCCGCGGCGAATATGGGATTCGGGGCGGAGACGGCGGACGTGCTCGTCGAGCGGCTTTCGGGCGGCGAAAAAGCGCGGCTGCTCCTTGGCCTCATAACCTCAGCAGGGCCTCACCTCATCATCCTAGACGAGCCTACCAACCATCTCGACATGGATTCGCGCGAGGCGCTCTCGGAAGCCCTCAACGACTATGCCGGCGCGGTCGTTTTGATCACTCACGATGCGCATCTCGCCGAAAGCGTCGCCGAGCGTCTGTGGCTGGTGAAAGGGGGAAGCGTGTCCCCGTTCGACGGCGACATTGAAGACTACCGCAGCCTCGTTCTCAATGCCGGGCGCCCCGAACCGGACCGGACCGAGATCGATGCGCGACCAAGCCCGCGGCAGACGGCGGCGCAACTGCGTGAGGCGCTGGCTCCCCTTAAAAAGGAGGCTGAGGCCATGGAAGCGCGCCTCGACGAACTCAACGCCATCCTGCCGCGTCTGGACGCCGCTCTCGCCGAACCCGGACTCTATGAGCGAAACATTTCCCGCGCGACCAAGCTGCATCGGGAAAGGGCCGCGCTGACGGCGGCTATCGCCGAGGCGGAAGAAAAGTGGCTTGCCGCTCTCGACGCCTTGGAGCGCGCCCGGACCGAGGTCTAGTGTGACCGGGCCAAAATGAGGATCCCATGAAACCCGCATCAGCCTGCGCCAGTCAGGACGAAGTTCGCTCCCAGATCGATCGAGTGGACGCGGCGATCGTCGATCTCCTTGGCGAACGGTGGACCTATATCGACCGGATGTGGGCGTTGAAGCGCGCGCAGGGCGCGGCGGGCGCGTCCGTTCCCTGGCGCAACCGGGAAGTCATCGAACGGGTCAGGGGACGCGCCGTGGAAAAAGGCTTTCCGCCCGAAATGGCCGAGGCGCTATGGCGGCTCATCATCGGTTGGGGCATTCAGTATCAGGATGAAAAGCTGCGTGACGACCTTGAAGGCCCGCCCCAGGCGCCGACCTGACGGCCGCGGTTGCGCCGTTGCCGTGCGTTGAAAATATTTTCGACGACACTCTAGCGTCGCAAGCCGGGCGGCTTCAAACTCCAGCAAGATAAAGGGGCGGCGATCATGAATGACTGGGTGACGGTCGGTTTGGGGCTTGTCATATTGGCGGTCGGCGCCGAGGTGCTTATCCGGGGCGCCACGGAAATCGCGCGTCGCCTTGGGCTTTCGGAACTGCTGATCGGCCTCACCCTGGTCGGATTCGGCACCTCCACTCCCGAGCTCGTGTCAAGCGTCGAGGCCGCGGTTCAAGGTTCGGCGGGCATCGCCGTCGGCAATGTGGTCGGCTCGAATGTCGCCAACTTACTGCTTATTTTGGGGCTCTCCGCGCTGATTGCGCCGATCGCAGTGGAGCCCAGATCGTTCAGACGCGATTCAACCGCGGTGCTCGTCGTGACCCTGCTGGCGATCGTCGTCAGCATGACGATCGGATTAACACGGTTCGCAGGCTTCATTTTCCTGGCCGGCCTGTTCGGATACATCGCCATCGCCTATCTCGCCGAGCGTCAGGCGCCCGACCACCCGGCGACCGAACGGCATGAAGCCGCCGCGGCTGAGCTGCCGCGTGGTCCGCGCCCGATCCTCCTCGACATTGCGATGGCCGTGGTCGGACTCGGCATCCTCATGGCCGGGGCGCGCTTCCTCGTGAGCGGCGCGATCAACATCGCGCACGCCATGGGCGTGTCGGAAACGATCATCGGACTGACCATCGTCGCTGTCGGCACGTCGCTCCCCGAACTGGTCACATCGGTGATGGCGGCCTGGCGCGGCAGGAGCGCGCTGGCGCTCGGCAACGTCGTCGGGTCGAACCTTTACAATATCCTCGGCATTCTCGGCCTGACCGCCGTCATCCAGCCGCTGCAGACGCCGCCCGAGATCATTCGCTTCGACAATTGGGTGATGCTGGCTGCTACCGTCGCCATGGTCTTTTTCGCGCTCTCGGGCCGCCGCATCAGCCGGGTCGAGGGCGGGGCCCTCGTGCTTGCCTACGGCGCCTACGTCTCATGGCTCGTTGCGCACGCGTCGTGATCCTGCAAAGAGAAGGCCCCTCCGGGGGGCCCTCAGAAAGTACGCGACTTTTTCAATACGAGACGTACACGAACTAATTTTCCAGAAGGGCCAAAGGATCCACCGGCTTCAGGTTCTGGCGGATCTCGAAGTGGAGCTGCGGCTGGTCCGCGGCACCCGACCGCCCGACCTTGGCGACCACCTGCCCCTGCCGCACCGGCTGTCCCTTGTCGACAAGAATGACATCGTTGTGGGCGTAGGCGGTGACGAAACCGTCTGCGTGCCGGATGAGCAGCAGATTGCCGAAGTCGTCGAGTTCGGCGCCGCGATAGACCACTTCGCCGTCAGCAGCCGCACGCACCGGCGTTCCCACCGGCGCCGCGATGTTGACGCCGTCATTACGCTTTCCGGAGCTTCTGGCTCCGTATTCGCCGATGATCGCGCCCTTGATCGGCCACTCGAACAGCCTGTTCCCGGTCTTTGGCGGCGGCGTATAGCTGACCTGGCGGGTCAGGTCTTTAAGGTCGCCGCCGTTGCGCCGGGCCTCGCGCTTTTTCGTGGCGGCGGGTGGTTGTTGCGCCGGCGGAATGCTCAGCCGGTCGCCGACCTCAAGCTGGTAGGGCGGCTGCAGCCCGTTGGCCGCGGCGAGGGTCATGAGCGGCACGCCCGTCGATCGGCTGATCGACGACAACGTTTCACCGGGTCGCACGATCCTTTGCGAGCCGCCGATGCGGACGGCCTGGCTCGGAGCGACGGCTTTTCCGCCGCTCGGGATACGGATCGTCTGTCCAACCTCAAGCGTGTAAGGCGCGGGCAGCTGGTTGGTCCGGATGATGTCTGCAGGGCTCGTCCCGGTGCGCCGTGAAATCGCATAGACGGTGTCTCCGGGCTGCACGATCACGGACCCGCCCGAAACCGGGTCGCCGTACGCCGGAGCGGACAGATAGATCGGCGCCGGCGGCAGCTCGGCCTCTTCAATGTCGGCGTGCATCACTCTCGCCGTCGACTCCGGGGAGCCGATGAGAGGATTGGAAATGACCGGCGCCGCCGACGGCATGAGATCAATTCCGCCTCGGGTCGCCTCGTTCACGCGCGCATAGTCAGCAGGCGAATTATAGATCCGACCAGTGCTTGCCGGCGCAGGAGTCGTCCCATAAACGATCGGCGCGGGCTGGTGGGATCCGCAGCCTGCAATAAGTCCGCTCGCCAGCGCAAGGACCGATACCGCGCGCATTCTCAACAACTCCGCCTGCATTAACGACTTGGCAAGATTCGTCACGGTGTTTGGTTAAGAAGATGTTAATTCGCAGGATCCTGCAAGCGCCGCGCCTCGGCGCCATTCTTGATCCCGTCAGCGATTGACGTCGCGCGCAAACGCCGCGCTCAACCGAGCGGCAGCTTCGACATGAGTCAGCGCCAGATGCAAGGGCGTGATCGAGATGCGCCCATCGTAGACGGCCCGCAAATCCGTCCCCTCGGGCGGATCCGACAGCTTCCCGGTGTAGCCAAACCAGTAATACGTCCCGCCGCGCAGATCCTGCCGCTCCTCGGCGTAGAGCTGGAAGGCGTCCCGATGACCTTGCGACGTGATCTCTACGCCGGCCACCTCGTCGGGCGGGCGATCGGGAAAATTCACGTTCATGACGACGTCGGGGGGCCAGCCCGCGGCAACCAGGCGACGAATGATCTCCGGGGCATGCGCCTCCGCGGTGTCCCAGCGGGCGGCGTCGCGATGGAGACGCGCCAGCGAAAGCGCAATCGACGGAATGCCGAGCGTCATGCCCTGGAACGCGCCGGCGACCGTGCCCGAAAAGGTCACGTCCTCCGCGAGGTTCTGTCCGTTGTTGACGCCAGATAATACGAGATCGGGACGTCGACCGGGCAGGAGCTTCGTCACCGCCATCATCACGGCGTCCGTCGGCGTCCCTGAAACGGAATATCGGCGCTCGTCGAACCGACGGACCCGGACGGGGTGCGAAAGCGTCAGCGAGCGCGCCGCACCAGATTGCTCGTCCTGCGGAGCGACCACAAACACGTCGTCGGAAAGCGCGCGCGCAATCCGGACGAGGCATTCAAGCCCCGGCGCATGAACGCCGTCGTCGTTGGTGCAGAGAATCCTCATCGACGCGACGCCGACCTCTATTTCTTGCGGATCTCTTCGTACAGTTGATCGATGAAGCGGTCCTCGGTGATGAAGCTCCAGGACCAGTCGGCGTAGCGCGAGAGCGCCCTCTCGCTCTTCATCTTGCGCGCGCTTTTTCCGGCCTGGACGCCCGCCTCGACGATGGCGATGCAGTCCTTGATCATGTCGACATAGGCCTTGAGATCAGCCTTGGCCGAGACCGGCCCATGGCCCGGAATGATCCGCACGTCTTCCGGCAGATCGACCAGCAGCCGTTCGAGATTGGCGACGAGACCCTTTGCGCTGCCGCCGCTCTTCAGGTCGACGAACGGAAATGTCCCGCTGAAAAACTTGTCGCCGAGATGCACGACGTTCGACTCCGTGAAGAAAACCACGACATCAGTGTCCGTATGTCCGGACGGAAAATGCACGGCGCGGATCTCTTCGCCGTTCACGTGTACGGTGAGGCTGTCTTCGAAGGTGATGACCGGCAGCGCGTTCGCCGGCGTCGGGCGCTCGACATCGGCGGCGATGCGCTTTCTCGCGATCTCGTGGGCGATCACCGTCGACCTCGCCGCGAAGGCGCGATTGCCGTCGCTATGGTCGGCATGAAAATGCGTATTCAGCACGAAGCGCACCGCCTGGTCGGACACCGCCTTGAGCGCCGCCTCAATCTTGGGCGCGAGCGGCGCGAACTTGCTGTCGACCAGGAGAATGCCGTCCGGACCTACCGAAACTCCGATATTGCCGCCGCTGAACCCTGGCGTCGCATCTTCGATGACGTACACGTTGCCCGCGACCTTCGTCGCCTTCACCTCGAGCTTCGCATAGTCCGGCTGGGCGAAAGCGCAGGCCGGCAGAAACGTCAGGGCGGCAGCAAGGACCCGGCGCATGAGATACTCCCTCTTAAAGCGCTCTTTCAGGCTTGATGCCCGCTCGCCGCGGAAGGCGCAAGCGCGGGCCGGGGCGAGCCGGGTCTCCCCGATTTCGTTCGTCTCTCGGCGCCCGGGCCCAGATGCAGGTCAACCCCTGAGGGCTTCCGGCTCGATCCGGCGCAGGAGCTCGGCGCCCGCCGTCACCGCCGGCGTCAGCCCAGAGGCCTCGGTCAGATAATTCTCGGCATAGAAATGGGCGATGGCGATCTTGGCGGCGAGAAAGGCGCGGTCGCCTCTCTCGTCCTGATCGAGCAGCGCCGCCGCCAACGCGCCACGTGCGAGATAATAACCGCCCGCGACGTTGCCGAACTGCCTGAGATACGGAGTTGCGCCCGCGAGGGCATGCTCGGGGGTCTTGGCCGCGGCCTCGAGGAGCCAATCGGTGGAGGTACGGAGCGCTTGCGCCGCTTCCTCCAGCCTTGCGCCGATCCGTTTTAGCTCGGCGCGCTTGCCGGCCTTGAGCAGGATTGCCTGTTCACGCGCGTTCTGGATGAACGCCCTGGCGGCGGCGCCGCCGTCGCCCTGCAGCTTGCGGCCGACGAGATCCATCGCCTGGATGCCGTTCGTGCCTTCATAGATCGCGGCGATTCGCGCATCGCGCATGTGCTGCGCCGCACCGGTCTCCTCGACATAGCCCATGCCGCCGTGAACCTGAACGCCAAGCGACGTCACGTCATTGGCGCGATCCGTGGACCAGCCTTTCGACAGCGGCGTTAGGAGCTCCTCGAGTTCGCGCGCCTTGCGCCGCTCCTCGTCGTCAGGCGCATGGCGGGCGAGGTCGTAGGCGACGGCGTTGGCGTAGCAAAGGGCCCGCGAGGCCTCGACCAGCGCCTTCATGGAATAGATCATGCGGCGCACGTCGGCATGACCGTAGATCGGGATCATCGGACCGCCCTTGGCGCCGGTCGCGCGGCCCTGCCGGCGCTCGCCCGCATAGGCGAGCGCGCGCTGGAAGGCGCGCTCGGCGACGCCGACGCCCTGAACGCCGACATCGAGGCGCGCGGCGTTCATCATCACGAACATGTTCTTGAGGCCTTTGTGCGGCTCCCCGAGCAGCGTCCCAATGCACGCGCCCGCATCGCCATAGACCATGACGCAGGTCGGCGAGCCGTGGAGGCCCATCTTTTCTTCAAGCTTGATCGCCTTGACGTCGTTGCGCCCCGCCAGCGAGCCGTCGGGATTTACATGGATTTTCGGCACGATGAACATCGAGATGCCGGCGGTGCCCTCCGGCGCGTCCGGCAGGCGCGCCAGCACGAGATGGATGATGTTGTCGGTCAAGTCGTGATCGCCATAGGTGATGAAGATCTTCTGGCCGCTGATCTTGTAGCGCCCGTCGCCCAGCGGCTCGGCCTTGGCCCGGACAGCTGAGAGGTCGGAGCCCGCCTGCGGCTCGGTGAGGTTCATAGTGCCTGTCCATGCGCCAGAGACCATCTTCGGCAGATAGAGCCTCTTTTGCTCGGCGTCGCCCGCGTGGAGGATCGCCTTGACCGCCCCCGTGGTCAGCGTCGTGCCGATGGCGAAGGACATGCACGCTCCGTTGAGGGCGTCGACGAGCGCGATGGCGAGCGCCTGCGGCAGACCCTGCCCGCCGACGCTTTCAGGAAAAGCGAGCGCGTTCCAGCCGCCGTCGATATAGGCGCGATACGCCTCCTTGAAGCCGGGACTCGTGCGCACGACGCCGTTCTCGAGGCGCGAGGGCGTGCGGTCGCTGCCCTCGTTCAGAGGTGCGACGACCTCGTCGCAGAACTTCGCAGCCTCCCGAAGGATTGACTCGCTGACCTCTGCATCGAAGTCGGGATAGGCGCCGGACCGGCGCAGCGCGCTCGCGCCGGCCATGTGGTCCAGCACGAACTGCATGTCGCGAATGGGGGTGGCGAAAGTCATGGGGGTACCGAAAATCGTTGCAGCCGTGATGTAGAAAATCGGCGACCGCACGCCAAGCAAAGCCTGCAGCCGGCGGCGGGGCCTCAGCAAGGCGCCGCCGATTCCGGCGTCCGAGGTGAACCCGAGAGTGATAAGGTGGAGAGGTCGCCCCGTGCCGCGCCTGCCTTTTCGGTCGGCTTGGCGGAGCGCCGCCGCCTCTGGGCGGCGCACGCCCGTCAAAAGCGAAGGGGGACGCCGCTTCTGTGGTCGGCGCTGCTTCGAACTCAAACGAAGATCCGTCTGGGAGCGTCCGTCATCCGCCGTTAAAGAAATCATAGATGCGCTGCGCAAGCGCCGCCGACACTCCCTCCACCGCTCTGAGGTCCTCGATCTTGGCGCGCGAGATCGCCTTTGCGGACCCGAAGTGATTGAGCAGCGCGCGCTTGCGTTGCGGACCGACGCCGTCGATGTCGTCGAGCGGGTTGACGCCGATTGCTTTCGATCGCTTGGCGCGGTGCGCGCCGATCGCGAACCGATGCGCCTCGTCGCGCAGGCGCTGCAGAAAGAAGAGCGCCGGCTCGCGGGGCGGCAGGAGAAACGGCGCACGCTCCGGCAAGACGATCTGGTCCTGCGAGGCGCCCATGGTCCGATCGGCGCGTGCGGCGCCGGCCTCCGTCTCGCGCCGCGCCTTGGAGACGCCGATGACGGCGATCCCTTCGTGCTCGGGGTCGAGACCGAGTTCCGCAAGAACTTCGAGCGCGACCGAGAGCTGCGCCTCGCCGCCGTCGATGACCACGAGATCGGGGCGCACGGCTTCGTCCGCCTCCTTCAGCAGCCGCGAGAACCGCCGTTGCAAGACTTCGCGCAGCATCGCGAAATCATCGCCGGGCGTCAGATCGGCCGACTTCATGTTGAACTTGCGATACTGGTTTTTCTGGAATCCGTCGGGCCCCGCGACGATCATGGCGCCGACGGCGTTTGCGCCCTGGATATGGCTGTTGTCGTAGACTTCAATGCGCTGCGGCGGCGCGGCGAGGCCGAGCACCTCGGCGAGGCGTTCGAGGGCTTTCAACTGGCTGGCGCTCTCGGAGATCCGGCGCATGAGCGCTTCGCGCGCGTTCATCGTCGCCTGATCGACGAGGCTCTTTTTCTCGCCCCGCTGCGGCGACGAGATCCGGACCTTGGCGCCGGCGCGCAACGACAAGGCTTCGGCGAGGAGTTCGGCCTGCTCGGGCTTCTCGCTCGCGAGGATGAGACCCGGCGGGTCGCGAGAATCATAGAACTGCGCCATGAAGGCCGAGAGGATCGCCGCTGGGACCTCGTCGCGGTCGTGCCGTGGAAAAAACGCCGAGTTGCCCCAGTTCTGACCCGCCCTGAAGAAGAATACCTGAACGCAGGATTGTCCGCCCTCGGCGTAAATGGCGAAAACGTCCGCCTCGGAGACGCCCTCGGCGTTGATGTCCTGTCCGCCTTGAACATAAGTGAGCGCCCTGATTCGGTCGCGCAGGCGGGCCGCGCGTTCGAAATCGAGCGACGCCGCCGCCGCCTCCATCTCCGCGGACAGCGCGCGCTGGACGTCCCGGGTGTCGCCGTCGAGAAAGCGCTTCGCTTCGGCGACCAGCGCAGCATAATCGGCTTCGGAGATCAGGCCGACGCAGGGCGCCGCGCAGCGCTTGATCTGGTGCAGGAGGCAGGGCCGCGTGCGGCTTTCATAGACGCTATCGGAGCAAGAGCGGAGCAGGAAGGCCTTCTGCAGCGTGTTCAGTGTACGGCTGACGGCGCTCGCCGATGCGAATGGACCGTAATAGGCGCCCTTGCGCTTGCGGGCGCCGCGATGCTTGAGGATCGGCGGCGCTGCGTGGTCCTCGGCGATGAGAATCGAGGGAAACGACTTGTCGTCGCGCAGGATGATGTTGTAGCGGGGCTTCAACTGCTTGATGAGGTTGGCCTCGAGCAGCAGCGCTTCCGTCTCGGTCTCGGTAACCACGAACTCCATGCCCGCCGTCTCGGCTATCATGCGCATGATCCGGTTGGAGTGGCCGCCGGATTTGGCGTAAGACGACACGCGGGCCTTGAGGTTGCGCGCCTTGCCGACATAGAGCGCTTCGCCGCCGGCGCTCAGCATACGGTAGACCCCGGGGCGCTGCGGCAGACGGGCGGCGTGCGCGGCGATGACGGCCGAACCGGATTCCCCGATTTCAGCGCCGTCTTCTCTTATTGCGTCGTCCGCCCCGGACATTTTGACCCGCTTAACCTTGCTTTCAGAACGCGCTGTTAACTCTATAGGGATTTTGGCGCGGTGGGACGAACCATCCTCGCCGTGTGGCGCGCGAAGGGGCGGAGTTCGAGTGGCCGGCCGTTATAAAGCATCATCAGAGAGCCTGGTCGCGCTGGCGCTGTTTTCGGCGCTCGGGGCGGCCGGTCTGTGGATCGGCGGCGTCGCCGTGAAGGATTTCGCCCATGCCCGCGACAGCCTCACCTGGCCGGCGATCGAAGGCGTCGTTCTCAGCAAGGACAGCGAGGACAGCAATGACATCCGCTACGCTTATGTCGCGGGCGGCCATGGCCATGAATCCCGCCGCGTCAGGTTTTTGACCGGACTCGTTTACGACGCGCCGACCGCTCAGCTGCGCCCGGGCGAGAGCGTCACCGTCTACGTCAACCCGGACGCGCCGGACGTCGCAGTCCTCAAACAGGGCGGCCACGGCCTCGTATTCGGCGGCGCGGCGGTGTTCGCCGGCGCCCTCGTCTTCTTCGGCCTCGGCGGCGTCATCAGGACGCTGACCGTCTTGCTACGCAGCAGCGGCGGCGCGGTTGAACCGACGCCTGAGCCGGCATCGGAGCCGAAAAGCGCGCAGTAGCCGCTTCAGCGCGCGTCCGGCGTCAGTCCCGGATGCGCAAGACCTGGCGCCGCCTGACGGGCGGGCGCCTCCCGCCTCAGCACCCGGTATAGGCAGACCGCGGCGAAAGCGATGTAGACAATGGCGATGTAGTGGAAGAGCGCGCCCGGCCCGAACTGCGCCATGACAACCGCGCCCGCCGTCGCGCCGACGATCGAGCCGCAGGAGTGCAGCAGCAGGAGCCCGCCATTGGTCTCAAGGGCGAGGGTCCGGTCGGCGCGATCGTTCGCATGGGCGGCCGCGATGCCGAACATCGGAATGATGAAAGCGCCAAACAGCCCGGCCAGCGCGACCAGCGTCGCCGCCGATTTGCCGCCGAATTCGCCCAGGGCGAGCGCCGCCGCCGATCCGCAAATGGCGGCGCCGATCATGACATGGCGCCGGTCTATCCGGTCAGAGATCGCGCCGAGCGGAAACACCATCACGCCCGCGCCGACCACGACCGCGCTCATGAACCAGGCGACGACATCCTTGTCGTAGCCCATGGCCTGCACATAGACCGGGCCGACCGCCCAGAAAGACGCGTTGGCGAGCCCGATTAGCGGCGCGCCGATCGCGGCGAGGGGCGACACCTGAAACAGCCGCGGCACGTTGAGCCGCGCCGTCTCGATCGGCCTCGGCGCCGGCGCGCGCGTCAGCGCCACCGGCACGAGCGCCAGCGATACGAGGATCGACACGATCGCGAACAGCTCGAAGCTCTGCGGGCTGGCGATCGAGAGGAGCGCATTGCCGCCGACCGTCGCCGACATGTCGATGAGGCGGTAGACGGCGAGCACGCGGCCGCGACTGCTGTTTTCCGCACGCTCGTTGATCCAGCTTTCGATCACCATGATCATGCCGGCGAAACAAAAACCCGTGCAGGCGCGCAGAAGCCCCCATACCGCCACGTCGACGACGAGCGGATGTACGAGCGTCACCGCGGACGCGATCGATGCAAGCGCGATGAAGGTGCGGATGTGGCCGACCGACTTGACGAAGGTCGGATTGATGCGACAGCCGAGGATGAACCCTGCGAAATAGCAGGACATGAGGATGCCGATCAGCGGCGTTGAAAAGCCCTCGAGATCGCCCCTGACGGCGAGAAGCGTCCCCTGGAGCCCGTTGCCTGCAAAAAGGATCGCCGCAGCGGCCAGCAGCGAGACAAGAGCGGATACGGCTCTGAACATGGAAAACGCGACGACCGGGGCGAGATCAGCGGCATAGGGCGCGCCGCGCGGAGGCACAAGCCAGTATGACGCCGCACGGCCATCCTTGCGCTCCGACCCCTTTCGGTTCGGTGAACAATTGTCTTATCTGATGAAACGGGCGGACGTGGCGGAACTGGTAGACGCAACGGACTTAAAATCCGTCGGCCGAAAGGCCATGGGGGTTCGATTCCCCCCGCCCGCACCAACCGAGCCTGCCGCTCGCGGCGTTGCCCTTTGACGTCCAGGTTAGTTCATCACGATCCCATATGCTTCGGTGAACGCGGCAGCCGCATAGGAATTGGAAGCGTAGGCGTAGCCCTTATCGCCCCATCCCGTGCCCCAGCTGTTACGCACGATGAAGCTGGTCGGCGTGTAGCCGACAAGCGCAACCGCGTGGCCCGCCGGCTGCGACGGCTGGCGATAGACACTAAGGTCCCCTTTCGTTTCGCTGGCGTCGTACCAGGTTGAATCGACGTCGAGCCTCGTGAGGATCGGCCCATTGGAAGCGATCCACTGCCGCCAGCGCTTGGGGTCTCGCTTGAGATTGAAATACGAGCCGATCTTGAATTGGGCGGCGATCGCGAAAAACGTCTTTGCCTCTCCCTTGTACAACTGACCCGAGCCGAAGGGCAGGATCTTGTCCTCGACGGCGCCGTAATTGCGCGCGACGTCGAGCGCCGCCTTCAGGCTTGTGCCTTCGGCTTCGATGAAGGTCGTCGGCGGCGTCGGCCACTCGTCCGTCTCCTTGGCCGCCATCCACGGAAATCTCGTCGAGAGCCGCGCCGTGTCGGACGCGGCGAGCTTGCCGGCCTTAACGAGATGCCAGCGAATTACTGAGTCCGCGCAGGCCCAGCCGACACAAGAGCCAGTATCCAATTGGTCGCCGATCGTCCACCAATTGGTCCGCAGGTCCTTTTCCGGCGGCGGCGCCGCGGCGCTGGAGAGCCCGGCAGTGAGCGCGTTCTCAAACTGCCAGTCATTTTCAGGCTTGGGCGACGGGATGCAGTTCAGTATGCGCCCATATGCAATGGATCTCGGTCTTTTGCCGGCAGAGCGCTTGATCTTTTTCACGGCCTTCCGCTTGGTCGCCATAGGACGCCTCCTTAATTGAGGCTCCATCATGGGCGTTCCAATGCGCCGCGTCCGTAACTCGAGTTACACGGCGAAAGTTCGCCGGCAACTACGCCTCGTCGCCCTCGTCCGTTCCGACCGGGCCGGAGTCGGCGCCCTTGGCCGACTCGTCGCGATCGACGAATTCAATGACCGCGAGCGGCGCTGAGTCGCCGTGGCGGAAGCCCGCCTTCATGATGCGCACATAGCCGCCGTCGCGGCCCATGTAGCGGGGGCCCAGCGTATCGAAGAGCTTCTTCGCCTGCGTCTCGTCGCGAAGACGCGACACGGCGAGGCGCCGCAGGTGCAGGGCGCGCTTGGGATCCTTTGAGGCATGCTTGGCCATCGTCACGTATTTCTCGACGATCGGCCGCAACTCCTTGGCTTTCGGCAGCGTCGTCGTGATCTGCTCGTGCTTGATGAGCGCCGCCGCCATGTTGGCGAACAGCGCCTTGCGGTGCTCGTGGGTTCGATTGAGCTTTCTCAGCGCAAATCCGTGACGCATCTCGTCTTCTCCTCGTCCGTCGGGGAAGGGCCCCTAGCGGATCTGCTCCTCGTATTTCTTGGCGAGATCCTCGATGTTGTCGGGCGGCCAATCCGGCACGTCCATGCCGAGATGAAGGCCGAGGCCCGCGAGGACTTCCTTGATTTCGTTCAGCGACTTGCGGCCGAAGTTCGGGGTACGAAGCATCTCGGCCTCCGTCTTCTGGATAAGGTCGCCGATGTACACGATGTTGTCGTTCTTCAGGCAGTTGGCGGAACGCACCGACAGCTCGAGCTCGTCGACCTTGCGCAACAGCGCCGGATTGAACGGAAGCGTCTCGTGGACGCCCCCGCCGAGGTCCTTCTTCGGCTCGTCGAAATTGACGAAAATCTGAAGCTGGTCCTGGAGGATGCGCGCGGCGTAGGCGGCGGCGTCGTCCGGCGTCAGCGCGCCGTTGGTCTCGATGTCCATGATGAGGCGGTCATAGTCGAGGACCTGGCCCTCGCGGGTGTTCTCGACCCGATAGGCGACGCGTCGCACCGGCGAGTAGAGGCTGTCGACCGGAATAAGGCCGATCGGCGCGTCTTCGGGGCGATTGCGATCGGCGGGCACATAGCCCTTTCCGGTCTGGACGGTGATTTCCATGCGAAGGTTGGCGCCTTCGTCGAGATGGCAGATCACCTGATGCCGGTCGAGCATCTCGACAGCCGAATTCGGTTCGATGTCGCCCGCCGTCACAGGACCCGGCGTCGACTTCTTGAGCGTCAGGCGCTTCGGACCGTCGGCGTTCATGCGCATGGCGAGCTGTTTGATGTTGAGGACGATGTCCGTCACGTCCTCGCGCACGCCGGGAATCGACGAGAATTCGTGCACGACGCCGTCGATCTGGATCGAGGTCGCCGCGGCTCCCTGCAATGAGGACAGGAGAATCCGACGGAGCGCATTCCCCAGCGTCAGGCCAAAACCGCGCTCAAGCGGCTGGGCGACGATCGTCGCCTTGCGCTGCGGATCGACGCCCGACGTGACTTCGAGTTTTTGCGGGCGGATCAGTTCTTGCCAGTTCTTCTCAATCACGGGTTTGGGACTCCAGTTGGCGCGAACCGCGCCGTTCCACAGGGGTTCGGATAAAGCGTCCGCGTCAGACGCGACGGCGCTTACGCGGGCGACAGCCGTTATGCGGTATCGGCGTCACGTCGCGGATCATCAGGACGCTCAATCCGGCGGCCTGCAGGGCCCGGAGCGCGCTCTCGCGGCCGGAACCAGGGCCCCGAACCTCGACGTTCACGGTCTTAAGGCCATGCTCCATGGCCTTTTTGGCGGCGTCTTCGGCTGCGAGCTGGGCCGCGTAAGGCGTCGATTTCCGCGAGCCCTTGAAACCCATGCCGCCGGCGGACGACCACGCGATCGAGTTGCCCTGCTCGTCGGTGATCGTCACCATGGTGTTGTTGAACGAGGCGTTCACATGGACGACGCCGGTGGTGATGTTCTTGCGCTCGCGACGCTTGACGCGGGCGGCGGGCGCTGCTGCGCCCTTTTCGCCGGAGGCGGCGGCTGCGGGTTGCTTGGCCATTGATCCGTATCCCTATTATTTCTTCGCAGTCGCCTGCTTTTTCCCTGCGATCGGCTTCGACGGGCCTTTGCGCGTGCGGGCGTTGGTATGGGTGCGCTGACCCCGGACGGGAAGGCCCTTGCGGTGCCGGAGGCCGCGATAGCACCCCATGTCCATGAGGCGCTTGATGTTGACTGCAATCTCGCGGCGGAGGTCCCCCTCGACCATGTAGTCGCGGTCGATCACTTCGCGGATCTGCAGAACTTCGGCGTCGGAAAGCTGGTTGACGCGGCGCTCGGGCGGAATGCCGACCTTTTTGCAGATTTCGTCTGCCAGCGTCGGGCCGATGCCATGAAGATAGCGCAGCGCGATAGTGACGCGCTTGTTGGTCGGGATGTTCACGCCTGCAATACGGGCCACGAAGCTGTTCCTTCTCGTCTATTCCGCCGGACCGGGCGCCTGCCCTGCCGCTGATGCAAACAGAACCCGCCCGGCCTCCCCGAGGAGGGCCTTGCGAGCAATACGCCTTTGGCGGGAAGCGCGGTGTTAAGCCGCGGCCGGCCCGCCGTCAACCGGTCGTTCCGCCTTTCGACGCCGTCTCACTCTTTGTCGCACCAAGGACGGCGTCGATCCTCGCCGCCACGGTTTCGATGGTCCCCATCCCGTCCACCCGCCTCAACTTCCCCTGGCGTTCATAGTAGGGGATGAGCGGCGCGGTCTGGGCCCGGTAGACATCCTGGCGTTTCCGGAAGGTTTCGGGCGTGTCGTCTTCCCGGACTGGCCGGCCGGCCTTGCGATCCTCAGCAATCCGGGTCTCGAGACGTTTGAGCAGCGCGTTTTCGTCGACCTCGAGCAGGACGACGGCGTCGAGGGCCCGCCCGAGTTTTCCCAGCACACGGTCGATCATTTCGGCCTGCACGACAGTCCGGACGGCGCCGTCAAGGATGAAGCCGTTTCGACAGTCGGATTCCTGGATCCGCGCCGTCACGATTTCTTCGATGACAGCGTCCGGGACCAAGTCGCCGCGATCCATGATGGACTTGACCCTACTGCCGAGCGGCGATGCGGACGCCACCGCCGCGCGCAGCATGTCGCCGGTGGACAGCTGCGGGATGCCGTGCCTGGCGACAAGGCGTTTGGCCTGCGTGCCCTTGCCTGAGCCGGGCGCCCCCAGAAGGATCAGGATCATTTCTTCCCGCCGCGGAGCTTCGACTTTTTGATGAGGCCCTCATATTGCTGCGCGAGCAGGTGACCCTGAATCTGGCCGACAGTGTCGAGCGTGACCGACACGACAATCAGCAGCGAGGTGCCGCCGATATAGACAGGTATCGCCTGGCCGCCTGCCATCTTCAGCACTTCGGGAAGGATGCAGACGAGGGTCAGGTAGGCGGCGCCGATGAAAGTGAGGCGCGTGAGCACGTAGTCGAGATACTCAGCCGTCCTTGCCCCGGGCCGGTAGCCCTGGATGAACCCGCCATACTTCTTCAGGTTGTCCGCGACATCGGTCACATTGAAGACGGCCGACGTGTAAACATACGAAAACGCGAAAATGCCGAGCGCGTACAAGGTCAGGTAAAGCGGGTGCTGCGGCGCGAGCCACACCTGCATAGCCTGCAGCCAATCGGGCTGATCCGTTCCGATGGCCCCGGCGGCGGTCGCCGGCAGCAGCAAGAGCGATGACGCGAAGATCGGCGGAATGACGCCCGACGTGTTGAGCTTCAGCGGCAGGTGCGATTTCTCGCCTTGCGTCATGCGCTGGCCGACCTGGCGCCGCGGATATTGGATGATGATCCTGCGTTGCGACCGCTCCATGAACACGACAAAGGCGGTCAGTGCGAGCATCAGGAGGAGGACGACGAACACCATCGGACCCGGCAGCGAGGCGCCCCCCGCCCCGGCGCCGCGACCGAGCGCGAAAAGTCCCGCCGTCGCGCGCGGAAGCTCCGCCACGATGCCCGCGAAAATGATGAGCGACGTGCCGTTTCCGATGCCCCGCGACGTAATCTGCTCGCCGAGCCAGAGCAGGAACATGACGCCGCCGACCAGAGTGACGACGGTCGTGATGACGAAGATCGGGCCGGGATTGGCGACGACAGCGAGGCCGCCGCCGGCGTTCGACTGCAGCTGCACTGCGATGAAATAGCCCTGCATGGTGGCGAGAAAGACCGTCAGGTAGCGCGTATACTGATTGATCTGGCGACGCCCCTGCTCGCCTTCCTTCTTGATCTTTTCCAGCGACGGCACCACTGCCGCCATCAGTTGCATGATGATGGAGGCGGAAATGTAGGGCATGATGTTAAGCGCAAAGATGGCCATGCGCTCGACCGCGCCCCCCGCGAAGATGTTGAGGGTGCCGAGGAGGCCGCCCTGCTGGCTCTGAAACGCCTGGGCGAACGCTTCCGGGTTGATGCCTGGCAGCGGAATGAACGTGCCGAGGCGGAAAACGATGAGCGCGCCGAGGGTGAACAGGATCCGCTTCTTCAGCTCCTCAGCCTTGGCGAAGGAGCCCCAGGACAGGTTCGATGCGAATTGTTCTGCAGCCGATGTCATCTTGATCCAGTTCCAGGAACACTCAACGCGCTAGCGAGGCAAGCCGGGCGATCCCTTTCCGCTCCCGGGGCGCTTGAAACCGGCGGCCGGAATGAGGCTGCGTCGCCCTGGACGGCAAGCAGCATATGTGGCGGCGGCGCTCTGCAAGCGCAAGACGCCTCCCGTCATTAAGGCGCCTTGGCCGGCGCCTTGTCGCCCTTTTTCTTTTCGCCCTTCGGCGCTTCCTCGTCCGCAGCGGCCTCCTTCTTGGGCGCCGCGGCTCTCTTGGCGGCTTCCTGCTTTTTCAGTTCGTGCTTTTTCAGCTTGCGAGGCTCGGGAACGATCGTTTCCACGACCTTGCCGCCAGCCTTTTCGATCGCCGCCTTCGCGCCCGCCGAAGCGTGAGCGACAGTGATGTCGATTTTCGACTTGAGGTCGCCCGAGGCGAGGAGGCGCACGCCGTCGCGCTCGCGCCGGATAAGGCCCGCCTTCACTAGCGCCTTGCCGTCGATCGCCGATTTCGGGTCGAGACTGCCGGCGTCCACTGCGGTCTGAATGCGCCCGAGGGTGAGCTCGACGAAGTTGAGCTTGTTGGGCTTGTTGAAGCCGCGCTTCGGCATGCGCATGTAAAGCGGCATCTGTCCGCCCTCGAACTGGCGGATGCCGACTGCGCCTGACCGGGCTTTCTGACCCTTGACGCCCCGGCCGGCGGTCTTGCCCTTGCCGGAGCCAATGCCGCGACCGACCCGCTTGAACTTCCTGCGGGCGCCTTCGTTGTCGGCGAGTTCGTTCAGTCTCATGTTGGGATCCTCAGAAGGGGTGAATGGTCATTGATCCAGGCGAACCGGCTGCGCGGCGGCGTCATTCGCGCATGGCCATTCACACGTTATTCCACCACCTCGACCATATGGGCCACCTTGCGGATCATGCCGCGCACGGACGGCGTATCCTCAAGCTCGCGCACGCGCCCGACCTTGTTGAGGCCGAGCCCGATCAGCGTCTGCTCCTGATCAAAAGGCCGACGCGCCGGCGATTTCGTCTGGCGCACCTTCAGCATTTTCTTTTTCGCGTCCATGGGGCTGATCCTCAATGATTAGGCGGCGTCCGCGCCGGCCTGTGCTTCCCCGCCGCCGACGCGACGGGCGAGAATCTCGGCGACCTTCTTGCCGCGCTTGTTGGCGACGAAACGCGGGCTCGTCTGCGCCTGGAGCGCATCAATGGTCGCGCGCACCATGTTGTAGGGATTGGAGGAGCCGAGCGATTTCGCGACGACGTCCTTAAGTCCGAGCGTCTCGAAAACGGCTCGCATCGGGCCGCCTGCGATAATGCCCGTTCCCGCCGGCGCCGCGCGCAGGACGACCTTGCCGGCGCCCCAGCGGCCGGCCGCGTCGTGATGCAGCGTCCGGCCCTCGCGCAGCGGAATGCGCACAAGGCTGCGCTTGGCTTCCTGAGTCGCCTTGCGAATCGCCTCAGGCACTTCGCGCGCCTTGCCTTTTCCGTAGCCGACGCGGCCTTTCTGGTCGCCGACAACAACGAGCGCGGCGAAGCCGAAATTCTTGCCGCCTTTGACGACCTTGGCGACGCGGTTGATCGCAACGAGCTTGTCCACGAACTCGTCGTCGCGCTCGCGTTCTCTCTCGCGCTCGCGATCGCGATCTCTGCGGCCCCGCCCGCGGCCGCGCCGCTCCTGTTGCGGTTCTTCCTCGTGGCCGGGACTTGTCTCAGGTTCGCGCGCCATCAAAGTCTCCTCGAATTCCTTCAGAAGTTAAGGCCGGCTTCGCGCGCGGCCTCGGCGAGCGCCTTGACGCGCCCGTGATACATGTAGCCGCCGCGGTCGAACACGACGTCCCTGACGCCGGCCTTGACGGCGCGTTCCGCAAGCGCCTTGCCGACGGCGGCCGCCGCATCCTTGTTCCAACCCTTGGCGATCTTGCCCTTAAGTTCCTTGTCGACCGAGGACGCCGCCGCGAGCGTCACGCCCTTGGCGTCGTCAATGATCTGGGCAGAGATGTTCTTGGATGACCGGAACACCGAGAGCCGCGCGCGACCGTTGGCGGCCGAGGCCAGGGACCTCCTGGTGCGAACTGCGCGTTGCTTCAGTTTTTTCTTGTTGGACTGAGCCATGATCGCCGCCTTACTTCTTCTTGCCTTCCTTACGGAAGATGTATTCGCCCTCGTACTTCACACCCTTGCCCTTGAACGGCTCCGGCGGACGCATCGCCCGGATCTTCGCCGCAGTCTCGCCGACGAGCTGCTTGTCGATCCCGGAGAGAATGATCTCCGTGGGCTTCGGCGTCTCGATTTTAACGCCGGCCGGAATCGGAAAGTCGATCTCGTGCGAGTAGCCGAGGGCGAGATTGAGCGCGCTGCCCTTCACCGCGGCGCGATAGCCGACGCCCACCAGCTCCAGCTTTTTGGTAAAAGGAGCCGTGACCCCCGCCATCATGTTCGAGATCATGGTGCGGCTCATGCCCCACTGGGCCCTCGCCGCCTTGCTCGGCTCGACCGGCGCCAAGGCGATCTTGCCGTCTTCCATCGCAACCTTGCAGAGATCGTTTACGACGAATTTCAGTTCGCCCTTCGGACCCTTGGCCGTGACCGTTTGGCCGCTCACCGCGACGGTGACGCCCTTCGGAACCTCTACCGGCTTTTTTCCAATGCGGGACATCAATCCCTCTCCCGTGAACTCTCAGTAGACCTGGAACAGGACTTCGCCGCCGACATTGGCTTCCCGCGCCGCCGCGTCGCTCATGACGCCCTTCGGCGTCGAGAGAACCGAAATGCCGAGGCCGTTGCGCACCCGCGGCAGATCGGAAACGGCCGAGTAGACCCGCCGGCCCGGCTTCGATACGCGCTGGATCTTTGAAATGACCGGCGCGCCGTCGAAATATTTCAGCTCGATGTCGAAAGTCGGCTTCTCGCCGTCCTTCTCGGTGCGGCTGTAGCCGCGGATGTAGCCTTCCTCGAAGAGCACGTCGAGGACGCGGCCGCGCAGCTTCGAGGCAGGGGCGGAGATCGTGGACTGACGACGCAGCTGCGCGTTGCGCAGTCGCGTGATCAGGTCGCCGATTGGATCGTTGATCGACATGCCGCTCTCCTTACCAGCTGGCCTTGATGAGGCCCGGCACCACGCCCGAGCTGCCGTAAAGGCGCAGCGCGATGCGCGACATCTTGAGCTTCCGGTAGAAGCCCCGCGGGCGGCCCGTCACCTCGCAGCGATTGCGCGCGCGCGTCTTCGACGCGTTGCGCGGAATCTCGGCGAGCTTCAGCACCGCCTCAAAACGCTCCTCGGCCGGTTTGGACTTGTCCCTCACGATCGCTTTGAGGCGCGCGCGCTTGGCGTCGTATTGCTTGGCCATGCGGCGGCGCTTCTTGTCTCGTTCGATCGCACTTGTTTTCGCCATGTGTCGTCTCCGTTAAGCCGGTTTCCAGCGGGCGCCGGACCTTGCCTATTTCTTTCCTTCTTTGCGGAACGGGAAATTCAGCTGCGAGAGCAGTTCGCGCGCTTCCTCGTCGGTCTTCGCGGTCGTGCAGACGATGATGTCCATGCCGCGGACCTTCTCCACCTTGTCGTAGTCGATCTCCGGAAACACGATGTGCTCCTTAAGGCCCAAGGCGAAATTGCCGCGACCGTCGAAACTGCGCGGGCTGAGGCCCCGGAAATCGCGCACGCGCGGCAAGGCGATCGTCACCAGCCGGTCGAGGAATTCGTAGGCGCGGTCCGAGCGCAAGGTGACCTTGCAGCCGATGGCCATCCCGTCGCGGACCTTGAAGTTCGCGATCGATTTCTTCGCCTTGGTGATGACCGGCTTCTGGCCGGCGATCATGGCGAGGTCGGCCGCTGCGCCCTCGACCGCCTTGCGGTCGTTCACGGCCTCGCCGACGCCCATGTTGATGACGACCTTGTCGATCCTCGGCGCCTGCATCGGATTCTTGTAACCGAACTTCTTGATAAGGCTCGCCCGGATGACGGAATCGTATTCCGCCTTGAGCCGAGGCTTCGCCCTTTCTTTTGCGCTAGCCATTGATCGCCTCGCCGGATTTCTTCGCCACGCGCGTCTTCTTGCCGCCTTCGACCTTGAACCCCACGCGCGAGGGTTTGCCGCCGACGCTGTAGGCGACGTTGGAAACATGGATCGGCTGTTCGATCGACACGATTCCGCCCTGGGTCTGCGGGGTCTGCTTCTGGTGCTTTTTCGCGACCGCGACCCCGCGCACGACAACGCGGCTTTCCTTCGGGCGCACTTCGAGGACTTCAGCTTCGACGCCTTTATACTTGCCGGTCAGCACGACGACCTTGTCGCCCTTCTTGATCTTGGCGGCCATTAGAGAACCTCCGGCGCGAGCGACACGATCTTCATGTGGTTGGCCGCGCGCAGTTCGCGAGTTACGGGCCCGAAGATGCGGGTGCCGATCGGCTCCTTCTGATTGTTGATCAGGACGGCGGCGTTGCGGTCGAAGCGGATGACCGATCCGTCCTTGCGTTTGATGTCCTTGGCGGTGCGCACGACCACGGCCTTCATGACCTGACCCTTCTTCACGCGGCCGCGCGGCATCGCCTCCTTGACCGAAACGACGATGATGTCGCCGACCGAGGCGTACTTTCGCTTGGCGCCGCCGAGCACCTTGATGCACTGCACGCGCTTGGCGCCTGAATTGTCCGCCACTTCTAAATTCGTCTGCATCTGGATCATGTCGACCCTCCCCGGACTGCTCGCCCGGCCTCTTTCCGTTGCTTCGCGTCAGGCTTTCGAGCCGAGCCCGATGACTTCCCAGCGCTTCAGTTTCGACTTCGGCGGGCATTCCTGGATGCGCACCAGGTCGCCCGCTTTGTATTCGCCCTTCTCGTCATGGGCGTGGAACTTCTTCGACGAGCGGATCGTCTTCTGCAGCACCGGGTGCCGGTAGATGCGCTCGACGCTGACGACGACGGTCTTGGCCGCTTTGTCGCTGACCACCGTGCCCTGAAGGATGCGTTTCGGCATTTTTGGTTCCCTATCTCTTGGCCGCTTTCTTGGCGGGCGCTGCCTTCTCGGTCAGGATGGTCTTTATGCGGGCGATCGAGCGGCGCACCTCGCCGATGCGGGCCGTCTTCTCGAGCTGGCCGGAGGCCTTCTGGAAGCGCAGGTTGAATTGCTCCTTCTTGAGCTTCACGAGTTCGTCGGAAAGCTGGTCGGGCGTCAGGTCGCGCGCGTCTTTGGCGTTCATGGTTCTTGTTCCTATTCGCCGAGCCGCTTGACGACCCGGGTCTTGATCGGAAGCTTGGCGGCCCCGAGCGAGAGCGCTTCCTGCGCGGTCGCTTCATCGACGCCGTCGATCTCAAAGAGAATGCGGCCAGGTTTGACGCGCGCGACCCAAAGTTCAGGTGCGCCCTTGCCGGAGCCCATCCGCACTTCGGTAGGCTTCTTCGAAACCGGCACGTCCGGGAACACGCGGATCCACACGCGGCCCGCGCGCTTCATCGCGCGGGTGATGGCGCGGCGGGACGCTTCGAGCTGGCGGGCCGTCACGCGTTCCGGTTCCAGGGCTTTGAGGCCGTGGCTGCCGAAATTGAGGTCGGACCCGCCCTTGGCGACGCCGTGAATGCGGCCCTTAAACTGTTTGCGGAACTTGCTCCGCTTCGGCTGCAACATGGGATGGCTCCGTTATTCCCTTCAGGCTCGCGCCTGTTCGCGCCGGGCGCCGGCCGCCGGCGCGACGCCGCCGGTCTGCGCGTCGATGATGCGCTTTTCCTGAGCGAGCGGATCGTGCTCGAGAATCTCGCCTTTGAAGATCCAGACCTTGACTCCGATGGTGCCGTAGGCCGTCATCGCCGTCGCGACGCCGTAGTCGATGTCCGCACGCAGAGTGTGCAGAGGCACGCGCCCTTCGCGATACCACTCCATGCGCGCGATTTCGGCGCCGCCGAGGCGGCCCGAGACGTTGCACCGGATGCCTAGTCCGCCCATGCGCATCGCCGTCTGCATGCCCCGCTTCATGGCGCGGCGGAACGCGACCCGACGCTCCAGCTGTTGCGCGATGTTCTCGGCGACGAGGGTCGCGTCGATCTCGGGTTTGCGGATCTCGACGATGTTGAGCACCGTCTCGGAATTGGACAGCTTCGAAAGCTCGGCGCGCAGCTTCTCGATGTCCGCCCCCTTCTTGCCGATGACCACGCCGGGACGTGCGGTGTAGATCGTGACGCGGCACTTCTTGTGCGGGCGCTCAATGATGATGCGCGATACCCCCGCCTGCTTGAGGCGCTCGGTCAGATATTTCCGGATACGGATGTCTTCATGCAGCAGCTCGCCATATTCGCCCCGCTTGGCGAACCAGCGCGAATCCCAGGTCCGGTTGATCCCGAGACGCAGACCGATGGGGTTGACCTTCTGGCCCATTAAGCGGCCTCCTCGACTTCGCTGACGACGATGGTGATTTCCGCAAACGGCTTGAAAATGCGGCCCATGCGGCCGCGGCCCCGCGGGGTCCAGCGCTTCATGACCATGTTGCGTCCGACATAGGCCTGCGTGACCACCAGGCTGTCGATGTCGAGATCGTGGTTGTTCTCGGCGTTGGCGATGGCGCTGTCGAGCACCTTCAGAACCTGGCCGGCGACCCGCTTGCGCGAAAACATCAGCTCGGCGCGCGCCTTCTCGGCTTTCTTGCCGCGGATGGTTTCGGCGACGAGGTTCAGCTTCTGCGGCGAGATCCGGATCAGCTTGCCCTTGGCGAGGGCGGCGTTTTCCGCGACGCGTCGGGGATTTTTCTTCTGTCCCATGACGATTACGCCTTTGCCACTTTCTTGTCGGCCCCGTGGCCGTGGAACGTGCGGGTCGGCGAAAACTCGCCGAACTTGTGGCCGACCATGTCTTCGGTCACGTGCACCGGAATGAATTTCTTGCCGTTGTAGACGTTGAAAGTCAGCCCGACGAATTGCGGGAGAATGGTCGAGCGGCGCGACCAGGTCTTGATGCCGCCCTTGTGCTGACCGGCGCGGGCCTGATCGGCCTTCTTCAGCACATGGCGATCGATGAACGGGCCTTTCCAGACTGAACGCGGCATAGCGGAGCTCCCTAGTTCGCCTTCTTGCGGGCGTGCCGCGAGCGAATGATAAATTTGTCGGTGCGTTTGTTCTTTCGGGTCTTGGCGCCCTTGGTCGGCTTGCCCCACGGCGTCGCCCAGTGCTTGCCGCCCTTGGTCCGGCCGCCGTTAGGGTGATCGACCGGGTTCATCATGATGCCGCGCACATGCGGGCGGAAACCGAAGTGTCTTTGCCGGCCCGCCTTGCCGATCTGCTCGTTGATGTGGTCCGCATTCGAGACGGCGCCGATCGTCGCCATGCATTCTCCGGAGATGAGGCGGACTTCGCCGGACTGGAGGCGCACCTGCGCCATGCCTGAGTCGCGACCGACAAGCTGGGCGAAATTGCCGGCCGACCGCGCGATCTGGCCGCCCTTGCCTGGCTTCAGTTCGACATTGTGAATGATTGCCCCAATCGGCATCGACTTCATCGGCATGGCGTTGCCGGGCTTCACGTCGACCCGTTCGCCGGAGATGATCTTGTCGCCCGCCTTGAGGCGCTGCGGGGCGAGGATGTAGCGCAGTTCGCCGTCGAGATACTTGACGAGCGCGATGAACGCCGTGCGGTTCGGGTCGTACTCGAGCCGCTCGACCTTCGCTTCGATGTCGTGCTTGTTCCGCTTAAAGTCGATCTTGCGGTAAAGCCGCTTCACGCCGCCGCCGCGATAGCGCGAGGTCGTTCGCCCGTGATTATTGCGGCCGCCGGACGAGTGCTGGCCCTCGACCAGCGACTTCTCCGGGCCGCCGGCCCAGAGTTCGCTGCGGTCGACGACGATAAGCCCGCGGCGGGCCGGCGAAGTCGGATTGAATGTTCTCAGCGGCATGGCTCGTTTCCTAGAGTCCGGTCGTCACGTCAATTGCGTGGCCTTCGGCGAGAGTAACGACCGCCTTTTTCGTCGTTGACCGCGTATACGGACGGCCCCTGAAGACCTTATTCTTTCCCTTGGCCCGCAGCGTGTTGACAGCCGAAACCTTCACCTTGAACAGCGCCTCCACGGCGTCCTTGATCTCCGGCTTGGTCGCTTCCAGCGGAACGCGGAAAACGACCTGGTTGCGTTCGGAGGCCAGCGTCGACTTCTCGGTGATCACCGGCGCGATCAGCGTATCGAAATGCTTCGCGGCGGCGACCGGCTTCTTGTCCTTGCGGGCTTTGGCGTTTTGGGGGCTCATTTCAGTCGGGCCTCCAGCCCTTCAACGGCGGCTTTGGTGAGAACGAGCTTCTCGCGACGCAGGATGGCGTAGACATTGGCGCCGACGAGGGGCAGCACGTCGATATTGGCGATGTTGCGGGCGGCGGCCCCGAAATTTGCGTCGACCGACGCATCGACGATCAGCGCGTTCTTGAGCCCGAGCTTCTCAAACTTCTCAGCGAGCGCCTTGGTCTTGGCCTCGCCGAGCCGCGCCTCGTCGATAACGACAAGTTCGTTCGCCGCCCGCTTGGCCGACAGCGCGTGCTTCATCGCGAGGCGTCGCACCTTCTTCGGCAGATCAATCGCGTGGCTGCGCGGTTGCGGACCGTGCGCAACGCCGCCGCCGGTGAACTGCGGCGCCGCCTGGTTGCCGTGACGCGCGCCGCCCGTACCCTTCTGGCGATACATTTTCTTCGACGTGGCTTTCACTTCGCCGCGCGTCTTGGCCTTGTGCGTCCCGGCCTGGCGCTTGGCGAGCTGATAGACCACCATACGCTGCAGGATGTCCTTGCGCGGCTCGAGGCCGAACACGTCGTTGCTGAGCTCGATCGAGCCCGCCTTGCCGCTATCCAGGTTGACGACATCGATCTTCATGATTCGCCGCCTTTCGCCGCTTCGGCGGCAGGCGCCGACGCAGACTTGTCACGCAGTTTCGCAGGGCGCGGCGCATCTTTCGGCAGCGGCCGCTTAACCGCATCGCGGATTGTGACCCAGGAGCCCGCCGAGCCGGGCACCGCCCCTTTGAGCAGGATGAGATTGCGCGCCGGATCGATCTTCACGACTTCGAGGTTCTGCGTTGTCACGGACTCCGCGCCATAGTGGCCGGCCATCTTCTTGTTCTTGAACACCTTGCCCGGATCCTGGCGCTGTCCGGTCGAGCCATGGGCGCGGTGCGTCACCGACACGCCGTGCGTGGCGCGAAGTCCGCCGAAATTCCACCTCTTCATCGCGCCGGCGAAACCCTTGCCGATGGTCGTTCCGGACACGTCGACCTTCTGGCCGACGAGGAAATGTTCCGCCGACAGTTCCGCGCCGACGTCGACGAGGTTCTCCGGCGACACGCGGAACTCGACGAGCACCGACTTCGGCGCGACATTCGACTTGGCGAAGTGGCCGCGCTCGGCGCGATTGACGCGCTTGGCCTTGCGCTCGCCGGCGCCCAGTTGCAAGGCGGTGTAGCCGTTCTTCTCGGCCGTCATCTGCGCGACGACCTGACAGTTGTCGACCTGGCAGACGGTCACGGGGACATGCGCGCCCTCCGCATTGAAGACCCGCGTCATGCCGACTTTTCTGGCGATAAGCCCTGTGCGCATGGTCGTGCTCCTCAGGCCCCGAGCCGGATTTCGACATCGACGCCGGCCGAGAGGTCGAGCTTCATCAGCGCATCCACGGTCTGCGGCGTCGGATCGACGATGTCGAGGACGCGCTTGTGCGTGCGCATCTCAAACTGCTCGCGACTTTTCTTGTCGACATGCGGGCTGCGGTTGACGGTAAAGCGCTCGATGCGGGTCGGCAGCGGGATCGGACCCCGCACCTGCGCGCCGGTGCGCTTGGCCGTGTTGACGATCTCTTTCGTCGAAGCGTCGAGGACCCGATGGTCGAACGCCTTCAGCCGGATGCGGATATTCTGTTGCATAGGACGCTTCGTTGAAGTTGATCAGTTTCCAAATGAAGGCGCGGGCCCCGGCTTTGCGG
>JACADZ010000049.1 GCA_013389105.1 Parvularculaceae bacterium | reverse complement strand
GGGTCGCCGCGGCGTTCTGAAGGCTGGCCGACTGCGGATTATAGGCCTTCTGCTTGTAGATGATGTCGGCGGGCGAGACGTCGGCGTTGTAATAGGCGCTGTTCCAGTCGCCGCGGGTCTTGAGGACGGCCCCCTCGAGGCTGACGCCGCCGTAAAGGCCTCGCGAACGCGCGAAGGCGAGAACGTCCGTGGTCTGAGCTTTGGCCCCGGCGCCGATCGGGCCCGCGGCGATCGAGATGTCGCCGCCGAGCTTCACGGTGGTCGAGAGCAGGTGCTCCATGCCGCGCTGGGTCATTACGAGGAGGATGATCTCCGAGGCCTCGGCCCCGGCCTGGAAGCCGAAGGAGAACGCGCCGACGGTGAAGAAGGTCGGCTGCGACCACGAGCCGTCGTCGTTGCGCGCCACCATGAGCGCGTTGCCGCCGGCGCCGCCGAATATGAAACCGCCCCGAATCTGGCGCGGGATGACGATCATGGCCTTGGCGTCGTCGGCGAGGTCCCAGAGCGGTTCGAAGGCGCTGTCGGTCGTGAAGTACTGGGTGGTCTCAGCCGCCTTGGCGACGAGGTTCTCCGCCTTCTCCCGCTTCGACTTGGCTTCGGCGGGGGCGCCGGCGGCGAGCGCGACGGCGAGCAGCGCGAACGCAAAAAGTCTCAACATGGGCGTCATCTCCTTTAACTCGTTCCCGCCCTCAAACGAGGGAACGGGGACCGCCGTGCCAGCCGAAAATGGCGCCGGCGGGGCGGCCGCCATCACGGTCTGGAGAGGTTCGCGGCCTGGGACAAGCGGGCGGCGGTCGATGGGGCCCCAAGGGCCTCGCCCCACCTTGACTCGCCGCCACGCCCGGCCAAAGCATCTGTCCGCCGCGGGCGTGATGTAGTGGTAGCCTGGAAGCTTCCCAAGCTTCTCGTGCGGGTTCGATTCCCGCCGCCCGCTCCAGGTCAGGTAACCCAAGGCCGCAATCCGCCCTCGCCCGCCGGAGCCGTCGCTCCGGCTGCACTCGCCGCGTTCAGCCGGGCGGCGCCCGTGCCAGAATGACTCCGCCGCCAAGCCCTGAGGCCCGCCATGAACCCCGGAATGCCGCCTGACGTCTTCGACGCCTTCATCGACCAGCTTCGACGGTTCGTGCGCGAACGGCTCGTGCCGGCGGAAAAGGCCGTGATCGAGGGGAACCGCGTGCCCGACGACATTCTCGCCGAGATGCGGGCGATGGGCCTGTTCGGCGTGACCATCCCCGAGGCCTATGGCGGCGCCGGCATGAATGTCAGCCAGTACATCCGCTTCGTCGACGAGATCAGCTGGGCGGCGCCCGCCTTCCGGTCCATCATCACCATCAATATCGGCATGACGACCACGGCCCTCGTCAAATGCGGAACGGAAGCGCAGCGCCGCGAATGGCTGCCGCGCCTCGCCGAGGGCGCCGTCGCCTGTTTCGGCCTCACCGAACCGGATTCGGGTTCGGACTCCGCGGCGCTGAAAACCCGCGCCGTGCGCCGCGGCGACGACTACATCCTCAACGGAACCAAGCGCTACATCACCAACGCGCCGTTCGCCGATCTCGGCGTTATCATGGCGCGCACCTCGCCCGAAAACCTGCCGAAGAACGCGCATGTCAGCGCCTTCCTGGTGCCCATGAAGACCAAGGGCGTCACGATCGGTTCGCCGGACAAGAAGATGGGGCAGGAAGGCTCGCAGATCGCCGACATTATCCTCGAGGACGTGCGCGTGCCGGCTTCGGCCCTGCTCGGCGGCGAAGAAGGCAAGGGCTTTTTCGCGGCGATGCAATCGCTCGACAACGGGCGGCTCTCGGTCGGCGCCGCCTGCGTCGGATACGGCAGGCGCATCCTCGATTGCGGCCTGCGTTACGCGATGGAGCGCAAAGCGTTCGGCGAGCCGATCGCCAACTTCCAGCTCATCCAGGCCATGCTCGCGGACTCCAAAGCGGAGCTTTACGCCGCCGAATGCATGATGCGCGACGCCGCGGCGCGCGCCGATGCGGGCGAGCGCGTCTCCTTGGAGGCCGCCTGCTTCAAGATGTTCGCCTCCGAGGCGTGCGGGCGCATCGCTGATCGCGTCGTGCAGATTCACGGCGGCGCCGGCTATTTGCGCGAATACGAAGCCGAACGCTTCGCGCGGGACGTGCGCATCTACCGGATCTACGAGGGGACGACCCAGATCCAGCAGCTGGTCATCGCCAAGGCCATGATCCGGGATTTCGCGGCGACGCATTGATCGGGCGCACGCAGCAGGCCGCCGCAGAAGCGACAGCGTGAGGTCGAGATGTTCGCGGGCGGGTTGCGGCTATGCGGTCTCCTGACTCCGCTCACCCGCCCGGAGACGTCTCTCCCGGCTCGGGCGCCGCAGGCGGCTCGGTCGCGGCTGCGGGCGCGTCGGTGACCGGAAAATAGACGACGTCGCTCTCTTCTTGCAGTTCGACCACGGTCTTCTCTATCGTCCGCAAGGTCAGGAACCGCCGGATGCCGGCGGCGACCTCGCTGAAGGGAACACCGCCGGAGCGCCGCCGGTCGACGACCTCAAGAATGTTCCAGCCGGCCTCGGTGAAGAACAGCGGGGCGATCTCGCCTTCCGGCGTCGAGAACGCGGCCTCGGCGAAGGCGGGAGTCATCTGGTTGCGAGACAGATAGCCGGTTTCGCCGCCCTGCGGCCCGGTGGCGCGATCCAGGGAGCGAGCGCGGGCGATCTCGCCGAAATCCGCGCCCGCTGCCAGTTCGGCGAGGATGGCGTTCGCCTCTTCCTCGGTCGCAACGACGATATGCCGGCACTTCACGGCTTCGCCAAGCCGCGTCGCATCGGCGTTGCGCTCATAGATCTTTTTCACCTGGTCGTCGGTGACCGTCTCGCCGAGCTTTCTCTCCATGAAGGCGGCGGCGAGAATGCGGTCGCGGGCCGCGAGAAGCTTGCGCGCGACTTCGGGCTCGCGCTGGAGCCCCTGCTCCGTCGCCGCCCGGGACAGGAGCCGCTGCTCGACATAGGCGCTGACGAGTTCGCGCCGGAAAGCCTCCGCCGGCGTCAGCGTCTCGCCGGGCTGGAGCGCGCCGGAGGCGAGCGCTGCCGATGCGACTTCGGACAGGTGCACATAGCGGCCGTCGATCCGGGCGAGAATCGGATCGCTCGCGTCGATGGGCGCTGAAAACGACCCGTCGGCCGGCGCGGCGGTCAGCGTGGAGCCGCCGCGCAGCTCATCGACGATCCAGAGCAGCGCGAGAATGAGGATGACTCCGGAAAAGGCGCTATAGGCGCGGCCGGACCGGCTCGGGAGCCAGGCGAGAAGATCGGAGACCGCGCGGCCGGTGATCGACCAGACCGCAGCGAGCCATCGCCCCAGCGTCCGCCCGCCGAGTTTCACGCCCCGCCACAACGCGGCGTCGAGCGCGCCAGTGAGCCGCCAGATCGTCGCCACGGTCTTGGCGAGAGCGCGCCAGAGGATTTTCAGGCCCTTGAGGCCGAGGCGGCCGCCGGCGGCCCCAACCCGGCCAGCCTTCGACAGGGGGCCGCGGGCAGGACGATCGCTGAGCTTGCTCAAATCAGGCGGATTCATTCGCTGGCGCTCGCCCTGTCGCCCGGAGCGGCGCGGCGCCCGAGCCTTCGTTGACAGTCCGGGGACCCGACACTATTTCTCGCAGGCCCCAAGGTCAGGCGATTCCTCGCCGCCAATTGACGAGGCCGCCGACAGGCGCGGCCCGCCTCACGCAAGGTTCGCCGTCCATGGTTCTCGGCCTCGCAAAAAAGCTGTTCGGCTCATCCAACGACCGTCGCCTGAAGCCTCTATGGCGCCGCGCCGAAGCGATCAATGCGCTCGAGGCGGGCCTCGCCAAGCTCTCGGACGAGGAGTTAAGGGCGAAGACCGCCGAGCTCAAGCAGCGGCACGCCAAAGGCGAGAGCCTCGACGACCTGCTCGAGGAGGCCTTCGCCGCGGTGCGCGAGGCCTCCAAGCGCGGCCTCGGCCAGCGGCACTACGACGTTCAGCTCCTCGGCGGCATGGTGCTGCATGAAGGCGACATCGCCGAGATGAAGACTGGCGAGGGCAAGACTCTTGTCGCCACGCTGCCCGTCTATCTCAACGCCCTCACCGGCCGCGGCGTCCATGTCGTCACGGTGAACGACTATCTCGCCAAGCGCGACGCCGAGTGGATGGGTCGCGTCTACGAGCGCCTCGGCATGAGCGTCGGCTGCATCGTCCACGGCCTCACCGACACCGAGCGCCGGCGGAACTACGCCTGCGACATCACCTACGGCACCAATAACGAATTCGGTTTCGACTACCTGCGCGACAATATGAAGTCCTCGGTCGAGGACATGGTGCAGCGCGGCCATCACTACGCCATCGTCGACGAAGTCGATTCGATCCTGATCGACGAGGCGCGCACCCCGCTCATCATCTCGGGCCCGACCGACGACAAGTCGGAGCTTTACATGGCGATCGACAGCTTCATCCCGAAGCTCGAGCCGGCCGACTACGAGATCGACGAGAAGGCGCGCTCGATCGTCCTGACCGAAGTCGGAAACGAAAAGATCGAGGGAATGCTGAAGGAGGCGAACCTCTTTCACGGCGAGCATCTCTACGACGCCGCCAACGTCTCGGTCGTCCACCACATCAACCAGGCCCTCAAGGCCCACAAGATCTTCGCCAAGGACAAGGACTACATCGTCCGCGGCGGAAAGGTCGTCATCATCGACGAGTTCACCGGCCGCATGATGGAGGGCCGGCGCTGGTCGGAGGGCCTCCACCAGGCGGTGGAGGCGAAGGAAAAGGTCGCGATCCAGCCGGAAAACCAGACGCTCGCCTCGATCACCTTCCAGAACTATTTCCGCCTCTACGAAAAGCTCGCCGGCATGACCGGCACGGCCATGACCGAAGAGGCCGAGTTCGCCGACATCTACAAGCTGAACGTGGTCGAGATCCCGACCAACAGGCCCGTCGCCCGCAGCGATATGGACGACGAACTCTATATGGGCGCGGAAGAGAAGTACAAATCGATCGTCGTACAGATCGCCGACTGCTACAAACGCGGCCAGCCTGTTCTCGTGGGCACGGTCTCAATCGAGAAGTCTGAAACTTTGTCCCGCCTCCTGCAGGACAAGGATTATTTTCGCAGCCTCGCCAAGACGCTGCGCGAGCGCGCCAAGGCCCTGAAGGACAAGGAAGCAGACCTGCGCAAGACGCTCGAGGAAAGGGCCGCGTGGATCGAGGAACTCGCCGCACGGAAGGTCCCGATCCAACACAACGTCCTCAACGCCCGTTTCCACGAGCAGGAGGCGCAGATCGTCGCCGAAGCCGGCAAGCCCGGCGCCGTCACCATTGCGACCAACATGGCGGGCCGCGGCACCGACATCCAGCTCGGCGGCTCTGTCGACAAGCAGCTTCTCGATCACCTCGAGGAGGGCGATACGCCCGAGACCATCGCGAGAAAGCGCGCCGAAATCGAAACCCGGGTCGCCGACGCCAAGAAGAAGGCGATTGAGGCCGGCGGACTCTTCGTGCTTGGCACGGAACGGCATGAAAGCCGGCGGATCGACAACCAGCTCCGCGGCCGCTCGGGCCGACAGGGCGACCCCGGCGCCACCAAGTTCTTCCTCGCCCTCGACGACGATCTCATGCGGATTTTCGGGTCGGGCATGGAGAAGATGCTGAAGCGTTTCGGCATCCGCCCCGATGAATCGATCGAGCATCCCTGGTTCACCAAGGCGGTCGAGACCGCGCAAAAGAAGGTCGAGCAGCGCAACTTCGACATCCGCAAAAACGTCCTCAAATTCGACGACGTCATCAACGACCAGCGCAAGGCGATCTTCGAGCAGCGCATCGAGTTCATGTCGTCGGCCTCGGTCGAGGACATCATCGCCGACATGCGCGCCCAGGTGGTCAACGATCTCGTCGCGACCCATGTGCCGGCGAAATCCTACGCCGAGCAGTGGGACATTCCCGGCCTTGAACGCGAGACCCAGACCATTTTCGGCATCACGCCGCCGATCGCCTAATGGGCGAAGCAGGAGGGCGTCGCCGACACCGAGATCATCGACAAGCTCACCGCCGCGGCGGCCGAAGCCTATGGAAAACGCGCCGCCGAGGTGACGCCCGACGTGATGCGGAAGGTCGAGAAGGCATTTCTCCTGCACGTGCTCGACACCAACTGGCGCGAGCACCTCCAGCAGCTCGACCATCTGCGCTCCGTGGTCGGCCTTCGCGGCTACGGCCAGCGCGATCCGATCAACGAATTCAAGACCGAAGCTTACGCCCTGTTCGAGACGCTTCTCGACGGCCTGCGGCGCGACGTCGTCCGCATGCTGATGCATGTGCAGGTCGCCCCCGCCGCGCCGCCGCCGATCCCGCAGGCCGGACCCCGCAAGGCCGCGCCGGCGATCGAGACCCACCTTGATCCGCAGACCGGCGAAAACGAGATGGAATTTGCCGACGCGGGCGCGCGCTCGCGCTTCGGCTCGGCCGGCATCGCCACCCTGTCGGCAAGGAAGCGCGCGACACAGGTCGATCCCAAGAATCCGGCGACCTGGGGGGCCGTCCCGCGCAACGCGCCCTGCCCCTGCGGCTCAGGCGAGAAGTTCAAGCACTGCCACGGGGCGATCTGAGGCGGCGTCCCGACTGAGGTCGATCAGTCGTGACGGCGGGCTTCGCTCCGATCGCCGAGAAGATGGGGAAGCAGGTCCAGCGGACTTCTCAAGGAAGAGCAGGACGCCTCGTCAAAATCTTATAGGCCGACGCCAGACTAATTGCAAGAGAAAAATCCGTCTACGGTGCATTTTCATCTGTGGCGGGATTTTTTCCCGCGTCGGGCGATCAGCGCCGACGCCCGCTCTTGCGGCGTTGTTCCTTCCGTTAACCAAGTTTCGGCGGCCCGGCGCCACGAAACGTTCACCCGGCCGAGGGTAGCCTCCCGGCGATGGAAGGGATTTACGCATTTCCCGCCGACCTGCGCGCCCTCGCCGAGGAGCAGACGCGGGACGGCGAGCGCATCCTGTGGGCGGGGCGCCCGGCGCCGGCGCGCGCCTTCCTGACGGCGACGCCGATCTGGCTGTTCGCCGTGCCTTGGACCGTCGTCTCCTGCGTCTTCTTCGGCTCCTCGCTCGCGGCGGCGTTGGGGCTCGCGCGCATCGAGGGCATGGAACGCGGGGCCGCCTGGGGCTTCCTCCTGTTCAGCCTGCCCTTCTTCGGAATCGGCCTCGGTCTCCTTGCTGCGCCGTTCATCGTTCTCCAGGAGGCGCGCCGCACGGCTTTCGTCATCACCGACCGGCGCGTCCTCTCGCTCACCGCGAACCGGAGCCGCACGGTCAAGGGTCTCGCGGCCTCGGCGCTGCGCGGCGCCGAGGCACGCCGCTTTGCAAACGGGCGCGGAACGGTGAAGGCCCTCGGTCCGGTCGGCCGCGACAGCGATGGCGACCGCGTCACCGACGAGATCGTCATGAGCGGGATCGCCGACCCGAGCGGCGCCGAGCAGGCGGTCTGGAGCCTTGTGGAGAGCGCGCGGCGGCGTCCTTAGCCGAGGCCGGCGCGCCCGATTGCGAGGAACTTGGCGCGCCGATGGGCGCGCAGCTGGTCAGGGCTCATATGTTCGAGCTCGTGGATCGCCGCCTCGACGGCGTCGCCGAGACGCTCGACCGTCGCGCCGACGTCGCGATGGGCCCCGCCGACCGGCTCGGGGATGACCGCGTCGATGACGCCGAGCCCCAACAGGTCGTCCGCCGAGATTTTCATGGCCTCGGCGGCCTCGGCGGCCTTGGATTCGCCCTTGCCGGCGGCGTCCTTCCACAGGATCGACGCGCATCCTTCAGGCGAGATCACCGAGTAGACCGAATGTTCGAGCATCAGGACCTTGTTCGCCGCCGCGAGCGCGACGGCGCCGCCCGAGCCGCCCTCGCCGACGATGACGGCGACCAGCGGCGCGCCAAGGGAGAGGCATTTATCCGTACACGTCGCGATTGCCTCGGCCTGGCCGCGCTCCTCCGCGCCCTTGCCGGGATAGGCGCCGGGCGTGTCGACGAGGGTTACGACGGGAAGGCCGAAACGCTCGGCCATGTCCATGAGCCGGATCGCCTTGCGGTAGCCTTCAGGACTCGCCATGCCGAAATTGTGCTTGACCCGGCTCGCCGTGTCGGCGCCCTTCTCGTGGCCGATCAGCATGATCGACCGACCGCGAAAGCGCGCCGGTCCGCCGATGATCGCCTGATCCTCGCCGAAGCTGCGATCGCCGGCGAGCGGCGTAAAGTCTTCGACCAGCGACCGGACGTAGTCGGAGAAATGCGGCCGCGAAGCGTGGCGCGCGACCTGCGTCTTCTGCCAGCGCGAGAGCTTGCCGTAGGTCTCGGCGAGCAGCGCGTCCGCCTTCGACTGGAGCTTGCCGATCTCCTCGGCGACATTGACGCCGTGTCCGCCGTCGAGGTTCTTGAGGTCGGCGATCTTCGCTTCGATCTCGGCGATCGGTTTTTCGAATTCGAGGTAGGTGCGCATGAGGTCCCGTGTTTATTGGGGCAGCCTTGAGCTTCTTTAACACCGCGGGTCCGGCCCCTAAACCCTCTTCCTACGGGCGAGGGGGTGGGCGCGGCGCACAAGGTCCTTGAGGCGGTCCTGCGCCACGTGGGTATAGATCTGCGTCGTCGTGATGTCGGCGTGGCCGAGCATCTCCTGGACGCTCCTGAGATCGGCGCCGCCGTCGAGGAGATGAGTGGCGAAGGCGTGGCGCAGCACGTGCGGGGACACGCGAGACGGTTCGATCCCGGCCTTGACCGCGAGGTCCTTCAGCATCTGAGCGAAGCGCGCCGCGGTGACATGGCCGGTTTTCCCGCGCGACGGGAAGAGGAAGGGCGAGGACTCGCCCTCCTTCAGGAACTCCGGGCGGCGCGCCGCGTAGGCCTCGAGCGCGGCCATCGCCTTGGCGCCGAGCGGCGCGAGGCGCTCCTTGCCGCCCTTGCCGCGAATGAGGAGGAAAGACTGCCCGCGCCGGAAAGCCGACAAGGGCAGCGAGACCAGTTCGGAGACGCGAAGGCCGGCGCCGTAGAGAACTTCGACCATGGCCTTGAGGCGCAGGGCCCCGGCGGCGTCGCCAGATGCGGCTTCGGCAAGACGACCGGCTTCTTCGGCGGAAAGGACCTTCGGCAGGGGCCGCCGAAGGCGCGGCCGATCGACCGCCGACGCGGGGTTGTCGTCGCGATGACCCTCCGTATACAGAAACAGGTAGAATTGCCTGATCGCGGAGACCTTGAGGGCGGCCGTCGCGGCGGAAAGGCCTTCCGCTTCCAACGCGGCGAGAAAGGCGGCGATATCGTCGGCGCCGGCGGCCGCGAGCGACTCGCCCCGCGCTCTCGCGAACGCGCCGAAACGCTCGAGGTCGCGGCCGTAGTTCTTCAGCGTCATGGCGGCGGCGTCGCGCTCGACGGCCATCATTTCGAGAAAGAGGGCGATGAGCCGGCGATCGCCTTCGGCGCGACCGACCGACTGTTTCCTGGCTGCGCCCAAGTTCAGCCCTCGGCCCGCCGCGGCTTGAGGCGCGGATTGGGGCCGGCGGCGGCGGGCGTCGGGGCAAGTGCGGGCCCGCCTGACGCGGCCGGCGCGGGCGACGCCTCGGGCGCGGGCGCGGCTGATGGGGCCGAAAGCTCGAACCGGCCGCGCCAGACCGATTCGAAATCCATCCGGCGGCGCAATTCGTTGAAGCCCG
>JACADZ010000137.1 GCA_013389105.1 Parvularculaceae bacterium | reverse complement strand
GGTTCAAGCCTTGGATGTAGCGGGTGGAGGGCCCATGAACGCCGGCCCATTCGGCTTCAGCTTGATGCCGGGCGCCAGGTTCTTCCAGGGGAAATCGCTGGTGTCGGCCAGCATCGGCCCCGGCGCCTTGGCGACCAGGATCTCCTCCGCGATCGGCGCGAAGTCCGCGCGGAAGTGCACCGAGCTCTTGTTCACCAGGATCGCCTGCCGTGTGGGTTCGATGCCGATGAAGCGGTACAGCTCCTGGTCGGCCATCTGCGGCTTCTCGCAGGTCACCACCACGCGCACGCCGCCGATCTTCAGGCAGGCGGAAGGGCCGAGACTCATGCGTGCGCCGCGGTAGAAAGGCCCGGTGCAGGTCATCTTGCCGTCGGACAGGCGCTCGACCACGAAGCGTCCGTGGAACGGTGCGTCTCCCGCGATGTTCGACTTTCCGCCGAGCGCGATCTCGATGACCGCACCCTGTCCGGCTTCGTGTGCTGCGCGCGCGGCAGCGGGGTCGACCATCAAGCCAAGAGCGGCGCGCTGCGCGTCGGCGCCCACGAGCGCACGCAGCATCCCCGTGGTATCCGACGCGCCGCCTGCCCCGGGATTGTCCTGCGTGTCGGCGATGACGACCGGTCGGCTCGCGCGCGCGGCCAACGCCATCGCGTGGCGCACGGCTTCCTCGGGGGAGTAGACCGGGCAGTCGAAGGCCGACTCCTGCTCTTCCACGACCGCGCGCAGCAGGTCGGCGGCACGGTTTGCCGCGGCCGGATCCTCGGCGTAAGCGATCACCACCGGCCCGCACTCGGGGAAATCCGCCGCCGGGAAGCCGGGGGTGAAGGACAGCGAGGCGGTGGAACGATCCTCCAGCCGCGCCAGTTCCTCGTAGATCGACTTCGTCGGTTCCAGCATCGTGCACTGAGTCTGCAGGGGGATGAGGAAGGGCACGCGGCGCGCCACCGGCACCGGGCGTGGTTTGCCGGCCAGTCTCTTCTGGAGGAAGTGCGCGACCCGCGCGCCGGTTTCGGTCATGTCCACGTGCGGATACGTGCGATAAGCGATCAGCACGTCCGCGTGCTGCAGCATCCGCTGCGTGACGTTGGCATGCAGGTCGAGGCTCGCCACCAGCGGAATTGCAGGACCGACGACCGCGCGCACCCGCGCCAGCAGCTCGCCTTCGCCGTCGTTCACGTGCTCCGCGACCATCGCCCCGTGCAGGTCGAGATATACGGCGTCCAGATTCCCGGCCGACGTCAACGCGTCGACGATGATCTTCGAGATGCGCTCGTAGGCGTCCTCGGTGACGTGGGCCGAAGGGCTCGCCGCGGCCCAGGCAGTCGAGACGAGCCGATGCGCGGTCCTGCGCATGGCCTCCACGAAGCCGGCCACGGGCAGGTTGATCCCGGCCGTGCCGTCGAAGACATCGTCGCCCCGCAGCAGCGGCGGCCAGCCGCCGCCGCGGGCGAACTCGTCGAAGGTGGCCTTCGCCGGAGCGAAGGTATTGGTTTCGTGCTGGAAGCCGCCGACGGCGATGCGCATGGGGGTCCTGGTCTGGTTTGTTCCGGACGGCGCGTGGCGCAGGCCAGCGTGCCGGCCGGCGCTATTCTAGCCGCGGCGAACTTGGCAGGCGGGCCGCTTATAGGCATATTGCATACCGCATGGGCCGCGCAGGCGGACGGATCTTTCGATCGATGGGAGGTGACGCAGCGCACAAAGGCAGGCGGTAGCCGGGATTCTCGTTGTGATTCAAAGTCGGACACGCGCACAGCAGCAGAACGATAACAGGGAGGCCAGAATGGCTCGCATCGACAATGCAGACGGCAAGACGGTACTCGTCGGAACCAAGGACGCGGATGTCCTGAACGCAACCCTCTCCCTCCAGACCGGTCAGGCGTACCTGATC
>JACADZ010000030.1 GCA_013389105.1 Parvularculaceae bacterium | reverse complement strand
CCCCCCCCCCTTCCAGGCCGCCGAGGCCGGCTGCGACGTCAGGCTCTTCGAGATGCGTCCTGTCCGGTCGACGGAGGCGCACAAGACCGGCGCGCTCGCCGAACTCGTCTGCTCGAACTCGTTCCGCTCCGACGATGTCGATTACAACGCCGTCGGGCTGCTGCATGAAGAAATCCGCCGCCTCCGCTCGTTCATCATGGCCTGCGCGGACGCCAACAAGGTGCCGGCAGGCGCCGCGCTCGCGGTTGACCGAGACGCATTTTCGTCGGCGGTCACCGAAGCGATCGAGAACCACCCGCGCATCACGGTGGTCCGCGAGGAGGTCGCCGGACTGCCGCCCGCCGACTGGCGCAACGTGATCGTGGCCACCGGACCGCTCACCTCGCCTGCGCTCGCGGAGGCGATCCGTGAGCTGACGGGCGAGGACGCCCTCGCCTTCTTCGACGCCATCGCGCCGATCGTCCATCGCGAGAGCATCGATTTCAGCGTAGCCTGGTTCCAGTCCCGTTACGACAAGAAGGGTCCGGGCGGCGACGGCGCCGATTACATCAACTGTCCGCTGGACGAGGCGCAATACGACCGCTTCTTCAACGCGCTGACGGCCGGGGAGAAGACGGAATTCAAAGAATGGGAGAAGACGACCCCCTACTTCGAAGGCTGCCTGCCGATCGAGGTGATGGCGGCGCGGGGCCGCGACACGCTCCGCTTCGGCCCGATGAAACCGGTCGGGCTCACGGATCCGCGCACCGGGCGGCGTCCGCACGCCGTCGTGCAGCTGCGTCAGGACAACGCGCTCGGGTCCCTGTTCAACATGGTCGGATTTCAGACCAAGCTGAAGCACGGCGCCCAAACGGAAGTGTTCCGCCTGATCCCTGGACTTGAGCGCGCGGAATTCGCCCGGCTCGGCGGCATCCACCGCAACACCTTCGTGAACTCGCCGAGGCTCCTTGACGGGGCGCTGCGGCTGAAGGCCCGGCCCTCGCTGCGCTTCGCGGGACAGATCACCGGCGTCGAGGGCTACCTTGAAAGCGCCGCCATCGGCCTTCTCGCTGGACGCTTCGCCGCGGCGGACGCCGTCGGCGCCGTCATGGCGCCGCCACCGCCGACCACGGCGCTCGGCGCCCTCCTTGCCCACATCACCGGAGGCCATTTGTCGGACGGTCTTGGCGGACGCGGCGCCTTCCAGCCGATGAACGTGAATTTCGGCCTTTTTCCCGACATCGGCGAGCCGACCCTCGACGAGGACGGGCGGCGCATCAGCGGCAAGGAAAGGGGCCGGGCCCGAAAAAAGGCCCTATCGGTCCGCGCCCTCGCCGATCTTGACCGCTGGTTGCTCTCCTCCACCCCGAATCTGTCAGCAGCCTAACAAGAAGATTGGGCCGCAGCGTTTGGTCACGCCGCGGCCCGCCCGCCTGGCAGCCTGGGGGAGAATTGGCCGTTTCAGCGGGATCCGATGACCTGTCTGACGGGGGTTTCAGGGCGCGCTGAGTGCGCTAAACTCATTTTGATCAACTGTACAAATTTCATCGGGCGGCGGTCGTCTAGGCGGATGCGCGGATCGGGTCAAGTCAAGTCGAGCTAATTCCGCGGGATAGGTATGCGCAGCCACCAGATGGACGAAGAAAAACTGAAGGCGATCAATACGATCGAGGCGTATCTTGAAGAATTACGCAAAAACCGGCCCAGCGTTCGGCTCTCAGCCGCCCGCTCGGACAAGGGGGCCCGGACGATCAAGAAGATCCTTCGCGCGGCCCGCGGCGTGTTTCTTCGCGACGGCCATGCCGGTCTTTCCATACGCAAGGTTGCCGAGGAGGCCGGCGTCGCGGTCGGCAATGTCGGGTATTACTTCGAATCCAAGCGAGACCTTATCGAGGCGACCCTTCGCGAGGAACTCGCCGATTACGTTGAGGAACACATCGAGCATTTCGAACGAGACCGCGACTCGCCGCTCGAAATCCTGCTGAACGTCATAGAGTTCTACGTCGCGAGCGCGCGCCGCAATCACCGCTTCTTCTTCCAGATGTGGGGCTACGCCGCGTCCGCCGACGACGCCAAGGCGCTGATCCGAAGCCTATACCGGCCGATCGGCCGCTTCGTCTATTACCTCGTGCGCGCCGCCAATCCGAAGCTCTCCGACGCCGCCTGCCGCCGCGTCGTACTTCAGCTCTTCAGCCTCGAAGAGGGGGTGAAGCTGTTCATCGGCATGGGGCCGGACGACGACGAAGCCGTCGCGACCGCCGAGACGCATTTTCGCGCCCTCGCCCGCCGTATCGTCGAAGAAGCTGCGTGACGCCTGCAGATTCGGCGCGGACGCCCGTCTGGAGCGCCGTGCGCAAACGGCGCGCGGTTTTTGCGCAAAAACGCCGCGACAATCAAAGGGTGAATCTGGCGCCGTGACGCCGGATCAGGGCGCGGGGCTCAGGCTAAAACGTCCGTATACAGTTCTTCGGCCGGCGGGAGCGGGCTCTGAAGCGAGAAATCAGCGGCTTCCTTCACGATTTCCCGGATTTCGGCGTCGATCGCCTTCAGCGCTTTCTCGTCGGCGTACGCCGCTTTGTAAATGCGCTCTTCGCATCGCTTGATCGGATCCGACGTCTCGCGCATGAGATCGACTTCCTCTCGGGTCCGGTACTTCGCCGGGTCGGACATCGAGTGTCCGCGATAGCGATAGGTCTTCATTTCGAGCACGAATGGGCCCTTACCTTCGCGTGCATGAGCGATAGCGTCGCGCGCCGCCTCGCGCACGGCGACAACGTCCATGCCGTCGGCTTCCATGCCGGGAATGCCGAACGAGGCGCCGCGCCGGTAGAGGTGGGTTTCAGAGTGGGCCCGCTGGACGCTCGTTCCCATCGCGTACTGATTATTCTCGATGATGAAGACGATCGGCAGCTTCCAGAGCTGCGACATGTTCATGGCCTCGAACACCTGACCCTGGTTCGAGGCGCCGTCGCCGAAATAGGCAAGGCTCACCGCCCCGTTGCCGCGATACTTGTTCGCGAAGGCGAGGCCAGCCCCGAGCGGCACCTGCGCGCCGACGACGCCGTGGCCGCCGTAGAATTCGCTCTCCTTGGAGAACATGTGCATCGAGCCGCCCTTCCCCTTGGAATAGCCGCCGATGCGACCGGTCAGTTCCGCCATGACGCCTTTCGGGTCCATGCCGCAGGCGAGCATATGGCCATGGTCGCGGTAGCCGGTGATGGTCTGGTCGCCCTTTTTCTTAACAGCCTCAACGCCGACGACCACCGCCTCCTGGCCGATATAGAGGTGGCAGAAGCCGCCGATATGGCCCATTCCATAAAGCTGACCGGCCCTCTCCTCGAACCGACGGATGAGCAGCATGTCGCGGTAGTACTTAAGCAGCTCCTCCCGGGTGGCGGAGAGATTGGACCCCGTAGCGTCTGAGGCTTTTCTGGCGGCCACTGCGGTTTTCCCTGAAATACAAGTTTTCGTTACCGGCGCCGCGGGACCGGCGCAAGGCGCGGGAAATTGTCCTAGGGAGAACTGATCGGAGCGGCGCGCTTCCGCGTAAGGTGGGGGTTGCGCCTTCCTAATCGACAGATTTTCAGGTTTCTGGCGTATAGGGCCTAATCCGGCGCCGGATTCACGCAAGAAGGCATTTCATGGCGAGCCCGCCCCAGTCGAAGTCAGGCCTCGTGAAGTTCTGGGGCGCTGTCGCCGCGAGCGCGGCGATCGGCCTTGCGGCCGGAGCGATCCTCATGGGCCGACTGGCCGAAAACAGCGGCCCGCAAACGGCCGCTGCCCCGCTGGGTGCGGCGCGTGGCCGTG
>JACADZ010000017.1 GCA_013389105.1 Parvularculaceae bacterium | reverse complement strand
CCGGGCGCTCGACCGACCAGCGATGCAAGGCTGCGTAGTCAGCGAAAACGCCGTAACGGGCCGCGGCGCGCGCAAACCGGGTGATCGCGAGGCCTTCAGTTCGCGCTGGGTCAGGCCGCCACAAAATGGCGTTTTCGCTCACCGCACCCCTCGGGCTCTAGGCGGCGCCCTTCTTGGCGAGGACGGTGAGGATCTCGGTCAGAGAATACATCTCCTCGGTCTCCTCCTGGGTGAATTCGAGCCCGAATTCCTTCTCGAGCGCAAACACGATTTCCGTGTGGGCGACGGAATCCCACAACTCGTTGTTTTCCATCGATATATTCGTCCCAATCTGGGACGGGTCGAGATTGAGTTCCTTCGCGACGATCTTCAGCACTCGCTGCCGAACGGCATCCGCCATCTCTTTCCCCTGCAAGAATCGATTGCGCCATTAATCCGGCCCCGAGCCGCACGTCAAATGCGGCGGCGTCGGCGTCCGCTGTGACAGCAAACCTTGCAGTGCAGCATTTTTCGTGATTAGGTTTTTTTGGGAGAGATTTTCGAGATTTCCGCGGTAAGCGGAGAAATCCGCGCCTTTCGATCCAGGCGAGATTAATGGGAATCTTCCCCTGTACCGAAGCGGGCCGACGATGCGCGCGCTCGTCGTGGGGTCGTGGTGAACCAGTCTTCAGCAGATGCGAGCGCCGATGCCGCTGAAATGCGTCAGCTCCTCGCTGACCTCGAAGCCAGCATGGACGGCGAACCGCGCGGATTGAACTTTGCAGAACTTGCACAAGACCGCCGGCTGCAACGCCTTGCTGTCCAGCTATGGAAGGAAGTTCAGACTCGTAGCGCCATTTCTAAACAGAAATTCGAGCAACTGCTTCGTCGGGAGGATTTGACGCCGGCTGACCTGTGGGCGCCTGGGATTACCGAAAGCCTCAACGTCGCCAGCACCGGCGCCGAAATTGCCCGGTTCAAGGCGAAGCTGAGGTTTCGGGCGGACGTCCTCACCGTGCTTCTGGAAGAGACCATGGCCGATCTTGAGAGGGCTGAAAGCTGGACGGCGAGCGACGCGAAGGACGACGGCGCCCCTCGCTCTTAAGGGTCGACGGAGCGGGGCGGGGTTTGGGGGAGTAATGGACGGAGGCCTTGATTTCGTACTGTCGCCGGCGCGGGTGGACGCGGTGGACGTCGCCATTGCGGCCGCGCGGGCCGGATGGATCGGCGTCCTGAACGCCGAATTCGACCGCGAGCCGTCCGCTTGCGCACACTCGCTCGCCAAACTGACGCGCTTCGGCCGCGGACGCATCGGCCTGAAACTGCCCACGCTCGGCGACGATTTCGCCAGACTTCTCAGAAACGCCGAACGACCCGTCGATTTCGCCGTGATTTCGGTCGACGGGGCGTCAGCCGAAAGCATGCTGGCGCTGCGCCCGTATGCGTCAAAAATTGTTCTTGAACTGAGCGCCTGGAGCGATTTCGCAGCCGACCTCGCGAAAATCGCCGACATCGTCTGGCTCAAGGGGCATGAGAGCGGCGGATTCGTCGGCGAGCAGACGAGCTTCGTGCTGTTGCGGGACTCGGTCGGGCGCACGCAAAAGCCCCTCTGCATCCGGGGGGGCGTTAATCCTGACTCGGCGGCGGCGGCACGCGTCGGCGGCGCGGCGGGCGTCGTGCTGGACGATCAGCTGCTGCTGATGGCGGAATCGCCTCTCAAAGAGGCGTGGGCGCCGCGCCTTAAAAGGTTCAGCGGCGTCGAAACCCTGTTATGCGACGGCGGACCCTCGGGCCGACGCCTCAGATTCTGGGGTCCGCCGGGAACCGGCGAAGCGCGCGACCTTGCGGCGTCGATCGCGCGCGCGGGCGCTGTCTTGCCTTGCCATGCTGAACGCCTGGGGTGGGGGGCGGACGACGCCGGACCGCTGATTCCGCCGCTCGGCCAGGACGGGGCGCTGGCTCATTCGTGGGCGGATAAATATCGTTCCACGGCCAACGCGCTAAGGGCGATGGAACGGGCCGTCAGGGATCTGCCCCGCCTCGCTGCGGACCTCGATCCGTTCGGCGAAGATTCGGCGCTCGCAAAGACTCACGGCACGCGCTTCCCGATCGTGCAAGGTCCGATGACCCATGTCAGCGATCGCCCCGCCTTCGCAAAGGCTGTCGCCGATGCCGGCGCATTGCCGATGGCGGCGGTGTCGCTGATGCGCGGACGGGCCGTAAAAGACCTTCTCGCCGAGTGCAAGGAGCTGGTCGGCGACGCGCCTTGGGGCGTCGGCATGCTGGGTTTCGTGCCGCCGGAGACTCTTGCCGATCAGCGCGCCGCGCTGATCGAAAGCCGTCCGGACTTCGCCATCATCGCAGGCGGGCGTCCGGATCAGGCGCGCGATCTAGAGGCGGCCGGCATCCGCACCTACCTGCACGTGCCCTCGCCGGTCCTGTTGACGCAGTTCGTCGAGCAAGACGCGCGCTGCTTCATCTTCGAGGGGCGCGAATGCGGCGGGCATATCGGCCCGCTTTCGAGTTTCGTGCTTTGGCACGTGATGACCGAAGCGCTGCTCGCAGCGAAGTTTTCCGCAGAAGAGGCGTCAGAACGCAAGATTCTTTTCGCCGGCGGCATCCACGACGCCGTGTCGGCCGCCATGGCGGCGGTCATGGCCGCGCGGCTTGCCGACGCCGGCTTCGAGGTCGGCGTGCTGATGGGCACGGGCTATATCTTCACCCGTGAGGCCGTCGAAACCGGCGCCATCACCGAGACCTTCCAGAAGATCGCCTTGGCCGCGGAGCGGACGGCCAGCCTTGCGACCGGACCTGGTCATGCAAGCCGCTGCGCCGACACGCCTTTCGTGGAACAATTCCGTATGCGGCGGATAGAGTTGGAGCAGGCCGGCGCATCGCCCGCAGAGGTCAGCAAGGAGCTGGAGGCGCTCTCGCTCGGGCGGCTTCGCCTGGCCAGCAAGGGCTTGGCGCGCAAAAGCCCCGATGCGCCCGATCTTTCGCAGCGTAGCGAAAGCGAACAACGGTCCGGCGGCATGTACATGATCGGCCAGGCGGCGTCGCTGCTCAACCATGTCATGACGATCGCCGAGCTCCACGCCAGCGTGTCGCTTGGGTCTGCAGAAGAAATTCGGCGCGCGGTCAGCGAACGCATCGCGCCGAAAAGAGAGGTCAGAGCGGCGCCCGCCGACATCGCCATCGTCGGCGTGAGCGCCATTCTTCCGGGGGCGGCCAGCGCCGAAGACTACTGGCGCAACATCCTGCGCAAAGTCGACGCCGTCGGGGAAATCCCGATCGAACGCTGGGACGTGTCGGACTATTTTGATCCGGACCGAAATGCGCGCGACAAGATTTATTCTCGCTGGGGCGGTTTCGTTCCGGACATCCGGTTCGATCCGGCCGCCTTCGGAATGCCGCCGAACTCAGTGCCGTCGATCGACCCGCTGCAACTGATGGCCCTCGCCGCGATCCGCGACGCAATCGACGACGCCGGGCTCATCCTCAACCCGGAAATCGCCGAGCGGACCTCCGTCATACTCGGATTTTCGGGCGGTCTCGGAGAGCTTGGGGTGAAATATGCAACGCGGACGGAGCTTCATCGGGCCGGCGGAGCGAGCCCCGAGGCCCTGGCGTTCCTGCCGGAATGGAGCGAGGACAGCTTCGCCGGCCTCCTGCCCAACGTCGCGGCGGGCCGGGCCGCGAACCGCTTCGATTTCGGCGGCGTCAATTTCACCGTCGACGCCGCGTGCGCTTCTTCCCTGGCTGCGCTCTATCAGGCGGCGCTCGAACTGAAGAGCGGCCGCAGCGACATCGTAATCACGGGCGGCGTCGACACCGTGCAGGGCCCGTTCGGCTTCACCTGCTTCGCCAAGGCCCAGGCGCTTTCGCAGACCGGGCGCTCACGGACGTTTGACGCCAATTCCGACGGCATCGCCATCTCCGAAGGCGTCGCCATGATCGTCTTGAAGCGGCTCGCCGACGCCGAACGCGACGGCGACCGCATCTATGCGGTGATCAAAGGCGTCGGCGGATCGTCCGACGGCAAAGCCAAGGGGCTCATGGCTCCGCATCCGCTTGGCCAGAAAAGAGCCCTGCGACGGGCATATGAAGATGCGGGCTATTCGCCAGCGACGGTCGGGCTTTTCGAAGCCCATGGCACGGGAACTGTCGTCGGCGATCGGACCGAACTTGAGTCGCTGACGGATGTCCTGAAGGAAGGCGGGGCGGCGCCGCGATCGTCAGTTGTCGGATCAGTAAAGACCATGATCGGCCACACCAAGTCGTCGGCCGGGATGGCGGGCCTAATCAAGGCTGCGTTCGCCCTCCATCACAAGGTGCTGCCGCCGCATATGGGCGTCGAAACGCCGAACCCTGCGCTCGCCGACCCATCCTCGCCGCTCTACCTCAATCAGGAGCTTCGTCCGTGGATCCGGCCGACCGCCCATCCGCGCCGCGCGGGCGTCAGCTCGTTCGGGTTTGGAGGAACCAACTTTCACGTCACGCTTGAGGAATACACCCAGGAATATCGCAGGCGCGCAACGCCCTCCCTCGACGTCGAATGGCCGGTGGAGCTTTTTGTCTGGCGCGGGGCGGATCGTCCCGCGCTGGTCGCTGCGATGCGCCGAACCTTGAACGATCTTTCCGACGCGGAATCGGTTCGCCCCGCCGTTCTCGCCGCCAAGCTCGCCGGGGCGGCCCCGCAAGTCGGCATCGGCGCTGCGATCGTAGCGTGCACGCCGAAAGTCCTCGCGGAGAAGCTCGAGGCGACCATCGCCTGCGTCGAGGGCAGGAAAGAGGCTTTGCCGGCGGGCGCCTATTTCACAGACTCGCCGCTCGGGCGCGAAGGCAAGCTTGCCTTCGTGTTTTCCGGACAGGGCTCGCAATATCCGGACATGATGCGCGAATTGGCGGCCCGAGCGCCGGCGTTCCGGACCGTGCTCGAAGCTGCGGACGCCGCGACGCGGCAAACGCCGACATTCGCCGACGGCCCGCCCTTGTCGCGGCGTATCTATCCGCCTGAGCGTTTCACGCCGGCTGAAGAGGCGGCTGCGGCCAAGGCGCTCATGCGCACTGACGTCACCCAACCGGCGCTCGCCGCCGTCGAGGCCGGCGCGTTCGCTTATCTCAAGGAGCTCGGCGTCCGGCCGGACATGATGTGCGGCCATTCGTTCGGCGAGTTCGCCGCGCTTTATGCCGCCAATGTTCTGTCTGCTGATGACCTCTTCGGAATCGCCGAGGCCCGCGGCCGCGCGATCGTTGACGCGGCGGGTGAGACCGGTCTTGGCTCGATGATCGCCGCGCTGGCGCCCGAAAGCGAGGTTCGCGCCGCGCTCGCCGATTGTCCGGGCGTCTATGTCGCCAACTATAACGGACCCAAACAGATCATACTTTCCGGCGGGGACGCCGCCGTCGACGAGGCCCTGCGCCGGCTCGAACAAGCAGGGATCGCAGCCAAGAAAATTCCCGTGTCGGCGGCGTTTCACTCCCCGCTCATGGAACCGGCGCGCCGGCCGCTGGCCGCCTATCTGAGCGGTCGGCGCTGGAGGGACCCGGAGATTCCTGTTTATTCGAACGCCACCGCGGAGCCGCACGGCAACGCGCCGGCCATCCGCCGCGCCATGGTCGAGCATTTGACCGGGCCCGTCCGCTTCGCTCAGACGGTCGAGGCGATGCATGCGGCTGGCGCGCGCATCTTTCTTGAAGTCGGACCGAGAACCGTGCTTCGCGACCTGGTGGCGGCCAACCTGCTCGGCAAGCCCCATGTCGCGGTCGCCATCGACGGCAAGGGCGGCGACTTCGCCGGCTTCATTCATGCGCTGGCGATCTTGTTCGTGCACGCCGCGCCCGTCGACGTCGCCGCGCTGACGGCGACGCGAGCCGATGAGGCCTCGCCTGCCGCGATCGCGGCCGCCCGGCGGCGCCTGCCGCTGAAGCCCTCCGAATGGCTGATCAACGGCGGCCAGGCGAAAAAGCCCGGCGCGGCGCCGGCTGTCAAAGCCGCGCCGTCACGGCCCCGGCAGGAGAAGCCCACGCCGAGGATCGCCGAAGCCGCGGCTCCGACTAATCATTCCGACGACGGATGGATTGAGATCAAGGGCCTGGCGACGCGTGCGAGCGCCGTCGCGGCTCAGGAATTGTTTCAAGAGGGAGAACCAGTCGTGACGAGTTCGCAGGATCGAAGCGGCGGCGCGGACCCGCCGCGGGACGGCGCGGTGATGCGCGACTATTTCGCGTTGATGCGCCAATTCGTGCAAAGCCAGGAAAGGGTGATGAGGTCGTGGCTCGGCGCCGGCCAGCCGGCGGGCGGCGAGCTTTTTGACGACGCATTCGCGCAGGCGGCGTCAGCGCGGCCGACTGGCGCGCTTCCGCCGCCGCCGTCTCCCCCGCCGGCGCCGGAGCGCGCCCCGGAGCGCGCCGCTGCGACGCCGAGCAGCGTTCCCCCGCAAGCCAACGGAGCGACCAACGGGACGGCGAACGGTCACGCGACGCCGCAGATTTCAACGGCGCCGTCGCGCAAGGAGCCTCCCGCAGCAGCGCCGCCGGAGAGCAAGGGAGCGCCGGCGGACATCAAGACGCTTCTGCTCGCGCTGGTCAGCGATCGGACGGGGTATCCCGAAGACATGCTGACCCTCGACGCAGACATCGAAGGCGATCTCGGAATCGACTCGATCAAGCGCACCGAGATCCTCGGCGTCATGCGCAAGGAGCTGCCGTCAGGCGCCAGCGCGTCGCTCGAGCAGCGCATGCCCGAACTCGCCAAGGCGAAGTCGCTGGGGCAGATCATCGCGATCGTGAAAGAGACGCTTTCGGGCGCCGGCGCCGACCCGCAGCCTGCGGCCGCGAACGGGAGCGCATCCCGCCCTTTTGAGTCAGGCGGGGAAGGGAATCTCGGCGGCGCCGCCCTTCCCCGCTTCATCATCAAGGCGCATGCCGAACCGACCGACGGCGCCATCCTCTCGGATCCGCTTCCGGGCGCCTATGTCGTGCTGGCCGGCGACGACGAGGCGCTCGGGCGGCGCCTCGTCGAGAAGATCGAAAAGGCCGGAGGGCGATCCTATCTCGCGCCCGCAAGCTTGTGGCGCGACGACATCGCTTTCGGGCGATGGCTTGGCGACATCAAGACGCAAGAGACGATCCGGGCGATCGTCAATCTGGGGCCTGCGGACGATCCGATCATGCCGCCGAACGCCTCTTTCGAGGACTGGGACCGCCGCATCGAGCGCGACGTCAAGAGCTTTTTTCCGGTGCTCCAGGCTGCAGCCGATGATTTGAAACAAGGCGGCGTCGTACTGGCCGTATCGGCCATGGGCGGCCTCTTCGCGCGCGGCGCCGCAAATGAGACAGAAGGCAATGGCTTTCCCTGGCCGGCGCCGGCCGGGACGATCGGATTGCTGAAGTGCCTGTCGCTCGAGTGGACAGCCTGCCGGTGCAAGGCGATCGATCTCGATCCGGCGCAATCCCTCGAGGCGCGCGCCGATCAGGCGTTTGGCGAGCTGTTTCTGCCGGGAGGCCGGCGTGAAGTCGGCTATCCCGGCGGCGTACGGACGATTTTCAGGACGCTGCCTGCGTCGCTCTCGCGGTCAGCGGAGAGCCCGCGCTTGCCGGGGCGCGATTGGGTGGTGCTCGCCATTGGCGGAATGCGGGGCGTGACGGCGGAAGCGCTGCGCGACCTGGCGAAAGCCGGCGCGACGCTGGTTCTGGTTTCGCGCACCGGCGCCCCCGCCGAGGAAGACGCCGCTCTTGCCGGATGTCGCGACAAGCCTGCCTTGCAGCAGCATTTCATCGCCAAAGCGCGCGCAGCCGGAGGAAAGTTTTCGCCGGCCGCGGTCGAGTCCGAGTGCGCTAAAGTCCTTCGTGAGCGCGAAGTCCGGGCGAACCTGGCGGACTTCGCGGCCTTCGGATCCAGGATTGATTGCCGGGCGGCCGACGTGCGCGACGCGACGGCGGTGCGAGAGCTTGTTTCGTCTCTTTACGCCCAATATGGCCGAATAGATGCAGTAGTCTACGGCGCCGGCGTCATCGAGGATCAGCTGCTCGTCAACAAGTCGCGCGAGAGCGTCGCGCGCGTGATCGGCGCGAAGACTGACGGCGTGTTCCATCTTTCGCGCGAGCTGCGCCCCGAAACCTTGAAGTTTTTCGGCATCTTCACCTCCGTCGCGGGACGCTACGGCAATCGCGGACAGACCGACTACGGCGCCGCCAACGAGATACTCAATCAGTACGCGCATCAGTTGCGCGCGCGGTGGGGTTCGGCGGTCAAAGTCGCGGCGATCAACTGGGGTCCCTGGGCCGGAACCACTCATGGGGCCGGGATGGTGACGCCTGAAACGCGCCGGCTGTTCGAGGCGCGCGGGGTTAGCCTGATCGAGCCCGAGGCCGGCCTCGGGTTCATGACCAACGAAATCCTCCACGCCACTTCGGACGAAGTGGAGGTCGTCGCGGGCGACAATCCGTGGGAGCACCTCGAAGCCGAACATGGCGCATTTGCGCCGCGATCGGAGGATGGGTGCCTGAAGTCCCTTCCGCTGCTCACGGGTAGGGCCAGTTACGGCCGATCTGGCGACGAACTTGTCGTGCGCAAGCGGATCGACCTAGCGTCAGATCCTTATCTCGACCACCACCGCATTGAGGGCAAGCCGGTGATGCCGTTCGTGATCGGCGCCGAGCACATCGCCGAAGCCGCCGCCTTGTTCGAAGGTTTCGAAAGGGCCGTCGAACTGCGCGACATCCGGTTTTTCAAGGGCGTCACTTTAACCGGCGACGGCGTCGACATCGAGCTGCGGCTGACGGCAGACGGGACAGGCGGCCTCGACGCCGAAATGCGGACGCTCGGCGAAAAGCCTGTCAGAGCCTACGCCGCCAAACTTCTGAAGGCGCAAGGTTCAGCAGGCGTTCAAAAACTTGAAGTGCCGGGACTCGCCGCGGCGCCGACTATCGATGCGTATCGTGACTGGCTGTTCCATGGTCCCTTGTTCCAGACGCTAACGAACATCACTTCCCTGGATGCGCGCGGTCTGCGCGCCGAGGTGCGTCCGTCCTATCCGGCGAAGTTTTATCCGCCCGCGAAGCAAGGCGCTTGGCTGTTCGATCCGGGCGTTCTCGACGGCGCATTGCAATGCGTCCTTGTCTGGTCGCGCGTGATGCGCGACGAGACGGCGCTCCCGACTCGGATGGGAAGGCTGGCCCGCTTCGGCGATGAGGCTTTGCAGGGACCGCTGTTCATCGACATGCGCTTCCTGACCGAACCCGGCGTCTCCTCGTCGGTTTGCGACTTTACGGTTTCCGACGCGGCCGGACGCGTTCGCTATCTGGTCGAAAGGCTCGAGGCTGCTTCGACCCGCGCGCTTAATCGCATTGGCGGCCGCCTCGCGACAGGAGTTCTTGAGACAGCATCTGCATCATCCGGACTAGCTCATGGCTGAGACCGTCGATATCGCCATCGTCGGCATGGCGGGCCTTTTTCCAAAGGCGCCGAACGTCGACGCCTTCTGGAACAACATACTCAACAAGGTGGATGCAATCAGCGATCCGCCTGCGGACTGGCTGGGCGAGCCGGCGCTCTTCGATCCGGATGCGCCGGCGGATCAGCTGAAGATCTATACGACCCGCGGCGGCTTTCTCGGCGAGCTGTCGCGCTTCGATCCGCGGCCTTTCGGGGCCATGCCGATCGCCATCGCCGGCGGGGAGCCCGACCAGTTCCTGGCGCTGAAATGCGCCCAGGCGGCGCTCGAAGATGCAGGCCTCGGCGCCGAGGCTGATTTTCCGCGCGAACGGACCGGCTGCATTCTCGGCCACGCCATTCACGCCAACCGCGCCAACGTGAACGGCTTTCAGCACGGCCTCATCGTGGATCAGACGATGCGGATCGTCGGTTCGTTGTTCCCGGAGAGCTCGCCGCAGGATCGCGCCGCATTCGAGAAAATGTTGCGCGCGAAACTGCCGCGATGCAACGCGGACACCATGCCGGCGCTCATTCCGAACATGATGACGGGGCGCATCTGCAATCGCCTCGACCTCATGGGGCCGAACTACATCATGGACGCGGCCTGCGCCTCGACTACGCTCGCGATCGAGGCCGCGGTCGGCGAATTGCTTCGCCGCCGCGCCGACGTGATGCTCGCCGGCGGCGTCAACACCACAACCTCGAATCTTGTCTTCGGCGTCTTCTGCCAGCTTGGCGCGCTGTCGCGAAAGGCGCGCGTGCGGCCTTTCTCCAAGGACGGCGACGGAACGCTACTGGGCGAGGGGCAAGGCATTTTCGTGCTGAAGCGCCTTGAAGATGCGCTGAAGGCGGACGATCGCATCTATGCGGTCATCAAATCCATCGGATCGGCTTCCGACGGAAGATCTTCGGGCCTCATGGCCCCAAGACTCGAAGGCGAGGCGCTCGCCATGCGGCGCGCTTACGAACAAGCCGCGATCGATCCTGCGAGCATCGATCTCATCGAGGCGCACGGCACCGGCATTCCGCTCGGCGACCGCACCGAAATCGAGGCCATGCGCCAGATCTTCGGCGACCGCCGCCGGAGTTTTCCAGACGTCGCGCTGGGGTCCGTGAAGTCGATGATCGGCCATTGCATCCCGGCCGCCGGCGCCGCTGCGATCATAAAAGCGGCGATGGCGTTGCACGAAAAGATTCTTCCGCCCATGCTGTGCGACGAGGTCAATCCCGAGATCGGATTTGAGCGAACGCCATTCTACGTCAACACCGAAACGACGCCCTGGATCAGCGACCCCACGCGACCGCGCCGCGCCGGCGTCAACGCCTTCGGCTTCGGCGGCATCAATTCCCATCTGATTCTCGAAGAGGCGCCGGGGCGCCAGGCGGACGCGACGGCGGCTTTTGGCGTACGCAGAATATCTGGGAATGAGATTTTCTGTTTTGCGAGCGACAGTCGCGAAGGCCTGTTCGCCGACATGAGCGCCGCTCGCGATACGGCCAATTGCGCCGCACCCGAGGACTTCGGTTCATTCGCGGACGCGCTCTGTCGAAGGGCCGGCCCCGGGAACTTTCGGCTCGCCATTCTCGCCGACAGCTGGAGCGATCTCGCGGCGAAGCTGGACACGGCTCGCAGCAAGTTGGACGGGGCCGAGACCTTTGCGAGCCGCAACGGCATCTACTTCCGCTCGCGGCCGGTCGAGGGGAAGATCGCCTTCCTGTTTCCCGGCGAGAATTCGCAGTATCCGGGGATGTTGTCGAATCTGGCGCTCGCCTCCCCCATCGTCCGATCCTGGCTCGACCGCCTCGAGGGCCTTTACGGCGACGTACGGAAGGCGCCGCATCGCCGCCTTCTCTTCCCGCCGTCGACCGGCCTCAGCGAGGAGGAACGGATCAATCTCGCCGCGCCGCTCGCAGAGATCGCCGAGGGCTCGGAAGCGGTCTTTTTCGCCGACACCGGCTATTTCCGCCTTCTGACGGCGCTCGGAGTCAGGGCCGACTTCATGCTCGGTCATTCCACTGGCGAGAACGCCGCCATCGTCTCGTCAGGCGTCGTCGATATGACCGACGACGAGATCACCGCCTACATCCGCGCGATGAACGCGATATTCAGCCGGATCGAGAAGGAAAAGGCGGTGCCGACCGGCACGCTGCTGAGCGTCGGGGCCGCGGATGCCGCCGAAATAGACCGCATTCTCGCCGACTTCCCGGACGTGCGCCTGACCATGGACAACTGTCCGAACCAGAAAATCCTGTTCGGACCCACCGAGGTCATGGAGCAAGTCAAGTCCCGCCTTTCCTCGGCCGGCGCCGTGTGCGCCGTGCTGCCCATGTCGTGGGCCTACCACACGGAATATGTCCGTCCGCTGGCGGAGGAATTCAGAAAGCTGTTCGCTCCCCTCCGAATGGGCGCGCCGAAAGCTGTTCTTTACTCCTGCGCGACCGCCACGCCGTTCCCGATCGACGAGGCCGCCGCGCGGCAGACTATTGTCGATCAATATGTGAGCCGCGTCAGGTTCAGCGACGCCGTGCGTCGGATGCACGAGGACGGCGCGCGCATTTTCATTGAAGTGGGGGCTGACAATTCTCTGAGCGGGTTCGTCCGTGACACGCTCGGAACGCTGCCGCATCTGTCGCTTGCCTGCGACAATCGCAAACGCGACCCGCTCACCGCGCTGCAGCTGTTGCTCGCACAGCTGCACGCCGCCGGCCGCTTCGATCCGTCGCGAGCGGCGCCGGCGCGACGCGAGACGCGATACGTTGACGCCGAGCCTCACCTTCCGAGCGGCCTTGCACTCATGCATCTTTCGGCCGACGAGGGCGCGAAGGCCCGCGCGATCCTCGGAGCGGCCCAGGCGCCCTCCTTGTCCGCCCGGCGAGAGCCGGTCCTGCGGCCGGCGGCCCCGGCGGCGCCGGGGGGAGCCGAACCCGTCTATGCGGACCTGACGCCGCAAATCGGCGGCGCCTTCGGCGCGCGGGTCGCGCTGGCGCGCCTCGGAAGAACTTTTCAGTCGACGGAAGAATGGCTGAACGCCGCGCGCGCGCGCCTGAACGAGCGGGAGCTTGACGAAGCCGCGGCCCGCCTTGCGGATCGAGCGCCTTTGCGACGCCAGGAATGGCTGCTTGGACGGCTGGCGGCGAAACGAGCGATAGCGGAATTGACCGGTCTTCCGGCAGCGGAGATTTCCATTCTGAGCGACGGCGAGGGGCGCCCGATGGCCGCGCTTGCGTGCGGCGCACATGCGCCGTTCTTATCCATCACCCACAAGAACGGCGTTGCGATCGCCGCCGCCGCGACGAACCCGATCGGCGTCGATCTGGAAAGCCTGCGGTCTGTGCGGGATCCGAGCCTTTTCGCCGAGCGGGTCCTCACGGCCGACGAGCGCGCGTTCGTAGATTCGAGCGGCGACGCAGACCGCGCGGTGGTTCTCTTCTGGTCGCTGAAGGAGGCGGCCGCCAAGGCCCTGGCCGCGCCGTTCGTCGGCCAGGAATTCCTTTTCGCCGTCGAGGCGATCAATCCAGGCGAGCGGCGGGCCCGCGTCGCTTTCAGATCAAGGCGCGCCGAGCTGTGCTATCTGGTGCGAGAGGAACTGGTCTGCGCCCTGGCGACCAGCGCCTGATGCTCTATTGTTTGGGATGTTGTTCGAAGAACTTCCAGGCTTCCTCGGACGCGTTGTAGGAAGTGGTCACATAGACCTTCATCATTTTCTGCCACTTCGCGACCTTCGGCTGGCCCGGCCAGGCATGGCCGCCGCCCTGCACCAGACATAGCGTCACTTCGCGAGCGCAGCCCTTGTAGGTGTAGCAGGTGGTTTCGGGGCCGGCTTGCCTGGTCGATTGATCGCCCGAGCAGCGATCGCGGCTGGCCCAGAAGTCGATCCCGCGTTGCACCGGCGGATAAGTGTAGCTAAGCCCCCGCCCCCCTTCGAGCGGCACCTCCTTGTCGGCCGTGCCATGAATGTGGAGCACCGCGACGGGGCTGGTCGGTTCGCACCATGCAGCCACCATGGTGCCGGCGACAGGCGCGATGGCGGCGATCTGGTCCGACATGTTGCAGGCGACGGTGTAAGCCATCATCCCGCCCTTCGACATTCCAGTTGCGTAGATGCGACGGGAATCGATCGAATACTCGTCGCGGATGTCGTCGATCATGGCGCGGACGAAAGCCAGATCGTTCACGTCGCGCTTTTCGGCCTGGCCCTGACCGAGCCCGCTGCCCGTATTCCAGGTGCCGCCGTCGATCTTCTTGCCCATGGTGCCATTGGGGAACGCTACGATGAACCCCTCACGGTCCGCCAGTTCCGGCAGCCTCGTATAGCCCGCCATGTTGCGGGCGTTGTCGCGACCGCCGTGGAAGGCGAGAACCAGTGGGGTCGGCGAGCCTGGACGATAGCTGCGCGGCACATAAATGAGGTAATTGCGCGTGCGCCCGCCGGCGACGATATCTACCGACTCGACGCCCTCGGCCGCCGGAAAGTCCCCGCCTCCCTGGGTTCGGGCCGCATTCGCGCCGGCGCATGACAACAGCAAGGCCGCGGCGCTCGCCGCCGTGACGGGTAACGCCATGCGACGCGCAGCGCCGCGGGTCGAAACCTGCATGATGCAACTCCCCAATACCAATGACCCGCCGCCAGTATTTCTATTCTAGCGCGAACAACCGTGTGGCGGAAGGTTCCGTTGTACTCTATCCATGGCTCGGGCGTTTTTTGTGCACTGCACGAAAAATGGCCTTGAACGCCCTCCGGCGCGGTGTGATACTTGCATATGTGGCGGAGCGGCCGTTCCGCCTGGGGGAGAGTATGTGGTGGAGAACGTAGAAGCCTCGATTATTTCGCTGCTCGAGCGCTTTGTCGAAGAGTGGGGAGTCGACCACAAGATCGGTCCCGGTTCGGCGATAGTCGCCGATCTTGAGTTCGAGTCGATCGACATCATCCAGCTCGTTGTCGCGATTGAGCAAAAATTCGGCCGGCGAAACATGGGGTTCGATGAACTCCTTATGAAAAACGGGCGCTACGTCGACGACCTGACGGTTCGGCAGATTTCGAATTTCGTCGGCGCCAAGCTTCAACTCGTCCCCGCCTGAAGGCCCGGTCTCGCGACCGGCGTTTGACCCATGACCCGAACGCTATTCATCGGCCTCGACGGCGCAACCTACACCGTTCTCGATCAATTGACGTCGGAAGGCGCTGAAGGCGTTACGATGCCGTTCATGCGCGAAGTCATGAGGCGCGGTCGCCGCTCGGTCTTGCGTTCAACGCCTCATCCCCTCACCCCACCGGCCTGGGTCTCCCTGGTGACCGGTCGGTCGCCAGGCCAACATGGCGTCTACGACTTCGTCCGCTTCGAGGATCGCGGCGACGAGGTGTTCTTTACCCTTTATGACGCCAGAGACATCCGCAAAGAGACGATTTGGTCGATCGCGAGTCGCAACAAGCGCACCCTGACCTCCCTCAACTTCCCCATGATGGCGCCTGTTTCGCCGGTCAACGGATCGCTTGTTCCAGGGTTCGTCTCCTGGAAGCACCTCAAGATGAATGTCACGCCTCCAGAGCTTTACGGTCGCCTGAAGAACATCGAGGGCTTCAACGCGCGCGAACTGGCCTGGGACTTCGAGCGGGAATCCCTCATCGGCGAAATGATGACCCAAGCTGAGCTCGAGTCGTGGGTCAGCGGTCACATGCCACGCGAAGAACAGTGGTTCAACATAGCGCGGACGCTCCTCGAGGAAGACAGCCCCGACCTCTTCGCCGTCATGTTCGACGGAACGGACAAGCTTCAGCATCAGGTCTGGCATGTTCTTGATCCCCGCCGCCTGGCCGGGGGGCTTTCTGAGGACGACAGGCGCCTGCGCGACATGACGCTCGGCTATTTTCGAACTCTCGACGGATATATCCGCCGTCTGGTCGAAATGGCGGGCCCGGACGCGCAGGTTTTCTTTGCGTCGGATCACGGGTTCACCGGCAGCGACTACATTTTCCGGGTCAACCGCTTCCTTGAGGAAAAGGGGTACCTCGCCTGGCGGCCGTCAGACGGGTCTGAAGCGGACAAACGACGCGACGCGGCGAACTTCGCCAACCTGCAGTGGACGAATACCACGGCCTATTGCCCGACGCCGTCCAGCAACGGGATCGTCATCAGGACCGCGAAGAAAGCCGGGGACCCCGGGGTGCCGCCGGGAGACTACTACCGCTTCCGCCAACGGCTGATGGATGACCTCATGTCGATCGAGCATCCGGAAGGCGGACGCCCGTTCATCCGCGACATTCTTCTGCGCGAAGAAGCGTTCCCCGGCGCGGCGCGCGACATGGCGCCGGATCTGACGCTCGTGCTCGACGACTACGGCTTCGTTTCGGTGAAGAACAAGGCGCCGTTTCTGGAGCGACGGCCCGTCGTCTGCGGCACGCACCATCCTGACGGCGTGTTCATGGCTTACGGGCCGGGAGTCGCTCAAGGCGAGGGGGCGCCGATCGCCATCATGGATGTGGCGGCGGTGCTTCTCTACAGCCTCGGCGTGCCGATCCCGGAGGATTTCGAGGCGCAGTTGCCGGATGATCTTTTCACCCGGGAACATCTTCGCGCCAATGCGGTGCGCATGGGCGAGCCGACGCGCCCCGTCTCCGAGATCGGCGTGCCGGTCGGCGAAATGTCCGACCACGACAAATCGAAGATTCTCGATCAACTGAGAGCGCTTGGCTATCTGGAAGATTGATCGAAGGCAGACTGACGGCTGGGCTTGGGGACCCGATGACGATGCAGCTCGCGACGCTCGACAAGGCGAGCATTAACTACACGCAGATCGGACCGGAACGGGGCCGGCTTCGCCCCGCCCCCAACGTCGTGCTCGTGCACGGACTCGCGACGAACATGGCCTTCTGGTATTTCGGGGTGGCCAAGGCCCTCGCGCAATTCTGCCGGGTGACGGTGATCGACCTGCGCGGCCATGGCATGTCGACCATGCCCAAGGACGGCTACACCGCCGACGACATGGCCGAAGACCTTCGCGGCGTGTTCTCCTGCCTGCAGATCGAGCGCGCGCATCTGATCGGCCATTCCTATGGCGGGCTGGTCGCCGCGGCGTTCGCCGCAAGAAATCCTTCCAGCGTCGGCAGTCTCGTCCTTGCGGATGTTCGTCTGCCGAGCGTTCAGCCGCAGCTTCGCCTCGGCGGCTCGCCGATGGCGCGGGCTTTTGCGGCGCGGCTGGCCAATGCGGGGATAGAGATTGATCCAGATACCCCAGATTTCGGCATAGAAATGCTGACGGCGCTCGCGAGAATGCGGCTCAGGAACGAAGGAGACGTCGACAAGCTCGAGGGCGTGCTCGGCGGCGCCAAGCGCGTCATGGGTCCGCGCGTGGCGGCGAAGTGGCTGCGCCTTCTGGAGACGACGACGGCGCGGCGGGATTTCGCCCATGGCTCGGCGCTGACGCCGCACGAACTCAGGGCGCTGAACGCGCCGATATACGCGGTATACGGAGACAACAGCCCGGCGCTCAGCTCTGGCATGGCGCTCGCCGGCGCTCTGCCTGGCTGCCGGCTTGAAACCATACCCAAGGCCGGCCACTTCTTCCCGGCGTCAAGACCCCGCGACTTCGCCTTCCGATCGCTGAAGTTTCTCGCCAGTCAGAGGAACCAGGCGCGCGGGCGGATTCCCTCCGAAGCTCCGCCTCGGTACGTCAACTGAAAGAGTCGGCCCGGCGCGGCGCCAGTGAAGCGACGCGAAAACTCAGTGTCGGACATAGCTCCTCAGGGGAAACGGGCGGTGCGCAGACTCTGCGCCTGGAATGGCGAGCTCGAACGGGGCCGTGCAGGTCTTCGATGCGTATCAAGAAAATCAGGGCGCTGATGAGGCAAAGGCCAGACATCCTCTGCGCCTCATGATGAGCGAGCCTCCTCCCCGCGCGCCGGCATTGCCGATTGTCTCTGGACACTTGCGGCGATTGGCGCGTAATTTCGGAGGTCGTTTTACGCGCGCTTGGGGGATGAGCAGAAGACTTTCAGCTGTGGCGGCGGGGGCGCTTGCGCTTGTCGGGGAAGCTTGCGCGCAGGGCTATCCGTCGGCGCTGCTTTGGGGCGATGCGCATGTTCACACAAATCGCTCGCTCGACGCCTATCGCTTCGACAATCGTACGGTCGACGCCGATCAGGTCTTCCGCTTCGCCAAGGGTGAGCCGATCGTAAACCCGATCGACGGCGAGGTCCGCCGCCTCTCGGTCCCGCTCGACTTTGCGGCGGTTACCGATCACGCCGAGTTTCTCGGCGTGCCTTATGATTCCGGTTCCGCCAATCGGACGTCGCTGGAGTCCAAGACGTTGATCAGGGCGCTTGTCGACAAGGGCGACTACACCGCCGCCTACGAGCAGTTCGCCCGCGCGGCCGGCTCTTCGACTGCGAGCGCGGGCATGGTGGCGCAAACGGCGAGCCAAACGGCGTGGGCCGCGCTCGCCGACTCCGCCGATCGGCATAACGATCCGGGCCGGTTCACCGCGATCCTCGGGTGGGAGTGGACGTCGAGAATCGACGGCGCGGTGCTGCACCGCGTCGTCCTGACCGACGCCGACGCGGGCAAAGCGCGAATTTTCGCCCCCTTCTCCGCATTGTGGCAAAGAAATCCCGAGTCCCTCTGGGCGTTTCTGGCGCGCACAAGGACCCAAACGGGAGTTGATTTCATCTCCATCCCGCACAATTCCAATTTGTCGAATGGATTGATGTTCGCGCCGACGCGGCTCAACGGCAATCCGCTGACCGCGGCTATTGCGCAGCGGCGGTCTGAGTTTGAGACCGTGGCCGAGGTCGTTCAATACAAGGGTGCGTCGGAGACGGCGACCGCGCTCTCGCCGGCCGATGAATTCGCCGGTTTCGAATTCTACAGGCGAAGCGAAACGCCGCCGCCATCAAGAGCAGACTATGTGCGCGGCGCGCTACTGACCGGTATCGAGCAGGCGCCTCTGCTGGGGGTCAATCCGTTCAAGCTGGGGATGATCGGATCGACCGATTCCCATTCCGGAATGCCGAGCGCCGAGGAAGACAATTTCACCGGGCATTTCGCCCTGGACTCGGTCTACGAAAACCGGACGATCGAGGCCGATGGCGGCGACGGAAACGCCCTGTCGGGCGGCGGTCTCGCCGCGGTCTGGGCCCGGTATAATTCGCGCACGGAAATTATGGCCGCGTTGCGCCGCCGGGAGGTCTACGCCACTAGCGGCGTGCGGATAAAACTGCGCTTCTTCGGCGGTTATGATTTCGTGGCGGCGGATGCAGCCGCCGACGACGTGGCGGTCGTCGGCTACGCCAAGGGAGTCCCGATGGGCGGCGATCTGACACGCGCGGCCGACTCGCGCGCGCCGCGCTTTCTCATCTCGGCGACCAAGGATCCGAGAGACGGAAACCTAGATCGCGTGCAAATCGTCAAGGGCTGGCTCGACGGCGCAACGGCGCGCGAGAAGGTTTTCAACGTCGCGTGGAGCGGCGCCCGGACCCTCGGCCCCAATGGCGCGCTTCCCCCAGTCGGCGACACGGTCAATCGCGCGACGGCGACCTACGAGAACAGCATCGGCGCGCCGGCGCTTTCGGCGGTGTGGACGGATCCGGAATTCGACCCTTCGGCGCGGGCGTTCTATTACGTCCGTGTGCTGCAGATTCCCACTCCCCGCCGCACGCTTTACGAAGCGGTCGCCCATGGGGACCCGCCTCCTGAAGGGCGTCCGGAAACGATCCAGGAACGCGCCTGGTCCTCGCCGATCTGGTATACGCCTTAGGTGGGGCTGCGCCGCGCTAAAACGCCTCGGCGCCGGCCCCGCCCCGGCCGACAGGCATGCGCTTGGGATCGGCCTTGACGCCGAGCGCGTTCTCGACCCAGCGGTCGATCGTTCCGTCGCGCGTAAGCCTCGGCGTCAGGCGATGGCCGCCTTCTTCATAGGCGTGCAGCGTGACGCCGGGAACGCCCTCCATGCGCAACGCGTGGGCGGCGTCGAGCCGGTGATTGCTGCAATAGTGCACGTTGATCTTCGTGCGAAGGTTGGGGGCCCGGCGGAACAGCGGCGCCAGTTCGAAATACTCCGTCTGCACCGGATAGCCGTCGTAGAGATTGGGCGTGTTGTCGTCCATGCGGAAGTCGTTGTCGATCAGCCGGTTGTCGACGTCGACATAGGTCTGCGGCACGACGGCATGCACCTCGTCGAGTTCGAGCAGCCATCCGTGAATGAGGGCGGCATACCCGCCTGAGGAGACGCCGAGCGCCATCGTCTTTTTGATCTTTCGCTCGGCGATGACCGATCCGATATAGGCGGCCGTCTCGTCGATCGACCCGGAAATGCCGGGGATTCCCTTGTGATACCAGGCAAGATGCGGATCGCGGAAGAACAGCTGGTTGACCGGAAACTTCTTCATGAGCCCCATGAAATGGAACAGGCTCCAGGGGCGTTCCCGGGTGTGAAAGCCGCTGAAACAGATGAGAAGCCTGTCGGAGCCGTCTTCCCAAAGCGCCGAGAGGCCCTCGCTGATCTCCTCCGGGGCGGGCGCGCCCCCTCGCGGCGCTTCCTGAAGCAGGCCAGTGCTCATGACGACGGTCGCTTCAGCGTGCGCGCTTCAGCTCGGCGACTTCCAGCGCAAGGGCGGCAAGTTGCTGCTTCAGCTGTTTCACTTCGATTTCGAGGACCTCAACGCGCGGCTTGGCGAAGGCTTCAAGAAGGTCTTTGCCGTTGCCGCTCAAGAAGTCGTTGCGCACGGCCTCCCAACCCGACGCCTGCATTTTGGCGAGGAAATTCGCGAAACGCTCGAGATGTTCGAGATTGACGCCGCAGGCTGATTGCTGACCCTCGGACGGCGGCGCGACGAGGAAGTCGTAGAACCGCTTCATGATCGCCTTGCCCTGCGCGCCCGTCAGTTCCGAGCGCTCCCGCAGGCCGTCGAGCAGCTTGGTCACTCCAAATTCTGTGAAAACCGTCCCGGGAATGATCTTGGGGTTCTTGTCGTCCTCGGGTCTGGCCTTCAGCGTATTCAGCATCATCGCGGCGAAATACTTGCTGCGATCGCCGCTGAACGGGGTGACGCCGGGATCTTCTTTCGCCGCGCTGGCGGCCGCCGCCCCCCGCCCCCGCCCGGCGCGGGCCCCGGCGGGGGT
>JACADZ010000130.1 GCA_013389105.1 Parvularculaceae bacterium | reverse complement strand
GCCTGGTCGAAGCAGCGCTGGCGCGAGGGCCCTTCGATCGCGACCAGGCCCAGCTTGTCGACGATCAGCACGCAGCCATGCAGGCAGGGCTGATGGCGGCCGGGCGCGACGGCGAAGCCGATGCTCGCAGGCAGCCTGAAGGTCAGCCGGTAAGGCTCTGGGGACGCACGCATAACGAAACCCCCGCCCCCGCCCTAGCGAGTCCCCCTTGCGAGAGGGTTAACAGGCCGGTTGAATGAGGGCATGCGGGACAAGCTGGCGATGCTGCTGATCGGAAGCCTGGCCTTTGCCAGCGGCCTGATCGCGCTCGCCTTGCTGGTGTTCTAGCGCGGCACCAGCGCCTCGTCCTGGGGCGGGTCGATCTCGACGCCCGCGATCGCCGCAATGTCGATGACATGCACGCTGACCGTGCCGCCGAAGCGCGGCGAATCGACCAGCCGCACGCAGGCGAGCTTCGCCTCCGCATGCACGGCGCGGCAGCGCACGCGGACCAGCAGCACCTGGCCGGCGAGATCCTCGCCGTCGTATATGGGGCGCGCGGTGATCATGGCCCCTCCCGCCCCCAATATCGGGCAAAAGGGGCGGTAATTCAATGCGGTATATGGAACCGCTCAAGCGGTTTCAGAAGGTCTTTTTGAGCTGGTCCGCCGCCGCCCCGATCAGCCCGGCCGAGGTCTCGGCCTCGCCGAGCGCGAGATTCGCCGCCGCGAAGAAGCCCTCCGGCTTCGCAAAGGCATGCGTCAGCGGGCGGCGCTGGCGCTCGGCCTGTTCGCCCGTCGCCTCCGCGACCACGTCCTGCAGGGCCGCGGCGCTCGCGCGCAGCGAGGCCGCCAGCGCGGTCAGCCGCTCGACGAAGGCCTGCGATTCAGAACGGGGAATGGCGGGCGCGGGATCGTGCGCCGCGTCGGGCTGCGGCTCCTCCGCCGCGGGGTGCGACCGCCTCGTTTGCTCGCGCGACATGCTTGCCTCCTCTGCTAGCCCGCCGCCTTGCGCGGCAGGGACACGATGGGTGCGGGATCGTCCGCCGGCCGCGCTGCGGCAACGGGCTCGTCGGCCGCGCGCAAGGGTCCTGCGGCCACGGGACCGAGGCGCACGGGTCCGAGCGGCAGCGGCGCGCCGTTGGCGAGCGCCGTCACCTGGCGCGCGACCTGCTGCGACACCGAGACGTGGAAGCGCGGACCGGACAGCTCCGCATTGTCGGCGCCGAGGACGATCGCGGCCATCGCCATCGGATCGCCGAGGTCGCGCGACCAGCGCTCGATCAGCACGCCGGCGCGCTGCGGCGTCACCGCCATGCGCGCGACCACGATGCGGACGCCCTCGCTCGAAAGCCATTCGGCGGCCTCGGACTTGTCCACAGAGTCGGGTGTTACGTCGTAACACTCCCCGCCTGTGGATGATCCTTCAGCGGGCGCGACTCGCGGTTCGGGAAAATTGCTCCATCCGTCAGCGCCTTGATCGGCGGCCTTCCCGCCGCGGGCACCGGCGTTGCTGTTGTCCACAGCGCCTGAAGCAATACGTGTGCTCTGCTCTGGCGTAACAGTTACGATGTTACGCGGTGTTACGTCGTAACACCGGACATTGCCGATCGCTGTGGACAAGTCGACGTCGTTGAGCACCTGCGACTCGACCAGGATGCGCTCCTCCGCCGACATCCGGCCCTGCGCGCACATTTCGGCGATCGCGCGCATGTGGCGCTGCCGCCGCCGCATCCGCCGCACGCGGTCCGCCGCCGTATCGTCCTCGCGGTCGGGATTGCGCGCGTGGAAATCGGTGACGCTGTCGTAGGACACCCAGCCCACCGCAGGATCGGCCAGGGCCGCGAAGATCCGCGCGGCGTCATCCTCGTCCATGCCGAGCGCGGCGGCAAACTCGGCCGGATTGAAATCGCCCACCGAGCCGCGCTGCCCGCCTCGATCGGACGCGCCATTGGCGAATTCCTCGAGGCGGTTGACGAAGGCCAGAACCTGCGGGAGCGGCAGGCCGAGCCGCGCCGCGATCACGCGCCAGATCGGCTTGTCGGAAAAGCCGTTCTCGCGGCGGCACCAGTGCCATTTCTTGTGGCGGGCCGCCCGTTCGGCCGCCTCGGAGAGCTGCCGCAGATGCTGCCTGCGTTCCGACGTCATGCGGCCACCTGCACGACGGGATCGAACTTGCCGGCCTCGAAGCCCCAGCTGTCCCAGCCCGGGCGGGTCTGGCGCGAGAACAATTCGACGCGGCGCACCTCGCCCGCCCAGCGCTCGCACCAGGCGAAGGCCTC
>JACADZ010000011.1 GCA_013389105.1 Parvularculaceae bacterium | reverse complement strand
GCCTTCCGGCGGGGCGCGTCGATGAGGCGTTGCTTATTCGCCGCTGCGGCGGCGGTTCGGGCGCGACCAGATAAGGTCGTATTCGCCGTTCTCCATCTCGCAGAGATTGGCGAGGATCGGCGCGGCGAGCGAGGGATCGTCGAGCCGGACCGAGAGATAAGAGCGGTTCTCGTTCGACGTTTTCTTCCAGGCGGCGCCGATTTCGGCGCGGCCGGCGAAGATGCGGAAGTCCGGCGCTTTCTCGCTCGTCTTCTCGGCGGGCTTGACCTGCACGTTGGCGTCGAGGGTCAGGGTCGAGACCGAGCCGGTGAAGCCATCGCCGGTTTTGCTGAAGGTTCCGATCGTAGCCATGATGTGTCTCCTTTTCATCGGGCCGCCCCATGCGGCCTCGATGGCGATCGAAAAGGCGAAGACAAACGCCGACGCAGTCAGACGGGGTCCCCATGGCGCTCGCGCCATGGGGTGTCGAAGACCCGCAGCGCATGCGGAGGACGGCGCGCGGCGAACTTTTTTGTCTTGGCGCGAGGAATGGCGAGCCGTCTTCGGCCGCCAGGGGAAAAAAGTTCGCCGTCGCCGTTGCGTCAAGGGCGTTCGAGCCGAAGGCGGTCTTCGCCGAGATCAAGCCAATCGGGGTCGCGATGGGGCATGCTCAGGGCGTGGAGACAATGGCGAGGTTGGGGTCCTGCAACAGCCGACGACGCGCCCGGCGGAACGCGTCAACCATTGGCGTTTGCGCGTGCGCGAATGCCCGCAACCGCGAGGACGCCGGCCAGTAGCGCAAAACCCGCACCCGCGACGAAAGTCGCCGCCGGCCCGATGCGATCCCAGAGCAGACCGGCGATCACGCTCGCGGCCAGCATGGCGAGACCGGTCGCGAGATTGAAAAGGCCGAACGCCGATCCACGCAGGTCAGCGGGCGCACGATCTGCGATCAGCTTCGCGAACAGACCCTGCGTCAGCGCCATATGGCCGCCCCAGAGGGCGATGCCGGCATAGGCGCCCCATACGCCAGGCGCGAAGGCAAGACAGAGATCCCCTGCGATTAACGCGGCAAGTCCAAGGAGCAGCAGCCGCGCCGGCGCGAACCGGTCCGCGAGCGCGCCCGCCGGATAAGCGCCAAGCGCGTAAACGACATTCATGGCGACAAGGACGGCGGGCGCGTAAGCGAGCGGCAACCCTGCCGCGTGCGCTTTCAGGATGAGAAAGGCTTCGCTGAACCGGGCGAGCGTCATCACGACGCCGACGATGACCACCGCCCAGAAGGCGCGATCGAGGCGAGCGAGATCGCGCAGCGCAATCGGCGCTCTGGCCGCACTCTCGTGAGGCGGCTCGCGTGTTTCCTCAACGCCGACGAACACCAGCGCCACCGCGATCAAGGCGGGGACGACAGCGACCCAGAACACCGCGCGAAAATCATTGGCGAACAGCGCCATGAGGCCAATCGCGGCGACCGGCCCGAGAAACGCGCCCGCCGTATCCAACGCCTGGCGAAGCCCATAGGCGCGACCGCGGAATTCAGCGGGCGTCACGTCGGCGATCAGCGCGTCGCGCGGCGCGCCGCGCAGACCTTTGCCGATGCGGTCGGCGAACCGCGCGCCGAGAACCAGTCCGGGAGTTGTCGCCAGGGCGAACAACGGCTTCGTCAGCGCGCCCAGTCCGTAGCCGAGCAAAATCAGCGGTTTTCGACGTCGAAAGCGGTCGGAGAGATAACCGGAAAAGACTTTCGCAATCGACGCGGTCGATTCAGCAACGCCGTCGATGAGGCCGACCAGCGCAACGCTGGCGCCGAGCGCTGTTGTCAGGAACAGCGGCAGCAGCGCGTGGATCATTTCCGAAGAAATATCCATGAACATGCTGACGAGGCCGAGCGTCCAGACGGTCTTCGGCAGCGCGCGCTTCACAGTCATTTCTCTCGCTGACTCCGACCGCAAGAGTACGTTGCTTCGCGGCGAGCGCCATTTGTCGGCCCGGTCATGGATCGCGGCCTGCACATCGACGTCGCCGGCAGTCGACAGACATTCAGGGCCGTTGAAGGCGCGCGAGGGCGTGCAGGCAAAAAAGCGCCCGCCTGTCGCCAGGCGGGCGCTCATCAGGCAATCAAGCTGCGTTTAGCAGCAAGCGCCGCCGGAGCAGCAGCTCGCCAGAACGGCGCAGCACGCTTCAACCGCCTTGGTGACGGCGTCCGGAGCGGCTGCATAGGCGCCGGTGACGCCGAGTGCGGCGACCGCGGCGATGTAGCTGATCAATCTCTTCATAGGAACTCCTTTGATATTTGTGATGAATGGACAATGGGCGCAGAGCTATCGTCGGGGCGGCGGCGCCGGCGGCCGGGGCGTCATGCCGTCGCGCTCGGCAAGCAGGAATGAAAGCGCTGCATCGGCGCGCGTGCATTGCGGCACGGACGGGATTAAGGATGGCAGCGCTGCGTGACAAAACGCGGCGCACACCATCGCGGCGCCAAGCTCGCTTCCCTCGCAACACTCGCAGTCCTGATGACTTTCGCCCGTAATGATCGGGGCGTGCGGCGGCGCATAAGCCGCTGCCGGGCTTAACGCCGCCGTCGCGAGGATGATCACAGCCAGGAGAAACCGAAACATCGGGAGCAGAATAGGCCGGCAAACGGCGAGCGGCAACTCAAGAACCCGCGAGCGTCAGCTTCGGTATTTGCCCATAAGATCAACGAGCTCAGTGAACTTTTCGCGCTGGGCGTTGGCGTCGCCCTCGCCGATCGCCTCTTCGACGCAATGGGCGGCGTGGTTCTTTGGGAGTTCATCCTCTATTTTTTTCCAAAGCGGCTTTAACTGGTGTTTGTTGAGCAGCACGGCCGCACGGCGGCGATGTGGTTGATGGGACGATTTTTATCGCTGCATGCCATGGCGGCGGCGGAAAATCGGCATCGACCCGCGCAGCTATTCTGAAGCTCGTCGCCATGGTCGCGCGCCATTCGAGATGCACACGCTATTCCAACAGCGCCTGGGTCAATTTCGGTCTCGATCGCGCGTCGCTGCGCGCGCTATCATCGATCACCGCCGGTGATCCATAAGCGGAATGCCGAGGCGCTTGGCCTTGTCCGCGAGGTTGTCGGTGACGCCAGAGCCGGGGAAAACGACGAGGCCGATGGGGAGCGCGTTTAGAAGCTCGTCATTGCGCCTGAAGGGCGCCGCCTTGCCGTGACGCGTCCAGTCCGGCCTGAAGACGATCTGCGCGACCTTTCGATGGTCGGCCCAAACGCTCGCGATCTTCTCGGCGCCGCGGGGCGTGCCGCCATGGAGGAGCACCATGTCGGGATGCTTGGCGCGGACGCGGTCGAGCGCTGCCCAGATCGCGGCGACGTCGTTGCAGTCGGGACCTCCGGCGAAGGCGATTTTCGTTCCCGAGGGCGTCAGCGGTTCGATTTCGGCGCGGCGCTTGGCGGCGATGAAGTCGCGGCTGTCGATGACGGCGGCGGTTAGCGATTTCACGGAGGCGTTGCGGCTGATGAGCGATCCGACGCGCGGCTTCCAGACGGGGCCGGTCGCGGCTTCGAAGCGGTGGGCGGCGATGTCGCGCATGAACTCGAAGGCGTTGCGACGTTCGACCAGGGTGACGCCCTCGGCGATCAGGCGTTCAAGCTCGACCGAGCGGATTTCGGAGCCGTCCTGCTCGCGTTGGCTGTCGCGCTGGCGCTGCTCGTTGCGATCGAGCGCGCGATCGATCTGCCCGAGATGGCGATGGAAGAGATAGACGAGCGACCAGAGGAGGCTTTCAAGGTCGCTCTCAAGCCGCGTGTCTGACAAGGTCGCAATGAGCGCATCGGCCATTTCGACGACGGCGCCTTGCGCGGTCGCCGCCTCTGGCAAGGGGCGCGGATCGGGCTCGTCGCCAATGGGGCGCCAGCCGAAGAGCTGGAGTTCGTCGAGAAGATGCGCGGTCGGCGAAAGTGCGGCAGGTTCGATAAGGTCGCCGTCGATGTCGGTCAGCATATTGATCCTCTTTGAGCGTTTCGCGCCGCGCGCCCTTCGCGCGGCCTCTGATGGCGCGTGACCTGCCGCACGCGCCGCGCCGGCGCACCCGTCGGCATTGATGGAGGAGTGAGACGCGAGCCTTTCGCTCGCGATGCGCGTCGGGCCGCAGCGAAGCGGAGGAGGACGGGCGGCGGGTTTCTTGTTTCGCGAGGAAAGGCGCTTTGAAGAAACGCGCAAGCGCAGCGCCTAGGCGCTCGTCGCCGCCAGGGGAAGAAACCCGCCGCCCGGCCTTGCGTCCGGCGCGGGGCTTGCGGCCCCCTCGCGCGATCCTTCACGGCCGCGCGAGGGGCGCGTGGCGGAACATGCGGCGAGGATCAGCCTGCTGATGATCTGACGGCGCGTGCGCCCATTCCCGGCGAAACGGTGATCAGCGAAATTGACGAAGCGCAACGCGATCCTGAAGGGCGAGCTGCGGCGCCAAGGATGCAGTCAGGGCGTCAACGCTGGCGTTGACGAGATCGTCATTGAAATCCTTGCGCCTCGGCAGAAGGAGCATCGCGTTTACGCCCGCCTCGATGGCTCGCCTGCGCAGGACGTCAGCCGCGCGAAACCCGGCGTCATCGCGATCAACGGCTATGTAGAGACGCATCACCGTTGACGGAACGCGAAACATGCTGAGGTGCTGAGCCGACAAGGCGGCGGCGAACGGCATAAACGGCAAGACAGAACGCACCGACAGGACAGTCTCGATGCCCTCGCCGACGATGAGAATATCTTGCGTATCGCCAAAGCGAACGGCGTTGCCGGCGAGCGATCCCAGCGCCTTGCGCGGCGCGGCGAGCGGCGCCTTCGACCGGCCGTCGCGCGCGAGCCAGGTGCGTAAGACCCCCGTGACGACGCCATCGTCATTTTTGACCGCGGCGATTATCGCCGGCCAAGGCTCGGGTCGCGCATCAGCTTGCTCGCGATAGGTGCAGCGCGGATGAAAGCGCAATGCGCCAAGACCGGCGACACAAGGAATGCCGCGGCCTCCTAGGTATATCTCAGCAAGCGTGCCGGCGATCCGTTGCGACGCATTGAAGAGGCGTTGCGCCGCCTGCGTGCGGTCGCGGCGAATACGGCAGGCCGTCAACGACGGAAGAAGAGACGACATATTCAGGAACCGGCGCGCCTCGTCACGCGCATCGCGATGGTTTTTGAACCGGCACGCGGCTGCGATGAGATCAAGAAGATCGCCATGGTCGCCGGTCGCGGCGTCCTGCCATTTGCCGGCGGCGCCTTTGCCCGATGGCGGACCGACGAGCCGGACAAAGAGGCTCCGCCCCTTTGCGCCGCGCGCATCGCCGACGATCCAGTAATCGCCGACCCGTTTGCCGTTGGGCAGGTAAAGTCGGCAAACATCATTGGCGCGTTCGGCGAGGCGCCGCGCGATCTCGCTGCTCGGGTCAAACATCATGGCCTCCAACGAAAAAGGCCCGCCGGGATGGCGGGCCTCATAAGGTGATCGGGTGGAGCTTTACTCCGCTGCGATGCCGGCGGCGGGCATACCGTCCGGGACCTCGTTCGCGGCGACTGGCTCGTTACTCATCGACACAACTTCGGAATCGCCGTGCTCTTCGTCGGACGCTTCGGCAGCCGCTCGTGTCCGCAAGACCGCTGGTAGCCATTCCGACGGCGCCAGCAGCTCCTCCGCCGCCGCGGCCATGTCAGGCTTCTTGAGGCCCTCGAGCCGGTTGGCGGCGTCTTCCCCTTTCGACTCGCGCACCGCGTCGACGATCTGCGCTTTGGTGATTCGGGCGAAATACCCCTCCGCGGTCGGCGTCCAGCCGGCGGCGCGAACATCGAGCGCGAGGGAGTTGCCAAGCGCATCCGCGTGGACAAGCGCGTCGCTGCGTCGGTCATAGGGCTTGTAGACGGCGTCGATGGAGAGGCCGACGCAATGGGCGAAGAGCGCCTGCCGTTCGGCAGCGCTCATCGCCGTGAGGCTCGCCCAGAGGTCCTCCGGACGGCCGGGGAGTTTGTCGCCCAAGGCTGCATTGCGCGCCGCGATCGACTGGGCCGCGACGCCGTCGGCGAGCCCGGACGCCCCGCTCCGCAAGGGCGTTTGACGCGCGGTGATGGAGACGCAGCGCGCCGCGACCGGCGCATAGAAGAGATCGAGACAGAGCGCATGAAGCGCAGCGAGGAACGCGACGTCAGGGTTCGCCGCCATGGCGTCGCGCAACGCAAGCGTACGCCATTCTGTCAATTCGACCATCAGCCGATCGGGCAGCGGACGGGTTGCGCCGTCATCTTCGGCCTCTTCGTCGTAGACCGGCGACTCGCTGATACAGTCCTCGTCATCATGAGCGTCGGAGGCATTTGACGGAGTGTCGGCGCCCATCGGCGCTTCCACATCAACAGGCGGCTCATCTTCGGACCGGACGAAACCGCGCTCAACCCTCAGGCCTCCTGCCTGATCAAGGCTGATGAAAACGCCCGCGCGAGCGACTTCTTCCGGCGGGTAGTCGAAGGGACGCTCGTCGATCGTCTCGATAATCGCTTCAAGCTCGCCGAGCCTTTGATCGATGTCCTCAGGGAGTTCTTCGGCGCCGTCATATTGGTCTTCCAGCGCTTCATGCTCCGCCTTGGCGGCGTCATAGGCCTGCTGTTGATCGTCGCTGAGGACCGCCGTTTCGCCCTCGATGCGGCGAAGATCGAAGGTGTGCCCATAGGGAAGACCGACCGCGGCCTCGACCCATTTCCAGCCCTCGTCGCGGATCTCGGCGGCGTTCGCCTCGAGCTTCTCCGCGACGAGGCGATTGAGGAGACCCGCGTCCTGCAGCCAGAAGTCATCGGCGTCCGCAAAGAGATCGCGGAGCACAGCGCCGCCCGCCCTTTCATAAGCGTCGATGCCGATGAACCGCGCGCGCTTGTCGCCAGCCCGCACCGCGCCTTCGGTCAGCATACGGCGGATGTGATAGGGCTCGCGATTGTAACCGTTCCGTAGAGCGGCCCAGACCTCGACCTGGCGCTGGTGATCCGGATTGACGGTGAACGCCATCAGCTGCTCGAGTGTCAGGCCATCGTCCGCGTAAAGATCCAAAAGCTGCGGCGAGACGGCCGCGAGCTTCAATCGCTGTTTGACGATAGTCGGGGAGACGAAAAAGGCGGCGGCGATTTCCTCTTCGCTTTTGCCTTTCTCGCGTAGGGTCTTGAACGCGCGGAACTGGTCGAGCGGATGCAAGGGCGCGCGCTGAATGTTCTCCGCGAGGCTGTCCTCCTCGGCGAGGCCGTCCGTCCGGATGACGCAAGGAATTGGCGCATCGGACGCGAGTCGCTTCTGGCTCACCAGCAATTGCAGCGCGCGGAGACGCCGTCCACCCGCGGGCACGTCGTAGATGCCAGTCTCGGCGCCCGTCTCGTCTAGAACGGCGCGGACGGTTAGGCCCTGCAGGAGCGTTCGCCGCGCGATGTCCTCGGCGAGCTCCTCGATCGAGACGCCCGCCTTGATCTGACGGACGTTGGATTGGGAAAGCACGAGCTTGTCGAGCGGGATTTCGCGCGAGGCGCTTAAGCTGAGCGTCGCAAGGGATTTCGTCTTCGGTTTCGGTTTGGCCATGGGTAAGTCTCCGCGACGGGCCGGCCGAAAGCCACTCTCTCGACCCTTAAGCGCGTCACCGGCTCCTCGGCTCACTCTTCCTCTCAGGCTTCCGGAGAAACGCGCACAGCGGCCTGTGGCGGCGATCCCGCGGTTTGCAAACGACGGCGCCGCCTGATATGACTACGGTCATGACCGTGGTCACCAACCGATCGAGGCCCGGCGCCGAGCTGCGCGCAGCCATTTACGCCGCCGCGATCGCGATGTTTCGAAAACGCGGCTATGGCGCGGCCAGCGTCAATGAGATCGTCGCTGCGGCAGGAGTAGCCAAGGGCACGTTTTTCAACTTCTTTCCGACCAAGGCGCATGTTCTCAAGGCCTACTACGCCGAGATTGATGTCGAGATCGCGCGCCTCAGAAAGAAGCTTGATCCGGATGACCCGGCGGGATCGCTTGAACGCTACGCGCGCGGCGTCGAACGCATCCTGCGGCGCGAAGGCGGGCTGATGCTGGACCTCCTTCAGGCGACGATGAGCGATCCGGCCATGCGCGCGATGGACGAGGATTCGGGGAGCATCGACGCGGACGAGTTCGCCGACTTCCTGCGGCGCGCCATCACGGCCGAAACGCTGCGTGCAGATATCGACGTGAACGCGGCGACGGCGGCGTTGATGGACTTGTGGGCCGGGGCCGTTCGCGCGTGGATGGCAAATCCGGAGGATTCGTCGCTCGCCAAATTATTCGGCGGGCGCCTGAAATTGCTTTTTGAGGGGATTTCCACATGAACAGACGCACAATGCTGTTGAGCGGCGCCGCCATGATCTCCGGGTGCGTGGTCGTTCCGTCGCCAACGCCCTCATTGCAGCGCGGGCTCTGGCGCGACGATGACGGCGCGTTCGCGATCGGTCGGTTCTCCGAATACGGTGACAGCGATTTTGGTTTTGACTACGCCGCGCTTCGTGTCGGCGCGCTGGTCGATCGAGCCGAAGGCAGCGCGCGTCTTTCGTCCGCGCTCAACGGCGCAGGCCCTGCGATCGCGACTCTCACCGCCGAGGGCGCGTCTCTCCGAATGGAGTCGCGGCGCTTGCAGCCGGTAACTATCGACCGCGGAGCATTTGAGGCGCGCTCGCCCGACGCGACGCTGTCAGCCGAACTGGCGACGCCGACCGGCTCCAAGCCGCGCGGGACCATGCTGATGATTTACGGGTCCGGCCCCGCGCCGAAGGAGGCCTTCGATCCCTGGGCGTTCTGGTTCCTGTCCCAAGGCTTCGCAGTCCTTGCTTACGACAAGCGCGGTTCGGGTCGATCGACCGGCGATTGGCGCGTGTCAGGTCTGGAGGCGCTGGCCGAGGACGCAAAGGCGACGCTCTTGGCCGCGAAGGCGATCGGCCTCAGCGGGCCTGTTTTCGGCTGGGGCGCCAGTCAGGCCGGCTGGGTGCTGCCGCAGCTTGGCGCCGCCGGTGCGCTGGACGGCTTCATCATGCATGCGGGATCCGCCATGCGCCCCGGCGATCAAATCCTCGCTCAAGTCGAGGCGGAGCTGCGCGCCTACGGGTTCCCGAAGGAAGAGATCGACCGTTCGCGCGCCTATTATACGCTGGATACGGACGTTTCGCGCGGGGTTCGCCCCTGGGATGAGGTCAAGGCCGCTTACGATGCAGCTTCCGCCAGCGGCGCGGAATGGCTGCTCGCGCCGCCGGCCGCTCCGGATGCGCCCGAGCGTACCATGGTCCGGCTGATGGCGGATTTCGATCCGGAACCATATTGGCGGGCGAACCGCGCGCCGGTTCTGGCGTTGTTCGGCGCCAAGGACTGGATTGTTCCTGCGGACGAAAATCTTGCGGCGCTGAAAGGAATGACGGCGCAGGGTGCGGATGTCGCAACACGCATCATGCCTGGAGCCAATCACTTGATGTTCGAGTCGGATACGGGCCTGCGCGATGAATATCCGACCCGATCGCGCATCGTTCCGCAGTACTTCGCGGAGATCGAGCGCTGGCTGTCTGCGCGAGCCGCGCCGCGATCATGAGACAGCGCCAATCCAGAGCTTAGGCCGCGGCAGCGAGAAGGCGTTTCGCACGCTCCTCGAAGTCGAGGCGCGCATCCTGATGCGCCTTGCCGCGTGCGACGGCAGTAATGCCTTGCACAAAATCGAACACACTGGATGGTGGCCGCGCCTCCTCCCGTAGCACGATGTCGATGATCGAAGCGGTCTCCGATTTCGAGAACCCACGCTTACGGAGGAAATCCGTGCGCTCGTCGTCGGTGCGAGCAACAATCGCGGCGCGTGCGGACTTTATGCTGTTGATGAAAGGCTGTGATGAGGAGTCGGCGAAACGCGTCAGCGCGGGTGCAGCTTCTTGTGCGAATCGAGCCGATGCGTGTTTGCTGTGACGGATGACGATCTCCTGAAAGTCCTCGACGCCCCAGAGATTGCGGTTCTGGCAGACGGCGCGGAGGTAGAAGGAGGCGAGCCCCAGCGTCTTCGCGCCGACTTCCGAGTTCCAGCAGTAAAAACCGCGAAAGAACAAATCAGGCGAGCCGTCGGGGAGCTTGCCCGCCTCGATGGGGTTCAAATCATCGACCAGGAACAGGAAGACGTCGCGGTCAGAGGCGTAGAGCGTCGTCGATTCCCGGCTGACGGCGGCGTTCGGGTTGTAGACGCCCGCCCTCCAGTCGAGCACGCCGGGGATCTTCCAGCGCGTGTCGCCGACGCCGTCGCCGGCGATCTTCATCACCGCCGAGACAAGCTCGTGGTCATAGATGCGGCCATAGTCGGGGCCGGTGACGGCCCGAAGTTCCGTGCGGCCGTCCTCCGTCTCCAGCGTGTTCACCTGCTCGGCGCGATGCGTCTTCAGCCCGTATTGCAGATTGATCGCCGCGAGTGGCGCCGGGAGCTGGCGCAGATAGGACGCCGGCGCGCCAACGAGCGAACTCAGCTGGCCAAAGGACCAGTGCGTCGGCGCGACAGGCGCGTCGCTATCCGGCAGGAGGAGTTCGAGCCGCTCGGCGTCGTTGCGCGCGGCCTCGACGCGGATCGCCGCGCTCTCGACGACCCTCGTCCGGCTTTTCGCCGCGCGGCCCTTCACCGACGCATGAAGGTCGATGAGCGACAGGAACCGCTCGTCATCGGGGCGCGAGAACCATTCGGACGAGACGCGCCCGACCCGCGAACCGCGCGAGACATCGACCTTGTAACCGCCCGCCACATCGGGACGGGCATCCATAACCTGAAGGGACATGGGAATTCTCCGCGACGGGCCGGCCGAAAGACTCTCTCTCGACCTACAAACCCGTCACGAAAAACTTCGCCACGCTCTTACTGATGCAGCTTGATCGCGGCCGCCGGCGACCCGAGGCGCTATCCGTTGGCGGTCGGCTACAGCATGACGCCGGTTATCCCGAATCGCGCTTTGCCTTCGGTTGCGGTCCGACTTGCGCCTTGATACAAAACGTCGGACAAAACCTCCTTTGATCCGACATTTTGTACCAATGCCAGCAGCGACCCAAACCGAGCGGCTTCTATCGATCCTCAGCAAGGCCGGCATCGCCCGGGCCGGCGAGCTCAGAAAACGGGGCATTACAGGCGCCACGCTTGCGCGCGCCGTCGCCGCCGGGGACGTCGCGCGGATCAGCCGCGGCCTCTATCAGCTCCCCGGCGCCGAGGCGGACGTCGATCAGTCCCTCGCCGAGACGGCCAAACGCATCCCGAAGGGAACGATCTGCCTTGTCTCCGCGCTCGCCTATCACGGCCTCACAGATCAGCTGCCTCGGACGGTGTGGGTGGCGATCGGCCCCAAGGACCGGACTGCGCGGGTCGATTATCCGCCCGTCCGCTTCGTTCGATTTCGGCAGCCCTATCTTCATCAGGGAATCGAGCGGCATGCGATCGCCGGCGTGAAGGTGCCGATCTATTCCGTCGAAAAGTCGATTGCGGACGCCTTCAGGAATTCAAGACTCGTGGACAAGGCTGTCGCGATTGAATGTCTCCGCACCGCGCTCAAGGAAAGAAAAGCGACGCCGGCCTCCCTCGCCAAGGCCGCACGCGAAAACGGCGCCTGGACGAAGATCCGCCCCTATCTCGAGGCGCTGACATCCGATGGCTAAGCCGCCGACGAATATCGCCGCGTCGGTGCGCCAACGACTTCTCAATCTGGCGCGGCAGGAACAGCGCCTGTTCAATGTCGTGCTGGTGTCTTACGGCCTCGAACGAGTCATTTATCGCCTTTCGATTTCAACGCATGCGAACAAATTCATCCTGAAGGGCGGTATGCTGGTGACGCTATGGACAGTCGACCATGGCCGCTTCACGCGTGATGTCGATTTTCTAGGGTTCGGCGCGTCCGACAGCGATCGTCTCATCACGACATTCAAGGAAATTCTCGCCTTCGACGCTCATGACGGCCTTGCATTCGATGTCGACGGACTTGCGGCGGCGCCTATTCGTGAAGATCAGAAATATGGAGGCATCCGACTCAAGACGATCGCCTTCCTCGGCACGACCGAAATTCCGATCACGATCGATGTGGGCTTCGGCGATGCGATCACTGACCCCAGCTACATGATCGAGTACGCCTCCCTGCTTGATCTGCCGACTGCAAAACTTCGCGCTTATTCGCCCGCCACGGTCATTGCGGAAAAATTCCAGGCCGTGGTGGCGCTCGGTCTCATCAACGGTCGAATGAAAGACTTCTACGATCTGTGGGCAATCCCGCAAGGCGCCAAGATAAACAGCGCTGATCTTGACGCCGCGATCAAGGCGACTTTCGAGCGTCGAAATACTTCTGTTCCGCGTCAGCGACCCGACGGGCTGACTGTCGCGTTCGCCGAGCAAAAGAGCGCTCAATGGCGCGCCTATGCGTACTCGATCAGTCTCGAGAACATAGAGCTTGGAGTCGTCGTCGAGGCGATTTGGGCTTGGCTTGAACCGAGCTGTCGTCGCTTGACTAAATAGCGAATGGCGCGGTGACGATCGTGATGGCTGAAACCTGGCGGCTCGAAAAATCTACCGCGGTGGTCATTCGAATTGGCCGCAACGCATGGTCGCGGGCGTTCTCGGGTTGCGCTGGCCCCGCCCGCTTGGAACCTCGCCGCGATGCTTCCTGATCATTGCCGCGCATTCACGCGTGAAGAGCTCTACGCTCTCGTCTGGGAAACCCCGATATCTCGGCTCGCGAAATCGTTCGGACTGTCGAACGTCGGGCTGCGCAAGATCTGCAAAAGGCACAATATCCCGACTCCGCCTTTGGGCTATTGGGCGAAGCTGGCCCACGGCAAGAAAGTTCGACGCCCTGCCCTTGTCGCCGAAGACGGCGACCGATCAGTATCCATCCGTATCGTCGGCCGATGCCGGGCGCACATTACGCCGGAAATCGAGGCGAACCAGGCCGCTGCAATAGCCGCCAGCCAGCGGCATCCGTCGATCACCGTCGCCGGTGATCGCCCGCCGCGATTTCACCCCATCGCCGCCGCCACCGCTCGAGCGCTGCGCACCGCTAAGAGGGACCAGGAAGGCTTCAAGAAGGCTCACGCAAATGACGGGGTGTGCCTTGCCGTGAGCGGCGGCTCGGTCGATCGCGCTCTGCGGATCATTGACGCCTTCGCGCGCGCCGCCGAAGTGCGGGGTCATGGGTTTGAGGACCACGCGGGCGGAATCCGCGTTGTCATCCATGAGGTCCCTTTCGAATGGAGCATCCACGAAATCAAGGACAAGAAGGAACACGAACCGACCGCCAGCGAGGTCAGCGCGCAGACGAAATTAGAGGCGCAGCAAGCGCAATGGGGACGCGCTTATTCGCGGCGGCCAAGGGCATACCGCGCTTGGGACTATTCTCCGTCCGGCCGTCTCTCAATGACCTTCAAGGACGCAACCATTCCGTCATGGCGGCGTGAGGCGCTGGTCGGCTCCTGGCGGGACCGCAAGGGCCGACGCCTCGAAGACTATCTCGACGAACCGATGACGGCCCTCGTCGCCGCTGCTGTCGCGATCCGGCGTCGCCTGGCGGAAGTCGCCGAGAAGAAGCGCCTTGAGGAAGAAGAGCGAGAATTTCGGCGCCAAGCGGAGGTGCGCCGCGACCGCCAGCGCAAACGCCGCGACTTCCTGATCAATATGGCCGATGAGTACGCGCGCTACCGCCGTCTGAACGACTTTGCAGTTCATCTGAAAAAAGAAATCGGAGCAGGGCGAGGGCAGCCGACCGACCGGCTGTTCGATGAATTGGGCCTGCTCCTTCAGACCATGGAAGCCGAGTTTGCGCGCGAGGCGATTGACCTTGCGGCCGCTCGTCTAGGTCTGTTCGCGGACGACGACATGTGAGATTCATATGGCTGGGCTGACGCCGCAAAGATGACTCGAAAGTCCGCTAAATAAGCTCTCGCAGGCGGTGGGACACAAATTCAAAAAAGCTCAATAAAATCGATCGATGAAATGTATCCCACCTTCTCTTATCCCTTTGAAATTACTAAATTGTTGGGGTCCTCTTCTGGGCACCAGTAATGCTTCTAACTCATTGTTTTCATTTAATAATTCGGAACTGTCGGAAATCAGACCCCTCCGCAACCCACCCTTCGACGTGCGAAGCTATGGGCACCGATGTTCACCGTGACGACCCCGCCTCCGGCCCGCTACGCTCACCCCGCCCGGGGTATTGTCGTAACCTTGGGCATCGCGATGCTCTCATCTATGGAGACATCGTGATGAGGATACTTTCGAGGCGCCAACTGAAGGAGCTGGTCCTCTACTCGCCGCAACACATCGCGCGCCTGGAGAAGGCTGGAGCTGACCTGCCGCTGAAGTTTCATCCGGCGGCGATTAGAGCCTCGGCGTTGTTTACGCCCTGTGGCGCGGTGTGAGCAACAGGCGAGCGCGGACTGAAAAGTGTCGGCGATCAGGAATTGCATCTGATCATTGAGGTGCGTCGGTTTCGATCTCTAGGTCCCTGAATTCGCCGGTTTCAGGATTCCACACGACCCAAGACCAGTCCTGTCCCGTCGCTTCTATATGTCCGTCAGCAAGAGACTTGGGACTTCTGAGCGAGTTTCCTAACGGAGGTTCCGGCTCATCCTGGGTTCCAGTTTAAGCGGCAGTTCTGGCGTGCTGCAAGCGCCGTTTTTCGAATGT
>JACADZ010000005.1 GCA_013389105.1 Parvularculaceae bacterium | reverse complement strand
CCGCGGCGCCGGCGCCGTCGCCGCGGTTCTCGACGAGGCGCGTTTCTCCGTCACCGGACTTTCCGCTTTCGCCGACCGCTGGTTCGACAACGGCCGGCTCGACTGGACGGGCGGCCCCAATGCCGGAACAGTCTCGCATGTGAAGACGCACGCCCTCGGCGCGCTCGCGCTGTGGGCGCCGCCCGGCGCGCCGGCGAAGGCGGGCGACTCTTTCGAGATCCGGGCGGGCTGCGACAAGGCTTTCTCGACCTGCACGGCGAAATTCTCGAACGCGATCAATTTCCGCGGCTTCCACCTGATGCCGGGCGACGATTTCGCCATCGCCCTCCCCGCCCGCGACGGCCGCAACGACGGAGGCCGACGTGGGTGAGCGCCTTGACGATGACGCGCGGCTCTGTGCTTCTCTCCCGCCGGCGGGAGACGGCGCAACTCACGTTGCAGGACGCGCTCCATGCTTCTCCCCGCCGCGGCGCCGGCGCGGGAGCGAGGAGCGGGCGCGCATCGTCGAAATCGCGCGCTCCTGGCTCGGCACGCCTTACCTCCACCAGGCGAGCGTTAAAGGTCAGGGTGCGGACTGTCTCGGGCTCGTTCGCGGCGTCTGGCGCGAGCTCTACGGCGCCGAGCCGGAGATTGCGCCGCCCTACACGCCGGACTGGAACGAGCGCCGTCACGCGCGCGGGGAGGAGCCGCTGCTCGACGCGGCGCGGCGCAACCTTCGCGCCGTCCTGCGGCCCCGCGCCGGCGACGTGCTCGTCTTCCGCATCGTCGCGGCCGGACCGGCCAAGCATTGCGGCATTCTCACCGAGGAAGGCCGCTTCATCCACGCCTATGCCGGACGCTGCGTGCTCGAAAGCTGGCTTTCCCGCTGGTGGCGCGACCGCCTCGCCGGCGCCTTCGCATTCCCAATCCTCAAGGACTCCGCGTGATCCCCATGGCCCAGCTCGCTCTCACCGCCGCAACCTCGATCGGGCGCACGCTCGCCTCGACCGCCGCCTCCTACGCCGCCGGCGTCGCCGACCGGCTCATCTTCGGACCGAAGAAGCGCAAGATCGTCGGCCCGCGCCTCGACACGTTCCAGATCCAGGCCTCGACCGAGGGCGCGCCGATCCTGCGGGTCTTCGGCCGTGCGCGCGTCGCCGGCGAGATCATCTGGGCGGCGAATTTCAAGGAGACGGTCTCGACCGCCACCGAAAGCTCGGGCAAGGGCGCGCGTCTTGGAACGAAGACGAAGACCACCGAATATCTTTATTCGATTTCGCTGGCCATCGGCCTGTGCGAGGGCGTGGTCGACCGCATCGGCCGCGTTTTCGCCGACGGCAAGCCCTTCGACCTTTCGCGCTGCGATTTCCGCTTCCATCGCGGAACGGAGGATCAGCTTCCCGACGCCGTCATCGAGGCGCTCGAGGGCGCGGGCCGGACGCCGGCTTTCCGCGGCCTCGCCTACATCGTCTTCGAGGACCTGCCGCTGAAGGAGTTCGGCAACCGCATTCCGCAGTTCTCGTTCGAGATCGAGAAGTCGCTGCGCGACTCCGATCCCCAATCGCTGGAGAACGCGTTGACCGCCGTCGTGATGATCCCCGGCTCGGGCGAGTTCGTCTACGGAACGACTCCGGCCTTCCGGGAGATTGCCGAGGGCGTCACGGTCGGGGAGAACACGCATAACAGCGACGGCGTCGCCGATTTCGCCGCCTCGCTCGACCAGCTGCTCGCCGCCGCGCCGAACCTCAAGAGCGTCAGTCTTGTCGTCTCCTGGTTCGGAACGGACCTGCGGGCCGGATCCTGCCTCGTGAGGCCCGGCGTCGAGGCCGCGGCGAAGACGACGCTTCCCTATGAGTGGCGCGCCGGCGGCGTCGACCGCGCCGGCGCCCATGTCGTCTCGCTTCACGACGGCCGGCCAGCCTATGGCGGCACGCCCGCCGACCGCTGCGTGCTTGAAGCGATCGCCGCGCTGAAGGCCAAGGGCCTTGAGGTCATGCTCCATCCCTTCATCCTCATGGACATTCCCTCCGGGAACGGACTGCCGGACCCATATGGCGGGGCGGCGCAGGCCGCCTATCCCTGGCGCGGGCGGATCACCGTCGGCGCCGCCGACAAGACCGCCGCCGCCGCGACCGCGATCGCGCATTTCTTCGGAACCGCTCAGCCTCATGATTTTTCCGCCGCCGGCGACCATGTCGCCTATTCGGGGCCCGACGAGTGGTCGTTGCGCCGCTTCATTCTCCATTATGCGCGGCTCGCGGCGATGGCGGGCGGCGTCGACCGTTTCCTGCTCGGCTCGGAGCTGCGCGGCGTCACCACGGCGCGCGCCGCCGCCGACGTCTTTCCCGCCGTCGCCGCGATGACGGCGCTCGCCGCCGACGTGAAGACGATCCTGCCCGACGCCAAGCTCTCCTACGCCGCCGACTGGAGCGAGTATTTCGGCCATCAGCCCGCCGACGGCTCCGGCGACGTGTTCTTTCACCTCGATCCGTTCTGGAGCAGCGCGCAGGTCGATTTCGTCGCCATCGACAACTACCTCCCGCTCGCCGACTGGCGCGACGGGTTCGCGCATGCGGACGCCCTCGCCGGCTTCAAGGGCCCGCATGACCGCGCCTATCTCATGTCGCAGATCGAGTCGGGCGAACGCTACGACTATTATTATGCGAGCGCGCAGGACCGGATCGCGCAGCAGCGCGCGCCGATCTCGGACGGCGCCTATGGCGAGCCCTGGGTGTTCCGGCCGAAAGACTTCCGCAGCTGGTGGGCGAATCCGCATCACGACCGGCCGGGCGGGGCGAGGAACCCGGCGCCGACCGCATGGGTTCCCGAAAGCAAGCCGATCCTCTTCGCCGAGACCGGCTGCCCCGCCGTCGACAAGGGGGCGAACGAGCCCAATCTCTTCATTGATCCCAAAAGCGCCGAGAGCCGCCTGCCCGCCTTCTCGACCGGCGCGCGCGACGATCTGGCGCTGCGGCGCTTCATCGAGGCCGCGCTCGCCTACTGGCGCGCGCCGGGCGTCAATCCGCTCTCGACCGTCACCGGCGCGCCGATGATCGAGGCCGAGCGGACCCATGTCTACGCCTATGACGCGCGCCCCTATCCGTTCTTTCCGGCGCTGGCCGACGTCTGGGGCGACGGGGCCAACTGGCGCCTCGGCCACTGGCTCAACGGCCGCCTCGGCCGCGCCCCGCTCGACCTGCTGGCGACCGCGCTCGCGGACGGCGCCGCCGTCGACGCCTCGTCGCTCGACGGCGCGGTCGGCGGCTACGTGCTCGACCGGCCGATGTCGCCGCGCGAGGCGCTTTCTCCGCTGGCGGACATTTTCCGCTTCGACTGCGTCGAGACCGCCGACGGCCTGCGCTTTCAGCCCAAAGGCGCCGAGCCCCTGCTCGTCATCGAGGTCGGCGCGCTGGTCGAGAACGACAAGGGCGCGCTGGCGACGAGCCTTGGCCAGGTCTCGGACCTGCCGGCGGCGCTGCGTGTTTCCTTCATCGACGAGGCGGGCGATTACGCGCCGGCCGCGGTCGAGGCGCGCAGTCCGGCCGCCGGCCGCGGGCGCGAGACGGGCCTTGAAGCCCCGATCGTCATCGGCGAGGCCGAAGCGCTCGCGCGCGCCCGCGCGCTCCTCGCCGACGCCGAGGTCGCGCGCCTGACCGCCTCCTTCGCGCTGCCGCCCTCCATGGCCGCGCTCGAGCCGGGCGACGTCGTCTTCCTCGACGGGGCCCGCTGGCGCATCGTCGAGATCGAGGACAGGGCGGCGCGAAAGATCGAAGCGGTGCGCGCCCATCCCTCGGTCGACGACGCGCCGCCGGGCCTTGAGACGTTCAAGATCCCAGCCGCGCCCCCTTCCTTCGCGCCGCCCGTCTTCGAACTGCTCGACCTGCCGGCGATCGCCGAGGAAGGCGACGGCGCGCTGCAGCTCGCCGCCTTCGCCGATCCCTGGCCCGGCGGCGTCGCGCTCTATCGCGACGGCCCTTCCGGCTTCGAATTCGCAGGTCTCGCGCGGGCGCGGGCCTCGCTCGGACGGCTCGAGGCGGCGCTGCCGCCGGGCCCATCGGGCCGCCGCCTCGACCAGTCGCTTCGTGTACGGATGAGTTTCGGCGCGTTCTCGTCCAAGAGCGAGGCCGAGGTCCTGGCCGGCGCCAATGCGGTCGCGGTCGAGACCGCGGCGGGCTTTGAGATCCTCCAGTTCCATGCCGCGGCGCTCGAGAGCGACGGAAGCTGGACGCTGTCGCGCCTGTTGCGCGGCCAGAAGGGAACCGAGGACCGCGCCGCGCAGGGCGCCGCCGCCGGCGCGCGCCTCGTCGTCCTCAACGCCGCGCTCGCCGAGGCGTCCTATCCGATCGACAGCCGCGGCCTCGCGCTGACCTTCCGCGCCGGACCCGAGGCCGACCGCCCCGAAGCCGCGAGCTTCGCCGAACAAACGGCGGCGCCGACCGCGCGCAACCTAAGGCCCCTCGCGCCCGTCCATCTGCGCAGCGAGAAAGTCGCGGGAGGCTGTCAGCTCTCCTTCATCAGGCGCACGCGCATGGGCGGCGACGGCTGGGAGAGCGAGGTTCCGCTGGGCGAGACGCGCGAGCGCTACCGCATCTCGATCTTCCCGCCGACGCCCGGCGCGCCCCCCCTGCGCGTCGTCGAGTGCGCCCCGCCCTTCCCGGCCGATCCTTACGGCCGGCCGAATATTCTTTATACGGACGCCATGATCCTCGCCGATTTCGGCGCAGGCGCCCCGCCGCCGGGGGCCGCCTTCGAAGTCGCGCAGATCTCCGACGCGGTCGGCGCCGGCGTCGCGGCGCGGGCGCTTCTGTGAGGCGGCCGGCCGCCCCGCCCCGGCGCCGCCTGCAATTTGGTCATTGCCGAACGAGCGACGTCTCATATGCTCGCCGCGAAAGGAGTCCCCATGGCCCCGCGAACCCCCCACATACATCTCGCCACCCATGACGTGACCAACCAGCCGCCGCCGCTCGAGGACGTCAATCTCTTCGAGACCCACGCCGCGCTGAAGGACGCGCTCAAGGCTTTCGGCGGCGCGCGCCATGCGCCCGCGCTCGCCGCCTTCGGCGCGCGCTGCGGATCGGCCGAGGCGATCGAGTGGGGAACGCTCGCGCAGAGGAATCCGCCCCAGCTCAGGAGCTTCGACCGCTACGGCCGGCGGCTCGACGAGGTCGAGTACCATCCCGCCTATCATCAGCTGATGGAGATGGGGCTCAAAGCCGGCGTCGCCGCCGCGGCCTGGCGCAGCGAGGAGGCGGGCCACGCGCTGCATGCCGGGCTCATGTTCCTGATGGGCCAGGCGGACGGGGGGCCTTGCTGTCCGATGTCGATGACCTACGCCGCCGTGCCGGCGCTCCGCGCCGAGCCCGCCGTCGCCGCGGAATGGGAGCCGCGCGTCACGGCGCCCGATTACGACCGGCGTTTCATTCCCGCCGGCGAGAAGCGCGCCGCGACCATCGGCATGGCCATGACCGAGAAGCAGGGCGGCTCCGACGTGCGCGCCAATTCGACCCGCGCCCGGGCCATCGGCGGCGGCGCCTATGAATTGTCTGGACACAAATGGTTCTGCTCGGCGCCGATGTGCGACGCCTTCCTCACTCTGGCGCAGACCGAGGCCGGCCTCACCTGCTTCCTCGTCCCGCGCTGGCGCCCTGACGGAACCCGCAACGCGTTCCACATCATGCGGCTGAAAGACAAGCTCGGCGACCGCTCCAACGCCTCATCCGAGATCGAGTATCACGGCGCCTATGCGCGGCGCGTCGGCGAGGAGGGCCGGGGCGTCAGGACCATCATCGAGATGGTGCAGCTGACGCGTCTCGACTGCATCATAGGCTCGGCCGGGAACATGCGGGCCGCGCTCGCCGAGGCGCTGTGGCACGCCGCGCACCGCACCGCCTTCCAGAAGAAGCTCATCGACCAGCCGGCGATGGTCCAGGTGCTCGCCGATCTCGCGCTTGAGGCCGAGGCCGCGCTCGCCCTCGCCTTCCGGGTCGCGCGCGCCTTCGACCGTTCGCCCACGGATGAGAGCGAGCGCGCCTTCGCGCGCCTCGCGACGCCGATCGCCAAGTACTGGACCTGCAAGCGCGCCCCCGGCGTCGCCTATGAGGCGCTCGAATGCCTCGGCGGCGCCGGTTTCATCGAGGAGGGCCCGATGCCGCGCATCTATCGCGCGGCGCCGCTGAATTCTATCTGGGAGGGCTCGGGCAACGTCATCGCGCTCGACATTCTAAGGGCGCTGGCGCGCGAGCCGGAAAGCCTCGCCGCAGTGCGCGCCGACATCGCCGCGGCGGCGGGCGACAACGCGCATCTCGCCCGCCATGTCGCGCGCCTCGACGCCTGGTTCGAGCCCGGCATATTGACGGAAGCGACGGCTCGGGCCTTCGCGGAGGACATGGCGCTGGCGCTCGAGGCGGCGGCGCTGCGCGTCTCGGCCCCCGATTTCGTCTTCGACGGATTCTGCGCCGCGCGCCTCGATCCCGAGGAGAAGAGCCTCGCCTATGGCGCGCTCACCGCGAAGATCGACGCGCCCCGGATCGTCGCTCGGGCGGCCTGGTGAGAGATGCGCCCGCGGACGATGACGGAAATGGAATCAGAAGCGCCGCCCCGGAGACCGGCGCGGCCCCGGCCTCGACCAGTTCGGCCTTCATGTCGGCTTCGGCCTGCACGCAGTCGTTCTCGATGAAGGCGAGATCGTCGATCAGGAAGCGGACGACCTTTTTCGGGTTGCTGAGCGAGGCGAAATTGACGTCGATCCGCGCCGCCTTGTCGCTCCCGAAGAAGGCGCCGGCCATGAGACGCCACCGATAGGTGTCGTTGGTCCAGGTGAATTCATAGGCGACCTTGTCGAGCTTTTCGCCCGCCGCATCGTAGGGCTGCAGCTCGATCTGGTAGCGCTCGCCCTCCTGGCCGCCGGTCGGATAGGCCGCGAGCGCGGCGGCGCAGACCGGCTTCTCAAAGGTCACTTTCAGCGGGCGGCCCCATTCGTTGCGGTAGAGAGCGGCCATCTCACCGCTTGGCGCCGCCATGTAGGTGCATTGCGTGTCATAGCGGAAATAGAGCTGGCCCTTGCAGATCTGGCGCGAGAGACCGCCGGAGAAGGTGACCTTGCGCTTGAGGTCCTGCTCGCCGACCGTCTCCTCAAGGACCTTCTCGCCGTGACGGACGCGCGGGGCCTCGAACGTCAGGATCTGGAACGGCGGATCGAGCGCCGCCTCGGCGGCGTCGCCGATCCGCGCGAACAACTTGGTGTTCACCGCCGGATTGGAATCCCCGTCCGGGTCCGGGCCCTCGCCGTTGGGCGCGGCGAACGCAGCCCCCGAAACAAGGCCGGCGGCCGCCAAAAACAGCATGGTCGCTTTTTTCATAGACATCCCCACTCGCGCCCATCCTACACGCCGATTAACCTTCCGCCAACAGGGAGGCGCCCCCGGCCGAAACGGGGGTTGCCGCAGGGACACAGGGAAATCTTCGGAAACGCGCCCGGCGATACGAAGCTGTTGCCCGACCTTCCTCTTTTCGTCCAGCTTTCCGCCCGTCAGCCGCAATGAGAGCCGCGCCATGAGCCAAGCCGCCCGCCGCCTGTCGTCCGTCGCCGCGCGCCTGTCGGCGGCCGCTCTCGTCCTCCTTTCTGTCCCGGCCGCCGCCGAGACGGCGGTTTCGCCTGAGAGCCTCAAATCCCACGTCGCCTATCTCGCCAGCGACGCGCTGGAGGGGCGCCAGCCCGGCACGGCGGGCTATGAGAGCGCGGCCGCCTATGTCGAGCGCGCCTTCAAGAAAGCGGGGCTGAAACCGGGGGCCGACCGCAAATGGCGCCAGAGCGTGCCGCTCGTCTTGACGCGGCGCGAGTTCATGACCGCCTCGTTCGAGCTTATCGGTCCCGGCGGGGCGATGAAGCTCGCCGAACTTGAGGACTTCATTCCGGTCAAGCCCGTCGACCGCGAGGCCTTCGACGTCAGGGCCCCGCTCGCCTTCGCCGGGTACGGCGTCGTCGACGAGGAGAGCGGCTATGACGACTACGGAACGCTGGACGTCCGTGGGCGGATCGTCGTCGTGTTTTCCGGCGCGCCGAAGTCCTTCGAAGGCGCCAAGCGCGCCTATCTCGGCTCGAACGAGGCGAAGCTGAAGACCGCCGCCGCGCGCGGCGCGATCGGCGTTCTCACCGTGCCGACGCGCGAGAGCGAGGCGCAATCGCCCTTCGCGCGCGCCGTCGAGCGGGCCGACCAGCCCGGCGCCTCCTATGTCGGCGCGGATGGGCGCGCCCACGTCCCGGCGCCGCAGATCGCCGCCGCCGCGCGGCTGAGCGTTGAAGGCGCCCGCGCGCTGTTCGCCTCGGCGACGACATCCTTCGACGCGCTTGAGGCCGCCGAAGCCGACGGCAGGCCGCTTCACGCCTTTGAAATGCCGGCGCAGGCCCGCCTCAACGGCGCGACCCGCCTCACCCGCATCGAAAGCGACAATGTCGTCGGCCTCGTCGAGGGGAGCGACAAGAAGCTGAAGGACGAAGTCGTGATCATCGGCGCCCATCTCGATCACCTCGGCGTGCGGCGCAACGCCAAGGAAGGCGAGGACGCGATCCGCAACGGGGCCATGGACAACGCCATGGGAATCTCCATGCTGATCGAGACCGCGAAGAAGCTGAAAGAATTAAAGCCCCGCCGCACGCTGGCGTTCGTCGCCTTCACCGGCGAGGAGATGGGGCTGCTCGGCTCGAAATACTTCGCGAAGAACCCGCCGCTCGGCGGCCGGCGCATCGTCGGCGTCGTCAATCTCGACATGCCCCTGCCGCTCTATCCGCTCGCGGACGTCATAGGCTTCGGGGCGGAGCGCTCCTCGCTCGGAGCCCTGATCGCGGCGACCGGCGCCGAAATGGGGCTGGCGCTGACGCCTGATCCCTATCCGGAAGAAGGGATCTTCGCGCGATCCGACCATTTCAGCTTCGTGGTCGAGCATGGGACGCCGGCGGTGTTCCTGTTCACCGGCGTCAAGAACGGCGGCGAGCAGATCTTCCGCGACTTCATGAAGACGCATTACCACCGCCCGTCGGACGACCTCAGCCTGCCTATCGACTGGGACTCGGCGGCGCGCTTCGCCGAGCTCAACGCCAGGCTCGCGCAACGCATCGCCGACGCCGACGCGGCCCCGACATGGAACCCCGGCGACTATTTCGGCGAGAGATTCGGGAAGAAGGCCGCGACGGCGAAAGAACAGGCGGCGGGCGGCAAGCGGTAATCATCTGTATACAGATCAATTACCGCCTGCGGGCCGCGGCGCCGAAGGTCACCTGATCTCGTAGACGATGGTCACAGTGGCGCTGATCGTCGATTCGCCGGCGGCGATCGGCGTCGATTTGGCGTCGGCGGCCGCGGCCTCCATGCGTAACATCGGGACCGGAGCCGGCGCGGCGGCGTAACCGTCCGTAATCTGAAGAACGGGCCCGAGGCCGACGCCCGCCGCCTTCGCCAGCAACTCCGCCTTGCGGCGAGCGTCCTCGACGGCGGCGGTCCGCGCCTTGTCCATGAGGGGCCTCGGATCGGCGAAGGTGAACGCGATCCCGCCGAGATTGTTGGCGCCTTTCGCCACCGCGTCGTCGATGACCGATCCGGCGGCGGCGAGGTCGCGCAGCTTCACCGACAGCGTGTTCGTCGCCTGGTAGCCGATGATGCGCGGCGGCGCCGAGCCCGGGGCGTCGTACTTGTAGAGCGGACTGATCGAGAGATTTTGCGTCTGCATGTCCTTGTCGGCGACGCCGCGCGCTTTCAGCTTGGCGATGGTCGCGTTCATCTTGGCGCTGTTTTCTTTCAGCGCCTGCGCCGCCGTCGGCGCCTGCGCGTCGACTCCGACCGACAGAACGGCCATGTCAGGCGCGCCGGCCGCCTCGCCGAGGCCGTTGACGACGATGGTCCGCGAGGCGGCCGCGCCCGGCGCGTCGGCCATGGCGACCGGCGCCGCGCTGCAGGCCGCGATCACGGCGGCGGCGGGGGCGATGATCTTCTTCATTGAGTTCCCTCTCTCTTGGCTGCGGCCGCGGGGCTTCCCCGCGGCCTTCATGCGCAACGCCGCTGCATGTGGCGACGCGGCGCGGCGCCTTCGCGGCGGAATTGCAGAGGGAATAAGGCGCCGTCCCCGCTCGCCGCAACGTGAACCTTCTTTAACCGGACGCGATCTGCTAGAGACCCTTTTCGGCCGCGCGCGCGGGCCGGGCCTGTAGCTCAATGGTCAGAGCTGGCGGCTCATAACCGCTAGGTTGGGGGTTCGAGTCCCTCCGGGCCCACCAATTACGCAATAAACTTCAATTGTCAGAGGCGGATGAAAATTTTCGGGTCACGGGTTTTCGCCGTTTTCAAGCGTTTTTGGTCCGAAAATCCGCGTCGGCCGCGATGTTCGACGCCTTCATGCGCAACGGGCGTCGATACCGCCAAAGCGATGCACGAAGCATTTTGAGTGCGCTCATAGTCATCCTTCTATTCGGCTTCATGAAACTGGCGCTCGCCGTCAAAACCAAAGCCTGACGCCGGCGACCAGAGATACGGCCCCGACCTCATCGCCGTCTGCGCGCGCAAAGTCCGCCGTCTCACCGAAAGATCGCGCCCAGTTCGCGCCGATATAGGGCGCAAACTGACGATCGATCTCATAGCGCAATCGCAGTCCGATCTCCGCGGTCGATAATCCGCCGCCTATGCCTGCGTCTTCGACCGATTGCACCGCGAAGTTCAGCTCCGCGCGCGGCTGGACGATCAGGCGCTGCGTGATCAGGAGGTCGTACTCCGCCTCGATGCGGGCGGCGACGTCTCCGTCGCCGCTGACGAAGATCGCCGCATCGAGTTCGAACCAGTAGGGCGCAAGGCCCTGCACGCCGAGGACGCCGAAGGTGCGCTCGGCGCCGTCCTGGAAATCGTGACGCACGCCCGCCTGCACGTCGAAATAGCGCGAGATCGGACGCGACCACAGCGCCTGCAGCTCCGCTTCCTCGAAACGATCGGCGCTAAAGTCATACTCGATCTCGGACTTGACCCGGAGCTTGTTCCGGTCGGTTCCCCACCAGCCCTGACCGTCAAAGAGGAGCGTCGGCGCGCCTTCGTTCGACTGATATTCGAGACGGTCGGCGAGCAGGAAATAGCTCGTCTGGCCGCCATGTTCCCTTTGCAGCGCTCGCCGCGACGCCGCCAACGCGGCGGGATCGTAATAGGCGGCGGCCTGCGCCCCCGGTTCGACGGCGCGAGGCTCCTGCGCATTGAGGCGCGCGGGGGCGAGCGTCGCTGCCGCGGCGACCGTCGCGGCAATCCCAAGAACAATGGATCGGATGTCGCTCATCGATGATCCCCATGACCCATCGCCCCGTGGTCCATCGGTTTCGCCTTGGCCTTTTGCGCTGGCTTCGGCGCCGGACCATGATCCATGCCGTCGTGGCCGGCCGCATCAGCGCCAGCGTCCGTCGGCGCCGCGGCGACGCCGCGCGGCATGACCGAGACGACCTGCATCATGCCGGCGTGCATGTGAAACAGGAGATGGCAGTGAAACGCCCAGTCGCCGACATGATCGGCGGTGACGTCGAAAGAGAGCTTGTCGCCGGGCTTCACATTGACCGTGTGCTTCCTCGGCTTGAAGTCGCTCTCATCGACCACGAGGTCGAAGAACATCCCGTGAAGATGAATGGGGTGCGTCATCATCGTGTCGTTGACGAGCGTGACGCGAAGGCGTTCGCCTTCGTGGAAAATGATCGGCTTTTCGACGGCGCTGAATTTTACGCCGTCGAACGACCACATATAGCGTTCCATGTTGCCGGTCAGGTGGATCTCCATCTCGCGCTCGGGTTTGCGGAGATCCGGGTTGCGCGTCAGGCTCCTGAGCTGCGCATAGCGCAAGGCCCGATGGGGAACGCTTTCCAGGCCGAGGCCTGGCTCATCGAGGCGATTGGCCGGCTCCATCGCGACCATGTCGACGCCGGCGCCGCGTTTGTGATCATGCTGTTGCACAGGGTCGCCCGCCATCGCGGCATGATCCATCGACCCGTGATCCATCGCGCCGTGATCCATGCCGCCATGGTCCATCGCCATGCCCATGTCGCGGTGAGTGAGGATCGGCCGCGCGCGCAACAACGGCGCCGTGGCGACGAGCCCGGCTTCCGGGGCCAGCGTCGCGACCACCTGTCCGTAGCGGTCGATCGCCTCGGCGACGAGCGCGAAGGCGCGCAGGCGTTCCGGCGCGACGAGGACGTCATAGGTTTCGGCGACGCCGATCTGGAACTCGTCGGTCTCGACGGGTTGCACGGCGAGGCCGTCGGCGGCGACGACCGTCATCGGCAGGCCCGGGATGCGGAAGTTGAAGATCGTCATCGCCGAGGCGTTGATGATCCGGAGGCGCACGCGCTCGCCCGGGTTGAAGATCGCCGTCCAATTGTCCGCTGTCGCGTGCCCGTTGATGAGATAGGTGTAGATTGCGGCGGTGGCGTCCGAGATATCGGTCGCCGACATCCGCATCTGACCCCACATCGCGCGGTCGGCGATGGTGGATTTCAGCCCGTTGCGCCGGGCGTCCTTGACGAAGTCGATCGCGGTGCGCTGCTGGAAATTATAGACCTCGCTGTTCTTCTTGAGCCGCGCGAACACCTTGTGGGGATGCTCGAACGACCAGTCCGAGAGCACGAGCACATAGTCGCGGTCTGACTTGATCGGGTCCGCGCCCGCCGGATCGATGATGAGCGGCCCGTAATGGCCGGCCTGTTCCTGCAAGCCGGAATGGGAATGATACCAGTAGGTGCCGCTTTGCGGGACGGCGAACTCGTAGGTGAAGGTCTCACCCGCCTTGATGCCCGGAAAGGAGACGCCCGGCACGCCATCCATGTGAAAGGGCACCAAAAGGCCATGCCAGTGGATCGAGGTGTCCTCGTCCAGCATGTTCCGCACCCGGAGCGTCACCGTCTCGCCCTCGCGGAACCGGATCAGCGGCCCCGGCAGCGTGCCGTTGACCGTGATCGCGTGCCCGGCGCGGCCGCCGATTTCGACGGCGCTGTGGCCGACCGTCAGATCGAAGGACGATCCGGCGAGTTCGAAAATGCCTTTATTGCCGGCGCTCGCGCTGCGCGCCCAGGCGGGCAAAAGCGAGGCTGCGGCGCTCACGACGCCGGCGCCGGCCGCCGACTTCAACAGGGTTCGTCTTGAGACCATGAACGGCTCCAGGTGTGGATTGCGCGGGAAACGGCCGGCGCCGCATCGTGCGCCGGCTTCGCGCGCCGCTAATGCTGGCTGTGATCGCCGGACGCCGCGCCGTCCTTCTTCCTGGCGCCGTGATCCATCGATCCGTGATCCATGGCGCCGTGGTCCATGCCGTCCATCGCGCAGGGCTTGCCCGCGTCGCTGGCGATCTTCATCGCCGCCTTGTGCATCGAGGCCATGCACGCTGCATGAGCCCCCGACTCCGCATCCGCCGCGCACATGGCGGCGATCTTTTGGCCTTTCGATTTCTTTTCAGGCGCGAGCAGGAAATGCACGCGGTCGCCCGCCGCGAAGGCCGCGAGGTCGACTGCCTTGTCGACCGCAAAGGGCGTCTCCATGTCGCTCCAGCCGAGCGCCGGGATCAGCTTGTGCTTGATGGTCGCGCGCGCCTTCGCGACATCGACCGCGGTGATGACGCCGTCGCCCGCCGGCAGCCCGCAATGCTCTGAGTGATCCATCGCCTTGGCGCCGGCATCGGTTGCGGGTTCCATTTGACGTCCTGGCGGATGGGCCGAGGAGGCGGCGGGCTTGGCGGCGAAGACGGGCATGGCTGCAAAGAAAGCTGCAGCGAGAATGTATCGTTTCATGGGGGAAGTCTCCGGAAGAGGACGCCGCTCATGCGGCGAGTGGTTGCGAAAAAGCACGACGCAGGCGCGCCCGTCAGCCGGACGCTGTCTCGTCGTCCTAAATCCGCAACCGTGCCTTCAGACTGACCGGCGTTCGTCGCGGCGGCGCCGCCCAGTGAAGCCGGCGCGCCAGCGCGCCGACCCCATCCTGCGGCGTCGATGCGATCGCGGGCGACGCCGCGACCGCGAACGTCTTTTGCACGGCCGGCGACGATCCCGTCGCCAAGGATCCGGCGCCCGCGAGCGCGACGGTCTCGCAGTGACCGCAGTCGCCTGGGGAGGGCGCTGAAGGATCGGGCGTCCCGCCAACCTCACCGCCGCCATGATGGTGCGCATGGTCGGCATCGCTCATCGACGTCTGAACAATCGGCGGGGCGTCCTGCGCCGCGCTGAGGCAGGCGCACGCGGCATGGCCCGCACTCAGGAGCAGCGCGGCGATCGCCAGAAGCATTTGTTTTGCGGCGCCGATCACGACCGTTGACCATTCCTTTGATGCCCCCTAACTATACCCCTCAGAGGTATAAGTCAAATGCACCACACCCCGTCGAAAGCCGTCATCACGCGTTTGCGTAGGATCGAAGGCCAGGTCCGCGGCGTCGCCGGCATGGTCGATGAAGGCCGCTACTGCATCGACATCCTGACGCAGGTGCAGGCGATCAAGGCCGCCTTGAAGAAGGTCGAGGACGAACTCCTCAAGAACCACGCGGCCCATTGCGTCGAAGAGGCTATCCGCGACGGCGACGCCAAAGCCCAGCGCGAGAAGTTCACCGAGCTCGTCGATCTCATGGGCAAATACCGAAGCTGACGCTCGCGGATCCTTGAGTTGCCGCTGGCCGTCTGCAGGCCTATTCTGATCCGGATGTTTCGGTTTCTCCTGGCTGCAATCATCCTCGCGACGGCGGCGTTAGGCCCTGAATTCCTGTCGACCGCGGGCGGCTTCAATGCGCAGGCCGCGATCCACGACCTGGCCGACAAAATGGCGGTCGCCGAAAAGCAGCATACTCTTGCGGTCGGAAACAGCGAGAGAATTGAGCGTGAAGCGCGCGCTGCCGAAGACGGTCTGGACGCTCGGTCTCGTCAGCATGTTCATGGATATTTCTTCGGAAATGATCCACGCGCTGCTGCCGCTGTTCCTGACGACAGCGCTCGGCGCCAGCGTCGCGCTGGTCGGCCTCATCGACGGCGTTGCTGAATCGACCGCGTCGATTGCGAAAGTCTTTTCCGGTTATCTCTCCGACCGCTTTCGACGTCGAAAGCCGCTGATTTTGCTCGGCTACGGACTGGGCGCGCTGACGAAGCCGTTGTTCGCCATCGCCCCATCCCCGGCGCTCGCGCTCGGCGCGCGGTTCGCCGACCGCATCGGCAAAGGCCTCCGCGTCGCGCCGCGCGACGCGCTGATCGCCGACGCGACGCCCGCCGAATTCCGCGGTCGCGCCTATGGGCTTCGCCAGGCCCTCGATACGGCGGGCGCGTTTCTCGGGCCAGTCGCCGCGATTGGCTTGATGGCGCTGTTCGCCAATGATTTTCGCGCGGTGTTCTGGGTCGCCGTCGTCCCCGCCTTGATTGCGGTGGCGCTGGTGTTCGCCGGCGTTGACGAAACACGGCGGCCGCCTCACGAGAGTGCGGCCAGGGCGCCGATTGCGCTGCGCGATCTCGCTCGACTGGATCGCGCCTTCTGGTCGGTGGTCATGGTCGGCGTCGTGATGACGCTCGCCCGGTTCAGCGAAGCCTTCCTCATCCTGAAAGCGCACGCGGCGGGGTTGCCGCTCGCTTACGCGCCCGCCGTCCTTGTCGTCATGAATGCCGTTTACGCGCTTGGCGCCTATCCGGCGGGCGCGCTCGCGGACCGGTTCGCGCCGGCGCAGCTGCTGTTCCTCGGCCTTGCCGCGTTGATCGCAGCGGATCTCTGTCTCGCCTTCGCGCCTGGCGTATGGGGCGCCTTTGCCGGCATCGCCTTCTGGGGCGGCCATATGGCGCTGACGCAGGGTCTGTTCGCGAAGCTGACCGCAGATCGTGCGCCCGCTGACCTGCGCGGATCGGCTTTCGGCCTTTTCAATCTCGCGACGGGTCTCGCTATGCTGGCCGCGAGCGTGATCGCCGGTCTGCTCTGGGATCGCATCGGGCCGGCGGCGACTTTCATCGCCGGCGCGGGATTTGCGCTGCTCGCCGCCGTCCTCGCGGTTGCGGGCCTTCGTGCACGCGCAAACGCCAATGGTTGAACCCGGTCGCGACGATCTATTCGCACCGGGACGGCGTAACAGCCGCATGTTGCATATCGACACTCTCCGCATCGTCCTTGGCGACCAGCTGACGCCGACGCTCTCCGCGCTCCGCGGCGGCGACAAGACGCGCGACGTCGTGCTGATGATGGAGGTCGCCGACGAGACGACCTATGTCCGCCATCACAAGAAGAAGATCGCCTTCATCCTCGCCGCCATGCGCGCCTTCGCCGACGAATTGAGGGCTTCGGGGTGGACGGTCGACTATCGGCGGCTAGACGATCCCGCCAACACGGGGAACTTCACCGGCGAGGTCGCGCGCGCGGTCGCGCATCATCGCCCGGCGCGCATCGTCGCGACCGAGGCGGGCGAGCATCGCGTCGCGGCGATGCAGGAGAGATGGCGCGGGCGTTTCGGGATCGAGGCGGACGTCCGCGCCGACGACCGCTTCCTGTGTTCGAAGACGGAATTTGCAGCGTGGGCGGACGGACGCAGGCAGCTGCGCATGGAGTTCTTCTACCGCGACATGCGACGCAAGACCGGCCTCCTTATGCGCGGCGGCGAGCCGGAAGGCGGCAAGTGGAACTTCGACAGCGACAACCGCAAGCCCGCGCGGGGCGATCACTTCATGCCTTCGCCGAGGCGCTTCGCCCCGTCGCCGAGGACCCGCGCCGTTCTTGACCTCGTGGCGCGGCGCTTCGCCGATCATTTCGGCGAGCTTGAGCCTTTCGCCTTTGCGACGACGCGCGCCGAAGCCGAGGAGAGCGCCGCGAATTTCCTCGCCGTTGCCCTGCCCCGCTTCGGCGACTATCAGGACGCCATGCTGTCAAGCGAGAAATTCCTCTATCACAGCGTGCTCAGCCCGCTGATCAATGTCGGCCTTCTCGATCCGCTTGATCTGTGCCGGCGCGCCGAAGCCGAATACCGCGCCGGGCGGGCGCCGCTGAACTCAGTGGAAGGCTTCATCCGGCAGATCATCGGCTGGCGCGAATTCATCCGCGGCGTCTACTGGCTCAAGGGTCCGAACTACGTGCGCGGCAACGCCCTAGGCGCCGCACGCCGGCTGCCGGCGATGTACTGGACCGGCGATACAGACATGGCCTGCATGGCCGCCGCCATCGGCCAGACCCGCGAGGAGGCCTACGCCCATCACATCCAGCGCCTCATGGTGACCGGGAATTTCGCGCTGCTGGCCGGCGTCGATCCGCATGAGCTGCACGAATGGTATCTCGCGGTCTACGCCGATGCGTTCGAGTGGGTCGAGGCCCCGAACACCATCGGCATGAGCCAGTTCGCGGACGGCGGGGTGGTCGCCTCCAAGCCCTATGCGGCGAGCGGCGCCTATATCCGGCGTATGAGCGATTACTGCGGCGCCTGCCGCTATTCGGTCGACCAGCGGATCGGACCTGACGCCTGCCCTTTCAACGCGCTCTATTGGGATTTCCTCGCCCGCCATCGCGCGCGCTTCAACGCCAATCCGCGAATGGCGCAGATGCTGAGAACCTATGACCGCTTCAGCGATGCGGCGCGCGCCGCGCTCCACGAACAGGCGGCGAGGTTCCTCGCGCATCTCGACCAGGCCGGCACCGACCGCAGGTCGCGCGGTCCGGCCTGAGCGCCAAGTCAGGTCAGCCGATGATCAAGACGGCGTCGCAATGTCCGGCCCGCTTCGTCGCTTGTCGCGCAGGAATCGCCAGATCTCCTCGGAGGCGTCCATCCTGTCCTTCGGCGCCGTGCCGAGCAGCCGTCGGAAGAACATGGGCGCGCGCGGAGAGGGCCATTCGTGCCCGCGTTTTTCCAGCAGAATGAGCTCAACATCGTGTCCGCTGAGGCTTCGCGAGGAGCGGCGCATCATGCCGTTCATCGTTTCGGCGCGATCCTCAGTCGCCTGATTGACGTCTCGCCAGTAGGCGAGCGTCTCCTCGGAAGAAGGCCAGGACGCCGCGCGACGCGTGAACGGTCCGCGACCGCCTGAAAAGGGAACGTTCCTGTCCCGCGCGCCGTGGATATGGAGCACCGCCACCGGCCGCGGCGACGCAGAAACCGGCTCCTCGCACATCGGCCCGGCGACGGCGGCGATCGCGGCGATGAGATCGGACGCTTCGAGAGCCAGTCGATAGGCCATCATCGCGCCCTTGGACATGCCGGCGACGTAGATGCGCTCGTCGTCGATCGCGAACGCTTTCGAGAGGCTGCCGATCAGCTTGCGGATGAACCCGACGTCGTCAACGCCGCGCTCTTCCGCCCAGCCGTCGACGTGAGCGCCGCCGGCGTTCCAGACGGCGTGGCGCAAAGACGGTCCCGCGCCGCCCGGATAGGCGACGATGAAATTCTCGCGCGCGGCGATTTCATGAAATCGTGTGACGCGCGCCGCGGCGAGCGGATTGCCGGCGCCGCCATGGAGAACGAGCAGGAGCGCCCGCTTCTCCGGTCCGACTGGCTTCGGCGCAAGCGTCAGGCAGCATCGCAGCGCGCCGTCATGGACCAGCGTCCGGCACGAAAGACCCAGTCGCTCGCCGCCGCGCGCAAGCCAGCGCATCTGCCGCCGCGCCGAAGGCCCTGCCTCAACCACTTTTCCGCCCCAGCCAGATTTCGAGCCCGCCGCGCGGATTGTCGGCATAGCCGCCGAGCGTTCCATCCTCGTTCAAGAGCGCGACTCGCGGCGCGAAAGGGTTGACGGTGCCGACCGCGATCCCGTGCGGCGTCGGTTCGATGCCGCGAATTCCGTAGTTGTACGGGTTCCCGAATCCATCCTCCGTCACCGGAAGAAAATTCTCGCCGTCGGCGGAGCGCCACAACTGGGCGCCGCCGAGATTGTGCATGATGCGTTCATGGCCGAGGCGCGCATGAAAGCGCCGGAACAGATCCGGCCATCGGTCCTTGACAGAGTAGTTCGTCATGAGACTCCAGCGGAACGTGCCGAGATAGAGCCACCCGTCATAAGATCCCATGCGCCAAAAATAACCGGTGAAGAAACTGTTGAACCCCGGTCCGAAGCCGGAAAGCGGCTCCTTGCGCCCGTCCGGCGTATCGCGCGCCAAGCCGACAATAAGATCCCACGAGCCGTCCTGCCGGACACGGATCAGTTCCGGCCCGGCAGGTCCTGTCTTGTTCGCCACATCGACGCCGCCATGCTGGATGCCGCTGCCGACGTAAAGCGCGCCCTCATGCGCGCAAAGGCTGGCGACGCCCTGGTTCTCCTTGCCGCGCCATGCGCCTTTGTCGAGGATCTTCTCCCAGCGATAGGGAGGGTCGCCTTCGGCGTCCGTGCGCCAGAGCTGAAAACCGGAAAAGTTGGCGGTTCCTGCGTAGAGGTGATCGCCGAAAGGCAGCATTTCGAAGACGCTGAGATTCGACCGATCTCCGAAAGCCGGCGTGTTCGCCATGCGCCAATTCCCGCGCACGGGGTCGCGGGTCTCGAAAACGGCGGCGAAATTCGAGGCGTTGGGATCGCCCGCCCGCCCGGTCGGCGAGGTGAACAGCCGTCCCTTGAACGGGATGAGAAGACGCAAGGTGAGGACGAAATCGCCGAACTCCGCAGGCATTGGAATGGGCTCGAAATTGACCCCGTCGATGGTGCGCAGGATGTTGCAGCCATAGCCGCGGGCCGAGGCGTAGGTGCTGATATAGAGAGCGGGTTCGGGATCGCTTTCGCCCTGAAAGACCGCCATTCCGCGGTACCCCAGTTCGCGCGGCACGGCGCTCCCGTCGCGCCCCGTGATGAGCGGCGAGCGGAATACTTCAGTCCACGAATTGGACTGCGGCGACCACGAATGGATTTGGGCCCGCATGTCAAGGTCGTACAGATTGTCCGGACACTGCACAGGCCACACCCCGATATTGGTCTTAACCTTCGACACCCGGAGCGCGCACATGTTGGCCCGAGTGGTTCCGACAAACAGCCTATCGAGATGCCACTTCATCGAATGAGGGTAGGCGTTCAGCGGATCGGAGATGCCGCGCGAAGCGATGCAGGTAAATTCGTTAATTCGAGGACCGCGCGCCGGGCCGCTCCCGCGCCTTGCGCGGTTCTCGCTCATCTCGCTCACAGTTCCCGCGTCCGCTCAACGCCGTATTGACAAACACGGTACAATGCTCTGCCCTATCCGGGCTGGTTTGGAAAGCGAAGTCGCCGATGGCTGAGTGGTCGCCTAAAGTCCGTCGGGTCTCAGGCGGGGAGGACAAGGGCAAGCTCGCCTTCGTCAATTCTCTGCTTGTCGAGGGGCGCTTCGACGAGGCTGAGGCGGAGGCCTCCAAATTGGTCGCCGCGGGAGAACGCTCCTTCGGCGTGCACATGGCCTTGGGCAGGGCTCTTCAGGGCAAGAAAAAATTCAGCGAGTCGCTGGCGCATTTTCAGCGCGCGGCCGAAATTGATCCAATGCAGGCTTCGGCCCACTTCATGGCGGGCATGTCCGCGTTCCTGAGTTCGCAATTCGCGCTGGCCGAGGAAAAGTTCCAGATCGCCGTCAACATCGATCCGAAACTCGCGCCGGCCCATGTCGGTCTCGCGCAGCTCCAGTTACGCAGCGGCGAAGTCGAAAGCGCGCGCGAAAGCGTCGATCGCGCGCTCGAACTGAACCCGGAACTCGGACCGGGCATGCTGCTCCGCGCGCGCATCCTCGCCAAAGCCGGCGACTCCGCCGGCGCCATCGAGCAGTTGAATGCTCTTGTTCACGCGAATCCGGGCAATCGGCCGGCTCTCCTCTCGCTGGCGGCCGCCTGCATGCAGGCCGGACGCTATGAGGACGCGGAGGCGCGGCTCCTGGAAGCCTTGCAGGACCGCCCGGATGACCCGATCGTTAACGGACTCCTGGGGCGCGTCCGTCTGCGGCTGAACGACTTCGTCGGCGCTGAGACCGCGATCCGCGCCTCGATGCGGAACTTGCCGAAGATCCAGCAGATCGGGCGGTCGCTTCAGCTGGCGGAGGCGCTGATCGGTCAGAAGCGATTCGCCGAAGCGCGAAAGCTGCTGGACGCCGCACCCAAGCTGGGGCCGCTGGCCGCGATCGTGAATGCGCGCCTTGGCGATCTCAATCTCGCCGAAGGCGCCTGTCAGCAGGCGGTCGCTTTCTATCGCGCGGCGCTGCTTCAATCACCCGAGGGAGAAGCAATCGTGCGCACGCTCGACGCGTCGTCGGCCGGAGAAGAACCGGCGCGGCGCGCCGCGCTCTATGCCGAAGCCGTCGAACAGCGCCAGCAGGAAGCGCGGAAAGCCTTCGCCGAACAGGACTGGCAGTCTCTGCTGGACAAACACCGACCAGCCATCGCCCAGTTCCTGGAGCAGTGGCGCGCAGACCGCGGGGCGGAGCGGTAGGGCGTGGCGAACAACCTCGTATACATCGTGATGGACAGCTGCCGCTTCGACAGCTACGCACGCGCCCGGACGCCGAATATGGACCGGCTCGGCAAGGCGGAACGGCGCTACAGTTTCGCGTCATGGACCTCGCCCTCGCACCAGGCCCTGCTGATGGGACAGGTGCCGCATCATTCGCCGAAGCGCGTGTTTTCCTCAGAGGTCTATCGTGACGAATTTGCGAAGTGGGTGGACAGAGTCGGCGCCCCAAATCTTTCGTTCAAGACCTTCGTCCCGCACCTTTCCCTGACCAAGGTGTTGCAAAACCTCGGCCTGCGGACAGTCGCGCGCGTGTCCATGCCGGTCTTGAACCCCATGGCCGGATTCAGCCGGTTTTTCGACGACTACCAGCTGATGCCCGATCACAACGATTTCGCGGGCATGGTGCGCGACGCCGCGCTCGACGAGCGGACGCCGTCTTTCTACTTTTTCAACCTCGGCGAAACGCATTATCCGTACATGCTGAAGGACGCCGAGCTCCCGCGGATTTCCGGCGTGCACGGCGTGTTCAAGGGCATGGACGACATGGTCGAGCGCGGCGGCGACGTGCTGAACGCGCAGTCGAAGTTTTTCACCGCTGACGCGATGAAGCAGCTCCATGATCAGCAAGTGCGATGCGTCGAATATGTCGACGGGCTTCTCGGCGACCTTTTCGACAAGTCGCCGCCGAACACCTACTTCATCGTGACCGCCGACCACGGCGAACTGTTCGGCGAAGACGACTATTTCGGGCACGGCCCCATCATGCACGAAAAGTGCTTCGAGGTGCCGTTCCTGGAGGGCCTTCGCCCTTCGTCATAAGACGGCATGAGCGCTTACCCGCCCCCGCTCTTCATCCTGGCGCCGCCGAGATCCTACACCTCAGTCGTGTGCGGCGTCATCGGTCAGCATCCGGAACTGTTCGGCATGCCCGAACTCAATCTCTTCCAGGCTCCGACCGTCGACGAGTTCTGGACCGGGCGGCGGGCGGACGGAAAGCTGCGCTCGCCCTTCTGGCGCATCATGCGTCACGACGGCGTCCTCCGCGCGATCGCCGAGCTCTACGCCGGCGAGCAGACTATCGACTCCGTCGAGATGGCCAAACGATGGCTGATCGTACGGGCGCGCAAAAGCACGGCCGAGGCCCATCGAGAAATCTGCGCGAAGGCCGGCCCGCAAATCCTGTTGGACAAGAGCCCCGGCTATGTCCGCCGAGCCGAATATCTGCGCCGAATCCTCGTCGCTTTCCCCGAAGCGCGCTTCATTCATCTGGTGCGCCATCCGCGCGGCCAGTGCGAATCGGTGCTGAAGGCCGAAAACGGCCGGATCACCGCGTTCTTCATGGGCGCGATAGATCGGTCGGGCGCCGAGCCTGTGATCGACCCTCAGACGGTTTGGCGCGACGCGCATTTTGAGATCTTGCGGTTCCTGTCGGAGCTGCCGCGCGGACGATGGATGCGGATCATCGGCGAGGACTTCATGAACGACATCTCCGGCGGCGCGCGCGAGGTCTGTCATTGGCTGGGCGTTTCGGATGCGCCCGCCGCCATTGAAGAAATGCTGCATCCGGAGCGCTCGCCCTTCGCCTGCATCGGCCCGGCGAATGCGCGCCTCGGCAACGACCCGAACTTCCTGAATTCGCCCGCGCTGCGGCCGGCCCGGGTCGAGCGCGCGCCGCTCGAGGGCCCCCTCCCCTGGCGTCCGGACCAGAAAGGCTTCTCGCCGGAGGTTCTCAAACTGGCGCGCTATTTCGGATATTCGTGACTTCGCTGTCCGGCGCGCCGGTCGTACCCGCGATCGCCTGCGCGATGATCCGCTCCAACCTGCCGTCGTCGCGAAGAAGGCGGGCGAGGCGATGCCCGCCCCGATCGTATTTGAGAAGCTCCACATTCGGCGCGCCGGCGAGGTGGGCGACATGAGCAAGGTCGAGCCGCCGTTCCTCTGCATAATGAATGTAGTGCATCGTCCCGGCGTTCGCATTGCAGAGGAGAGGCCGAAGGTCGAAATACTCAGGCTGCGCGCGCGGCGAGGCGTAGATTTCGAGGAGCCGGTCGTCCATGAAAAAGTCGTCGTTGCTCAGGCGATTGTCGATGTCGATATAGCTCCGCGGCGAGAAGGCGTGCGTTTCGTCGACGCCCAGAAGATGGCCGAACAGGAGGGCGGCGAAGCCGCCCGCCGATACGCCTACTGAAACCACCCGCCGCGGATTGCGCTCCAGGATCAGGTCTGCAAGCAGCGCCGCCGCTTCGTCGATGGTCTGCGCATAGGGGGGAAGGCCAAGCTGGTACCAGGCGCGATGAAGGTCGCGCAGATAGATTTTGTCGGCGGGAAGCTTCGCCGTCGTTTCGACGAGTTGAAACGGCGCCCAATCGTTGATCGCCATCGCGCCGAAGATCAGCAGCATGGGGCCGCCGGCGTTTGGCTCAAGGCGGGCGAGGATCGCGCCGTCGCTGGCTGAAAAGTCGCGAAGACCGCTCGCTCGTGTGGAACCGTCCCGCATGTCGTTCGAATAATCCGCTGCCGAAGCCTCGCGACGACGAGAGCCTCTGTCAAGCGCCAGCCGGAATCAGTCATCGCCCGGCGCTGCAAACGCCGGCGTTTGAACTCGCCTCTTCCGGAGCCGCCCCGTGACATCGCCGCGAAAGGCGGCTTAGATGCTTGAACGGAGTCAGGTCAGCGATGAACGAATTCACCGATCAGATCGCGCAATTGTATGACCGCCAGGAACTGAGCCGCGCCGGGGTCGCCGCCGGCTTTTACGAAGGCAGCGATTGGCTTAACTTCGGATACTGGCGCTCCGATACGAAAAACATTGTTGAAGCCTGCGAAAACCTCGTGGACGAGATTCTCGCGCTAGTCCCCCTCGCCAGGGGCCTCATTCTCGATGTCGGCTGCGGCAAAGGGCTGACCGCGAGAAGGCTGCTCAACCATTTCGACGCTGCGGACATATTCGGCATTAACATTTCCCGCGAGCATCTTATAAAGTGCGAAGTCAACGCGCCGGGCTGCACGTTCCTCGAAATGGACGCCGCTCAGATGCAATTTCCTGACGAAAGCTTCGAGCACGTTATTTCAGTCGAGGCCGCCTTTCACTTTCGCACGCGCAGCAAGTTTTTCGAGGAGGCGTTTCGCGTGCTGCGGTCCGGCGGCAGTCTGATGCTTTCGGACATCCTCACCGACGCCAATACGCATCATCAGCCGCCGGAAAACCGGATCGGGGACATCGAGTCATACAAGGATTTGTATGCGGCGGCCGGCTTTTCGAAAGTTCGCGTCATCGACGTCACCGAGCAATGCATCGGCGGATTCCGTCGGGCGGTGCTGCGCTATCTCGCAACCAAGGTCACGCCGGCCGTTCTTGACATGATGTCAGCCGCTTATGCGTCCCACGGCTCCAAGAAGCAGATCTACGTTCTCGCCTGCGCGACGAAGCCTTAGAGACGGCGCATTTGGCGGGAGGCGCGCCCGCCCGAAGCGTGCAGTTGAGATTGCGCATGCAAATTCAGCCGCCGGACGTCAGTCGGCGGGAGACCTCAGCAAAAAAATCGAGCGACTGGGGATTGGCGAGCGAACTGGTATTCTTCACCGCTTTCCCGTTCAGTACGTCGCGCACCGCCAGTTCGACGAGCTTGCCGCTCTTGGTGCGCGGCAGCTCCGGCGCGGCCACAATCATCGCGGGGACGTGATTGACGGTGAGGTTTTTCCGGATCTCGTCTTTGATCTTTTTCGTCAGCGCGGCGTCAAGGACCGCCCCCTCTTTCAGCGTGACGAAAAGAACGATGTCCTCGTCGCCGCCGCGCTTCAGGCCGACCGCGAGGCTCTCGATGACTTCCTCGATGCGCTCGACCTGGGCGTAGATCTCGGCGGTGCCGATGCGAACCCCTCCGGGATTGAGCATGGCGTCGGAGCGCCCGTAAATCACGATGCCGCCCGAGGGCCGGATTTCGGCGAGATCGCCGTGAGTCCACACGCCCTGGTTTTTTTCGAAGTAGGCCGCGCGGTATTTTTCCGCGCCCCCCTCGCCCCAGAACGCGACCGGCATCGAGGGAAAAGGACGCGTGCAGACGAGTTCGCCGGCCGCGCCGCGCAAAGGTCTGCCGGCTTCATCGAAAACGTCGACGGCCATGCCGAGGCCCGGCGTCTGGATCTCGCCGCGGCGCACGGGCGCTGAAGGATCGCCCAGCACGAAACACGAGAGGATGTCGCTGCCGCCGGAAATGGAAGCGAGATGAACGTCCGGCTTGATCGACTGGTAGACATAATCGAAGGAGTCGGGAGCTAGCGGGGAGCCCGTGGACAGGATGCAGCGAAGGCTTGTCAGCCGATGCGTCCTTAAAGGTTCGATTTTGTATTTCCGGCAGGCGTCGAGGTATTTTGCCGACGCTCCAAAATGGGTGATCCCGCATTCGTCGATCAAATCGAACAAACTCGCTTTGTGCGGAAAATGCGGGGAGCCGTCATACAGCACGAGCGAGGCGCCGGACGCCAGCGCGGAAACCAGCCAGTTCCACATCATCCAAGCGCAGGTGGTCTGGTAAAAAACCCGATCGCCGGGCCTGATGTCGCAGTGAAGCTGGTGCTCCTTCTTGTGCTGCAAGAGCGTGCCGCCGGCGCCGTGTACGATGCATTTTGGGACGCCGGTTGTTCCCGAAGAGTAGACGATCGCAATCGGGTGATTGAACGGCTGGGGCGCGAACTCCAGAGGGCGCGCCGCAAAGTTCCCGCAGAAATCCTCCCACCCTACGGCGCCGGGGACCGCGGAGATGTCGACGCGCTCCGTCAACACCGGCAGCACGACGATCTTTGCAAGGCGAGGGATCTGTCGCGCCAGCTCGGCCAGCTTGTCCGTACACGCGCGCTCCTTCCCGATGGTCCGGAATCCGTCGGATGCGAACAGGAGCTTCGGAGCGGTCTGGCCGAATCGCTGGACAAGCCCGTCCAGCCCGAAGTCGGGCGAGCAGGACGTCCAGATCGCGCCCAACGACGCCGTCGCCAGAAAGGCCGCGACCGCCTCCGGCCGATTGGGCAGGAGGGCCCCAACCCTGTCGCCGGCGCTGATCCCCGCCGCAGCGAGCGCCTGGGCGAGGACGGATACTTCGGCGGCCAATCGGCGCCACGACCAGATCGTCAGCTCCTGATCCTCGCAGCGGAAGAACAGAGCCGGCTCGTCGTCCTCACGGGGCAGCAGGTTCCGTGCGAAATTCAACTCGGCATCGGGAAAAAACTGGCCGCCGCGCATCTGATGTCCGTCGACAAGAACGGCTTTCGGCTGCCTGTCGAGCCTTACCTCCAGAAAGTGGGG
>JACADZ010000159.1 GCA_013389105.1 Parvularculaceae bacterium | reverse complement strand
GCTCGACGGTGCCCATCAGTCCTACACCATCGCGGCCAACGATCAGATCGCCGCGGCTGACGCCTATCGCGACCTCATCATCGCCTACCGCAGCGGCGCGCCGGTGCTGCTCAAGGACGTCGCCGATGTCGTCGAAGGATTGGAGAACAGCAAGGTCGGCGGGTGGTACCAGGGAACACCCGCGGTCATTATCGACATCCAGCGCCAGCCCGGCGCCAATGTGATCGAAACGGTAAAGCGCATCCGTGCCGAGCTGCCGCGCCTGCAGCGCGCCATGCCGGTCGGCATCGAGCTCACGATCGTACACGACCGCACCGGAACGATCCGCGCGTCAGTGCGCGACGTGCAGTTCACTCTGGTGCTCAGCATCTCTCTCGTCGTCCTGGTGGTGCTGATCTTCCTGCGCACGATCCGGGCAACCGTGATCGCGGGTGTTGCGCTTCCGCTTTCGCTCGTTGCCACCTTCGGCGTGATGTGGTTCTGCGGCTTCAGTCTCGACAACCTCTCGCTGATGGCGCTGACGATCGGCACCGGCTTCGTGATCGACGACGCCATCGTCATGATCGAGAACATTGTGCGCCATCTCGAGCAGGGCGAAGATCCGATGAACGCTGCGTTGCTCGGGGCGAGCGAGATCGGCTTCACGGTGATTTCGCTCACCATGTCGCTGATTGCGGTATTCATCCCGCTCTTGTTCATGACGGGCATCGTCGGCCGCATGTTCCGTGAGTTCGCGCTGACCCTGACGATCGCCGTCGTCACGTCCGCCGTCGTCTCGCTGACGCTGACGCCGATGATGTGCAGCCGGCTCCTGCGACACAGCCAAGGCTCGACCGGCTCTTTGGCACGCTGGTTCAACGCCGCGGTCGATGGCAGCGTCGAGCTCTATCGCCGGAGCCTCGAATGGGTGCTGCGCCACCAGGCCGCGACCTTATCGGTCACCGCGCTGACCTTCGCCGCGACCGTATGGCTCTACGTCATCGTTCCGAAAGGATTCCTCCCGGTGCAGGACACCTCCCTGATCACCGCGGTAACCGAAGCCGGCCCGGAGGTATCGTTCGCCGAGATGCAGCGGCTGCAGGACCAGGTCACGGCGGCAGTCCGTAGGGACCCGGACGTGACCGGAGTCGTGTCGGTTGTCGGCGTGAGCACGATGAACCCCACGCCCAATGCCGGACGCCTTGCCATCACTTTGAAATCGCGCGACCAGCGGCAAGCCTTCGTCACCGAAATTATCGATCGCCTGAAACAAGCCGTGGCGCCAATCCCCGGAATGGTCGTCCACTTCCAGCCGGTACAGGACATTCAGATCAGCACCCGGCCGAGCCGGGCGCAATATCAGTACACGCTCACCGGGACGAACGCGCGCGAAGTCCTCGATTGGTCGGCGCGGCTCGTCGACCGGCTTCAGGACGATGCGCGGCTGCAAGACGTCGCTTCGGAAGTGCAGGAAGGAGGGTTGCGCGCCTTTGTGCGAGTGGATCGCGAGCGGGCGGGCCGTCTCGGCGTGTCGATGCAGGCGATCAACGACACGCTCTACGACGCCTTTGGGCAGCGACAGATCTCGACCATCTACGGTCAGGCGAACCAATACCGTGTCATCCTCGAGGCGAAGCCCGAATACCAGCGTGATCCGACCGCGCTGGCGAAGCTCTATGTTCCCGCCGGCGTGAATACGCAGACGCAGACGCTGTCGAGCTCGACCTCGACCCAGGTCATCCTGCCGACGACGTCGACCAATCTCGTGCCGCTCGGCGCAGTGGCGACCGTCGAGCGCACGACCGCCCCGCTCGCGATCATGCACGACGGGCAGTTTCCGGCGGCGACGATCAGCTTCGATCTT
>JACADZ010000004.1 GCA_013389105.1 Parvularculaceae bacterium | reverse complement strand
CGCGGCCGCGCCGGCGCCGGTGCCGGCGCCTGAGGCGCCGCCGAAACCGGCGGCTCCCGCGCAGACGGCGGCGGTCGCCGGGGCCAAGCGCGACTGCGATGTCTGCCCGCTCATGGCGTCGCTGCCAGGCGGGTCCTTCATGATGGGCTCTCCCGAAGATGAGCCCGGGCGCAACCCTTACGAGGGTCCGCAACACGAGGTGACTATCAAGCCGTTTCGCATCGGCGTTTACGAGGTGACGGTCGGCGAGTGGGGCCAGTGCGTCGCCGACGGCGCCTGCGAGGCCAAGCCCGGTTCCGACCCCAATCTGCCGGTCCTGCGGGTGTCGTGGAACGAGGCGAAGGCCTATGTCCGCTGGCTGTCCGGGAAGTCAGGCAAGACCTATCGGCTGCCCTCGGAGGCCGAATGGGAATACGCCGCAAGGGCCGGGACGACGACGCCCTGGCACTGGGGCGACCGCTTCGATGCGACCCAGCTCGCGCGCGGCGAGGTGAAGCCGGTCGGCTCCTACGGCGCCAACGCCTTCGGCCTCCATGACATGCTGAGCAACGCCCGCGAATGGGCCGAAGACTGCTACGTCAACAATTTCACGCAGACCCCGCGAGACGGGTCCGCGTCGAAGACGGGTGATTGCTCCGTTCGCGTCGTTCTCGGCGGCGGCGCCGCGAGCGGGCCGTTGGACACGCGGGTCGCCAACCGAATCCGCAACAAGCCCGGCGACCAGATCCGTTATATGGGCCTGCGCGTCGCGGCGGACTGAAGCCGTTTTTCGCGCGCCAGCATGGTCGTCATCGCAATGCGATAGACGAGGCGTCCGATGATCGTCGCGACGGCGGCCCCTGCGGCGCCGTAGCCGAGCAGCAGGCCGACGAGCAGGCCGAGATAGAGCACGCCGACGGCGGCGCGCGCCGCGAGCACGGCGCCGGGCCTGCCGAGCGCCAGCATGGCGGGCTCCTGCGCGAAGCCCCAGAACTCGATGGCGGCGGCGATCGTCAGCAGCACGAGCAGGTTCCGCGCAAACGCGAATTCGGGACCGACGACGAGCGTCAGCAGCCATTCGCCGGCGACGGCGACCAGGACGATGGCGGTCAGGCCGAGCGCCCCGGCGAGCAGGGAGAGCTTTGAGACGAGCCGGGCCGTGGCCTTGCCGCCGTCGCGCAGGGCCGCCTCGGCGAGTTCAGGGAACGCGGCGCGGGACAGGGAGACCACCGGCTTCGACAGCGACTGCGCGAGCTGCATCGCAACCCGGTAGGCTCCGGCGTCTGCGGGGCCGGCCCCCCACCCGACGGCCAGCGTGCCGACATGCTGCCATAGGAAGCTGACCGCCGAGGCGAAATTGGTGAACCAGGCGAAGCGCCAGACGCCTTCATTGTTGGCGGCGACGGCGGCGAGCGAGGGCCTCGCGACCCGCGCCCCCGGCTGCGCCCGCCGAAGGACGATCATCGCCGCCGACCAGACGGCGATTGTGGTCACGAACTCGGCGAGGGCCCACGCGATCAGAAACCCCTCAACGCTCGGCGCCGCCAGATAACACAGAACGGCCGCGACCAGCCGGCTCGCCGGCAGCGCCGTCTCGCTGAGCGCGGCGATATCGAAGCGGTCAAGAACGCGTAGCACGCCGAGCGGCGCCCCGCGCAGCGAGACGAGAAAGCTCGCGCCGAACAGGGCGGCCGTTCGCGCCTCCTCTTCGGAGAGGCCGACAAAGCCGCCCATCAGCAACGCGCAGGCCGCCGACAACGCCACGCATCCGAGCGCCGACAGCGCGTCGAGGATTGCCGCAAAACCGAGGATCTCCGAGAAGCGGTCGAGCCGCGCCGCCGCCAGATGCGCCGTCCCGTAGCGGATCACCAGCTCGGCGGTCTGGAACTGGGCGATGCTCGCCACCGCCTGTCCAAAGGTGAGCACGAGGGCGAACTCTCCGAAATCGTCGAGACCGAGCCCCCGGGCCGCGAGCCCCAGATAAATGAGGCTGAAGACGCCGCCGACGCCCTTGCCGCTCAAAAGCCAGCCGGCGTTGCGCAAGGTGCGGCGAACGGCGCCGCCCCTTGCGCGCGCGGGCACCGGCGATGCGTCCGCTTGTTCCATTCCCGTCCGTCGGCCCCTCAGCACCTGTCTAATCGAGCGCGGCAGGCCGCGCTATCGCACGGCTTGCGCCGCTTCGTCCCGCCGCATAAGGGCTTTGTTCGGGATGGGCGGCAGGACGCCGCCCGGCTGGAGCGCAAGCGTCGATGTGCGGGATTGCAGGCTGGCGCCGAGGCGAAGGCCGGACGGTGTCTGAAGCCCAGATTCGGGCTCAGTGCGACGCGATCGTCCATCGGGGGCCCGACGACGAAGGAGTGTTCGTCGAGGGCGCGCTCGGTATGGGCATGCGCCGCCTCAGCATCATCGACATCGACGGCGGTCACCAGCCCATGATTTCGGCGGATGGCCGCTACGCCGTCGTCTACAACGGCGAAGTTTACAATCATCTCGATCTCAGACGCGATCTGACGGCCAAAGGCGCGGTCTTCCGGACCCGCAGCGACACGGAGACGGTGCTCGAAGCCTTCGCCGCCTGGGGAGACGGGGCCTTCGCGCGGCTCGACGGCATGTTCGCCGTCGCGATCTATGACCGCGCCGAGCAGGTCCTGACGCTTGCCCGCGATCAGATCGGCGTGAAGCCGCTCTACGTGAGCGAACAAAACGGAGAAGTCGCCTTCGCGTCTGAGATCAAAGCGCTCGCCGTTGTGCCAGGTTTCGAGTTCGACATCGACGAGCGCTCCGTGCACGACGTTTTCCGTTTCGGCCACGTGCTGCGACCGCGCACGATCTATCGGCAGGTGCGGCAGGTCGATCCAGGCGCCGTCGAGCGGTTCGGCCCCGGCGGCGCGCATTCCGCCGGGAATTTCTGGAGGCCGATCGTCCGGCGAGGCGTCGAGCGAAGCCCCGCCGAGTGGATCGAGGCGACGCGCTCGGAAGTGCTCGCTTCGGTAAAGCGCCACTTGCTCTCCGACGTGCCGGTCGGCTCCTTCCTTTCCGGCGGCGTCGACAGCGCGGCCGTCACCGCCGCCATGGCGCGGCAGAGCCCGGCGAGGATCACGGCCTTCACCATCGGCTTCCCCGGCAACCCGATCGACGAGACCGGCGCGGCGAAGAAGATCGCCGATCATCTCGGCTGCGCGCATGTCGCAAGGCCGGTCGAACTCGGCAAGGCGCGCGACGTCATTCCGGCGGTTCAGCGGACTTTCGACGAGCCCTCGGGAGCAAGCGCCGCCGTGCCGACCTGGTATCTGTCGAAGCTCGCGAGCGAGCATGTGAAGGTAGTATTGTGCGGGGAGGGCGGCGATGAGCTTTTTTCCGGCTACAAGCGCCATCTCAATGCGCGGCGCATGGACCGGCTGCGGCCGCTGATCTCGGCGATGGGACCGGCGGCGAGCCTGATCGAGAAGCTCCCGGACGGCGCGCCGCAGTGGAATCGTCTGCGCCAACACGCAGGGCGCTTCCGGCGCGCGGCGCTTCTATCGTCAGGGTTTCAGCGCTTTGTCGCAGCGACAGAGATCGCGGGTCCCGAGATGCGCGAGCGGCTGTTCGAGCCTGAATTCGCCGCCGCGCAGGATCGCGCGGCCGATCGTCTTGAGGCGGAATACTTCGCCGATCCCCAATGGCGCCGCGAGCCGATGCTGCAGCAGTTCATGCTCGGCGATCTCACCCTGCACATGCCTTCGGCGCTCCTTAACCGGCTCGACCGAACCAGCATGGCCCATTCGCTCGAGGCGCGGGTGCCGCTGCTTTCGCCGGCGTTCGTGGATTTCACGCTGTCGGCGCCGCTCTCTCTCAAGGCCAAGGGCGTCGGCAAGTATCTCCTGCGCGAGGCGGCTCGTCCCTGGCTGCCGCCTGAGACATTGAAGCGGCGCAAGCAGGGCTTCCAGATGCCCCTTGCCGACTGGTTCCTCGGCGACTTCGCCGATTTCGCCCACGACGCCGGCGCGAAGGCGGCGACGCATGGCTACCTGCGGCCAAAGGCGGTCGAGGAGATTTTCAACGCTCACCGGCGCGGCGCCGCCGATTACGGCAAGCTTCTCTACGCGATCGTCGCCTTCTCTTGCTGGTGGAACGACGTGCGCATTCGCGCCAGGCCCCTTCGATCTCAAACCTTGCGCGCCAGGTAGTCGACGGCGCGGTGCACGCGCTTCAGGCTGAATCCGACCCCGCTGACGCTCTTGAAGTAGCGGGCGAAATCGTCGCGGAGCGCGGAGGGCAGGCGCGCCGCGCCCTGATCGAACGCATGCGCGGCCATGTCGGCCTTGCCATAGACGAGCAAGGTCACCATCAGCTTAAGCGTGAAATCCGCGCCTTCGGCCTCAATTCGCCGGGCGAGAGTTTCGTCCCGCGCCAGGAAGATCGCGTCGCAGAAGGCGATCCGGCCGGCGCGGTCGCCAAGGCCTAGCCCGGGGTTCACGACGCCCGCGCTGTTGCGGTAGCGATAGCGCTTGATGCGGCTGATATCGACGAGATCAAAGCCCCTCTCGCGCATCAGCGCGATGACGGCGTCGAACGTCCTCAGTCCCAGATAGCGCTCAAAAAAGGACGTCTCGATCTCGGCGAGAAAGACGTCGTTCAGCGCGGCCTGCGCGCCGAGGAGAATGTCGTATTCCCCACCCTGCACGTCGATCTTCAGCGCATCAAGCTTGAGGCCGTTCTCTGCGACGACCTTGTCGAGCGTGTCGGTCGGCGCCTCGAAGGATCGCTCGATCTCGGTGTGGGCCTCCTTGTCCCAGAAGCGCTTCAGGAGTTCCGTATTGGGAAGAAGCGCCGAGGTCATGGAGGCGCGCTTCGTCACATGGATCGCGGCGCGCCCCCGGGCGCCGGCTAGAGCCACTGGAATATAGAGGTCCCGGCCGGCGCCGGCGGACTGGTCAAGCGGGTCGAAGAGAACGGCGCGAACATGCCGGCGCACCGGAGCCCAGCGCCGATGCAGTCCTCCGGCCGACCCGACATCGGCGAGGACGATCTCGAGCGAGGAGGGCAGCCTGGCGGCGAGGGCGGCGAGCGTCATTGCGACGCCGTCTGGCACGCTGCGCGTCCGGGCGAAAGTCCCCCGTTCAGCGGCGCTCAGTCCTTGAGGGGCCGGCGTACGCCGCGCCCGAAGGAAAACTCGCGCATGACGTGGAAGCCGAACGAAAACTGCGTGCGCTGGCCGAAATCGCTGATGATCGGCGTGTCGGCGTACTCGTCGAAAATATACTTGTAAGAGACGTAAGGGTTCACCGACCAGCGTTTGGCGATGTTGACATAGGCGTTGAAGCTGCCGCCGATGTCCCGGAAACCGGAATTGGCCTCATATTGCGGCAGTCCTGAGCGCAGCGACTGGTCGGGCGTGATTGAGAAATAGGCGTCGGCATAGTCGTTGCCGATCCAGGCCGCCTGCGCCGACACCGAGGTGGAAACCGGGCCGACCCGGAACAGGAGGGCCGTGGCGTTGCCGTCGACGATCAGACCGCGATGCCCGGTCGCGATGGCGTGGCGGACCTTGAATTTCACCGAATAGCGGTCGACGAAGGTCGCGCCGGCGAAGCCGCCGAGTTCGAAAGTGTGACCAACATCGCCAAGCCCGTTGAGCGCCGGGTTGTCGTCCTCGTCTCGTTTTCCGACGACGCGCAAGGTCGGGCCGAAACGGAAATTGGAAAAGCCGAAGAGCGCAAAGTCGGCGCCGTCGTCGTCGAGGAAGACGAAGTTCTTAAATCGCACATAGGCGGCCGGATCGGCGGTAAACTCATAGTCGTCCGATCCGAAATAATCGGGCGCATATTCGGGACCGACGCCGATCGAAAGATTGGTCTCTTCCGGCGTGAGGAAGGTCAAGATGCCGACGAGTCCGGTCGCCGGCTTCCAGCGCTTGTCGCCGTCGAATTCATCGTCGGTCTGGTCCCGCTTGGGCTCGGCGGTCGTCTGCTTTTCCGAGTCCCCGAAAAGGGGTTTGATCCGCCGCGGCTCGTCGGTCTGATTGTCCTGCGCGACCGCGCTACCCGCCGCGAACGCGGCGACCAAAGCTGTCAGCGCGATGCGTGCCCGCATGTATCGTCCCCTGAAGTGCTGCCCCTAGCGTCCGGGCCCCGAAGCCCGCGCGCGACTCAATTAGCCCAAGCCTGAAGAAACAGGGTTAAAAATGCGCCGTCAATGCGGTCCGGCGGTCCACAGGGGTGTTTTATTTTCTTCATGGCGCCCGGGCCTCAGCCCGGGCAGATTGGCCGCCTGACCCCGTGGGGCGGCGGACCACGGCGACGGCCCGGGGGGCGCGGCCGCAGGCGTATCAGGCCGTCACGCCCTCGCGCTGCATGCGCTTGCGGATGAGTTTGCGGGCCCGGCGGACCGCTTCGGCCTTCTGGCGGGCGCGTTTTTCAGACGGTTTTTCGTAGAATTTCCGGCGCTTCATTTCCCGGAACGTGCCTTCGCGCTGCATCTTCTTCTTGAGCGCGCGCAGGGCCTGCTCGACATTATTGTCGCGGACAACGATCTGAACCAGAGAGTCCTCCTCTTCAAAAGCAAAACGCCGCGCTGCAGCGGGGGGCGGCCCCCTGAACGCAACGCGAGCGGATCGGGTTATGCGCCGATGTCGCCGCTGAGCGGCTTTTCCGGCGCGTCTCCCTTTAGCAAAGCCGTGGTCCGAAGTCTACCCGGCCGCCACTACGCCGCATGGGAGACAGGGGCCATTTTGCCTTATTTCGGGCCGGCAGGCCGTTAGGGTTCCGACCAATGACTGAGACGGAAAGCGCCTTCGCGCGCGAGCGCGCCGCCCTCCTCGACGCCGCCGTCAAGCGCGCTCCGTTCGAGGGATGGACGCGCGTCATGATGTCCAGGGCGGCCGCGGGCGCCGGCGTCCCCAGGGCGGTGCTGGCGGCGGCCTTCCCCAACGGCGTCGCCGATCTCCTCGAATGCTGGTCGGCGCAGCTCGACCGCGCAGCCGTCGTCGCGTTGGGCGGGCCGGCGGCGCAAGGCCTGAAGATCCGCGAAAAGGTCGCGCTCGGCGTCCGTGCGCGGCTCGCCGCGATGCGCCCCGACAAGGAGGCGGCGCGGCGCGCCGCGGCGACGCTCGCCCTGCCGCTTTACGCGACCCTCGCGCCGAAGCTCGTGTGGCGGACGGCGGACGCCATCTGGCGCGGCCTCGGCGACGCCTCGACCGACTTCAACTATTACACCAAGCGCGCGATTCTCTCGGGCGTGTGGGTATCGACCTTCGCGCGCTGGCTCTCGGATGACGGGGAGGGCGAAACGGCGACCAACGCTTTTCTCGACCGGCGCATCGACAACGTGATGCAGTTCGAGAAGGCGAAGGCGCGGCTCCGCGACAGGGGCTTCGATCCCGCCGCTTTTTTCGGCGCGCTGGCCCGCGTTCGTTATCCCGAGCGCTGACGTCCGCCGTTGCGCATCGAATACCACCGTACGCTGATCAATGACCGCGTCCGCGTGGCGGCGTTTCATGAGGCGCTGAGGCGAACCATCGTTCCCGGCGAAAGCATCGTCGCCGATATCGGAGCCGGGACTGGTCTTCTCGGGGCCATGGCTGCCAGGCTCGGCGCCAGGAAGGTCTATCTTTACGAGGCGGGCGAAATCGCCGGCGTCGCGGCGGACGTGCTGCGGAAGAACCGCATCAAGAACGCCGAACTCTTCGCCTGCCATTCGACCGAATTCGAGGATCCGCCCAGAGCCGACATCGTCGTCTCCGAGACCCTCGGCAATTACGCGCTCGAAGAAGACATCATCGAGACCATGGCGGACGCCGCGAAGCGCCACCTGAAGCCGGGGGGCCGGCTTTTGCCGGCACGCCTCGCGCAATTCGCCGCCGCGGTGACCGCCCCGCGCATCGACCTCGAGCTGCGCGCCTGGGACCGGGCGACGGCCGGCCTCGCCGAGATCGATCTGTCGCCGGCGCGGACCTTCACCCTCAACAACATCTACGTGCGCGCCGTCGCGCCTGCCGAACTCCTCGAAAATCAGGGCGCCCCTCGAGTCGTCGAGTGGGATCGCATTGAGCTCGGCCGCGACGCTAGGTCCAACCGCAAGGGCGAGGTTGCGTTCGCTCTCGCCCGCAAGGAGACCATCTACGGCTTCGCCCTCTGGTGGACGGCCGAGCTTCTTCCGGGCCTCGTCCTCTCAACCGCCCCGGACGCGCCGGCGACGCATTGGGAGCAGCTCTATCTGCCGCTCATCGAGCCGATCGCCGCCGAAACGGGCGACAGCGTGACGCTGACGGTCAAGTCGCGGACCGGCCGCGAGACGGGGACGACCATCGCGTGGAGCGCGACGCATGCGCGCGCGTCGGGCGAGACGGTCAGCCGGCAGAACATGGATCTCGAGAAAGGCTATCTGCCCTGAGCGCCGTCGGGCCGGCGCGGCTCGAGCCGCGTCACATGCCCCATTTTTCGTCCCGAGCGCGCCTCGCCCTTGCCGTAGACATGCAGGCACCATCCGCGGGTTGCGGCGAGATCGCTCCAGCGCAGGATCTCTTCGCCGATGAGATTCTCCATGATCGCGTCGGAATGACGAACGGGATCGCCGAGCGGCCAGCCCGCGATCGCGCGGATATGCTGCTCGAATTGCGAGACGGCGCAGGCGTCGAGGGTCCAGTGGCCTGAATTGTGCACGCGGGGCGCAAATTCATTTACCAGCACCGAGCCGTCCCTGAGGACAAAGAACTCGACGCCGATGACGCCGACATAGTCGAGCGCGTGCAGCATTCTTTCAGCGATGTCGCGCGCGCGCCCGGCCGTCTCGGCGGCGACCCGGGCCGGAACCATAGATGCGCGCAGTATGCCGCCGCCATGGCGGTTCTCAGGCGGATCATAGAGCGCGACGGCGCCGTCGCGGCCGCGCGCAGCGATGACCGAGATCTCGCAGGCGAAATCGACGAACCCTTCGAGAATCGATGGGCGCGCGCCGATTTCCTCCCAGGCCTTGTGGTTCGCCTGCTCCCACGTGACGCCGAGATCCGTCGCCTGCGCGGCGATCATGGTCTGGCCCTTGCCGTCATAGCCGAGGCGGCGGGTCTTGAGGATGGCGGGCCTGCCGATTCGCTTAAGCCCCTCCTCGAGCGAAGCGAGGTCGTCGACGGCGAAAAAGGGCGCCGTGGCGGCCCCGATCGAGCGGGCGAACTCTTTCTCGACGACGCGGTCCTGCGCCACGGCGAGGGCCTTCGCGCCCGGCGCGACGCGGGCGCCGAGGGCCGCGAGGATGTCGACCGTCTCGGCCGGCACGTTCTCGAACTCGTAGGTGACGACGTCCGCCGAGGCGGCGAAGAGGCGGAGCGCGGTTTCATCCGTATACGGGGCGATGGTGCGCGCGGTCGCGACGTCATAGGCGCAGTTCTCGGGCTCAGGCGCGTAGACATGCGTCTTGAGGCCAAGACGGGCCGCGGCGAGCGCGAGCATGCGGCCGAGCTGTCCGCCGCCCAGTACGCCGACCGTGCCGCCGGGCGCCAGCATGGTCAGTCTCTCGGGGCCTTGGCGACAGCGGCGGTCTGCTTGGCCCGCCAGGCGTCGAGGCGCGCGGCGAGGGCCTTGTCCGAAAGCGCCAGGATCGACGCAGCGAGGAGGCCGGCGTTGACGGCGCCCGCCTCGCCGATGGCGACGGTCGCCACCGGCACGCCGGGCGGCATCTGCACGATCGAGAGGAGCGAATCGAATCCGTTCAGCGCCTTCGACTGGACCGGGACGCCAATGACCGGAAGCGGGGTCATGGCCGCGGTCATGCCCGGGAGATGCGCGGCGCCGCCGGCGCCGGCGATGATGGCCTTAAGGCCCCGCGCCGCCGCGCCGTGCGCATAGTCGTAGAGGCGTCTCGGCGTTCGGTGCGCCGAGATGATGGCGGTCTCGAAAGGAATTCGCAGCTCGGCGAGCGCGGCGGCCGCGCCTTTCATGGTCGGCCAGTCGGATTGCGAGCCCATGATGACGCCTACGAGCGGCGCCGCCTTGAGTTGGGTCGAGGGTCGTCTGGCCAAAGGGAGCGCTTTCAGAAGCGGAAAGCGCATCCCTATAGGGCGCGTTGCGACTGATGGAAAGGAAGAGCGGAGGAGGCGCCGGCCGACTGGACGGGGGCGCTGAACCGACGCCTCCTCACTCATGCACGGGCTACGAGTGTCGCGCTCCAGAAGGGGGGACAGGCGCGTTCCGCATCCGCACGAGCAAGGTGCTGCAGCGGGCATCGCCCCTCAAGCGGCAAGCGATGAAGGGAGGACTTCTTGCGCCGGGCTGGGACGCACGCCAAACTCCTCACGCCGCTGTGAATTTCGGCCGTCGCTGCGACGCGATCCTTGGGCGGAGAACGGGAGACATTCCTTCGCCATGAAAATTTCCGACACGACGAAGACCGGCGCTGCCGCGAACATCAAGACAGGGTCGGCGCGAGCCGTCGAGAAAGCAGCGGCCCCGGCGCCGGTCGATCGACTCTCCATCGCCGGCATCCCCGATTCCGAGCTGACGCCCCGCGTGCGCGATGCGCTCGTGTCGTTGATGAAGGAGGTGCAGGCGCTTCGCGAGGAGCTGGCGCAGGCCCGCGCCAGGGTCAGCGAACTCGAAAAAATCGCGGACTCGGATCCGCATCTGTCGGTGCTAAACCGCCGCGCCTTCGTGCGCGAGCTCAATCGCGCCCTCGCCATGGTCGATCGCTACGGCCAGCCCTCGAGCCTGGTGTTCGTTGATCTCAACGACCTCAAGAAGATCAACGATCGCCTCGGCCATGCGGCCGGCGATCTCGCGCTTGACCGGGTCGCGAGCCTGCTCGCCGCCAATGTCCGCCAGACCGACGCCGTCGGCCGTCTCGGCGGCGACGAATTCGGGCTGATCCTCACCCAGACCGATCAGGCGACGGCGCGCGTCAAGGCTGATCAGCTCGCGGCCCTGATCGCCGCCGAACCGCTGGTCTGGAAGGGCGAGAAGTTCAGCGCTAGCGTCTCGTGCGGCGTCGTCGAGATCGCGAGGGGATCGACCGCCGACGAGGCCATCGAACGGGCCGACGGCGCGATGTACGAGGTCAAGAAGGGAAAGTGACGGCCTCGGCGGGTCGATCGGACCCCAATCTCCCCAGCTTCGCCGGAATGCGCGTCAGAACGACACTTTGAGGCCGATGACGACTTTCGCCGGCTGCGGATAGCCCGGCATGAACTTTCCCATCGCGCGGGTTTCGCTCCTGAAATTGACGAGATCCATCGGATCGCTGGGGGCCTTGGAGCGGTAGGCGGCGAGGGACAGGCCGACGCCGCCGATCTGCAGTTGCGGCCCGCGGTCGCGGGACGTCCTGGCAAGCTTCAGCGGGTAGATTTCGAGAGTTTCCCCGGAGTCCTCCGCGATCGTCATGGCGGCGGCGGTCGCGGCGAGCGCGACCAGCAGCTTGGCGGATTTCGCCGCCTCCGGCGTCTCCCGCGCGATGGCGCCGGTCGCCTGCGGCGGGTTGTCCGGCAGAACGGTGGCGCTCATGGCCGCCAACGCCGCCGCAACGAAGGTCCATGACATTGAGAAACGCCCCTTCGGAACTTGAGATCGCCCAAACTCAAACCGACAGTGGCGCTGTGTTGCGGCCGAACATGGTTGAAAAAGGGCGCCTTTCCGGCCGAAAACTGAAATCTCAGCCGAAGCGCCGCTGAAGCCAGTCGATCATGAGAGCGTTCAGCTCTCCCGGTTTTTCCCACATGACCCAGTGGCCGCAACCGGCAATGAGATGTTTCTCAAGGTCCGGAATGAGCGCCGGCATGTCGGCGGCGCCCTCGGGCGGCAGGAAAAGATCGAGATCGGCGCCGACAAAGAGGGCGGGTCTGCGGATGATCGGATCGACCGCGCGCATGATTTCGTAATTGCGGTCGATGTTCCGGTAGAGATTGATCCCGCCGGTAAAGCCCGACCGCTTGTAAGCGGCGACATAGACGGCGAGGTCGTCGGCTGACATGACGATGCGGTTCGCATCGACCGGGCGGCGCTCCTCGAAGCGGGTGATGAGATCGTAGGCGCCCGGCACGAGCTTCGGCCAGACCTCGCGCGGGACGGGCGTTCGGAACACGAACCGGAAAAATTCCTCCTCGCGCCCCTCGAAAACGCTTTCGGCGAAGCCTTCCTTCTGAAAGCGGATGAAATAGTGGTTCGCCGTCAACCGCTTTTCGATGATCGCCAGCGGCGAGACGGGCGGCGGCGCACGATGCGGCGTCGAGACTCCGATGACCCCGGCGACGCGGTCCGGGTGGAGCTGCGCCATCGGCCAGACGATCGCGCCGCCCCAGTCATGGCCGCAAAAGACGGCGCGGTCGAGGCCGAGCGCGTCGAGCAGCGCCGCGAGATCGTCCGTCAGGCGACGAATATCGTAGAGCGCCTTGTCGGACGGCGCGTCGGACCGGCCGAAGCCCTTGAGGTCGATCGCGATCGCGCGAAAGCCGGCTTCCGCCAGCGGCCTCATCTGGTTTTTCCAGGAATAGGCGATTTCGGGCCAGCCGTGGACGAGGACGACAGGCGGACGCGCGCTCGCCTCGCCCGCTTCGTAGACGGCGAGGCCGACAGCGCCGGCGCGCAAGATTCTTGGCTCGGGAAAACCGTTCATTCCCGCCAGCATGCGTCACCGCTGTCGTCGCCCGCAAGACCGTCGTGCAGACCCCGCGCCATGCGCGGTGCAATTGGCAAGCTGCAGCGGCGCCGCTAGACAGCCGCGCATGAGCGAAACGCCGAACCAGCACCGTCCCGCGCCCGAAGGCTGGGCGATTCAGTCCATGAAGGGCAATTTCGCCTGGCATGCGGGCCCTTTCTATTTCCGCGAGGCGGGCCCGACTCCGGGCGTTGCATTCTTCTCGGAACCCCATCACGCCAACAAGGCGGACAGCATTCACGGCGGCGCGCTGCTGACGCTGGCCGACATGTCCCTGTTCGATATCTGCCACCGCAAGCTTGGCGCGTTCAAAGCGGTGACGATCACGCTGAACACGGAGTTTCTGGCGCCCGCCCCGATCGGCGTCTTCATTGAGGCGACGGGCGAAATGACCGGCGGCGGCAGGAAGCTCCTGATCGCCCGGGGCATCGTTTCGACCGGCGGCCAGCCGCTCGTCAGCTTTTCGGGGACGCTGCGGCGGTTTGAGTGACCGGCGCCGCCGACGCGGGCCGGTTCCGCCGCACGGCGTCGATGCTGATGAGCGCCAGCGCGGTCCAGATGAGCGCGAAGCAGATTCCATGCGCGAGCGTGAACGCCTCGCCGTAATAGAGCCCAAGCGCGAACTGCAGCGTCGGCCCGATATACTGAAGGAATCCGAGCGTCGACAGACGGAGCCGCCTGGCGGCAAGCGCAAAAAGCGCCAACGGAATAACGGTGATGGGGCCGGCCGCGAGCAGGAGAAGGTCGGTCGGGAGCGAACCCGCCCCGAAGGCCGCCTCGCCGCGCGACATGGCGCGGCCGAGGATGACCGCCGCAATCGGCGCCAGAATGAGCGTTTCGATGAAGAGCCCCGGCATCGAACCGACCGGCGTCAGCTTGCGCACGACGCCGTAAGAGCTGAAGGAAAAGGCGAGGAGGAGCGACACCCACGGGAAGACGCCCGCTCCGATCGTCAGCACAAGGACGCCGATAGCGGCGAGAAGGGCGGCGATGATCTGCACGCGGTTCAACTTCTCGCCGAGCAGAACGACGCCCATCGTGATGAAGATCAGCGGGTTGACATAATAGCCAAGGCTCGCCTCGAGCACGCGGTCATGCGCGACGGCCCAGACATAGAGGAGCCAGTTCGCCGAGATGAGCGCGGCCGACAGCGCGAGGCGCGCCAGGACGGCCGGCTTGGCGGCCGCGGCGAGCGCCTCGCGCCGCTGCTTCAGGACCGCGAGTACGAGCGCGCCGAACGGGACCGACCAGATCACGCGATGGGCCACGACCTCAAGCGCAGGAACCTGGGCGATCGGCTTCAGATAAGCGGGAAACAGGCCCCAGATGAGATAGGCGCCGAAACCGGCGAGGAGGCCGCCGCGCATGAAGGCGCCGCGTTGTCCGCCGCCCGGCGCCGGCGCGCCGGCGGAAGGATCGCTCACTGGGTGACGCCCTCGCTCTTCATCTTCGCGACGACGCGGTCGAAAGCGGCCGGCTTGCCGTTGGCGAAATAGCGGGCGGTGATGATGACACGCTGCTGGGCGTCGACTTTCGACGCCATCGATTCGTAGCGGAACATTTCCGCATAGAGCGGATTGGGGGCGCGATAGAATTTCGGATTGTCGTTGAGTTTTTTCAGTTCGTTGTTGACGGCGGTGCGGACCAGCGTCTCCAGCGGCATGTACTTGCCGAGCCCGTCGGTGACCGTGATGTCCAACTTGCCGAGCTTGGCCTGCAGCTTGCCCGCTTCGACATAAGGGATGAGCGTCACGTCGACGCTGCCGCCGTCGCGGGTCATGCGCCCCGGCTTGCCCTTGCCGTTCCAGCCGCACTGCCAGTACTCGATGACCAGCGTCATCTGGAACCGGATGGCGTTGTTGGGGAAGGTGATCTTCGGATCGCTCGACGACCAGCGCTCGCCGCAATCGTTGTAGCGGCCGGCGATGTAGTTCTTGAGGTCCGTCTCGGTCTCCTTCACGAACTTCGTCACGTCCGTGGTCAGCGCCAGCTTGAGGCTCCCGGTCTTGGCCGCGGCCTGGTCCGCATGAAGGGCGATGTCCGCAATGACAGGGCGCCCCGCGAGATTGACCTTGGTCGGCGCGTCGTAAATCGTGGTGAGACCCGCCGGCGGGACCTTGTAGCCCGAGAGCGTGGCGGTTTTGGGTTGGGCCGGCGCCGGCGACGCCAGGAGCGACAGAACGCCGGCCAGGACTGGAACAACGCGCATCGACCCTCGCTGCTTACCGACTCGTTCCGCCGATGTTACGGCAAGGCGGCGGCGGACGTCATCCCGGATTTCGCGCAGATCCCGGCGCGCCGACGTGCCTTAATCCGCCGACTCGCGTTTGACGAAGGTGACGGCGAACAGCGGGTCGCCGCCAAAAAGGTCCTTCGGGTCGCCGCCGCCCTCGATCATCTTGAAATAGCGGGGGGTGATAGAGCCTTCCATGCGGTAGCCCTTTTCGGCCATACGGCCGCGATGAAATTCAAGCGCCGCGGCCGTGAACTCCCGGGCCAAAATGGTGATGCGCTCCTGATCCTTCGCCATGGCGTCCTCGTTTGATCCTCTGGTTTGAACCGCGTTTAGCAGATCGCCGCCGCGCTTGGCAGCCCCTCGGCCGCGCCGCTTGACAGCGCCGCGGCGGGGCGGAAGGGTCGAGGTCTTATCGAGGAACACGCCATGGGACCGCTCGGCAAGGCCCGCCCAGTCGTTATCATCTGCACGCGCGACCGGAAGCTTTCGCTCCCGTTCTACCGCGATACGCTGGGGCTCAAGTTCGTTTCCGAGGATCCCTTCGCCGCGGCGTTCGAGGTCGGCGGCGCGCCCTTGCGGCTGTCGACGGTCGAAGGCTGGACGCCGCATGCCCACACCGTTTTCGGCTTCAGCGTCGACGACATCGCCGCGACCGTCGGGGCTCTCGCCGTGAAGGGCGTCAACATGATCCGCTATCCCGGATTCGAGCAGGACGATCTTGGCGTATGGGTCTCGCCGGACGGCGCCGCGAAGATCGCCTGGTTCAACGATCCGGACGGCAACAATCTCAGCCTCGCCGAGATGGCGTGAGATGCAGAAGCTGTTGATCGTCCTCGGCGTCGCTTTGCTGGCGATCGGCCTCTTGTGGCCGGTCATCTCCAGGCTCGGCCTCGGCCGGCTTCCGGGCGACATCGTCATTGAACGCGACGGGTTTTCGTTCTTCTTTCCAGTGACGACCATGCTCATCGTCAGCGTGGTCCTGACGCTGATCTTCCGGTCCTTCGGAAAATAATCCTGGACGACCGGAAGCGAGTTGCTTCGTAAGCTGAGTAACCCCGGCGCCGGTCCCGGCGCTGGACAAGCCTGCGGCGGGCGGATAACCCTCTGGCCGTTCCTGGAGACCGATCCTCATGGCGAAAAGACTCTTCCAGTTCATCATCCTCGCCATGATCCTCGGCATCGTGACCGGGGCTGCGGTGCACGCTTCGGCGAGCCCGGAGACGGCCAGGGACATCGCCGGCTGGTTCAAGATCGTCACCGACATTTTCCTTCGCCTCATCAAGATGATCATCGCGCCCCTGGTGCTGACGACCCTCATCGTCGGCATCGCTCACATGGGCGACGCCAAGACCCTGGGTCGCGTCGGTTTCCGCACTATCGCGTGGTTCATCGGCGCCTCGCTTGTCTCGCTCTCGCTCGGCCTCCTCATGGTGAACGTGCTGCACCCGGGCGCCGGATTTTCGCTCGACCAGGCCTCGACCGCCGACGCTGCGCCGACGGCGGAGGCGTTCACCCTCGCCGGCTTCATTACCCATCTCGTGCCGCGATCGATCATCGAGGCGATGGCGACCAACGAGATCCTGCAGATCGTCGTGTTCTCGGTGTTCGCCGGCACGGCGCTCGCCGCGCTCGGCGAGAAGACCAGGCGCGTCACTGAACTTCTCGAGCAGGGCGCCTTCGTGATGCTGCGTATCACCGAGTATGTGATGCTGCTCGCGCCCTTCGCCGTCTTCGCCGCCGTCGCCGGCGTCATCTCGATCCGCGGCCTCGGCGTCATCATCACCTATGGCGCGTTCGTCGGCGGCTTCTATCTGTCGTTGGTCATTCTTTGGATCGTCCTGTCCGCCGCGGGCGCCGCCGTGATCGGCGGCGGGCGGATGAAGAGCCTGCTCGGCGTCATCCGCGAGCCGGTCACCATCGCGTTCTCGACGGCGAGCTCGGAGGCCGCCTATCCGAAGCTTCTCGAAAAGCTCGAGCGCTTCGGCGTCTCGAACCGGGTCGCGAGCTTCGTGCTGCCGCTCGGCTACTCCTTCAATCTCGACGGCTCGATGATGTATTGCGCCTTCGCGACGCTGTTCATCGCCCAGGCCAACGGCATCGAGATCACGGCGGGCCAGCAGATCGCCATGCTGTTGCTGCTCATGATCACGTCGAAAGGGATGGCGGGCGTGCCGCGCGCGTCGCTCGTCGTGATCGCCGCGACGCTTTCGTTCCTGAAACTCCCGGAGGAGGGCCTCCTCCTCATCCTCGCGGTCGATCACTTCCTCGACATGGGCCGCAGCGCGACCAACGTGGTCGGCAACTCCGTCGCGACCGCCGCCGTCGCCAAGTGGGAAGGGCAGCTTCGCGATCCCGCGGTCGATCGCCCGGTCATCGAGGAGGCGCTCGAGCCAAGGCCCAAGCCCGCAGAATAGCCGGCCGCCGTTCCGGGTTTTGGTTTTTGGCGTTTCGGTCTTAGGGTTCGCCGCCGAATCGCGAACGCTGAGCCTCATATGTCCCCTTCCTCCACCGCCGTCGTCATTCTCGCCGCCGGGCACGGCACGCGCATGAAATCCGCAACGCCCAAGGTGCTGCACGAGATCGGCGGGCGATCGATGCTCGCGCACGTGATGGCGACGGCGGCGCGCTTCGCGCCCAAGCGCCTCGCCGTGGTGATCGGAGATCAGGCGCCTGAAGTCGGGGACGCCGCGCGCCGCATCCGGCCCGATGTCGCCGTTGCGGTCCAGGCGCCGCCGCGCGGCACGGGCGATGCGGTGCGGCAGGCCCTGCCGGCGCTCGACGGATTTTCGGGCGTCGTGCTCGTTCTCTATGCGGATACCCCGCTGCTGACCGAGGCGACCTTGCGCGCGCTCGCCTCTGCGGCGTCCGGCGCCGCCGGCGCGGCGCTCGGCTTCCGGCCCGAGGTCCCCGGGGCCTATGGCCGCCTCAAGACGGCGGGCGTCGATCTCCTCGGCATCGTCGAGGCGAAAGACGCCTCGCCGGACGAGTTGGCGATCCCGCTCTGCAATGCCGGCGCGATGGCCGTCGACGCGGACGTGCTGCGGACCTATGTCCCGAGGCTCTCCGACAACAACGCCAAGCGTGAGTTCTACCTGACCGACATCGTCGGCTTGGCGCGCGCCGACGGCGGGCGCTTCGCCGTTGCGGAGGCGGACGAAGCGGAAGTGATGGGGGTCAACTCCCGCGTCGAGCTCGCCGAAGCCGAGCGCGTGTTCCAGCGCCGCCGCCGCCGCGAGGCGATGGAGAACGGCGCGACGCTCATCGATCCCGATACGGTCTATTTTTCCGCCGACACCGAGATCGGCGCCGATGTCGTCATCGAACCGCACGTGTACTTCGGACCGAAAACGAGGATCGCCGGCGGCGTGCGCATTTGCGCGTTCTCTCATGTCGAGGGGGCCAGCGCCGAAACCGGATCGGTCATCGGCCCGTTCGCGCGGCTCCGTCCCGGGGCGGAACTGAAGGCGAAAGCGCGCGTCGGCAATTTCGTCGAGGTGAAGAAGGCGGTGATCGGAGAGGGCGCCAAGGTCAACCACCTCACCTACATCGGCGACGCCGACATCGGCGCGCGCGCCAATATCGGGGCGGGGACCATCACCTGCAATTACGACGGCTTTTCCAAGCACCGCACCGAGATTGGCCCGGACGCCTTCATCGGATCGAACTCCGCGCTGGTCGCGCCGGTGAGGATCGGGCGCGGCGCCTATGTCGGCTCGGGTTCGGTGATCACCAAGCCGGTCGAAGACGGCGCCCTCGCCGTGGCGCGAGGCCGGCAGGCGGAAATCAAAGGGTGGGCGGACAAGTTCCGCGCCGCCAATTCCGGGAAGAAAGCTCATGACTGACACCTTCAAGCGCGCGGCGGCGGAAGCCGCCGTAGGGCTCGTCGCGCCCGGCATGACCCTCGGCCTCGGCACGGGGTCGACCGCGGCGCATTTCATCGCCCTCCTGGGCGCGCGGGCAAGAGCGGGCCTCGGCGTCGCCGGCGTGCCGACCTCGGAGGCGACGCGCCGCCTCGCCGAGGCTGCCGGAATCGAGCTCGTCGAGCCCGACGAGACGACGGTCATCGACCTCGCCATCGACGGCGCCGACGAGATCGACCTGAGGCTCGATCTGATCAAGGGCGGCGGCGGCGCGCTGCTCCGCGAGAAGATCATCGCGGGGGCCGCAAAGCGATTCGTCGTCATCGCCGACGGGTCGAAGAAGGTCGCCGAACTCGGGCGTTTCCCGCTGCCGGTCGAGATCGATCGCTTCGCCTACGGGCTCACGGTGCGGCGCGTGCGCGAGACGCTGGCTGCGAGGGGATTGCCGACGACAGTCAATCTCAGAAGCGCGAAGGACCGCACGCCCTTTCTCTCGGACGGCGGCAATTACGTTCTCGACTGCGCGCTCTCCCGCATCGCCGATCCGAGCGGGCTCGAAGCGGCGCTGGCCGCGATCCCTGGCGTCGTCGAGACCGGGCTTTTCATCGGCATGGCGGAACGGGCGCTGATCGCGAGCGCCGCCGGAGTTGAGACGTTGCGGCGCCTCGGTTGACGGTCGAACATCAAAGCACGCCCGACCTCAGATCGTCAGCGCTAAAAAGCGTCGCCGCTGCATCGTCGACATGATCCCGCAATTGTAGGTGCGGGACATCTTGTTGCGAGCATCGAGCGCGCTCATCCAGCGATCCCCGTCTGAGATCAGTTTGGCTTCAAGCGACGCGCGGAGCGTTTCCTTGGGCGTAATGGATGAAAGCGCCGCGCCGGCATGCTCGAGATAGTCTTTCAGCAATTTCCACATCAGTTCCCAAGTGTATTCAAAACGCTGAATGACCCCCTCTTTCTCGAGCTGGGTCAGCGGCCGCGCTTCCGTCGTCTCGATGGCCTCCCTCAGCAGGAGGAACGCCCGCTTGAAATTGTCGAAGCGGTATATCCAGCGCGGCTTGTCGGACGTCTGGGGCGTCATTCGCAGAGGTTTAATTCCAGGGCGGGCCGGATCCTACCGCAACCCCGCAGCAGACCGACAGGCGTCAGCCCGGCGAATTGCGCGCCTTGAGGCGAATCCCTACATAGTGCGGCGATGTCGTCCGTCGCCGGCCGCCCCTTTGTGAAGATGAACGGACTTGGCAATGACTTCGTCATTGTCGACCTGCGCGGCGCGGGCGCGCGCCTGACGCCGGCGGACGCCCGAGCGATCGCGGATCGCCGCGCCGGGGTCGGTTGCGACCAGGTCATCACCATCGAGGACCGCGGCGGGCTGTTCATGGGGGTCTTCAACGCCGACGGGTCCGAGGTCGGGGCGTGCGGCAACGCCGCGCGCTGCGTCGGCGCGATCCTGATGGACGAGTTCGACTCCGACGCGGTCGAGTTCATGACGCTGCCGGGGCCCTTGCGCGCCTGTCGCGCCGCCGAAGGCCGGGTCACCGTCGACATGGGCGAGCCGAAGTTCGGCTGGCGCGACATCCCGCTGGCCGAGCCGTTCGAGGACACGCGCTTCATCGACATCAAACTCGGTCCCATCGACAAGCCGGCGCTGTGGGGTCCCTCGGCGGTCAGCATGGGCAATCCGCACTGCATCTTCTTCGTCGAGGACGCGGAGGCGCAGGCCCTCGACCGCTTCGGTCCGATGATCGAGAACCACCCGTTGTTCCCGGAACGGACGAATGTTGAAGTCGCGGAAGTGCGCGGCGAGCACCTGATCCGGCTCAGAGTTTGGGAACGCGGGGTCGGCATCACCAAGGCCTGCGGAACGGGCGCCTGCGCGGCGGTGGTTGCCGCGCACCGCCGGCGCCAGACGGCGCGCAAGGCGACCGTGCTTCTCGACGGCGGCCCGCTCGCGATCGAATGGCGGGACGACAACCATGTGTTCATGACCGGGCCCGTCGCCTTCGAATTCGAGGGCCGCCTCCCCGAGAGGCTCTGATGGCCAAGCTCTATTTCAACTACTCGGCGATGAACGCCGGCAAATCGACTGCGCTCCTCCAGGCGGCGTTCAACTACCAGGAGCGCGGCATGCGGGCGCTGCTTTATACCGCCGCCGTCGACGATCGAGCCGGCAAGGGCGTCATCGCCTCGCGCATCGGCCTCAGATCCCATGCGGCGCTCTACGATTCCTCCGTCGATCTGTATACGGAGATCGCCCGTGAGCATGCGCGCGAGAAAGTCGCCTGCGTGTTCGTCGACGAGGCGCACATGATGGAGCCCGCGCATGTCCGTCAGCTCGCGCGCGTTGTCGACGACCTGAAGATTCCGGCGCTCTGTTACGGCCTCAGGACGAATTTTCGCGGGGAGCTGTTCGAGCCGATCGCGGTCCTGATGGCGCTCGCCGACGAGATCAACGAGCTCAAGACCATCTGCGAGTGCGGCGCGAAAGCGACCATGAATCTGCGCATCGACGCCGACGGCCGCGCCGTGCGCGAAGGCGCCTCGATCGAGATCGGAGGCAACGACCGCTACGTGCCGCTGTGCCGCCGGCACTTCTTCGAGCGCTTCGGGCGCTGAGCGGCGCGGCCGCATCATCCGAAGGCCCCGTAAAAATGCGATATTCCGACGCCGATCTCGCGGATCGAGCGATGAATCTCGCGCAGGGGCGCGATCGCGCCGGCGTGGATTTCCGGATCGCCGCGCATGTCCGGCGTCGGCCGGGTCGCCGGGCTCGGCGCGGCCGGCGAATTGCGAGGGCTCGGCCGCCGCCGCGGGAAAGATGACGGCGAGGAGGTCGGCGAACTCGCCAAGCCTTAGATCGAAGGCGAGAGCGAAGAGACTGGCCTGCGTCATATCATGCCGGCTCGAGAAGGCGGGCAGCCCGGCGACGATGAGGAATGCGCGCTGGATGAGGGCCTGGCGCGCCGCGCAGCGGCGGGGCGGGCGGAAGCCGCAGGCGCCTGCGGAATGGGGTGGCGGTGATGTAGCAGCTGGCGGAGAGGGAGGGATTCGAACCCCCGGTGCCTTGCAGCACTCCGCATTTCGAGTGCGGCGCGATCGACCACTCTGCCACCTCTCCGGTGCGGCGCTGGTCGAGGTCGCCGCCGGGCTTCTCTAACGGCCCCCTCTGCGCCGATCAAGCCGCAGCGCTGGCCCAATCGCCGCCGCCTGTCGGTTAACGCGCGTGCGCCATGGGGGCTCATAGCTCGGCCGACGCTTCCCACAGTTCGGAGAACTGCACGCCGCCGGTCGAGGTCACGCCCCGATAGAACAGGGCCCCGTTCGGCAAGAGGCCCGTGACGGTCGAGGGCCCCGATCCGCAGTTCGCCTCCGAGAACGCATAATTGTTGGTGATCCGCGTCATGGTCGGGTTGGTGCGCTTGGCCTGCCAGAAGCAGGAAGCGCCGTGGTTCTGCCCGGCTGTGTTGTAACCGAGAATCTGCGCAACGATCCGCTCATAGTAGCGCCGACAGAGGAAGGCCTCTTCGGCCCGCCCCTGCCACGCCGTCGCCGCTGAGCCGACTTCCGCCTTCACCCGGCCGAAGGTGACGGACGAGCCGGACGCCTTCTTGATCTTGAAGGAGAGGTTGCCGGAGTCGCCGCCGCCGAGCGTCAGCGTGACCGACCGGCGCCCGCTCCCGGCCGTGATCGTGCCGGACTGGCTGCCGAAGGTGACGGTCAGATCCGCGCTCGGGTCCTCGACGGAGGCCGTCACGGCAAGCGAGGCGAACGAGGCGTAGCCGAACAGCCCGGGCTCGACGACCTGTTCGAGCTCGCCCGAGGCGAGCGTCAGCGTGTAGCCGGAGAGAGTCGCATTGGCCCCGCCCGACGCCGCCTTCCAGCGGTCGAAGCCGTAGACGCCGGCCGACAGCGCCCCGCCGGCAAAGGCGCGCTGGTTGATCTGGAAATCGCCATTGATGAGGAGGTTCGGCGCCACGCCCGCGGCGCCGGAGCCGGTGACTTCGCTCCACGTTCCGGCGGCGATCCGCACATAGAGCTTGGCGTCCGCCTCGCTGTAGGCCCGCCATCCGGTCCGCGGCGTCAGCTGCTGCCATGCCCCGTCCACAAAATAGGCGATCGCATTGTCGGCCATGGGCCCCCAGGCGGCGCCCGTCTTGCCCGGGGGCAGGATGTAGCAGTCTCCGTCGGCCGGCGATCCCGGTTGCGCCGTCGTCGTCCGCGACTTGACCGTTAGTTGGACGATCGCGTCGAGGCGCCGAAGCCCCTCGTTCACGGTCACATGCTTTTGGGATTGCTCTGGGGCGAGATAGGAAAGACCGAGGCGCGACGAACTCGACATTTGAAACTCCAAAAACTCAGCTGGAGATCAGAATAAGGCGGCGCGAGGGGTGTGGGATAACTTCGACCTCTTTCCCCCGGAGGTTGCCGGGTTGCTGGGCTCCCATGGTTAATTTCCGCGCGAATTATGGTTAACGCGGCGCGGCGTCCGACGCGTGCGGCTGCGTGCGGGATTGTGCGGGGCCGAGTTCGTCGAGGCGCCGGCGCACCGCCGAAAGTTCGGACTCGATGCGCCGCAGCGCCTGCGCGGTCTCGCTCTCGTCGTCGCCGTGCTGGCGCTGCATGGCGTCGACGATGACGGCGATGAACAGGTTGAGGACCGTGAACGTCGCCGTGAGGATGTAGACGACGAAAAAGATCCAGGCGAAGGGATGCGTGGTCATGATCTCGCGCACCATGTCCGCCCAGCCCTCCAGCGTCATGATCTGGAACAGACTGAAAAGCGAGTCGTGCAGGCTCCCGAACCATTCGGGCCAGGCTTCCCCGAACAGCTTGGTCGCCATGACGGCGAACACGTAGAAGACGATGACGAGAATGGCGCCGATCGAGGCGATGCCGGGGATGGAGGCGATCAGCCCTTCAATCACCCGCCGCAGCCGCGGAAAAATCGAGATGAGACGCAGGACGCGCAGCACGCGCGCCGCACGCAGCACGGCGAACGCCTCATTGGCCGGCAGGAATGCGACCGCCACCACCGCCAGGTCGAACAGGCTCCAGGGATCGCGGAAGAACCGCCCGCCATGCGCGGCGAGGCGCAGGGCCAGCTCGGCGACGAACACCCACAGGATGGCGTGATCGAGCGCCTTCAGCGCGCCGCCGTAGCGCGCCATGACCGCGGGGTAGGTCTCGAGCCCGAGGATGACGGCGTTGACAATGATCAGCGCCATGACGAAGCGGGTGAACCAAGGCGCTTCAACCAGCGATCTAAGGGTGTTCATGCGCGTTCCGTGATGGGGGTAGGGGCTGCGCCGGACACGACGCCGCCAGTCAGGCGGTTCCGTAAATCCGGTCGCCGGCGTCGCCGAGTCCGGGGAGGATATAGCCCTTCTCGTTGAGCTGCCGGTCGAGGGCGGCGGTGTAGATGGACACGTCAGGATGGGCGGCCTTGAAGGCGCGTACCCCTTCCGGCGCCGCCAGAAGGCACATGAATTTCAGGCGCCGCGCGCCAGCTTCCTTGAGGCGCGTCGCGGCCGCAATCGCGGAGTTGCCGGTCGCCAGCATCGGATCGACCATGATGATGTCGCGCTCGCCCATCGCCTCGGGGAGCTTCAGGTAATATTCGACCGGCTTCAGCGTCGCGTGGTCGCGATAAAGGCCGATGTGGCCGACGCGCGCGTCCGGCACGAGGTCGAGCATGCCCTCGAGGAGACCGTTGCCGGCCCGCAGGATCGAAACAAAGCAGACCCGCCGGCCCTCGAGCCAGGGAAAGCGGCCTGTCTCCATCGGCGTCTCCACCTCGCGGAGGCCGAGTTCGAGGTCCTTTGTGACCTCGTAGGTCAAGAGCATGGCGATCTCGCGCAGGGTTTGGCGGAACAGCGCGTGGCTCGTCGCCTTGTCGCGCAGGAGCGTCAGCTTGTGCTGCAGGAGCGGGTGCTGGATCACGTGGAGCATGACGAAGGTGAGTTGCGAAGGGACGATGCCGAACGGCGTAGGCAACCGCGGCGCAGGAGTCTATCCTCCCGGCTCGCCATTCCGCCGCACCCCGTCCCGACATGCTGACGCTCTGGGATCGCCGTTTCGCCGAACTCGCCTTCCTCGAAGCGAAGAAGAGCGCCGATAATGGCGGCCTGCCGATCGGCTCGGTGCTGGCGCGCGGCGAGACGCTTCTCGCGTCCGGGCATAACCAGCGGGTGCAGAAGGGCGATCCCATCCTTCACGGCGAGATGGACGCGCTCCAGAAGGCCGGCCGGCAGAAGTCCTATCGGGACACCACGCTCTACACGTCGCTGAGCCCGTGCATGATGTGCGCGGGGACGATCGTGCAGTTCAAGATCCCGCGCGTCGTCGTCAACGACACGCAGAACTTCGGGGGCAATGAGGAGTTCCTCAAGTCGCGCGGCGTCGAGGTCATCGATCTCCGGCACGAGGATTCGATCGCCCTGATGGCGAGGTTCATCCGCGAACGCCCTGCGCTCTGGAACGAAGACATCATGGCGTGAACAGGCGATCCTGCCGTCAAGCGGCGCCCGACGCTCCGTGCTCCCACGCGATCGCTCCCGCCACCCAGGTTTGCAGGGCCGCGTCGATCGCCGCCTTTCGCACAGGTTTGGTGATGAAGTCGTCCATGCCGGCGAGACGGCAGCGGTCGCGGTCGGCTTCGAGCACGTGGGCCGTGGCGGCGATGATCGGCGTCCGGACGAGCTTGCGCTCCGCTTCGAGCGCGCGGATGCGGCGCGTCGCCTCGATCCCGTCCATGACCGGCATGGAAATGTCCATGAAGATGGCGGCAGGCCCGTGCTGCTGGAACAGCCGGAGGGCCGCTTCGCCGTTCTCGGCCATGACGACGTTGTAGTCCTCGGGCGAGATCAGGTTCCGGATCACCATCTGGTTGACGACGTTGTCTTCGGCGACCAGGACGACTGGACGATCGTCCCTTGGCGCCGGATTGCCGGTCGGGGCCGACATGGCGGCGGCGGTCAGCGCCAGCGCGCCGCTTGAATTTTCCATCAGCGCGTGGGCGAGGGCGTCGACCACTTGCGACGGCCGCACGGGCTTCGACAGGCGCGCCGCAAAGCGGGCGCCGAGATTCTCGCCGGCGACATCGATCGATGACAGGAGGATCACCGGGATGAGAGCAAGACGCGGATCTTGCTGGATGCGCGCCGTCGCGGCGGCCCCGTCCTCGCCGGGCATCTGGTAGTCCATGAGGATGGCGTGATAGCGGTCGCCGTCGGCGACGGACTTCTCAAGCGCCTGCAGCGCCTCGTCGCCGCTCGACACGGTCGTCGCGCGGAAACCCCAGCCGGCCGCCAGTTCGCTGATGATCCGGCGGTTGACCTCGTTGTCGTCGACCGCAAGGAGGCGCGCGCCCTCGAAAACGGCGGGGTTGACCGCGGCGATGCTCCCGATCGTGGCGTCCACGCCGACCCTTGCTTTGAACCAGAAACGCGAGCCCTTGCCGACCACGCTTTCCGCGCCGATGGATCCGCCCATCAGTTCGATGATATTCTTGGAAATGGCGAGGCCGAGCCCGGCGCCGCCGAAGCGGCGCGTGTGCGAGCCGTCGGCCTGCACGAATTTCTCGAACATGCGCGGAATGTCGGCGGCCGCGATGCCGATTCCGGTGTCGATGACGGACACCTCGAGATCGCAGTCGTTCCCGACGGCTGCACCCTTCACCTCGACAAGGACGTGCCCCCGGTCGGTGAACTTGACCGCGTTGCCGATGAGGTTGGCGAGCACCTGGCGCAGACGCGATTCGTCGGCGACCACGCCCTCCGGCGCGCCTGGCGCATAGCGCACGGCGAGTTCGATGTCCTTTTCGAGGGCGCGGGCCTGCATGAGCGTGACGACTTCGTAGACCGTCTTGCGCAGGTTGAACGGCTTGGGCGTCAGACGCATCTTGCCGGCTTCGAGTTTCGAAAAATCGAGGATGTCGTTAATCACCGTCATCAGCGCGCCGCCCGAAGAGACGATGATCGATGCAAGTTCCCGCTGGCGCGGGTCGAGGTTTGTGCCGAGGAGGACTTCCGCCATGCCGAGCACGCCGTTCATCGGGGTGCGGATCTCATGGCTCATCGAGGCGAGGAACTCGGATTTGGCGGCGCTTGCCTGATCGGCCGCAGCCCTAGCTCGCATCAGCGGCTGAACCAGAAGCCGGGTGACGACGAACCCGAGGACGAGAACCATAAGCGCCGCGGCGGCGATCGTCGCAAGGATCGCCGAGCGCCTGAATTCCGCAAGTCCGGCGAAGGCGGCGTCGCGGTCGATCGCGAGTCCGACGCGCCAGTCGAGACTGCCGAGCGACGGGACGGGCGCGAAAGCGACGATCTGGGGCTTGCCCGGCAGATCGACATGCTGGACGCCGCCGTCGATGCGGACGGCCCCGCCTGGAAAGGCCTCCTGAAGCGACTTGGAGACTAGCGTTCGGTCCGGGTGGGCGAGGATCCGCCCGTCGCCCGTCACCAGGAATGCGAAGCCAAGGCCGCCGAGCCGCGTATTGTTGATCACTTCGCTGAGGGTCTGCGTTGAAAAATCGGCGCCGACCACTCCCGCAAAGCGGCCGTTGCGCATGACGGGAGTTGCGACGGTGATCGTCTCCACATTGGTGGAGATGTCGAGATAGGGTTCGGTGAGCGTGGTCGCCTGGGCGGTCAGCGCCGCCGCGAACCACGGCCTTGTGCGCGGGTCGTAATCGGCGGGAAGCTGCTCGTCCGGCGGCCAGATATGATAGGTCCCGTCGGCCTCGCCGAAATAGGTCCAGAGAAACGTGTCGACATAAGTTGGATTGTTCAGCGCCTCGAGCGGCGGGCGCCCGTCGAGGCGGTTCAAATCGTGGGCGACGGTCTCGGCGAGACGCATGCGCTCGCCGAGCCAGTTTTCAACGCCCCAGGCGGTGGCGCCGCCGACGGTCGTCAGATAGGTCTCGATCTCCCTCTTGCGGACCTCCCGCTGAGCGAGATCGTAATAGTAGGTGAACGACGCGAAGATCAGCACGACCACGCCGGCGCCGGCGGCGAGCGCCGCGGCGAGCAGCTGTCGGCCGGACTTGGTCGGGGAAGAGCGCGCTCGGGCGCCGTCTGTGCTCATGAATCGCCTCTCGACCGGTCGCAGCCGGCAAGAAGGCTATCGTGCGGCGGTTAATGGGCCGGAAATACCGACCTTCTGCGGCAGGCCCTGGCCGGGTCGCCGATGCGGTCCCGTCGAGCTCAGACGCCCTGGCGCGTCAGGGCGCCGTAGAGTTCCGGGCGGCGGTCCCGGAAGAAGCCCCAGCTCGCCCGGCGTTCGGCGATGTGATCGAGATCGACCGTCGCAGCGATGAAGCCCTCCTCGACGCGGCCGAACTCGGCGAGTAAATCCCCGCCTTCGTCGCAGATGAACGAGGAGCCGTAGAAGATCTGGCCCTCTTCGTCGCCGATACGGTTGGCGGCGCCGACCGGCGTGACGTTCGAGACCGCGTGGCCGATCATCGCCCGTCGCCAGCGCGGCTGCGTGTCGAGGGTCGGGTTCTCGGGCTCGGAGCCGATCGCCGTCGGGTAGAGCAGAATGTCGGCGCCCTGAAGGACCATGGCGCGCGCGGCCTCCGGGAACCACTGGTCCCAGCAAACGCCGACGCCAAGGCGCCCGAAGCGGGTCGGCCACACCTTGAAGCCGGTGTCGCCGGCTCGGAAATAGAACTTCTCCTCATAACCGGGGCCGTCCGGAATGTGGCTCTTGCGATAGACGCCGAGAAGCGCGCCATCCGCGTCGGCCATGACGAGGCTGTTATAGTATTCCTCGCCCGCCTTCTCGAAGATGGACAGGGGCAGCACGACGCCGAGCTCGCCGGCGAGCGGGGCAAGGGCCCTGACGGCGGGATGATCCTTATACGGATAAGCATCCTTGAACCAGCGCGTCTCTTCGCGTTTGCAGAAATAGGGACCCTGGAAGAGCTCGGGCGCGAGGATCGCCTTCGCGCCGTCGCGGGCGGCGTCGCGGACGAGCTTCTCGACGCGAGCGATATTGCGACCCATGTCGTCGCCGAAAGCCGACTGTAGAACCGCAAACCGCAAGAGCCTCGCCATGCCGCCTCCGCCGCGCCGCCTGTCCGCGGCGCTTGACGAGATAGCGAGCGGGCCTTCAAGATTCAATGACGCCAACGGATTCCCGAAATGCCGCGCCTCGACATCTACTGGTCCTTCCGCAGCCCCTATTCCTACCTCGCCATTGATCGTCTCTGCGACATCGCACGAACGTACCCGATCGAGACGCGGTTTCGCCCTGTGAGACCGCTCGCCATGCGCGAGCCGGACTTCTTCGAGAAGAACCGCCCGCAATTCCTGCCCTATCTCTTCAAGGACGTTTGGCGCGAGAGCCAGCGGCTGGGCGTGACGTTCGCTTCGCCCCGTCCCGATCCCATCGCCATGGACTTTGCGACCGGCAAGGTGGCGGCGGACCAGCCGGTGATGGAAAAGCTCATGGGCCTCGCCGTCGCCGCGGTCGAACATGGAAAGGGCCTTGAGTTCGCGCAGTCGGTCGCACGCCGCATCTGGGGCGGGGTCGAGAACTGGGACGCCGGCGGCCCGATGGCCGAGGCGTGCGCCGCCGCAGGGCTCGATCTCTATGAGCTTGAGCGTTGGGCGCGCGATAATCCTCGCCTGATCGCCGAAACTGTCGCCGAGAGCGAGGCCGAGCAGCTGAAGCATCATTGGGGCGTTCCGCTGATGGTGCTCGACGACGAACCGTTTTTCGGGCAGGACCGACTCGACTCGCTGGTCTGGCGGCTTCAGCAATTGGGCTTGAGGCCGCGCTGAAGGTCGGCGGGCGGGAGAAGCAAATGCGCGCCGGTCTCATTATCGCCGCTCTCGCCGCTTCGGCCTGCGCGAGCATGTCGCCGGCCTCGCGGCTCGAAAACCGCTTCATCGCCTTCGGCATGGAGCCGCCGATGGCCGCCTGTCTCGCGGGTGAACTCGACGAGGACCTGACGGGACGCGAACTCGGCGCCGTCGCCGATTTCCTTGAAAGATTCGAGGACGCTGATCGCGGCCGGCCCGGCGCCGCCATCGACGCCATCATGAGCATGGACAATCCTGAGATCGTCGCCTCGATCGCCGCGGCCGGGATCGCCTGCGCGTTTCGGCGCTGACCGCCCGGCATGACGGCCGCCGCCTCCGGCGATTTTCCGGTCTCCGGCTTCGCCGATGCGCCGTTCGGGCGCGTCCGCGACGCGTTCGCCCTGAATTTCGCTGAAGGAACCGAGCTCGGCGCGCGCTTTTGCGTCTTCGTCGAGGGGCGCTGCGTCGTCGATCTGGTCGGCGGCTACGCCGACCGCGCGCGCGAGATTCCGTGGACAGATGATACGCTCGCTGGAATCTACTCAAGCGGCAAGCTCGTCGTCGCCCTGCTCGTCGCTCGCGCCGTCAGCGACGGCAAGCTCGACTATGACGCGCCGGTCGCGCGTTGGTGGCCGGAATTCGCCCCCGGCGGCAAGGCGGACGTCACGCTCGCCGAGGCGCTCTCGCATCAGTCGGGGATCGTCGGTTTCGCCGACGAGGCGCCCGCCGACATCTGGCTCGACTGGGACCGGACGACGTCGCGCCTCGCGGCCATGGCGCCCTTGTTTCCGCCGCGTTCGGCGAGCGGCTACGGACCGCAGAGCTTCGGCTTCATCGCCGGCGAGGTTCTGAGGCGGGCGACGGGACGCGGCGTGGCGCGCCAGCTCCGGGAGGATTTCGGCGACGTCGATCTGCACTGCGCGCTTCGCCCAGAAGAGATCGCGCGCGCCGCCTATATGCCAAAGCCGCCGCGCGCGCCCGATCTTGGCCCGCTGACGGAATTGAAGCGCGTCGCGTTCCTCAAGCCGTGGTCGGCCCCCGGCGGCGTTACGCGTGAGGCCTGGATGGCGGCGGAAATCCCCTCCGCCAACATTCACGCGACCGCGCGCGCGCTCGCCGAACTCGCGCACCCCTTCGCGAACCTCGGCGTTCATCGCGGCGCGCGGATCATCGGCGCGGGCGCGCTGGCGGCGGCGCTCGAGGAGCGCATCGTCGGCGACGATCTCGTGCTGCCGTTCCGTCTCTCATGGGCCGCCGGGTTCATGCGCAATATCAACGGGCATTTCGGACCGAGCGGTTCCGCCTTCGGCCATGCGGGCTTCGGCGGCTCGTCGGTGATGTTCGACCCCGTCCATCGCATTTCGGCCGCCTATGTCATGAACAGGATGTCCCCGCATCTCGTCGGGGATCCGCGCGGCTTGCGTCTCGTCAACGCCGTCTACGACGCGCTTTGAGGACGTCGCAGCAAGCCCTAACGCGCCAGCAGCTCCAGAAATCGCGCGGCGTCGAAAAAGTCGCGCCTGATGCGCGCCTCGCGCGCGGCGGCTTCGGCGTCGACGCCCCAGCGTTCGGCCTGGAACGTCTCGTCCAGCCGCGCGGCGGCGACAATCTCGGCGGGCGGAAACGCGCCGGCCTCGAGCGCGAGCGCCAGAATCGCGGAGCCGCTGATCTCGGTCGCGCGACGGACTCCGAGCAGGCGCCACCCGTTGAACGCGGCGAGGCGCGCCCCGACGGCGGCGAGCGCCGGTTCCGGCTGAGCGATCGCCGCAATCCCCGTCGTCGCGCGAAACCGCGCGCCGAGCGCCGCTTCGGTCCAGCGCAGAAACGGCGACCAAGCTTGCTCCTGCCGGCGGATCAGCGCGTCGGGCTCTGCGGCGCGGTAGCAGAGGAGGTCGGAGCCCGCAAATTTCATGATTTCGTCCGTCCACGGCGCACGGCTCGCATCGCCGTGATCCTGCGCCGTCATGGATAGGCGCGTCAGCGCCAGGTCCGCGATGTCGATCCGATCGCCGGCGCGCGCCCACTCGGCGGCAAGCGCGGTCCCGAGCGCTTCGGTCGGCGCCAGCAGGATCCGTCGCGCGGGCGTCAGCAGCGGCTTGCCGTCGAGCAGCACGGCGACCCCGTCCGCGCGCGCCTCGGCCCGCGCCTCCTGGTAGAATCGCTTGCGCGGCAACGCCGTCATTCGAGGTCAGGCCAGTCGACCGAGGCGTCGGCCGGAAAGTCAAAGAAGCGCCAGGTCTCCAGCATGTGCCCGCCGAGCGGCGCGGTCAGGGTCAGACGCCGGCCGCTCGCGGGATGAGGAAACGACATCTCGCGGCAGAAGAGATGCAGCTTCGGCGCGACGCCTTCGATACGGGATTTGGCGCCGCCATATTTTCCATCGCCGACGATGGGCGCGCCGATTGCGGCGCAGTGAACGCGCAACTGATGCGTTCTGCCGGTGCGCGGGCGGAGCGCGAGGAAGGAGACCGTCCCCGCCTCCTCGACGATCTGGTAATCGCTGACAGCCTTCTTGCCGGCGTCGTCTTCGTCCGCCTCCATTCGCTCCTCGGCGCCGCGTTTCTTGGCGAGGGCGAGATCGATCGTGCCCCGGCGCGGGCGCGGCGCGCCGGCGACGAGGGCCCAGTAGGTCTTCTCGACCTCATGGCGGCGGAACGCTTCCGAAAGCCGCGCCGCGGCGAGCCGCGTCTTTGCGAGAATGAGGACCCCGCCGGTGTCGCGATCGAGGCGATGGACGAGGCGCGGGCGCTCGCCGTCCTTCTCAAGCGCCGCAAGCATGCCGTCGATATGGCGCGAGGTCTTTTCGCCGCCCTGGACGGATAGACCGAACGGCTTGTTGAGCGCGAGCACCGCTTCGTCTTCGAACAGCGAGAGGCGCTTCAGGAACGCCGCGTCCTCGCGGCGAGGCGCCGGCTTCGGCTTCTCCGGCCGGTCCGTCGCGGGGCGCAGCGGCGGGATGCGAATCTCCTCGCCGGGCTCGAGGCGGCGATTGGCCTTCGCGCGCCCGCCGCCGACCCGCACCTGCCCGGTGCGCAGCAGCTTCTCGAGTTCGCCATGGCGGACCGATGGGTAATGCGCCCTGAACCAGCGGTCGAGGCGCATGCCGGCCTCGCCTTCCTTCACCGTCACTGTCTCGACCGCGCTCACCACAAGGACCTTCCGACGGCAAGCCCCGCCATCAATCCGCCCACGGACAAGACCACCGATCCGCACACGTAGAGCGCGGCGACGGCGAGCGCCTTGTCGCGCCATAGCGTCACGGCGTCGAGCGCGAAGGCTGAGAAGGTCGTAAAGCCGCCGAGCACGCCGACGGCGAGAAAGGCGCGTAACGGCCCGGGGTTCGGCTCGCGGGCCGCGAACCAGGCGACGACAAGGCCCATGGCGAAGCAGCCGGCGACGTTGACCGCCAAGGTTCCAGTCGGAAACGAGTATCCGAACGCGCGCGTCGCCGCGATCTGCACGGCATGCCGCAGCGAGGCGCCGATCGCGCCGCCGCCGGCCACGGCCAGAAAAGTCGCAAGGGTCTTCATCGCATCGGCGCTCCGAACGGCGCGAGCCATAGCCGCACCAGCGGCCTGTCGCAAAGGCCCTCGACGCCGATCTTCATGGCGGCGGTTCGTTTCGTCGGCGAACGCGTCCCGAACAGGCCGTCCCAGACGCTGAGAATTCCGGCGTAGTTCGAGTCGGTATCGGTGCGGCGCGCATGGTGATGCACCCAGTGGATCGACGGCGTGACGATGACCCGCGACACTGCGCGTTCGACAGCGGCCGGCAGCCGCAGGTTCGAGTGATGGAAGATCGCCGCCGCAAACAGGAGCGCGTCATAGACGAGCACATGAGCGAGCGGGATGGCGAGGGCGGAGATCAGAGGCATACGGATCAATGCGGACAGGGCGATCTCGAGCGCATGGAACCGCGCCGCCGACGTCGTATCTAGATGCTCGTCGAGATGGTGAACCCCGTGCAGGCGCCACATCAACGGCGCGGCGTGATAGGCGCGGTGCGCGAAATAGACCCAGAGATCGAGCACAATCATGTCGACGACGAACCATGCCGCCGCGGGAACGGCGTCGGGCCTCGCCCACAACCCGACCGAGGCGGCCGCGGCGCTCAGCGGCGCCCCGACCAGGATCGACGTCGCCGCCATGCCGAGCCAGAGACCGGCGTTGCGCGCGAGGCGCCGCTCGAAATGCGGTCGCCTCGCGGCCGGCGCCAGACGCTCCCCGGAGAACAGGGCGAGAAAGACGCCGGCGGTCGCGACGGTCTTCCACAAGGCGATGTCGGCGAGGCTCATCCGGCCGGCCGCCGCGGCCGGCGTCTCCTGTTCCAGTAGTCGATCCGCTTGCGGATTTCCTTCTCGAAGCCGAAATCGGTCGGATCGTAGAAGACGCGCCGCGCAAGGTCCGGCGGAAAATAGTCGAGTCCGGCGAAGCCGCCCTCGGCGTCGTGGTCGTATTCGTAGCCGTCCGAGTAACCGAGCGATTTCATCAGCTTCGTCGGCGCGTTCAGGGCGTAGGGCGGGGGGGACAGCGAGCCCGTCTCTCCGGCGGCGCGGGCCGCGGCGCCGAACGCCTTGTAGAGCGCGTTCGACTTCGGCGCGGTCGCGAGATGGGCGACGGCCTGCGCGAGGGCGAGTTCGCCATCAGGCGAGCCGAGGAGCTCGTAGGCGTCCTTTGCGGCGACGGCGACGGCGAGCGCCGCGGGGTCGGCGAGGCCGACATCCTCCGCCGCCATGCGCACGATGCGGCGGGCGAGATAGAGCGGGTCTTCGCCGCCGGCGAGCATGCGCGCCAGCCAGTAGAGCGCCGCATCGACATCCGATCCGCGCACTGACTTATGCAGCGCGCTGATGAGGTTGTAATGCGCCTCCTCGCCCTTGTCGTAGAGCGGGGCGCGGCGCTGCACGATCCTCAGGAGCTCCTCCGGACCGACGGCAGGACGGCCCTCGGGCTCGAGGAAAACCTCCTCGGCGAGATTGAGGGCGTAGCGTCCGTCCCCGTCGGCGAGCGAGGCGAGGAGCGCGCGCGCGTCGGTTGTCAGCGGCAGCTTGCGGCCCTCCGCCGCCTCGGCGCGCAAAAGGAGCTTCTCGATCGCCGACGCGTCGAGGCGATTGAGCACGAGCACCTGCGCGCGCGAGAGCAGCGCGGCATTGAGTTCAAAGGAGGGATTTTCAGTGGTGGCGCCGATCAAGGTCACGGCGCCGGACTCGACGACCGGCAGGAATCCGTCCTGCTGCGCCCGGTTGAAGCGGTGGATCTCATCGACGAAGAGCAGCGTGCCCTTGCCGGCGGCGCGCCGGGCTTCGGCGCGCTCGAACGCCTTTCGCAGATCGGCGACGCCGTAAAAGACGGCCGAGATCTGCTCGAATTCGAGCCGGGTTTCCTCGGCGAGAAGCCGCGCGATCGTGGTCTTGCCCACCCCCGGCGGTCCCCAGAGGATGAGCGAGGAAAGGCGCCCCGCTTTCAGCATGCGCCGCAGCGGCCCGCCCTCGCCAAGGAGGCGATCCTGCCCGACGACCTCGTCGAGCGTCGTCGGCCGCAGCCGGTCGGCGAGCGGCCGCGGCGCGTCTCGTTCAAGCCCGGCGGACTGGAAGAGGTCGCTCACGGGTCGAGACCAATGGTCAATAGCAAGTAGTGAACGCCGGCGGCCAGCTTCCCAATCGCCGTTGACCATCCACCGAGCACCTACCTCCCCACGCGCCAGGGCACGATGCGCTCGCCGGTGTCGATGTCGAACTGCCAGCCGGCGGCGGGCTTGGCGAGCTCGCGCGCGAGATCGGCCGTGGTCGTCACCTTTTTTCCGTTGACGGAGAGAATACGGAAGCCGGGACGCAGGCCCGAACGCGCGGCATAGGTGCGCCGATCGAGATTCATCACGACGACGCCGGTGCGGAACGGGTCAAGCCCTGTCTCCTCGTTGAAGCGCGGCGACAGGTTGTCGACAGTGACGCCGTTCAGCGGGTGATCGCCTTCGAGCGTGCGCTCGTCGCGCGCCGGCTGGTCCGGCGGAAGCCGCAGCCTCACCGCCGCGCTTTGCTCCTTGCCGTCGCGCACGAAGACGACCGCCGCTGCGTCGCCGTCATTCTTGACGCCAATGCGGTAGCGGAGCGCGCCTTCATCGTAGACCGGTTCGTTATCGACCGAAATGATGACGTCGCCTTCCCTGAGGCCGGCCGCCGCCGCCGGTCCCCCCGGCCATAGATCCGTCAGGATGGCGCCGGCCGGCCGGGCGAGCTTCAACGCGCGCGCCACTTCGGGCGTCACGGTGTCGGACGAGGCCCCGATCCACGGCCGCACGAGCCGGCCGCCGTTCATGGCGGAGCGGATCACCTGCTGCACGAGGCGCGAGGGCACGGCGAAGCCGATGCCGTTGGAGCCGCCCGAGCGCGAATAGATGGCGGTGTTGACCCCGACCAGCCTTCCGTCGATGTCGACGAGGGCGCCGCCGGAATTGCCGGGATTGATGGCGGCGTCGGTCTGGATGAAGAACTGATAGTCGCTGACGCCGACCGTCGTGCGCGCGAGCGCCGAGACGATGCCGCTCGTCACCGTCTGTCCGACGCCGAACGGATTGCCGATGGCGAGCACGACGTCGCCGACTTCGATGGCGTCGGAATTGGCGAACTCGAGATAGGGCAGGGGCTCGCCCGCCTCGATCTTCAGGACCGCGATATCGGTCTTGGGATCGGTCAGAAGGATCGTCGCGGGAAACTCGCGGCGATCCGCGAACACGACCTTGATCTCGGTCATGCCTTCGATGACGTGGTTGTTGGTGACGATGAGGCCGTCCGGATTGACGATGACGCCAGAGCCGAGCGAGCTCTGCTGGCTCGGTCCGGCGCCGAAGAAGCGATCGAAGAACGGGTCGCCGGTGGTGCGCCGGACCGTGCGGCTCGTGAACACGTTGACGACCGCGGGCGCGGTCTTTTCGACGACCGGCGCGAAGGAGAGATGCACGTCCGCCATCGAGCGCGGCGCGACGCGCGTCCGCGTCTCGATCTCGCTGTCCTTCATGGGGCTCGCAGCGGGCTTGGCGGCGGGCGCCGCAAGCGCCGGCGCGGCGCTCGGCTTCGGGGCGACCTTTTGCTGCGGCGCCGGTTGGCCGCAGGCGCTTCCCAGCAGCGTAAGGGCGCCGACGACGATCGATGCAAGCCTGCGCATGGATACCTCTCGGTTGTGCGGCCGCTTTATAGCGAGCGGAGGCGCGGCTTTCAAAATTCACGATTGCGTCAGGTCGCCCGCCCCGTCGCCAACGAGATAGGCCCGGATTCGCGCCGGCGACGCCCGCCTCGCGACATACGCGCTTGCGGCGTTCGACTCCGCCGGCGCGGATCCCGTGGCGGCGTCGCTTTTCGCGCGAGGCGAGCAGCGCCTGAGGTCACGGCGCGGCGGTCGCCACTGTCGGGCCGAACACCCTCTCGAACGACTCGCGCAGCGCGGCGTCGGCGTCGGCGATCGTGACTGGCAGGCCAAGATCGGCGAGGCTCGTGACGCCGAGCCCCGGCGTGTCGATGCCGCAAGGCACGATCCCCGAAAAATGGGCAAGGTCGGGCTCGACGTTCAGCGCCACGCCGTGAAAGCTGACCCAGCGGCGGATGCGCACGCCGATCGCCGCGATCTTGTCTTCGCGGCGCGGTTCGCCGGGCCTGGTCCGATCGATCCATACGCCGACGCGGTCCTCGCGCGTCTCGCCTTTCAAGCCGAATTCGGCCAGCGCGCCGATGAGCCAGGCCTCAAGTCCGCCGACGAAGGCGCGCACATCCCGGCCGCGCCGCTCAAGGTCAAGCATCACATAGGCGACGCGCTGCCCTGGCCCGTGATAGGTGAACTGCCCGCCGCGCGAGGAGCGATGAACCGGAAAGCGATCCGGCGTCTTGAGGTCGGCGGGGTCCGCGCTCGTGCCGCCCGTGTAGAGCGGCGGATGCTCAAGGAGCCAGACGAATTCGCCGGCCGACCCGGCCCTGATCGCCGCGACCCGCTCCTCCATGAGGGCGACGGCGGTCTCATAGGGAACGAGGCCTCGCGATGTCGCCCATTCGACGGCGGGGTCTTCTCGAAACAGCAGCTTTAACGACGCTCTAACCAATCAGGGCGACCTTCGTGGGCAAAGCCTCAGAACCGGTCCCATATGCCTTTTGGCGAGATTGAAATCGAGCTTTGCGTGCTGGTGGGGGAGACCTCGATGCCGCTCGGCAGGCTTTTGCGTCTTGAGCGCGGCGCCCTCATTCCTCTCGGGCGCGACGCCAGCGCCCCGCTCGCCCTGCTCGCCAACGGCGCGCCGGTCGGTGAGGGCAAGGTCGAGATCGACGGCGCCAATGTCCGTCTCGTGGTGACCGAGGGCCCGCGCGCCTAAACTTTCGCTTGAGAGCCTCCGTGGCTTTTGCTAAGCGCCTCACCTTTCCAGTCGGATGCGGTCGTGGCGGAACTGGTAGACGCACCAGCTTGAGGTGCTGGCGAGTAACATCGTGGAGGTTCGAGTCCTCTCGACCGCACCAGCCTTCGCCGCGCAGGCGGCCATGGCCCCATAGGCGCAATGAACGTCTACTCCCTTTTCCGGAGTCGATTCGAAAGGCGGCTTGATCGCGCCTGCTTGGCGCTCCCTTCACGCGCCGGCTGGACCTATGGCGATCTCGATCTCTGGTCGGGGCGCTTTGCCGGGTATATGGCGCGCGCGGGCGTCCAGGCGGGCGACCGCGTCGCGGCGCAGGTCGAGAAATCCCTCGCCGGCGTCGCGCTCTATCTCGGCGCGTTGCGGCTCGGCGCCGTCTTCACCCCGCTCAATACGGCTTACACGCCGCATGAGGTCGCTTTTTTCCTCGAAGACGGCGCGCCGCGGCTTTTTTTCTGCACACCCTCGGCCGCAGCTTCGCTTGAAGGCGTCGCCGCAAAAGCGGGCGCGCGGCTCATCGCGCTCGGCGACAGCGACGACGACGCGCTTCTCGCCGAAATCGCCGCGATCGAGCCGCTCCCGCCGACGGCGCGCGCCGAGAACGATCTTGCAGTCATTCTGTACACGTCGGGAACGACCGGACGCTCCAAGGGGGCGATGCTGACCCACGGCAATCTCGCCTCGAATGCGCTCGCCCTCAACCGCCTCTGGGGCTTTTCCGGCGAAGACGTCCTCCTGCACGCCCTCCCGATCTTCCACATTCACGGTCTTTTCGTCGCTTTGCACACCGCCTTGCTGAGCGCGGCGACCATCCTGTTCCTGCCGAGGTTCGATCCGGGCGATGTCCGGCGACTCCTCCCGGGCGCGACCGTGATGATGGGCGTGCCGACCTTCTACACGCGTCTTCTCGACGATCCTGATTTCGGCGCCGCGGATTGCTCCTCGATCCGCTTGTTCGTGTGCGGCTCGGCGCCCCTGAGCGCGCGCGACTGGACGCGGTTCCGCGAGCGCACGGGCCATGAGATTCTCGAGCGCTACGGCATGACCGAGGCCGGCATGATCGCCTCCAATCCGCTCGACGGGGCCCGCATCGCGGGCAGCGTCGGTTTCGCGCTTCCAGGCGTCGAGGCGCGGGTCTGCGACGGCGAGGGGAGGGAGCTTCCGCGCGGCGAGACCGGCGTCATAGAGGTGAGGGGCCCGAACGTCTTCAAGGGTTATTGGGGTCTGCCTGAAAAGACCGCCGAAGAGTTCCGCCCCGACGGCTTCTTCATCACCGGGGACGTCGGGACCATGGACGAAGACGGGCGCCTCAGGATCGTCGGGCGGTCGAAGGACCTCATCATTTCCGGCGGCTACAACATCTATCCCAAAGAGATCGAGAGCGTCCTCGACGACATACCTGGAATCGCCGAGTCGGCGGTGATCGGCGCGCCGCACAAGGACCTCGGCGAAGGCGTCGTCGCGGTCCTGGTCGCTGCAGGCGGCGTTCCGCTTGCGGACATTCAGGCGGCGCTCGACAGGCATCTCGCCAGGTTCAAGCATCCGCGCCGCTTTTTCTTCGAGACGTCCCTGCCGCGCAACGCCATGGGCAAGGTCGAGAAAGCGGCGCTGCGGGTGAAATACGCCGGGGCGTATGACTGACGGTCTTTCGTCCCGATCGAGGAGGGGCGCGATGTGGATCGAGCGCCTCGGCCCGGCGCATCAGTTCGGCAAGCATGCCGCCAGCCGAGGGTCGTTCTTGCCGACTGCGGCATAGGTCAACGTGTCGAAGTCGTAGACAAGCGCTCCGGTCTGCTTGACCATGTCCATGCCGAACTGCGCGACGAAACCAATCGGCCCGGTCTCAATCGGAAAGATTGCCCTTACGTCCTTGAGTGCAATCTCGGCGTCGCCGATCCGCATGCGAAATTTCGATGCGCCTCGCGTGCCGATCGTTCGCTTGCCCGCCCTCTCAACTTGCGAGGCATATCTGGCCTTCGATTCAATCCGCGTCTCAGGCGAATACGTCCGCGCCGCCGTGTGATTGAGGAACGTGTACAAGAAGCCGCCGTCAAAAAAAGCGGGCGCGGCGCCTTGAGGAAGTTCGCCGATCAGGCCGAGGTATCCCTGATATTGAAAGAGCGGGCGAGGGCGAGATAGGCACGCCGCGTCTGGGACCTGATCGCCGGCGGCGAACTCACTCCCTCCCTTGAGCCAAGCGACTTTTCCGGGTGCGCGCATCACTGGCGTTCCAAGCGTGATCCCTCGACCATAACCACCAAATGACCCGTTTTTCGGCGTAATCAACAACAGGACGTTTTCCAACGTTGTTTCGCCAATGTGGATTGGAGGCGCCTCGGCCATTCTGAGACTTGCGACGTCTGCCACAGTCGAGACAGCAACCGACTCGTCGCCGAGGAAACGAAATCCCAATTCGATTGCGAGAGCCTCATTGATAAAGGAACTGCTGGAGCCGCTATCGAAGAAGAAATCGACACGCTTGCTTCCAATCCTGCCGCGAACAAATCCCTCGTTGGACGGCCCGAAAATAATCTGCTCGCGAATTCCAACGGCGCCGTCAGAGCTTCCAACATCAAGGCGGCGTTCAAGGCGTTCGCGCAACGAAACTGTTGCCGCTGCGTGTAGTCGTAGCGAAGCGCGCGGAGGGCCTGCCTGATTTCTTCGGCGCTGGCGGAGGGATGGACGCGCAACCATTGTCGAACGTCGTCCGTCGCATCCTTTGAACCGCCCATTTGGAGCAGGAGAAGCTGTGCGAGGTTCCTCTTGCTTGCTGGAAGCGAGTCAAAATTTGCATGAAGAGCAGGAGTAGCTCCTTCCGCGAGACAAGCGATCGCCGTCGGATCCATGCCAAAAAGGATCTTGTCCGCGTCAAATCGCTCAAACTTTTCGCATCCGCGTGGTGGAAACCCGAGATCAGACCCCTGTCCGGCATCCGGCGTCGCCAAAGCGATCAGAAGGGCGAGAATGATCCTCACACTCCAATAAGAAAAAATTGGGACAGTTCGTCAAGAAATAGTTGCGCACAAGAAGCGCTCGTGCGCTCTGCAGTTCCAAAGCGCCGGCCGCCGAAAGCGGGGGTCCAAGTGGACAAAGCGCGGCGGCGGTCCCTATAGACGGCGGGCCATGTCCGGAGCCGTACCATGCGCCTCTCCCGCTTTTACCTGCCGCTGCTCAAAGAAACGCCGTCCGAGGCGCAGATCGTCTCGCACCAATTGATGCTGCGGGCGGGCATGGCGCGCCAGGAATCGGCGGGCATCTACGCCTGGCTGCCGCTGGGCTTCCGCGTGCTGAAGAAGATCGAGCAGATCGTGCGCGAGGAGCAGGACCGCGCCGGCGCCGTCGAGATGCTGATGCCGACCATCCAGTCGGCGGACCTCTGGCGCGAGAGCGGGCGCTACGACGCCTACGGCAAGGAGATGCTGCGCATCAAGGACCGGGCCGAGCGCGAGATGCTCTACGGCCCGACCAACGAGGAGATGATCACCGAAATCTTCCGGGCAGGCGTGCGTTCGTACAAAGACCTGCCGAAGATGCTTTACCACATCCAGTGGAAGTTCCGCGACGAGGTGCGTCCGCGCTTCGGCGTCATGCGCGGGCGCGAGTTCCTCATGAAGGACACCTATTCCTTCGACGCCGACGCGGCCGGCGCGCGGCGCTCCTACAACAAGATGTTCGTCGCCTATCTGCGCACCTTCGCGCGCATGGGCCTCGTCTCGATCCCGATGCGCGCCGACACCGGCCCGATCGGCGGCGACCTCTCCCACGAATTCATCGTGCTCGCCGAAACGGGCGAAAGCACGGTCTTCTGCGACCGGCGGCTTCTTGACCTCGCCGTTCCCGGACCGGATACGGATTTCGATCAGGATCTCCAGCCGCTGATCGATCGCTATACGTCCTATTACGCCGCGACAGAGGAGAAGCACGACGCGAAGGAATTCGAGGCGAAGGTTGGCGCGGCCGACCGCATCGCCGCGCGCGGCATCGAGGTCGGCCACATCTTCTATTTCGGAGAGAAATACTCAAAGCCGATGAAGGCGATGATAGCCGGGCCGGACGGGAAAGAGCGCCCGGCCGAGATGGGCTCCTACGGCGTCGGCGTCTCGCGCCTCGTCGGCGCGGTCATCGAGGCCCATCACGACGAGGCAGGCTGCAAATGGCCGCTCCCCGTCGCGCCGTTCCATGTCGGCCTCATCAATCTGAAACAGGGCGACGGGGCGACGGACTCGGCCTGCGCGAAGGCCTATGAGGCGCTGACGCAAGCGGGCGTTGAAGTCCTCTATGACGACACCGACAAGCGCCCCGGCGAGAAATTCGCGGTGATGGATCTGGTCGGCCTTCCCCATCAGCTCGTTATCGGACCGCGCGGCCTCGCCGCGGGCAAAGCCGAGACCAAGCGCCGCGCCGACGGCCATCGCGAGGAGCTTCCCGTCGAGGAGGCGATCGCGGCGGTGAAAAAATCGGTTCGCGACGGACTGGCGCTGCGCTAGGCCGGCCGCTCGACGCGTAGTAGGTTCGGGTTAAAGGTTCGAAAGAAATCTGGAGGAGTTTTCCATGCGCCACGCGATCGGGGCCGCAGCCGCGCTGATTCTGTCGCTTGCTCCGGCGTTCGCCGACGAGGGCAAGTGGCTTCCCGACCAGACCGGGGCGCTCGCGCCCGCGCTGAAGGCGGCGGGGCTTGAGATCGATCCGGCGGCGCTTGGCGATCTCAAGGCCGCGCCGCTGAGCGCCATCGTTTCGCTCGGCGGCTGTTCCGCGGCGTTCCTGTCTCCGCAGGGGCTGATCGCCACCAATCATCACTGCGTCTACGGATCGATCCAGTATAACTCGACGCCGAAGCGCAATCTGCTGGCGACCGGCTTTCTCGCGACCTCGCTGAAGGACGAACTCCCCGCCGCGCCCGGAACACGCGCCTATGTCATCGAGGAACTCACAGACGTCACGCCGGCCATGAACGAAGGGGTGACGGACGCGCTTTCGGGATTCGACCGCGACGAGAGGCTTGAAAAAAACCGCAAGCAACTCATCGCCCGATGCGAACAGCAGGCGAACCGGCGCTGCGACGTGCGCGCGTATTACGGCGGCGCCCGGTATTATCTCCAACAGCAGCTCGAGATAAAGGATGTGCGCCTCGTTTACGCGCCGGCGCGCGGGATCGGAAACTTCGGCGGCGAGGTCGACAACTGGCAGTGGCCGCGCCACACCGGCGACTTCGCCTTCTATCGCGCTTATGTCGCGCCGGACGGCTCTTCCCGCTCGTTCGACGCGAACAACGTCCCTTACCGGTCCAAAAGTCATCTGAGAATCGCGCGCGAAGGCCTCAAAGAAGGCGATTTCGTGATGCTCGCCGGTTTTCCGGGCTCGACCGATCGCCTGCGCACCGCGGCGGAAGCGGAATTTTACTACACGAGCTATTACCCCCGCCAGCAGAAGCTCCTGTCCGAATACTCGGACGCAATCGCCAGGGCGACGGCGGTCGACGCAGCCGCAGCAATCAAATACGCCAACGCGCTCCGAGGCGCCGACAACATCAAGAAGAAGCTCCTCGGGCAGCTCGCAGGGGCCGACGCGGCGCGTCTCATCGAGAGGAAGCGCGAGGCCGAAGCCGAGTTCAGGGCTTGGATCAACGCCGACAAGGCGCGGCGCGCGGCTTACGGCCGGGCGGTCTCATCCCTCGATGCGGTCGTCGCCGAAGCGAACGCCGCCCTGGCGGCGGCGCAGACGACCGGACTTCTCTCCCGGGCGCAGCTTCTCGCGGCGGCTCGCAACGCCTACCGCTGGGCGCAGGAGCGCGAGAAGCCAGACGCCGAGCGCGAGCCCGGCTACCAGGACCGCGACCGGCTGCAGACGATCGAACGCCTGACCGCGATCGAGAAGCGGTTCGACCCGCGCGTCGACCGGATTGTGTTCGAGCAGGCGCTGGCCGAGTACCGAAAGCTCCCCGCGGCCGACCGCGACGCGGCCTTCGAGGGCAAGCTCGCCGAAATCGGCATGGATCGTCTTTATACGGAGACAAAGCTCGGCGACACGAAGACGCGGCTTGCCTGGCTCGACCGCCCCGCCGCCGATTTCGAAGCCTCGGACGATCCCTTCATCCAGCTCGCCGTCGCGATGTCGCCCGGCGACCTTGCGCTTGAGAAGAAGACGAAAGACCGCAACGGGCGCATGCAGAAAGCGCGCTCCGCCTATATGCAGGCGATGCTCGATCGCGCCGCGGCGGAAGGAAAGGCGATCGCGCCGGACGCGAACGGCTCATTGCGCTTCACCTATGGGAAGGTGACGGGGCGCACGCGCGACGGCGACTCATGGGCGCCCTTCACCACCATCGCGGGCGTCCTCGACAAGGACACCGGAAAAGAGCCCTTCGATGCGCCGGCGCCGCTGCTCGCGAGAGCGAGAGCGGGCGAATTCGGCCGTCACGTCGCGCCGGCGCTCGGCACGCTCCCTGTCAACTATCTTACCACCGTCGACATCACCAACGGCAATTCCGGCTCGGCGACCTTGAATGCCCGCGGCGAGTTCGTCGGGCTCGCGTTCGACGGCACGCTCGACGGCGTCATCGCCGACTGGCTTTATGAGCCGAGAACCAACCGCACCATCCACGTCGACAGCCGTTACATGCTGTGGGTGATGGAGAAGGTCGATGGCGCCGGCCGGCTGTTGAAGGAGATGGGGGCGGATTAGCCCGATCGCGCCGGGGCGCTCTTTCGCAATTCGGCGCTTCGCGCTCTGAGTGGGAATCTCGGCGCTCGCTCCGGTCTTTGGTCGTTACGGGTTTTTTTTGCGCAAGAACGCCTGCGCGTGCGCGCGTCGCGTCAGTTCAGCAGGAACCAGCTCCAGCAGATGAAGCTGCCGGCCATGACCGCGACAATCAGATAGCTGAGCGGGCTCGCCTGACGCATGATCTCTCCCCACATGCTCCGGTTACCATGTGGGAGGCTCGGCTCCGCCGGCAAGCCCCAGCCGCGCCGGCGACGCGAGCATTTGCATTCGGGTGTGAGGCGGGTCACATGGCGCCGCCTCGCGAGGGCGCGGCGCGATCAGCTGCTCGACCGGATGAATGGCCCCCAATAGTCCGTATCGGCCGCGTATTTCTCAAACCAGACGAAGTTGTCGACGAGCGCCTTGTCGGTGACGCCAATCGCGGAAATCCACATTTCCATATGGAGCGTGCCGTTTGGATTCAGCGACGCCTCCGGAATTTTCTTTGTGTTGTTCCAGGTGTTCACCGCCTGGAGCGTCGGGAATACGTCTTTGTAATTGCGGAAGAAGCAGATCTCGGCGCATTTCCCGTCGGACCCGCAGTCGGTCAGCCAGATGAAGGACGAGCCGACCTGGAGAATGTCGCTCTTCGACGTTGACGAGACCGTGCCGCCGGCGCCCTCCAGGATCTGCGTCAATTCGGCGACCGACAGCCGCTCGTACTGAGCGGCGTTCGCGGGCGCAGCAAACACGAAGCCGGCCAGTACGGCCGCAATCAGCCCGATTCTCATGCTATCCCCTCCACGATCTTGTTCCGGAACGGGACTATCGCCCAAAAGCGGTCTGAAGGCGAGGGGGCGCTCGGGCTTTAGACCGCAGGGTCCTTCCGTCGCTTGGACACGGCCGGCCAAACGGGCTATGGCGGCGCCCCAAAGTTCAGAACCGGGAGCTTTTTCATGACGGCCATCCTCACCAATCTTCGCAATGCGGTCATTGCGGGCTTCGTCCTCGCGATCGTGCTCGTCGTGCTCTATGCGACGGTCTGGGGCGGAAGCTTCGACGACAATTACTGGCGCTTCCTGGTGCGCTGGACCCATGTGATTGCCGGCATCATGTGGATCGGACACCTTTATTATTTCAACTTCACCCAGATTCCGACCATGCCGAAGATTCCCGACGAACTGAAACCGGCGATCGGCAAATTCATCGCGCCGGAGGCGCTGTTCTGGTTCCGCTGGGGCGCCATGGTCACGATGGCCGCCGGCCTCATCCTCGCCATGATGAACGGCTATTTCGTCGAGGCGATGACGCTCGGCCTCGCCCGTCCTGCGACCGAGGGACAGATCTGCATCGGCATCGGCATGTGGCTCGGCCTCATCATGTGGTTCAACGTGTGGTTCATCATCTGGCCGAACCAGCAGAAGGCGCTGAACATCGCCGACAAGCATCCCAACCTCGACAAGGACGCCAAGGCCAAGCATGCGCGAACCGCCATGCTGTTCTCGCGCACGAATACGGTGCTCTCGGTCCCGATGCTGTTCGCCATGGTCGCGGCGCAGGGCCTGTTCAATATCTCCTGAGGCGACGCCCTCGCTGCAAGAAGAAATGGCGCGGCGCCGCCGGCGACGGCGCTGCGCGGAGCCCTCGTCAGGAACGGGCCCGATCCGTTATGCTGGTCGGCTCCCGGGGCGAGGCCCCAGGCCGCCCGTCAAGAAGGAAACCGACATGCGCCTCCTGTTCGCCGTCTCGATGATCGCGCTCGCCGCCGCCTGTTCACGCAAGGAGAACGCCGTCGAGCCCGAAACGGCGGCGCCGGCCGCTGTCGCCGAAAAGTCGCCCGCGACTCACGCCGCGCCGGCGGCGCCGCTCGCCGACCTGCAGGCGATGCGCGCCCAGTTCGCGAAGATCGAGATGGCGCCCGACGTGTCGTTCCTGTCGCCCGAAGACCGCCAGATCGTGAACCTGCTGATCGAGGCGGCGGACTACATGTCGGAGATCTATCTCCGCCAGCGCGGGGACAACCTGCCGGCGCTGCGCGCCGAGATCGCCGCTTCGGCCCGTTCCGACACGGGGCTGCTGCTCGAGCTCTTCGATCTGCATGGCGGCGTCTGGGACGAAACCAATCACAACGAGCCGTTCTACGGCGAGGCCGCGTGGCCGGCCGGCGCCGGCTTCTATCCCGCCGATATGACCAAAGCCGAATTCGAGGCCTGGATCGCCGCCCACCCCGAGGACGCCGAGGCGTTCAATAGTCCTTATACGGTCATTCGCCGGGAGGGCGACCGGCTTGTCGCGGTTCCTTACTCCGTCGCCTATCGCGAATGGCTGGAGCCGGCGGCGGCGAAACTGCGCGAGGCGGCGGCGGTCGCGACCAATGAGAGCCTGAAGAAGTTTCTCACGATGCGCGCCGACTCGTTCCTGAAGGACGACTATTACGACTCCGAAATGGCGTGGATGGATCTCGACGGACCCATCGAGATCGCCATCGGCCCCTATGAGACCTACACGGACACCCTGTTCGGCATGAAGACGGCGTTCGAAGCCTTTGTCACGGTGAAGGACCCCGCCGAGAGCGCGGCGCTCGCCAAGTACAAGAACTACCTGAAAGACATGGAAGCCAATCTCCCCGTCGAGGAAAAATACAAGAACTTCAAGCGCGGCTTCGAATCGCCGATCGCCGTGGTGGCGCAGGTGCATGGCGGGGGCGATAATGTTCCCGGCATTCAGACCATCGCCTTCAACCTGCCGAACGACGAACGCGTCCGCGAGGCGAAGGGAGCGAAGAAAGTGTTGCTCAGCAATGTCATGGGCGCGAAGTTCGACCGCATCCTCTCGCCCATGGCTGCGAAAGTGCTGGTCGACGACCAGGCCGGGCTGCTGATGCAGAAATACATGGGCGCGGAGACGCTGTTCCACGAGCTGTCGCACTCGATCGGGCCGGGCGCCATCACCAAGGACGGCAGGGAGACGACAGTCACGGCGGAGCTCAAGGAGCTTCATGCGCCGATCGAGGAGGGGAAAGCCGACGTGCTCGGCGCCTACAACGTGCTCTTCATGATGCAGCGGGGCGAAATGCCGATCGCGGAGAAGGAGAATTTCCTCGCGACCTATTTCGTCGGCATCTTCCGCGCCATGCGTTTTGGCGTCACCGAGGCGCACGGCCGGGGCGCGGCGTTTCAGTACAAGTATTTCCGCGACAGGGGCGCCGCGGTCTGGGACGCCGAGGCGAAGCGCTACCGGCTCGATTTCGTCAAGCTCGAACAGGCGATCACCGATCTGACGCGCGATGTGATCGTGATCGAGGGGAACGGCGACTACGCCGCCGCCGCGGCGTTTCTAGAGGCCAACGCCGCCCTCGACGGCGAGGCGAAGGAGGTCATCGCCGGCTTGACCGACCTCCCCGTCGATATTCAGCCCGTCTACCCGAAGCGCATCTGACCTGGTGGAAAATTGGTAAGTGGACAGCCTGCGGGCGGTCGACATAAAACCTCGCCGCGTTTGCAGGAGGAAACCTATGAAAAGAATCGCGCTCGCGCTCGCCGCATCATTCTTCGTCGCCGGAGCCGCGCTCGCCGGCGATCCGATGGCGAGCCGCTATGAAAACACCGTGACGCTCACTGATCCAACCGGCGCCGTGACCAAGATCTATTACAACAAGGACGGCACGATGAAGACCGTCATGCCCGACGGAACCGAAGGCACCGGCAAATGGGCGGTCAAGGACGGCAAGCTCTGCGTCGTGTTCGATCAGGGGCCGAACGCGGGCGTTGAAAGCTGCAATCCGCTCGTCGATCGCAAGGTCGATGAAGAGTGGGAGGTGCCTGGCCCCGGGGGCATGAAGATCAAGGCGAAACTGGTGAAGGGTCGCTAACTGCCCGCTGGTTCCCCCGGACGTCTCGGACATCGTAGATGCTTGATCCCGGTCGGCGCGCCCCGTCGCCGGACCGGGGTCCGTCTCGGCTTATGCGGCTGTCTTGCGGTATCGCTTGTAGACGGCCGGCAGGTCGCGGAGCGTTTCGGTAAGGGCGATCCGCAGCCACTGGGCCTGTATGGCGAAGTTGCCCCCGCCGGCCGATGCTGCGGCCTCGATCTGCGCGCACACTTCGCCAAGCTTCTTGGCGCCGACATTGTAGCTCATGCCCTTCAGGGCGTGGGCCGCCGACTTGATCTCTCTCAAGTCTCCTGACCGCATGGCCTTGGCGAGGCGCTGCGCGGCGGGCTTGGAGTGCTCCTCGTAGAGTTTGAGCGCACGGCCGACGATATCGCTCGAGGGTGATCCCATCTGCGCCAACGCGATCAGCGTCGCCTCGTCGAAGGAGGCCGGCAATGGCGGCGTCGTAGCCGCGCTCCCGCCCGGCGCTGTCGCGGCCGGCGGCGACAGTTGCTGCTGCCTGAGGCCGAAGTCCTCGTCGTTATCCCGATCAGGCGGGGGGCTGGCCGCCGCGCCCGGCGCGGACTTCTGCGAGAGCGCAACCTCGCTCTTCGCCGTCGGCGGCGATCCTGAGTTCGGCGCGGCGTCGGGGCCTGGAAGCGCGCCGCGCGAGGCCGGCGAGCGCGGCGCGGCGATGCGCGCCGGCTGGCGCTTCTCGGGTAGGAAGGAGCCGATCGCCGCCGACAGAGCCGCGATGGTGAACGGCTTGGTCAGATACTCGTTCATGCCGGCTGCGCGCCAGCGTTCGACCTCGCCCTGCACGTGAGCGGTGAGGGCGATGATGGGCACGGCGCGCCGGCGGTTGTCGCGCTCGAAAGCGCGAATGGCGCGCGTCGCCTCGTAGCCGTCCATGCCGGGCATGGAGCAATCCATGAGGATCAGGTCGAAAGAGCCGGCCAGCGCGGCTTCGACGGCCGCGCGGCCGTCCTCGACCACCGTCGCGTCGATGTCGAGACGCGACAGCGCCTCGCGGACGACCTCGCGGTTGACCGCGCTGTCGTCGGCGGCGAGAACGCGCGCCCCGGAGAAAGAGGGGAACTCGCTCGAAGGCGCCGCCGCGTTCGTCACCGCATCGACGCCGCGCAGCTCGTTTTTGAGGATGCGCTCAATCTGGTCCATCACGTCGTAGCGCGACAGCGGTTTGATGAGGAGGTCCTCCGCCATGCCGGCCGCGAGCAGCCGGTCCGGGGCCGCGTCGCCAAGCTCGGAGACGCAGATGCGCGCCGGCACCCATTGCGCGGGCGCGCCCTTCGTTGCAGCATGGAAGGCGTCGAGGAACTCCGGCGCCGCGAAGATGATGTCCGCATAGGCCGTGTGCGAAACGACGGCGCTTTCGCGGTTGACGATCTGCGAGGAGATGCCCGCTTCCTCAAGATAGCGCGAGAGCACTTTGGGCGTCGCCGAGCCGGCGACTGCGATGATCGCGCGCTTGTCGCCGGTTGACTCAAGCGGCGGGCGCGCCGGCTCAATGATGCGGGTCGGAAAGGCGAAATAGAAACGCGAGCCTTTGCCTTCCTCGCTCTGCACGCCGATCGCCCCGCCCATCGCTTCGACGAGGCGCTGACAGATGGCGAGCCCGAGGCCGGTCCCGCCGAATTTGCGCGTCGTCGACTGGTCAGCCTGGCTGAACGCCTCGAAGATCGTCGCCTGCTTTTCCTTGGGGATTCCGACGCCGGTGTCGGTCACTGAGAACTCGACGTAGCAGGTGCCTTCAGGGCTGCGCACGCGACGCGCCGCGACCACCACGTCGCCGGTCGCGGTGAACTTCAGCGCGTTGTTGAGAAGATTCGACAGAATCTGGTTGAGTCGGACCGGATCGCCCTCGATCTTCTCAGGCACGTTCGGTCCGACATAGGCCGACAGGTCGATCGACTTCGAGGACGCGCGCTCCCAGAACAGCCCGACGACTTCATTGATCACGTCGACGGGGCTCACGGGGATCCGCTCGAGCTCCAGCTTGCCGGCCTCTATTTTCGAGAAGTCAAGAATGTCGTTGATGATCGCGAGGAGGCCCTGGCCGGACTTCACAATGACGTCCGCGTAGCGCTTGTGGCGGGGCGGCAGTTCGGACTTGCTGAGGAGCTCGGCCATCACCAGCATGCCGTTCATCGGCGTGCGGATTTCGTGGCTCATGGTGGCGAGAAACTCGGTTTTCGCCTTGTTCGCGCGCTCGGCGATCTCCTTGGCCTTCTCGAGCTGCTGCGTGCGCTGGCGCACGATGTTCTTGAGGTTGGTCTGGTGCGCGAGCAGGCGCCGGTCTCGTTCCTGAATCTGGCCGAGCATGACGTTGAAGGACTCAACCAGCGAGCCGATTTCGTCCTCGCTCTGCTTGAGCGCGCGCTTGGAAAAGTCCCCCGTTTCACGGACGTCCTTCATGACCGCTGAGAGTTCGAGTATGGGCAGCGTGACGTCGCGCTGCATGCGCAGTGCGATGATGAGGCCAATCCCCGCCGCGAACAGAGCGGCGACGAAGGCGTCCCAGACGAGCACCGAGATCCGTTCCGCCAGCGACGCAGAGGCGGCGTGCAGATGCAGCCAGCCAAGCGTCCGGCCGTTGTCGATAATGGGGGCCTTTACGACCGTCGCCTTGCTCGTCAGCGCCACTTGGCTGCCGAGTTCGATGAATGTCGAACGATCGGCGAGCTCGACGCGCAGGTGCTTCACCGTGCGCCATCGCGAGATCGCCCGCAGCGCACCGAGCGCCTCCATCCGGTCGTTCTCGCGCACGTCCCGGGCGATCGCCATGGCGAATACGTCTGCGGAGGCCTGGAGCTGCGCCGCCTCGCCGGCGTCGTACTGGCCGATTTCGCGCATGACGGACGAAGCCGTGACGATGCCGACCGAGCCGAAAATGGCGATGATGACCAGCATGGTCAGCCGGCTTCGCAGCGTATGGGCGGGCGTTTTCAAGGGCGGCGGCGCATTCATGGTTAAGGAGCGCGCACTGTGCCCAACAAGGGTTGCCAATTGATTTCCCGGGATAATTCGAAATGCGTTCTTAACTTTTCGGAGAGACTGTGCGGCCGTAGAAATAAACGGCGCCAGAGTTGGTCGAACCGGCCGCACCTCTTTTGAAGTCTGCGCGCATCGTCCTCGCCGACGATGATCCGATCATGCGCGAGCTTGCCCGCGAGCGCCTTCTTGACGCCGGGCACAGCGTCCGCACCGCTGCGGACGGGGCCGAGGCTCTCGAATTGCTGCGAAAGGAAGGGGCCGACCTCGTCATCTCGGATTTGGACATGCCCAACGTCACGGGCTACGAGCTGACCCAGAAGATCCGGGCCCTGCCAGGGCTGTCCGATACGCCCGTCATCGTCATCACGGCCAGCGACAGCGGCGAGGCCGTCGATCGCGCTTTTGCGGCGGGGGCGACCTCGTTTCTCGCCAAGCCCATCAACTGGACGCTCTTCAATCACGCGGTGATGTTTGTCGTCCGGGCGAGCGATAATCAGCGAGCGCTGCGCGCCGCGCTTGAACTCGCGGAGGCTGGCGCGCGTTTCAAGGACGGGCTCATGTCGGTGATGAGCCATGAGCTGCGCACGCCCCTGAACGCGATCATCGGGTTCGGACAGATACTGAGCGAACAGCTTGGCCGCGACAACGACTATCTGCACAAGGAATACGCAGACTACGTCGTGGAAGGCGGCAAGCGGCTGCTCAACTCGGTATCCGACATGCTGCTCGCCTCGGATGCGCGTTCAGGCCCCATCACGATCAATGAAGTCGATTGCTCGGTCTCCGATCTTGTCGCTCTCGCCCGCTCCACGGTCGAGAAGGCGGCGGCGCTCGCCGAAACGGAGTTCGTCGTCGCGCTCCAGGACGGCGAGCTCGAGATATGCTGCGACAGGCTCCTGGTCGGCCGCGCGCTCGCCAAGCTTCTCGACAACGCCGTCAAGTTCTCGCCTCGGGGCTCCAAGATCACCATCGGCGCGGCGCTGACGCGGGCCGGCGATCTCGCCTTCCTGGTAAAGGACAGCGGGACCGGCATCGCTCCGGATCGACTCGCCCAGCTGATGCAGCCCTTCGCGCAGACCGACCTGTCGCTGCGGCGGTCGAGAGAGGGGCTTGGGCTCGGCCTGCCGCTCGTCCAGGCGATCGCCGACGCGCACCGGGCGACCTTTCGCCTCGACTCGACGCCAGGACAGGGCTGCCGCGCCGTCCTGCTGTTTCCGGCGTCGCGCGTCAGGGGGCGCAGCCAGGCAAGAATTTCGGTAGCGTGACCCGATGATCAGATTAATTAAATCTGTAAGCTGACCATTAAATCGGATCAGCTGCGGAATTGCATGGCTGCGTTGTCGCCATCGAAATTATTGGGCAACCGCGGCGGGAATGTCGCGCTCCTGTTCGCATTGCTTTTTCCGATGCTCTGCCTCGCCGGCGGGGCGGGTTTCGACGGCTACCGCCGCCTGGAGCGGCAGGCCCGCCTCTAGTCGCTTGCGATTGCGGCGCGGGAGATCGAGCTCCGCGGAACCCCGATTCTCGTCCTCAACACCGAGTACTCGTTGACCGACGTGCCGGTTCCCGTCGGGCTCGGCCCGGTCGGCGGAGAGGTCTGCCTGCGCGATTAAAGCGCCGGGCGAAGACTTGGGATCACCGGTTTTTCGAAACCCGGAGCGACCAAGAGCAAATTGGAGCGGCAAGCGAACCGCCGGTCTGGGGCGGACGGGATTGACGCCGCGCCCCGCGGGGCTATGAGTTGCGCCCTTGAAGGGCGCGTAGCTCAGCGGGAGAGCACTACGTTCACACCGTAGGGGTCACAGGTTCAATCCCTGTCGCGCCCACCATTCTTCCGGCGATTTTTCGACGATCATTCGCTATGCCTCGCTAGAGTGCGACGCCCGGGAGCCCCCATGCCGACGCCTTATGAGGAGATCAAGGACGCCATTCGCGACTATGGCGCGGCGGCGTTCCAGAATCTCCTGAAGTCGCGCTCGTTGGCCGAGGCGGTGATTGACGGCTTTCACCTCTATCTCGGCTGCGAGCGCGGCAAGGTCGCCGGCGTGCCCGCCGCCGGGCCGTTCGATCCGCGCGAGCCCTACGGCGAGAAGGCGTTCAGCTTTTACGGCCGTGACGTCATCGTGCTCGAGCCGGTGCGCGTCGGGATCTCGCTGATCGTCGGCAACCTCGAGGATTCCGGCGCGCTGTGGCTGCGGACGGTGCTGTCGGCGGAGATCGCCGGCGATCATTTCGCCGTTTTCGTCGGGGCCCAGCCGGAACTGCGCGTGCCGCTCGATTTCGACGACAGGCTCGAACCGGTGTTCCGTGCGCTGCAAAAGGAGTTTCTCGACACGTTCCAGCTCGAGATTCTCGAATTCGAGGACCAGCGCTTCAGCACCGGCATCGGCTTCCTGCCCAATCGAGAGACAAAAGCCGGAGGCGGTCCATGATCTGCGACTACGATCTCTTCGTCATCGGCGCCGGTTCAGGCGGGGTGCGGGCGGCGCGACTGGCGGCGGCCTCGGGCGCTCGCGTCGCTGTCGCCGAGGAGCACCGCGTCGGCGGAACCTGCGTCATCCGCGGCTGCGTGCCGAAGAAGCTTCTCGTCTATGCGAGCGAGTTCAGCCGCGCCTTCCGCGAGTCCGAGGGTTTCGGCTGGCGGGTCACGGGAGCATCTTTCGACTGGAAGACGCTGATCGCCAACAAGGACCGCGAGATCGACCGCCTGAACGGCCTTTACATCAAGAACCTGAGGGCTGCCGGCGCCGAAATCATCGACAGCCGCGCGGTTCTTGAGGACGCTCACACGGTGCGGCTGCTCGCCGACGGGCGCCGCGCGACCGCCGCACGCATTCTGGTCGCCGCCGGCGCCCGGCCGTTCGTCGACGAGACCTGCCTCGGCCATGAGCTTGGCGTCACCTCGATCGAGGCTTTCCATCTCGAAAGGCTGCCCGAGCATGTCGTGATCGCCGGGGGCGGCTACATCGCGGTCGAGTTCGCGGGCGTCTTCCGCGGCCTCGGGTCTCACGTGACGCTCGTCTATCGCGGCGACGAAATCCTGCGCGGGTTCGACTCCGAGATCGCCGCAAGGGCGCGCGCCGAGATGGAGCGCAGCGGAATCCGGGTCATCCGCAAGGCCGTCTTTACACGGATCGAGGACGCGGGCGGGGGAGGACGCCGCGTCCTGCTCTCGACCGGCGAGACGCTCGAATCGGATCTCGTGTTCTGGGCCGTCGGCCGGCGCCCGAACACCGAAGGGCTGGGGCTGGAAAAGGCCGGTGTGGCGCTTCGGCCGGACGGGGCGGTCGCGGTCGACCCATGGTCCAAGACCTCGGTCGACCACATCCACGCCGTCGGCGACGTGACGGGCCGGATCGCTCTGACGCCGATCGCCATCCGCGAGGGCGCTGCCTATTTCGAGACCGCCTTCCGCAACAATCCGACCCGGGTCGATTACGAGAACGTGCCGACCGCGGTCTTCTCGCAGCCGCCGATCGGGACGGTCGGGCTCACCGAGGCGCAGGCGCGCGCCCGCGCCGCGAAAGTCGATATCTACCGTGCGGATTTCCGTCCGATGAAGCATTCGCTCTCCGGCTCGGCGGAGCGCATGCTGATGAAGCTGGTCGTCGACGGCGACAGCGACCGCGTGCTCGGCGTCCACATCATCGGCGAGGACGCGCCCGAGATGATTCAGTGCCTCGCCATCGCGGTCAAAATGGGCGTGACCAAGCGACAGTTCGACGAAACCATCGCCCTTCACCCGACCGCCGCCGAGGAACTCGTGCTGATGCGTGAAAAATGCGCGTGACGGCCCTTGGGGTCAGTGCACGCGGATCGAGACCCGCGCGCACCCGATGATGCGCGGATCGCCGACAACCGCGAGGGGGCGATGCGCCGGGTTGCTTGAATGCGGTTCGAGACGCGCAGGGCTCTCCCGCCAGCGCCTGAGGATCGCCTGCCGGTGCGGCGCGGCGAGGCAGAAGGCGCCGTCGGCCGGATGGCGGTCGGCGTAGTCGATGACGACGAGCGTGTCTTTCGGAAAGGCGAGATCGACGGCTTCGTCGTCGAGAAAGAGCGCGAAGACCCGCTCGGCGTTGGTCGTCACCGGAATATAGTCCTCGGCGACGGCGTGCGGGTCCGCGAGCGGGTCGTCGAGCATCCGGACGGCGTCGGCGAAGCTGATGACGGGCGCGTGACGGATGGCGCGGCGCAGATAGGCGGCGCCCGCGGTCTTGTCGCGCTCGATCTGCGAGCGGGCGCCCTGGGCCAGGTATTCCAGCGACGTCCCGAGCGCCTCGGCGAGCTTGGCGAGCATCAGGCGGCGGGGGTCGTGGACTCCCGCCTCCCAGTTGGCGACCGTCGGCTGCGAGACCCCGAGGCGGAGCGCCAGTTCAGCCTGGTTCAGTCCCTTGGCCTTGCGCGCCTGCCGGATGCGCTCGCCGATCGAGGTTAGAACAGGCAGGCGCTCGAGTTCCGGCATGACAGCCTCCGCCTCTATAAGCGGAACTTATAAGCCCTGGCCTGGGCGACCTCCAATCGTTTTGCGCTGCAGCAAAAATGTGACGGCATAACAGGGCGATTGGGTAAACTCGTCCGTTTTCGATGGCTATTGTCGGCCCGAAAAAAATTAGATAAGCTTATAAAATAAGAAGTCGTTAACGACCGTTCCCACACGATCGAGGCGATTGATGTCTGACCATTGCACTGATGCCGGCGCCGCCCGGCTAGCCCAGCGGATTAAGGAATACTGGCGGAAGAAGGGGTTCGACGTCGATGTCGACATGCGCCCCGAGGGTTTCGTCTCCACCATGCGTTCGGCCCGCACCGATCTGCGCAGCGACATGGTGAACGGCATGCCCCGCCGATCGATGGGCGCCAGCGCCGCCTGAAAGTCATAACCGCGAAGCCGGCGGACCGGCGAGGAACGCACTCAACGCTGGCGGCGGTTCGGCCGCGTGGCGGCTTGCCGGATGCCGCCCGTCAGATGGGGCTCTAAGCGAGGGCGAGGGCCTGGCGCACCAGAGCGGGCACTCCTGAATAGGAATGAAAGGCCGCGAAAGCGTTCCCGGCGAGCGTGAGCGGCCCGTATCCGAAAGTCGCGGCGAGGCAGGGCATCCCCGCCGCCGACGCCGTGCGTATGTCGGTGTCGCTGTCGCCAATGAAGACGCCGCGTCGGCGCCCGGCGAGTTTCAGGCAATGGAGCGCCGGCGCCGGATCCGGCTTGGCGATTCCGATCGTGTCCATGCCGACAATCGCGTCAAAGCGGTCTGAGAGACCGAGCGCATCGATGAGGAGACGCGCAGGCCGCTCGCGCTTGTTGGTGCACACGGCGATCGCCGCGCCCGCGCCGGCGAGTTCAGCAATTGCGTCGACAACGAGCGGGAAGGGGCGCGAGCGGTCGGCGATATGCGCGAGGTAGTAATCGAGAAATGTCTCGACATGGGCGTCCATCTCGGTCGCCGAAACCTCGCCGCCGGTTTCCTGGAACCCGCGCACCAGCATCGCCCGCGCGCCGTGGCCGACCAGCGCGCGCACGCGCTCGGGCGGAACGGCGCGCCGTCCGGCCTTCATCAGCGCATGGTTCATGGCGGCGGCGAGGTCGCCGGCCGTGTCGATCAGGGTGCCGTCGAGATCGAACAGCACGCAGCAGTCGGAGAGGTCGCTCATGGGTGGAATATGGACGCGGCGCCTCGACGGGCCAGTCGCCGTCAGTTGGCCCCGGGACCGCGTCCGACGAGCAACAGGAAGACCAGCATCAGCCCGATCGCGACCGCCTGGGCCGCGACGCGCATCCGCATCAGTTTGTTCGAGTTCTTTGCGGCGAAGGCGCCGCCCCGGCCCAGCGAATAGATGCCGACGCCAAGAATGATTGCGGTCGTCGCGAGCGCGATCGGGATGAGGAAGAAAACGAGCTTGTCCATGGCGCAACCATACACTCTACGCCCGGACTGTCATCCTGGATCGCCCTTGTGGCGGCCGACGGCGAGGTCAGTCTTTGTAGACCTGGTCTGGCAGCCATGTCGCGAGCGGCGGGAACGCCGCCAGGAGAGCGAGGGCGACCAGTTGCAGGACGATGAACGGGACGGCGCCCCGATAGATCTGGCCTGTCGTCACCGAGGCCGGCGCGACGCCGCGGAGATAGAAGAGGGCGAAGCCGAAGGGCGGCGTCAGGAACGAGGTCTGGAGGTTCACCGCCATCATGACGCCGAGCCAGACGGGGTCCAATCCGAGGGCGAGCAACGCCGGCGCCACCAGCGGTACGACCACGAAGGTGATCTCGATGAAATCGAGGAAGAACCCGAGCAGGAACATGACGGCCATGACCCCGAGCATCGCGCCGAAGGCGCCGCCGGGAAGCGCTTCGAGCGCCGCCTCGATCATCTCGTCGCCGCCGAGCCCACGGAAGACCAGCGAGAAAAGCGCCGCGCCGATGAGGATTGTGAACACCATGGTCGTCACCCGCGTTGTCTGATCGACGACCGAGGCGAGCGCCTTCTCGCGTCTCAGCAGATCAAGGCTCGTGATTAGTCCGACGGGAATCGCCGCGCACAGCGCGAAGGCCGCGAGGACCGCGATCTGGTCCGCGTTCGACGGCGCCTCGCGGCCGAGGCGCAGATCGACGAGACTGTTGAGGGCGAGCAGCGCGACGATGGCGGCGGCCGACAGCAGGATGAAGAAGCGGGCCGAAAGGAGACCCCTTTTTGGCGCGAGGCGGATGCCGGCGATGAGGAGCGCGCCGATGGCGCCGACGCTCGCCGCCTCGGTCGGCGTCGCGACCCCCGCGAGGATCGACCCGAGCACGGCGACGATCAGCAGCACCGGAGCGGGAAGCGTCCTCATCGCCGCGCGCCAGACTTCGGCGCGGCTGCCGAGTTCGGCTGCCGGTATCGCGGGCGCCTTGCGGGGCGCGAGGAACGCCACGCAAAGCTGATAGGCGAGATAGAGTGCGACCAGCATGAGCCCCGGGATCAGCGCCCCGGCGAACAGATCCCCGACCGACACCGTCTCGGGCGCGAACACGCCGCGTTCCAGCTGCGCCTTCTGATAGGCGTTCGAGATGACGTCGCCGAGCAAGATGAGAACGACCGAGGGCGGAATGATCTGCCCGAGCGTGCCGGCGGCCGCGATCGACCCCGAGGCGAAGGCGGGATCGTACCCGCGCCGCAGCATGGTCGGCAGGCTGAGCAATCCCATGGTGACGACGGTCGCGCCGACAATGCCGGTCGAGGCGGCGAGCAGAGCCCCGACCAGCGTCACCGACACGCCGAGCCCGCCGGGGAGCGACCCGAACAGCTTCGCCATTTCGTCGAGCAGTTCCTCGGCGATCTTCGATTTCTCAAGGATGACGCCCATCAGCACGAACATCGGAACGGCGATGAGGCTCGTATTCGTGACCGCCCCGAAGATCCGCTGCGGGAAGGGGAGAATGTAGGAAAGATCGAATACGCCCAGGGCGAGCCCGATGACTGCGAAGATCAGCGCGGTTCCTGCGAGGCTGAAGGCGACCGGGAATCCCGCCATCAGCAGCGCGCAGAGCGCAACGACCATAAAGAGGTCGAGATAGGGCGCGACCGCGCAGGCGCAGACCCCGACTTCGCCGAAGAGGCTGTCCATCGGCGTCAGCGCTCCCCGCGCAGCGTTTGGCCTGCGCGCGTCGCGGCGGCGAAGCCGGCCATCGCCAGAAGGATCGCGAACGCCGGAATGAGCGACTTCAAGAGGTAGACCCCGGCGATTCCCGACTGCTCCGCCGAGCCCTCGCGCACGCTCCACGAGTGGCCGACATATTCGCTCGACGTCCACAGCGCGACGAGAACCGCCGGGAACAGGAAGACATACGCTCCGGCGAGGTTCACCATCGCTTTGCGCCTCGGCGACGCGGTCCGGTAGAAAATGTCGACGCGCACGTGATCGTCGGTGAGAAGCGCGTAGCCGGCGGCGAGCAGAAACACCGCGCCGTGCATGTAGGTGACGGATTCCTGCATGAAGATCGAATTGATCCCGAAGACGTAACGCAAGATCACGATGCCGAACTGGACCAGCGCCATGGCGAGGGTGAGCCACATGACGAGGCGCCCGGCGCCGCGCGCGATCGTCTCGAAGGTTGCGGCGAGCAGAGCCGCGGCCTTCCTCGGGCCGCCGAGCAATGCGACGAGAACGGCGAGGGCGGCGAGCGCGCCGGCGAAAACCCCGCCCCTCATCTCAATATCTTCAACCCCCAAGCGCGGCGCAAGCGTCGCGAACAGGGCGCCCGAGGCGGCCGCCGCGAGCGCCATCAGCGCGAAGACCGCCGTTCCGGCGAGCGGCCGGCGACCCGGGGCGAAGGCGGCGAGCGGCAGGAACATCAGCGGAAAGACGATTCCCGCGACAGCCCAATTGAGGAGATCGCCGATGGCGGTCAGCATGCGGCCGTCACAGCGAAAACACCTGGCGGCGCGCCGCCATGAAGGCCTCGTCGGAGATCCGGCCCCAGGCCTGCGAGCGCTGAAGCGAGGTCTTGTAGCTCTCGAAGATTCGCCGCGAGATGTCGTCGGTCGCGGCGATCTCCTCGAGCACGGCTTTCGACTCGCGCGCGATCGCGGCCATCACATCGTCGGGCATCTGGCGCAATTCAACGCCGTGGTCCTTCACCAGCTGCTCGAGCGCGACTGCGTTGTAATGGCCGTATTCGGCGAGCGAGAGCTGGTTCGCCTCGCGGCAGGCTGCGCGCACGATGGCCTTCTCCTGTTCGGTAAAACCGGTCCAGACTTTCAGATTGACGCCGAGCGCGATCTGCGCGCCCGGTTCGTGAAAGCCCGGCCAGTAATAGAATTTCGCTTCGCGATAGAAACCGAAGGCCTGGTCGTTCCACGGGCCGACCCATTCGGTGCCGTCGATCGCGCCCGATTGGAGCGCCGAATAGATCTCGCCGCCCGGGATGTTGACCGCCGACGCCCCGATGCGCCGCAGAACCTCGCCGCCGGCGCCTGGCATGCGGATCTTGCGTCCGCGCAGATCCTCCAGCGACGTAATCGGCTTCTTGAACCAGCCGCCCATCTGATGCCCGGTATTGCCGGCGGCGAACGCCTTGATGTTGAAGGGCGCCGCGAGTTCATCCCAGAGCGCCTGGCCGCCGCCGAACTCGGTCCAGGCCATGATCTCGGTCGCGGTCATGCCGAACGGCACGGCCGTGAAGAAGGGATAGGCCTTCGACTTTCCGACCCAGTAATACTCCGCCCCATGATAAAAATCGGCGGCGCCGCTCGCAACCGCATCGAACGCCTCGAAGGCGCCGACCAGTTCGCCAGCGGCGAAGACGCGCACGGACATGGCGCCGCCGCTCAATTCGCCGATGAATTTCGCCACCCGTTCAGCGGCTCCGCCGAGACCAGGGAAGTCCTTTGGCCACGTCGTCACCATCTTGAACTCGCGCCGCTGGAGCGCGCCCACGGCGGACGTGGTTCCGGCCGCCGGCGGCGCGCCGCAATCGCAGCCCGCGAGCGCGGCGGCGCCGATCGCGCCCCCGGCGAGAAATTTTCTGCGTTTCATGGAGTCCCGACGCCCGCCCTTCAGCGCCGCTGTCGTCAGCGCCGTCCTGAAGTCGGGGTCCGGATCAGCTCGTCCGATCCATGCGAACCCAGCCCTTGGCGGTCAGCTTTTCGAGCGGCTGGAAGTCGGCCTTGTAATGCATTTTGGGCGAGCCATCCACCCAGTAGCCGAGATAGACGTAAGGAAGTCCGAGATCGCGGGCGAGGGCGATGTGATCAAGGATCATGAAGCGCCCGAGGCTGCGCGCTTCTTCTTCTGGCTCGAAAAACGAATAGACCATGGACAGGACGTCGGTGAGACGGTCCGAGAGCGCGCAGGCGACGAGGCGCTCCTCGCCGGTCTCGTCGCGCAGCGCGTACTCGAAAATCATGGTGTGGACGGAAGTCTCCTCCACCATGGACGCGTAGTCGAGCACGGTCATGTCAGCCATGCCGCCGTCCTCGTGGCGGGCGTCGAGGTAGCCGCGCAGCACCGAGAACTGCGCGCCCGTCGCGCGCGGGGGCCGGACCCGTCTCAACAGGTCGGCGTTCCGGGACAGCACGCGCCTGCGTGACTTCGTGAGCTTGAAGTCGTCGACGACGACGCGCACCGGCACGCAGGCCGTGCAGGTTTCGCAGGCCGGGACGTAGATGATGTTCTGGGAGCGTCGGAAGCCGCGGCGGGTCAGGAGCGCGTTGAGCGACGGGGCGCCGGGCCCTGAAAGATAAGAGAACACCTTGCGCTCTGTGCGGCCCGCAAGATAGGGGCACGGCGCCGGCGCGGTGATATAGAATTCTCCGCTCTCAAGGCCGAGCCGGCGGGCGATGTCCTCGTTGCGCATGCGCTCGATTCCTAACGTCCGAATCTTAGCGGGGGATTAGCGAACCGACAACCTAGGCGCCGCCTGCAATGATGGGAACGGCGCCTCGGTCGCGTTGGCGATGAAATGGATCGCCGCTGGAGCCCGGCTTTCCACTTTGCCCGGTTTGGTGCTACGCGCACAAGTCTTGACGATGCGCCTTCTCCGCCGGAGGCGGGCGCGAGGGCGCATGGATGACTGACCCGTTCCGACCGCTGAAGAACGCTCTTGGCCGCTTTGCAACCGGGGTCGCGCTGGCTGGATGCGCGGATCGAGCAGGCCGCCCGGTCCTGCTCACCGTCAATTCGTTCACGTCGGTTTCGCTGGCCCCGCCGCTGGTCCTGTGGTGCATCGAGAAGAAGGCCTCGACCTTTATCGCGTTCATGGCGGCGCCCGGCTATTCCATCAACGTGCTCAAAGCCGGCCAACGGGCGCTCTCCGACCGGTTCGCCGCCCATGCGCCTGAGCCCATCGGTGCGGACGAGGTCGAAAGATGGATCACCGGCGCGCCGATCCTCAAGGATCGCCTCGCCGCGTTTGATTGCGCCGTCCGCGACCGCCACGATGCGGGCGATCACGCCATCCTCATCGCCGAGGTGTTGAGGTTCGACGCCGGCCCCGGCGCCCCGCTCCTCTATTTCGCGAGCCGCTACGGCGAAGGACCGGAGGCTGAAGGATGAAGTGCGCATTTCTCGGGCTTGGCGTCATGGGCTACCCGATGGCGGGGCATCTCAAACGCGCCGGTTTCGATGTCGTCGTCTTTAACCGCACGAGCGCGCGCGCGACGGCGTGGGCGGCGGAGCACGGAGGCCGAGCGGCGCCAGATCCGGCGGCCGCCGTCGCTGAAGCGGATGTCGTCCTCGCGTGCCTTGGCGACGATCCAGACGTCGCCGCCGTCGCCGCGCAGGCGGCGGGCGGGCTCAAACGCGGCGCGGTCTTCGTCGATCACACCACTGCCTCGCCCGCCCTGGCGCGCCGGCTCCATGGCGACTTCGCCGGGATCGGCGTCGCCTTCGTCGACGCGCCGGTTTCAGGCGGCGAGGCGGGCGCCAAGAACGGCAAGCTCTCGGTGATGTGCGGCGGCGACGCGCCGGCGATCGAGCGGGCCTCGCCAGTCATCGGTGCCTATGCGGCCCGCATCGTGCATGTCGGGCCGCCGGGGGCCGGGCAGCTGTGCAAGGCAGTCAACCAGATCTGCATCGCCGGGCTCCTGCAGGGTCTGGCCGAAGGCGTGCATTTCGCCCAGCGATCCGGTCTCGACATTGACAAGGTGCTCGACGCGATCTCGGCCGGCGCGGCCCGCTCGTGGCAGATGGAGAATCGCGCCCGGACCATGGCGGCGGGGGAGTTCGATTTCGGCTTCGCCGTGGACTGGATGCGGAAGGACCTGCGCATCGCCCTGGCCGAAGCGCGCGAGAACGGCGCGAGGCTTCCGGCGACGGCGCTGATCGATCAGTTCTATGCCGACATCCAGGCGATGGGCGGCGGGCGCTGCGACACGTCGAGCCTCATCCGCCGTCTGACGGATCGGCGCTGACGCCTACTTCGCCAGAATCGGCGTGTAGGCGTAGGTCCAGCCGTTCGCCTTCACCACGAAGGTCTTCCGGTCCTTCGACACGACGACGTTCGGATTGCCGGTCTCGCCGACGCCGAGCATCCGGGGATCGGGAATAGCGAGATACTCGGTCGCGGCGACGGTCTTGGCCGGCGAGCTCTTCATCTGCATGCTTGAGGGACAATCTAGCGGAACCTGGACGGCGCCGTAGGCGCGCTCTCCCTTGAGCACGATGCGGCCGTCGAAATCCTGCGCGGCCGAGTTCACGGTGAAATGTTCGTAGCCGGAGGGCATGCCGGGCGTTGGGCATTCCTTGAGGGAACTGCGCACGCCCTTCACGTCCGAGCCGCCATTGCTGAACTTCACATCGCCGACGACCTTGCGCTGGTTGAGGTTCCAGACGAAATCGACCTTCAGGGAGTCCGAGACCTCGCCTTCGGCGGCGCCCCACTGATGGGAGACGCCGGTCCAGCCGTCGAACACGGCGTCGACGTGAAAGCTGGCGACCTCGGCGCGCGCCCATTTCTGAACCGTCGCCATGTCAATCTGCGGCGCGGCCCCAGCCAGCATTCCTGCAACCGCCGTCAACGTCTCGAACATTTCGAACCCCTGTTGTCGTCGAAACTGGCAGAGAGCCGCGCGAGAGACTTAGGAGTCAGGCGACGCTCACCTGGGGCGCGGCCTCGGGCAAATCTTCCCCGAAAGCGCGCTGATAGAATTCGGCGACGGTCGGCCGTTCGAGCTCGTCGCACTTGTTGAGGAAGGTGACGCGAAAGGCGTAGCCAATGTCCTGGAAGATCTCGGCGTTCAGCGCCCAGTTGATCACCGTGCGCGGGCTCATCACCGTCGAGATGTCGCCGTTGATGAAGGCGTTGCGGGTCATGTCGGCGACGCGGACCATCGCCGCGATGGCGATGCGGCCCTCTTTCGAATTGTAGATCGGGGCCTTGGCGATCACGATCTCGACCTCTTCGTCATGGGCGAGATAGTTCAGCGTCGTGACGATCGACCAGCGGTCGAGCTGGCCCTGATTGAGCTGCTGCGTGCCGTGATAGAGACCGGTGGTGTCGCCGAGTCCGATGGTGTTGGTCGTGGCGAAGAGACGGAACCACGGATTGGGCGAGAGCACCTTGTTCTGGTCGAGCAGGGTGAGCCGGCCTTCCGATTCAAGAACGCGCTGGATGACGAACATGACGTCCGGCCGCCCGGCGTCGTACTCGTCGAACACCAGCGCTACCGGGCGCTGGAACGCCCAGGGCAGGAGGCCCTCCTTGAAGGCGGTCACCTGCACGCCGTTTTCGACCACGATCGCGTCCTTGCCGATCAAATCGATGCGCGACACATGGCTGTCGAGATTGACACGGATGCAAGGCCAGTTGAGGCGCGCCGCCGTCTGCTCGATGTGCGTGGATTTTCCGGTGCCGTGGTAGCCCTGCACCATCACCCGTCGATTATGGGCGAAGCCGGCGAGAATGGCGCGCGTCGTCTGGGGGTCGAAACGGTAAGCCGGGTCGATCGCCGGCACGTATTCGTTGGGCTTGGCGAAGGCCGGGACCTTCATGTCGAAGGGCACGCCGAATAGGTCGCGGGCGTTGACCGTCTTTTCGGGCTTTTCGAGAAACTTGTCGTCGGTGACGGGCATTGGCGTCCTTGTCGGCCTGCTGCGCTGCAACGGGGGCGGACCCTCGCGCGCCCGCGCGGCGATTTCAAGGGGCGCAAACCGCGCGCAAAAGCGCGGAAAGCCGCGCCGCAGACCGCTCCGCCCCCTGAGAGATTGACAGGGAATCCAACAATAATTACAGTGTTGTATAGTTAACAACTTTGTTAACGCCGTTAAGATTGGTTAACAGAATATGAATAGGATGGCCTTTTCTTTAATTTCCTCTGCGGGCGCGCTGCTCGCCGCCGAGGCCGCGGCCAGCGTCGAGACCGGTCGTCTCGTGACGCGGTTCCAGGAAGAGCTGCGCGAGGCCGTACCGGCGGTCCCGGCCGACGCGGGCGAGGGCGCCGAGTTCAGCGGCGGCGCCGAGGCGCTCGTGGCCGTAACGGCCCGGTCGCTTGGCGAAAATCGCGGCGGCGTCCGCGACGATGGGCGCGTCGTGCTGTTCATGTCCGAGGAGGAGCTCGAAGCCGCCGCCGAAAGCGCGGCCCTGGCCGAGGTGATCAGCGAGGCCGAAAGCGCGGCGACGATCAGCGAGCGCCTCTTCCGCTTCAATCCTGAGAACGAGAGGCTGACCTTCGAACGCGCCAATGCGGAGATTGACGGGCCGGTGCTTGCGGCCGCGGCGGTCGCCGAAACCCCCGTGCCCGCCGCCTTTGCGCTGATGCTGGCGGCGCTCGGTCTCGGCGGCGTCGTATTGCGCAAGGCGCGTCGCGCCCCGACGTCGGCCGGCTGAACCGGCGCACGGGCGGTCTTTGCCTCCAAGCGTTGACTTACGTGATCGGCCGTCCCTTCGTCTTGCTACTGACGCCCGGCAATGTCGCCGACCTCAAGGCTGCGCCGCTCTTCGCCGACGCCATTCGCGGGGCCGGATTCCTGATCGCGGACAAAGGCTGCGACGCGAACAGTTTCCGCAGATCGCTGCGCGAGGCCGGAATGCGGCCCGTTATTCCGGGCCGATCAAATCGCAAGCGCCTCATCGACGACGACAAGGAGCGCTACCGCGACCGCCATCTCATCGAAAACGCCTTCTGCCGCCTCAAGGACTTCCGCCGCGTCGCCACGCGCTACGACAAGCTCAGCCGGAACTTCCTCTCCGCAGCAGCCCTCGCAATCCTCGTCGCTTTCTGGATATGATTGAGTCTGGAGCCTAGCAAATCCCGGCCTTTTTCAGGATCTGGTGCGCCTTGACGACGGCGATCAGCTGCGACTCGGCGCTACGGTCGCCGCCATTGGCGTCGGGATGATACTGACGGAGGAGTTCGGCGTAGCGCCGTCGGATGTCGGGTCCCTTCGCCGTCGGCTGCAGGCCGAGCGTCTCGAAGGCCTGCGCTTGGAGCTTGGATAGGACGCGGCCCTCGCGCATCCGCCCTTGCAGAGGATTGCGGCGTGCGGGATCGCCGAACAACCCGAACGCGTCGAAGAAGTCGGCAGGACCGCGGAATTTCTGGCCGGCGCGGGCGCGCGCATTCTTGCCCATGGCCCAGGTCGGCCGGTCGCCATATTGGGAGGCGACGCGGATCGCTTCGGCTTCACGGTCTGAAAGGCCGTCGAAAAAATCCCAGCGGCGGTTGTGCTCCTGGGCATGCGCCGAGCAGAGCCAGATTTTGTCGGCCGGATGGCGCGGGCTCTTGCTCACCCGCACCGCCGCGCGATGACCGCAGCCGGGCGCGTCGCAGGCGCGCGTGGTCGGCTCGGTCCAGACCGGGACCTCCTCCGTCTCCGGCGGACGCACGCGGATATCGAATCCGAGCCGCGGTTTGTAGGCGTAGTCGCTCATGCAGCAAGTATGGTGGCGCCGCGCCGTTGATACAATCTTGACAAGCGCCCCGGACCGCCGATGCTGATCGGCCATGGGGGTCGCGGAGCGGATCAGGCGCAAACTGGAAGACGCGTTCGCGCCGGAGGCGCTCGAACTTGTCGATGATTCGCATCGCCACCTCGGCCATGCCGGATCGCGCCCGGGCGGCGAGACCCATTTCAGGCTGACGATTGTCGCGTCTGCCTTTCAAGGCCTCAGCCGCGTCGAGCGCCAGCGCGCGGTCATGCGGGCGCTGAAGGACGAGTTCGCCGGCGGACTTCACGCGCTTAATATCGCCGCATTCGCGCCGGGCGAGAAAGAGGCCGATCGCAGCTGACGGTCGGCCCGTCGCGTGCTTCTGGTTCCCGGCGCCGACTGGTTATAGGCTTCGCCCATTCGAAGGGAATCACACGCGCCAAGCTATCCTGAACATCGCTGCGCTGGCGGGACCGGCGTTCGCAGTCGGCGACGGCCCCGCACTCGCGCAGATCGGGCCGACGCGCCCATTCGCCGAGCGCCTCACGGAAGCCGCGGCCGCGAACCGTGCTCGGCTCGACTATGCCGACCGCGCGTTCTCGGGACCCGCCTGGTCCAAGCTGCTGGCGGAGGGGCAAGCGGCGCAGTTCTTCCTCCTCGGGGAGGAGCTTGGCGTTGTTGAGAACCCGGCCCTGGCGGGCGAACTCTTTCTTGCGCTGAGATCCTCCGGCTACGACAGGTTCGTGATCTAAGTCTCGCCGCCGATGGCGGGCGCGCTCGACATGACGGCGCGCGGCGGTCTGGACGGCCTCAAGGCCCTGTACGCCAAGCCAGGCGGCGAACCGGCTTTCTTCGGGATGGCGCAGGCGGCGGCGATGCTCGCGCGCGTGCGTCAGGCGGACAAGAGCCGGCGGGAGATATTCTGGGGCGTCGATTACGAGGTCGCCGGCGATCGCTTCCTCATCTCGCGGCTCGAGTCAAAGGTTATGAATCAAATCTGCGCCGATCGGCGCTTATTCGCGAGAATTCGGCCTATCCCGACGCATTCGCGTTGATCAACATTCGGCCGCTGCGGCCATTGCCCGGGCGCTGGCGCGAGGGGGTCCACCCCGAACTCATGCGCGCCGTCCACGGTTTTGATGCGGCGCTCATCCTGACCGGGTCGACGCCGTCCTCTCAGATCACGGATTGAGGCCGACCTGCCTGATGGCGATGAGGCTCTTGGTGAAGCCGAGAATGCGTTCGTCAAAATGCGTCCCGTCCGGGAAGAGGGCGCGCATCTGGCCGCGGTCGAGCAGGCGCGCGGACTGCACGCGCGTCATCGCTTCGTCTACAGAGTTCTTGCGGCCGGAAAATCCCAGCGCGAAGCGCATGACCAGGCGGTAGCGCAGCTGCTCGGGCAGCCAGTGGATGAACGCCGCGCGGAAATGCGGCTCGACCGGAAACCAGAAATAGGGCGTCTGCGCGTAATAGGCCGGCGCGAGCCGGCGCATGTTGACGGCCATGGCGGCCATCTTCGACCAGTCGCCCACATGCTCGATGACGGAATTCGAATGCGCGAGGTCGAAGCTCATGTCGTCGAGGTCGGAGAGGTCGGTGGCGTCGCCGCGCCTGAACGAGAAGACGCCGCCTGAGGGCTGGTCCTCCTTCGGGTTGATGAGCGTGATCTCGAGCGGACGGCGCGCGACCTCGGCCGCGGCGATGTTCCAGTAATAGGCCGAGCCCCCAAGATCGGCGATGCGGCAGCGGCCTTTCTTCACCACGACGTCGTCAATAAGAGCGAACAGCCGCTTGAACCTCTTCTCGCGGAACCGGCGCGACAGGCTGTTCTTCGCGCCATAGGCGCGCGCGACCATGGCGGGCGCGCGGGGAGCTTCAATCGTCGTTCCGGCGACGGTCATGAACGGAGGACTAGGCGCCGAAGTCTTAACGAGCGATTACGGCGCAAGGCGCCATTTGCCGGTTGTGACCCGCCTTCAGGTGATGCTAGGGGCGGCCGCAAGGCGCGCGACGCCGCGGCCGGCAGCGAAGGGGCGGACATTGGATTTTTCATCGGCGCCGGCGACCTACGCCATCATCGCCGCGACCGTCCTCGTCAGCCTCTACGCCTTCAACGCCCCGCCGCAGTTCATCGACGATTTTGCGATGAAAGTCGGCGCGGTGACGCGCACGCGCGGCCACCACCGCATCATCACTTCCGCCTTCCTCCACGCCGGTCCATTTCACCTGCTGCTCAACATGCTGAGCTTCTGGTCGTTCGGGCCCGCCATCGAAAGAATTCTTGGTACTGACGGCATGATCGTCCTCTATTTCGGGTCGGCCGTCGCCTCAAGTCTCATGATCCTCCTCAATAATCGCCGAAATCCCGACTACGCGGCGATCGGGGCGTCTGGAGCCGTGTCGGGCGTCATTTTGTCATTCTGCCTGTTTTATCCCCTGGCGCCGCTCTATCTGTTCGGCCTGCCCTGGGGCGTGCCGGCGGTCATCTTCGCGGTTCTCTACCTCGCCCTGTCGTCGCATCTCATGCGCACGCCGGACCGGGTGATCAGTCATGAGGGCCATCTGGGCGGCGCGATCGGCGGGGTGATCCTCACCGTGCTGATGCGGCCGGACGCGCTCGCCAGATTTTTCGGCTGACGTCGGCGTCGCCCGGGTGCTAGCCTGCTGATGCGGATTGGTTGAGTAGCTCATGAGCAAATTCAGCAGGGGATTCGGCGTTTCGGGGGCGCTCGCGCTCGCGGGCGTCGCGGCGGTCGCAGGCGCGCTCGCCTTCTCCGAATGGTTGCGCCGCGAAGACCTCAGGAAGACCCGCGACGAAGTCGCCGCGCTCAAGGCTGAAGTTGCAGTCGCGCGCGACGAGGCCCGCGCCGCTCTGTCGGCGGTCATCGATCAGGAGACGCTCGCTGCGGCGAGCGCGTCCGTCTATCTCATCGTCGTCAACGGGGCGCCGCGCGGCACGGCTTTCGTGGTCGATCGCGACAAGGGCCTTCTCGCGACGGCGGGACACACGGCGGAATCGCTCCCGCTTGACGATCCGAAAGCGGAAGTTCTCATCCTCAACCGAAATCTCAGATCCCCGATCAAGGTCGCGTCCAAGCGCGTCCACGCCGGTTTCAGCGCTTTCCGGATCCTGGTCGAGTCCTATCAACCGACGCGTAAGAACTCCTCGATCTATTCTCCGCAGGCGGCGCCCGTGCGCGATCTCGCCTTCGACGCGGGGCTCATCACCGTCGATCCGATCGATTCTAAGAGCGGCGCCAATCGACTTGGGCCGAACCTGCCGCTCGCACCCGAAGAGGACCTCCTGAGGCTCGCCGCAGGCGGGGCCATCGCCATTATCGGCTACCCCTACGACACGCTCGACGACGGCTTCGCCGCCGACGCCGCTATTTCGCGCATTGATCGCGGCGTCATCGCCGCGGTCATGCCGCCACTCGACGCGGCGGGCGAGGACCCCGACCCGCGAGTCGCCAATCTCATCATTCACCGCCTTTCGACCGCGGGCGGATCGAGCGGGAGCCCGGTCATCAACGCCAGGGGCGAAGTGGTCGGCGTCCACACGCACGGAATTGAATCGATCAGCTCCAACGCCGACGGCGCCGCCCAACGCGCCGACGTGCTCTACGATCTCCTCGCGCCGGAGCGCGAGACGCGCCGCGTGAATGAGCTCTTCCTGCCGGCCTGGTCAAAGACCCTGACGCACTGGGCGCGCACCAAGGACGCGCTGCCCTGGTCGTTTTACATGGAGTACGCCCGTCCGGGCGTCGATCCGGCGCCGAAGGTCGGCGACATCGCCGGGACCGAGCCGCCGTTCGCCAAGATCATCGAAGACTTGAAGTTCCGGGATCCTGTCGACAGCTACCGGGTCGCGGCGCCGGACGCGGCGGCGGCGGGCGGCGCCTTCCGGATCGACGAACGCGGGCAGTACGCCGAGACTTGGATCAGCGTCGATCGCTCCCTCGAGGCAGTCCTGTTCGCCTATGACTATTCGCTGCGTTCGCGGTCGGGGTCGTGCAGGCTTGCGACCTACTGGCGCCGGAAGGGAGAAAGCCGGCTCGCCACGCAAAAGCCGCGAGCCTCTTTCGAGCTTCGTCTCGAAGCGGAAGCTCTGCGAACGGACGAGTACCATCTCATCTTCCGCCGCGACGCCGACTGCGATCCGGGCAGCCCAGACTTTTTCGCCGGCTCGATCTCCTGGCCGGCGGCGGCGGAGATCGTCGCGGCCTCGTACGCCGAGGCCCCGGCCGCCCCGGCTGCGGCGGAAGGAATTTATCATGCGGCGCAGCAAGCGCTCGGCCGGGTCGCCTGCGCGCTCTCGGTCGCCCCGAAAGAGGATTGCGACGGTGAGCGTTACATCGAGCTCGAGCCCGACTGAGCGGCAGGGCGAAAGGCGGCTGGGGAAAAATCCCAGCCCTCTCCGGGCAGTTGCAGCCCTGTGATCCAGGTCGCCGTCGCATTGAAAAATGCGCGCGGTTCAAGGGGTTCGCGAGATTAATTTAATGCGGCGGGGTTGATTCCAGGAGATTTAGGTTTAGCCTTGGAAGGGTCCTGGACGGCGAGGGCGGAAGGCTGGTTCGCGGCCAGGATGGGATGGTGGGAGAGGTGGGAGAAGAGGCCCGTTTTTTGCTTACGGTCGTAGCGTAAGGTTCGGTCCAGCACTGACTTCTGACATCTCCATTGTTCTTGGGGGAACAAATGGATCCAGACGGCGACGGCCTTGGTCGCTCCGGCGGCGAAGGTTACCTCCGATACGAAAAGGACGGGGCGGTCATTCGCGACATCGAATGGCGCGGGCCTGACCTTCGGCGTTCGGGGAAACCAGAAAGGCTCGCCTTCGGGCGCGCGGCGCCCATTCCGGATGCGCGTGACATCAGCGACGTCATCATCGGGTCGAGTCCGCGCGCGGCGGCGCTGCGCGAGCAGATCCGTCTCTACGCCGAGTACGATTCTCCGGTTCTGCTGACCGGCGAAACCGGCGCCGGTAAGGAGTTGATCGCGCGCGAACTTCACCGCCTTTCGGCGCGCCGCGGCCGACCTTTCATCGCGCTGAACGCCGGCGCGGTCCCGGAGACCCTCGCGGGCGCCGAGCTCTTCGGCCACACCAAGGGCGCTTTCACCGGGGCCGTCGCCGAGCGCGAGGGCGCGTTCGTCGCGGCCGACGGCGGCTCGCTGTTCCTCGACGAGATCGGCGATGCGCCCATGTCGGTGCAAACCCAGCTGCTGCGCGTCCTCGATGACGGGGTCGCGGCCAAGATCGGCTCCCGCCAGGGCGTCAAGACCGACTTCCGGCTGATCTCGGCCACCAATATCGACCTCGCGCGCAATGTCGAGGCAGGCACTTTCCGCCGCGACCTCTTCTACCGGATCAACGTGCTCTCGATCGACGCGCCGCCGCTGCGCGAGCGCGGCGACGACGCGGTCGAAATCGCCGAGCATTTCATCAGGACCCACGAAGACGAGCGCCTGCGCAACGCGTACTTGACGCCGAAGGCGGCCGACCGGCTCAAGGCCTATCTCTATCCGGGCAATATTCGCGAATTGCGCAACATCGTTCAGCGCGCGCTCGTTCACGCGCGCGGCGGCAAGATTCTCGCCGAGCACGTTGGAATCGCGCCCGCCGAGCGCAAGAGCGCGTCGAAGACGGTCGACGTCTCGACGGCGAAGGAACTCGTGGGGCGGTTCGCCGTTCTCAAGGCGCTCAAACAAACCGGAGGCAATGTAGTGAAGGCGGCGGAGCTCGCCGGTCGCTCGCGAAGTTCAGTACATGCGATGACCAAGGAATTCGGCGCCGGCGGGGTCACGGCGGAGTATGAGCGGCTGCGCGGCGAATTGCGTTCGATGCTTGAAGATTGAGGTTCAGGGAAAATGAAGTCGAAATTGCTGGGGATGACGGCGCTTGCGGCGGTGGTTGCGGCGCCGATGGCGGCCTTGGGTGCGGACCAGGCGACGGCGACGCCGGCCGCGGCGGCGCCGCAAAAGCCTTCCATCGAGGAGGAACTCGTCTACCTGCGGGACATCATCGCGCTGCAGACGCTGCGTCTCGACGAAGCCGAGCAGGCGCTCGCGCGGCAGACCAAGCTCCTTGAAGATCAGCAAAAGAAAATCGCCATGCTCGAGGGCGCGCTCAAGGGGGCCATCGCTTCGATCGACGCCCGCGGCGCCACGCTCGCGGCGGCGGACATGTCCGGCGGCTATGTCGTGAAAAGCGGCGACACGCTCGGCGCGCTGGCGACCCGCTTTAGCGTGTCGGTGGCGGACCTCGCCGCGGCCAACAATCTCCGTGCGCCCTATGCATTGCGCGTCGGCCAGCGGCTCGCCGTGCCGGGCGCGGCGCCCGCGGCTCCAGCCGGCGCCGCCATGGCGCAAAACGAGGTTCCCGCCAAGGATGGCGCGCCGGCCGTCAAGGTCGCCGCGGCGACCCCCCCGGGGCCATCGCCGGAATCGCGTCCCGACGTCACCGATCGGGCGGTCAAGCAGCAGCGCGCCGACAACGTCGAGAAGACCGGGACGCCTCAGGAAGTCGGCGTACGCCCGGCCAACGAGGACGACCGGCCGGAAGTCGCGGTGCTGAACGACGTCGGCGGCATCCTGACGCCGAAGGGCGCTTTGTACGCCGAACCCTCCTTCGACTACACGGTCACCTCGGACAACCGCTTCTTCTTCCAGGGCATCGAGATCGTCGACGCCATCCTGATCGGCGCCATCGAAGCGACCGATTCGGATCGCCGCGCACGGACGGCGGGTCTGGGGCTTCGTTACGGCGTCACTGACAGGCTCGAGATCGACGCGCGCGGCACATGGGTCAACCGCAACGACCGCATTTCGGGCATCGCAATCGACGACGGATCGTCAGTGTTCCGAGAGCTGAACGGCGGCGGGCTCGGCGACGCCGAAGTCGGCATCCATTACCAGTTGACCGGCGGCCGCAACTTCCCGTTCACGGTCCTCAACCTTCGCGCCAAGGCGCCGACGGGCGAGGGACCGTTCGAAGTCGATCGCGACTCGCGCGGGCTCGAACTCGAACTGCCGTCGGGCTCGGGCTTCTGGACGATCGAGCCGAGCGCGACCTTCATCCTGCCTTCCGATCCGGCGGTCGTCTTCGCGAATATCGGCTACCAGATGAACATGACGACGCGGCCCGACACCGTGTTTGACGATTTCTACATTCGCGAAGTGAGCCCGGGCGACGCCATCCGCGCCAGCATCGGCGTCGGCCTCGCCGTGAACGATCGGTTCTCGTTCAGCTTCGGCTACGACCAGAGCGCCTTCTTCTCGACACGGACGGTTCTCGAATCGATCGGGACGCCCGGCGCCTTCGTCGAGACGAGCCAGCAGCCTTCTATGGTCGGCTCGTTCCTGTTCGGCGGCTCCTACACGCTCAACGACCGCATTCGCCTCAACCTCAACACCTCGTTCGGCGCGACAGACGAGGCGCCCGACATGCGGGTGTCGCTCCGGGCGCAGGTCCGTCTATTCGACTGACCCCCGCGCTTACGGCGTGACGATCGCAAAGCGGGGATCGGGCGCGTCGAACAGCGTGCGGAACGTCTCCCAACGCGATGCGTCGCCGGCGACCTCCGGCGGCGACAGGTCGATCAACCCGGCGGCGGCGTTCGGCGTGGCGCCCTGCGGCGCCAGCATGGCGGCGAGGAACAGCGGCCGCGCGATCCTTACGGTGACCGCCGGCTTCTCGTGCGCGCCGGCCGCGTGGATGAGAACGCCGTTTCGCACGGTGAGCGCGAATCGCTCGCCGCGGTCCGGGAAAGCGATGTTGAGAGCGAGCGGCACGTCTGGCGCGGCGGCGCGCGCGCGTTCGGGATTGAGGCGCACCGCGAGAAGGTCGAAAAGCATCGCGCTCGGCGTCGCGGCGACGAAGTCGAGACTGACGTTTTCACCCGAAGTCTGCGCGACTCCATCGGTCAGTTCGCGCGCGGCCGAGAGGAACATATTGCGCCAGATGGCGCTCTCGGCCTGGTAGGCCATCTGCGCATGCGCCTCGGCGAGCAGGCGGCGCGCCTCCAAGTTGACCGGTTCGGCGAAGACGAGGCGATCGAGCAGTTCCGCCGCCCAGCGATACTCGCCGCGTCCGGCCGCCGTCCGCGCGCGCTTCAGCACCTTCTTCGCGCCGCCCATGGCCTCGACATAGAGCGCGGCCGAGTCCGCCCGCGGCAGCGCGTCGAAGCGCGCCGGATTGCCGTCATACCATCCAAGATAGCGCTGGTAGACGGCGCGGGCGTTGTGCTTCATCGTCCCGTAATAGCCGCGGTTGAACCAGCGCGCCTCGAGCGCGTCGGGCAGGCGGATCTCCTCCGCGATCTCCTCGCCCGTCATGCCCATGTTCATCATGCGGACGGTCTGGTCGTGGAGATACTTGTACGCGTCGCGATGGCTCTCGATATAATCCCGTACCCGCGGAGCCCCGAAGCGCGGCCAGCCATGGCTGGCGAACATCAGCTCCGCACGGGGGCCGAAGAGCTCCAGCGATTTTGTGAGGCCGTCGGCCCAGACCTTGGCGTCGCGCACGAGGGCGCCCCTCGGCGTCAGAATGTTGTGCATCGACACGTTGGCGTTTTCTGCAAGGCAGAGCGCGCCGAACTCGGGGAGGAAAAAGTTCATCTCCGCCGGCGCCTCGGTGTTCGGCGTCAGCTGGAAGATGAAGGTCACGCCGTCAATGACGCGAGTCTCGCCGTTGCGGGCGATGGTTTCCGTCGGCGCGATGAGCGAGCGCCGGCCGCCGGCGATGCCGCGGCCGATCCCGGAGGTCATCTGGCCTTCCGGCCCGGGCGAGAGGCCTGAGCCGAACTGGTAGCCGGCCCTGCGGGTCATCGCGGGACCGGCGATGACGTTTTCTGCGAGGGCCTCTTCGAGGAAATGCTCGGGCGCGATGATGCGCACGCGGCCCGCCGCGACGTCGGCGCCGTCGACCACGCCCCGGACGCCGGCGAAGTGATCGGCGTGGCTGTGCGTGTAGACGACCGCGGTCACGGGTCGGTCGCCCAGCGTTTCGCGCGCGAGCGTCAGGGCCGCCGCCGCCGTCTCGACGCTCGTCAGCGGATCGACGACGATGAGGCCCTTCCGTCCAAGGATGATCGACATGTTGGACACGTCAAAACCGCGCACCTGGTAGATGCGCTCGTGAACCTTGAAGAGCCCGTGCTTCGCCAGCAGCCTCGCATGCCGCCAAAGGCTCGGATTGACGCTCGCCGGCGCCTCGCCTTTGACGAAATCATAGGCCGCGAAGCTCCAGACGATGTCGCCGGCCGCATTGCGTATATCGGGCTCGGGCCATGCGGCAATGAAGCCGCGGCTCACGAAGTCTTCATCCTCGCGATCTTCCGGGAGCGTCTCGGCGACGGCGGCGTTTGCGGCGATCGTCGCCTCGGAGGCCGGCGGCGCGGCAAGCGCGGCGAGCGGCGCTGCGGCAAGCGCGCAGAGGGCGATTAAGCGGCGCAGATGCATCAAGACCTCCAAAATTGGCCCCAATTTGGCGGCGGCCCGCAGTCCGGGCGCAAGACTTCGCCGCAGTTCGCGAGCCTTGGCCCGGGGCGCGATCGCTCCTAAGGTCCCTGGCATGGTCGCTCAGGGGTTCACGTGCCGCAATTGTCGCAACCGCGTCTCAAGCAATTTGTCGATCGCATCTGGCGCGACGAGGTCGTGCCTTCTCTCGTCGATTACATCCGCATCCCCAACAAGTCGCCGGCCTTCGACGCCGATTGGGCCAAACACGGCCACATGGAAAAGGCTGTCGAGCAGCTGACGAACTGGGCGCGCGGCAAGCTGTCGGCGCTCCCCGGCGCCACGCTCGAAGTCCTGCGGCTCGAGGGCCGCACGCCCCTGATTGTCATCGATGTGCCGGGGACCGGGTCCGAGACCGTGCTCCTCTACGGCCATCTCGACAAGCAACCGGAAATGACCGGCTGGGCCGCGGGCAAGGGGCCGTGGGTTCCGGTGCTCGAAGGCGACAAGCTCTATGGGCGCGGCGGCGCCGACGACGGCTATGCGATCTTCGGCGCCTTGACCGCGCTCCTTGCGCTCAGGGCGCAAGGGGTCGACCATGCGCGCGCCGTCATCGTCATCGAGGCCTCGGAGGAATCCGGTTCCCCCGATCTCCCGGCCTATATGGAGAAGCTCGCTGGAAAGCTCGGGGAGGTGGCGCTCGTCGTCTGCCTCGACTCAGGCTGCGGCGACTATGACCGGCTGTGGCTGACGACATCGCTGCGCGGCCTTGTCGGGGGAACATTGCGCGTCGACGTGCTGGAGGAGGGCGTGCACTCGGGCGATGCTTCCGGCGTCGTTCCGTCGAGCTTCCGCATCCTGCGGCAACTGCTCAATCGCCTCGACGATCCGGAGACGGGTAAAGTGCTCCTGCCCGATCTCGGCGTCGAGATCCCGCCGCACCGCAAGGCCGAGGCGAAGATCGCCGCGAAGGCGCTCGGCGACGCGGTCTATTCGAAATTTCCTTTCGTCAAAGGCATGCGTCCGGCTGCGGACGATCTTGTCGAACTCATTCTCAATCGCACGTGGCGGCCCGCTCTTTCCGTCGTCGGTCTTGAAGGCGCGCCGCCGCCGGCCAACGCCGGCAACGTGCTGCGCCCGTTCACGACGGCCAAGCTTTCCATGCGCATTCCGCCGCGCGTCGATCCGCACAAGGCGGCGGCGGCGATGAAGAAGATTCTCGAAAAAGATCCGCCCTACGGCGCCCGCGTCAGCTTCGAGCTCGAGGAGCCCGGCGCCGGCTGGGACGCGCCGGAGACGCAAGCCTGGCTTCTCGCGGCGCTTGCCGACGCGTCGAAGGAATCATGGGGCCAGCCCATGGCCATGATGGGCGAAGGCGGCACCATCCCTTTCATGGGCATGCTCGGTCGCGTTTTCCCGAAGGCGCAGTTCGTGATCACGGGAGTCCTTGGACCGCATTCCAACGCGCACGGACCAAATGAATTCCTGCACATCCCGACCGGCAAGCGCGTGACCGAAACCGTCGCGCGCGTCGTCGCCGCCCACGCGGCGCAGCAGCCGAAGACCGGCTTCTCGCTGAGCGGCCTTGCGAAGAAGGCGTTCAGGCGCTGAGGCCGGGACGTCCATGGGCGCCAATTCCGTCCTCGCCGTTCACGCCGCTGGAAAGAACGAGTTTGGACGCCGACAAGAACCGATCGAATTCGGGGGCGGTTTATGAGCCCCCTGCCGATGAGGCAGCATTTAACGCGGGCCTCGAGCGGCTCAACCTGGCGGCTCGCTGGCCCAACTGACGCCCGGTCAGCCCCGAGGCCGCCGCCGGCGGAAACTCATCGCAGACTGCCGCGCGGGACTTACGTAAAAACCGGTCAGCGTCGGCGCTGAAACGTCCAGTTTATTTCGTAATAGCCGCCCGGAATGTCTTTCCTGAAACTTCCGCTCTTGGCAGGTCCGGGCATCGGCCCGACGATGACGGGCGTTTCAGGAATCGCCTGGAGGCGGTCGAAGCGGCCGTCGGCTCCCGGGTCGGTTCGCGGAACCGACAATGCCACCGGCGTGATAAAAAGATAACGAGTGCGCGACCCTTCAAGGTCGGTTTCAACGACGACATTCGCCTCAGGATCGTCCAGCGGACCTTCGCCTTCCGAACGCGTGAGAATCTGTCGCTTGCCGCCGCCGGAATGTTCCGAGATCAGGCTGTTTTTCGCGACCATCCGCCCGTCGCACGCCTCGCTGTAGAAAATCGAAAAACGTGCGGGGCCGGAGTCCGCGCCGTCCGACGGCAGGTCGCCCATGGCCTCCGCCATTTCCATTGCACATGCCATTTCGCTCTTGCCGGATTTCTTGCACGCCTCGAACTTCTTCTGGATTTCGGCGACGTCCGGCCCGCCGCCGACTTGCGGTCGGGCTGGCGCGCTAGGATCGGTAAATCGATCAATATAGCTCGACGCTTCGGGCCCGTAAGATTCGACGGGACAGGTCAGCGTCGTAGTCTGGTCGATGGTCGTCGTATGGATGTGGACGCCGTCGAAGTCCTCAACCTTGCTCTTGGTGACCGACTTCCAGATCATGGTGACGGCGACGTCTGCCTTTGCTCCCGAAGGCTCAGGCGGCAAGGCCCCCGCAGGACCGGCGAGAGCGGCGGCGATCAAGCCCAAAAAGGCGGCGCATCGGCTCAACTGTCGGCTCCTTTCAGTTAGGCAAACCCAATGGATCGGTATCACAAACCGCGCAAGCCGTCCGCCTTTATAGCGCGCCGCCGCGTACGCCGTCACCAGTCGAGGATGACTTTCCCCGACTGGCCCGACCGCATCACGTCGAAGCCTTCCTGGTAATCCGCCGCTTTGAAGCGGTGGGTGAGGATGGGCTCTAGATTGAGGCCCGCCTGAAGGAGGGCGCCCATCTTGTACCAGGTCTCGAACATGCGCCGGCCGTAAATGCCTTTGATGTCGAGGCCCTTGAAGATGATCTTCTCCCAGTCGCAGCCGGCGCCGGACGGCATGATGCCGAGCATGGCGATCTTGCCGCCATGGTTCATGGTGTCGAGCATCGAGGCGAAAGCCGCCGGCACGCCGGACATTTCGAGGCCGACATCGAAGCCTTCCGCCATCTTCAGTTCGCTCATCACGTCGCCGAGGTTTTCGCGGCTGACATTAACGGCGCGCGAGGCGCCCATCTTTTTCGCGAGATCGAGTCGGTAGTCGTTGACGTCGGTGATCACGACATGGCGCGCGCCGACGAAGCGCGCGACGGCCGCCGCCATGATGCCGATCGGGCCCGCGCCGGTGATGAGCACGTCCTCGCCGACGAGATCGTAGGCGAGCGCCGTATGCACGGCGTTGCCGAAGGGATCGAAAATGGCGCCGAGATCGTCGGATATATCGTCCGGGAGCCGATAGACGTTGAAGGCGGGCGCGGCGATGTATTCCGCGAAGGCGCCGGCGCGGTTGACGCCTATGCCTTGCGTGTTGCGGCACAGATGCCGCTGCCCGGCGCGACAGTTGCGGCAATAGCCGCAGGTGACGTGGCCCTCGACCGAAACGCGGTCGCCGATCTTCATCTTGGAGTGCTCGGGATGGACCTCGGAACCGATCTCGACGATCTCGCCCATGAATTCGTGACCGACGGTCATCGGCACCGGGATCGTCTTCTGGGCCCATTGGTCCCAGTTGTAGATATGGACGTCGGTGCCGCAGATGGCGGACTTCTTCACCTTGATGAGCACGTCGTTCGGGCCGATCTCGGGCCGTGCGACGTCGGCCATCCAGATGCCTTCCTCGCGCTTGGCTTTGACCAGGGCTTTCATGGGAACCTCCAACCCGGGGTCTCTTAAGGGTTATCGGGCGGCGGGCAATGGGGGGCTGCGGCGGGTGGCCAGCAGGAGGCAGTAGGTGGCGGGAAGTGGGCAGTAGCTCTTCCTCCCCCCTTCGGCGGAGCCGAGGGGGCAGGGGAGAGCGGCGTCACGCCTCCGGTTCCTAAGGATCGCGCGGCCTGGTCCGCGGGTCGCACAGCCACTTGGGGTTAGGGCGCGCCGCCTTGTGCGTTGGCGCGAGGGTTTGCGGACCTCAATCCACCTCGCTCGACGCGGCCGGCCCCGGACGCGTATCTTGCACCCCGGTCTCGGGGATCAAGGGGGCCGCATGCAGGAATTGCCGGCCGAGCTGACGGCGGTCATGCCCGAGGGCATGGCGGAGAACTTCTATTTCTATGTTGAGGTCGCGGCGGCGGTCGTTATCGCGCTCGGCTTTCTCATCAGCGCTATGGTCAACCTGCGCGCGCGCCATCGCGACGTCGGCGCGTGGCATGTGTGGCTCGGCGCACTCGTCTACGGAGCGGTCTTCGGCTGCCTCGTCGGCTTCGTGGTCATGCCGCTGCGCTTCTTGCTGACGGACGGCTCGGTGCCGCCGGAACAGGCGGGGTACGCCGGCCTCGGGCTTTTCGCCGTGCTGCTGGTGCTGCGCCGCGGCGTGCTCTCGCGCCTGCCGCTGCTCGGCCCCCAGATCAAGGCCTATCGCCGCGCGGCATTGCGGCGCGCGATCGAGCAGGCCGAAGAGCAGATCGCGAAGCTGTCCCCGAAGGGGGACGCGGCCTGACGCCGCCCCGCCTCGCCTTGACCCACCGGCCGGAATACTCGACTTAGGGCGCGCAAAAAAACCGACGAGATGGGAGCCCAGTCATGGCGGCGCGCCGTCCGGCCAAGAACCAGCCTGCGCAGTTCGCGTGGACGGCGGAGAACCTCGCCTGGTGCGAAGCCGAGATGAAGAAATATCCCGCCGGGCGGCAGGCCTCGTGCGTGATCCCGTTCCTGTGGCGCGGCCAGAAGCAGGAGGGCTGGATCTCGATCCCGATGATGGAGGCGATCGCGCGGCAGCTCTCGATGCCCTACATCCGCGTCTACGAGGTCGCGACCTTCTATTCGATGTTCAACCTCGCGCCGGTCGGGGAGTATTTCGTGCAGGTCTGCGGCACGACGCCCTGCATGCTGCGCGGCTCGCGAGAGCTCAATCAGGTCTGCGAACGCGTCATCGGCGAGGAGAATCATGTCTCCGCCGACGGCAAGTTCTCGTGGCTCGAGGTCGAATGCCTCGGCGCCTGCGTCAACGCGCCGATGGTGCAGATTTCAACGAAGGCGGACGATCATTTTTACGAAGACCTGACGCCGGAGAGCCTCGAGGCCATGCTCGCGCGACTGAAGCGCGGCGAGAAGCCGAAGACCGGCACGCAGAACCCGCGCCGCCGCACTTCGGACCCCGAGGGCGAGCCGCGCACGTTGACCGATCCCGCGCTATACGACGGCAGCCGCGCGGCGCCGGTCACGTTGCCCAACTCGGCGCCCAAAGCGCCCGCCAAATAGCGAGCCCTGCGAATGGAAGCCCCGATGGACGAAAAGCGCAAAGAGGCGGTCCACGCGCTCATCAGGATCGCGTTGCTTGAGGCGGCGATCATCGCTGTTGCGGCCGCCGCATTTTTTGCGACCGGCAAGCTCTCTTACGTGATTGGCGGCGTCGTTGGCGCGCAGATCATCGGTGCGCCGCTGTTTATCCGCTGGGCCCGCGAGCAAGCGGGCGCGCAAAAGCCGCCGACCGGGAAGAGCGCATGAACAGGCCGCCTCCGTTCACGACCAAGTCCGGCACTGTTCTCGACAGAGTCGAGATGCCGCCCTGCGCGGCGTTTCTCGGCTATGAGTTCGTATCGATCGACCGCGATCGCGGCCGCATGCGCGTGCGCTTCAAAGGCGCAAAGGAGATGCTCAACCCGCGCGGCGGCGTCCAGGGGGGCATGCTTGTCGCCATGCTCGACGACGCCATGGGCTCGATGGTGGTCGCGCTGACCGACGGCGCCAAGGCTCCGGCCTCGGTCGACATCCATACCCAGTTCCTGCGCCCCGCCGGCCTTGAGCCGCTCATGTGCGAGGCCGAGCTCGTCTATCTTACGAAGAATTCCGCCTTCATCCGCGCGACGCTCTTCAACGAGGCGGGCGACATCGTCGCGACTGCGACGCAGACAGCAAAACTCTTCGATCTTCCCGGTACAGACCATGCTCGCTGACAAGGACCGCATCTTCACTAATCTCTACGGCCGCCACTCGCCGGGGCTGGAGGCCGCCAGAAAACGCGGCGCGTGGAACGGCACGGCCGACATGCTGCGCATGGGGCCCGACTGGATCATCCAGCAGGTGAAGGATTCGGGGCTCCGCGGGCGCGGCGGCGCGGGCTTTCCGACCGGTCTCAAATGGTCGTTCATGCCCAAGCAGGTTGGCGAGCGCCCGCACTATCTCGTGGTCAACGCCGACGAGTCGGAGCCGGGCACGTGCAAGGATCGCGACATCCTCCGCCACGACCCGCATCTCCTCATCGAGGGTTGCCTCGTCGCGTCCTTCGCGATGAAGGCGCAGACCTGTTACGTCTATATCCGCGGCGAATTCGTCGACGAGCGGATCGCGTTGCAAAAGGCGATCGACGAGGCCTACGCGGCAGGTCTTGTCGGCAGGAACGCCTGCGGCTCCGGCTTCGACTTCGACATCTACGTCCACCACGGCGCCGGGGCCTATATCTGCGGCGAGGAGACGGCGCTCCTCGAGAGCCTTGAAGGCAAAAAGGGCCAGCCGCGTCTGAAACCCCCGTTTCCGGCCGGCGCCGGCCTCTATGGCTGCCCGACGACGGTCAACAATGTCGAATCGATCGCAGTCGCGCCGACCATCCTGCGCCGCGGCGCCAGGTGGTTCACGTCGTTCGGGCGCGCGAACAATTCCGGGACGAAGATCTTTTGCATCTCAGGCCATGTGAGCCGGCCCTGCAATGTCGAAGAGGCGATGTCGATCCCGCTCAAGGAGCTCATCAACGAGCATTGCGGCGGCGTCCGGGGCGGCTGGGACAATCTCAAGGCGGTGATCCCCGGCGGATCGTCCGTGCCCCTCCTGCCGGCCGAGACCTGCGAGACCGTGCTCATGGATTTCGACGCGCTGAAGGAAGCGCGCTCAGGGCTGGGCACCGCGGCTGTCATCGTGATGGACAAGTCGACCGACGTGGTGCGCGCCATCGCCCGCATTTCCTATTTCTACAAGCATGAAAGCTGCGGCCAGTGCACGCCCTGCCGCGAGGGCACGGGCTGGATGTGGCGCGTCCTTGAGCGCATGGCCGTCGGCCAGTCGACCAGCGCCGAAATCGACAAGCTTCTCGATGTCGCGAGCCAGGTCGAAGGCCACACGATCTGTGCGCTCGGCGACGCGGCGGCCTGGCCGGTGCAGGGCCTCATCCGTCACTTCCGCAGCGAAATCGAAGAGCGTATCAACCGCTACCGCAGCGACCGCCCGCATGTCGCCGTCGCGGCGGAGTGAAGGGGCGGCGAGCGTCGCCGTCAGGCTGGCAAGCCCCGTCGACGCCGCGGCGCTGTCGAGGCTCGCGATCGACACTTTCGTCGCCACTTTCGGTCACCTCTACAAGAAGGAAGACCTCGAGGCGTTCCTGAAGAAGAACCACGCGCCGGAGGTCTATGCCAAGCTGCTCGCCGATCCGGCCTACGGAATCTGGGTCGCCGGGCGCGAGGGCGCCTTGCTCGCCTATTGCGTCGCCGGGCCGTGCGACCTCCCAGTTCCGGACATGCCGGCGAATTCAGGCGAACTCGCGAGGCTTTATCTGCGCGAGGAGGCGAAGGGCACAGGCCTCGCGCAGGAGATGCTCGACCTCGCGCTCGACTGGCTGAAGGCCCGTTACGATCACATCTATCTCAGCGTCTATTACGAGAATTTCCGTGCGCAGCGTCTCTACGCCTCGCGCGGCTTCGTGAAGATCCACGACTATTTCTACATGGTCGGCAATCACGCCGACCCGGAGTGGATCATGGAGTTGAAGGGCTGAGTCCCGCCTCTTCGCGGCACGCGGCTTCAATCGCCTCCCACGCCATGGCGTTGGTGCGCCGGTCGTCGAGGCACTGCTGATAGGCGCGCTCCCTGGCGGCCTGATCCTTCTCGGCCTGCGTTGTGCAGGCGGCGAGGAGGAGGGCGGCGGCGATCGCTCTCATGCGAACACTCTCCTGAAGATGAAATCTACATGCTTCGTGTGCGTCCCCAGATCGAACAGCGCGTCAAGTTTCGCTGGGGAAAGCGCTTGCGTCACTTCCGCATCGGCCTTGAGCAGGGCGAGGAAATCGCCCTCCTTGCGCCAGGCGGCCATGGCGCTCCGCTGCACCAGCCGGTAGGCGGCCTCGCGCGAAAGCCCCGCCTGCGTCAGCGCGAGCAGCACCGCGCCCGAATGGACGAGGCCGCCGAGCATTTCGAGGTTCTCCTTCATGCGCTCGGGATAGACCACGAGCTTCTCGATGAGGCCGGCGAGACGATGCAGCGCGAAGTCGAGATGAATGGTTGCGTCAGGGGCGATGCCGCGCTCGACAGAAGAATGCGAGATGTCGCGCTCGTGCCAGAGCGCGACATTCTCCATGGCCGGAATGACGCTCATGCGCACGAGGCGGGCGAGACCGCAAAGATTCTCGGAGAGCACAGGGTTGCGCTTGTGCGGCATGGCGGACGAGCCTTTCTGTCCGGGCGAAAAGTATTCCTCGGCCTCAAGAACTTCCGTTCGCTGCAAATGCCGGATCTCTGTCGCGAGACGCTCGATCGACGAGGCGATAACGCCGAGCGCCGCGAAAAAGGCCGCGTGGCGGTCGCGCGGGATCACCTGCGTCGAGACGGTCTCGGGCCGAAGCCCGAGTTTTTCCGCGACATGCGCCTCGACGCTCGGATCGACGGAGGCGTAAGTTCCAACCGCCCCAGATATCGCGCAGACGGCGACCTCCCGCCGCGCCGCCTCAAGCCGCTCGCGCCCGCGCGCGAATTCGGCGTAGGCGGAAGCGAGCTTCAGCCCGAAGGTCGTCGGTTCGGCGTGCACGCCGTGGCTGCGCCCGACGCAGATCGCATCCTTGTATTCGAAGGCGCGCCGTTTGAGCGCCGCGAGCACGCAATCGACGCCCGCGAGCAAGAGATCGGACGCGCGCGCGAGCTGCACCGATAGGCAGGTGTCGAGAACGTCCGAAGACGTCATGCCCTGATGCACGAAACGCGCTTCGGGGCCGACGATCTCGGCGAGATGGGTGAGGAAGGCGATGACGTCGTGCCTGACCTCGGCTTCGATGGCGTCGATGCGGGCGACGTCGAAGCGCGCATTGCGGCCGCGCTCCCAGATGGCCGCCGCCGCCTCTTTCGGAATGACGCCGAGCGCCGCCATTCGATCGGCCGCATGCGCCTCGATCTCGAACCAGATCCGGTATTTCGTCTCCGGCGACCACAGCGCCGTCATTTCAGGCCGGGCGTAGCGCGGGATCATCGAAGGCTCCTCACATCATCCGCCCGCGGCTTTAGAGCGCCGGGCCAAAAAGGGGAATCACCAGTTCCTGGAACCCCTGCGCGACTCACAAGAAATCCGGAGCTGCGGCGATCCCCTTTTTGTCGCCTGTCGCTCCGGGTTCGTCGGCGCAAAAAGAAAAAGGGCGCCTCGGCGCCCCTTCGTTGGTCCTGCCGTCGGCGGATCAGAACGCGAGATAAAGCGGCTCGGGGCCGGCAAGGCCAGGCGCGGCTTCCGCCCGCTTCTGCTCTTCGGCTTTTTTCGCCTCATCGCATTCCGGCTGCGATTTGGTCAATTCTTGCTGCTTCTGCTTGGCGACCGGCGCAGTCGCGTCGCCTTTCAGCCTGGCGATGATAAACCGCTCGGACCACGCCAGAAACGGGGAGGTTTCGGCGCGGCTTTCCGATGACGCAGTGTCCGAGGCGCTGAGGCTTCCAAAGCGGGGCGCAGCCTGCGCGGCTGAGGCGGCAAAAACTAGCATCGCGCTCGCGATCATCAGGCGGTTCATAGCAAATCTCCCACGGTCCTCATCCCACGTTCCCGACGGCGGCGCAACCTAGATCTGCTACAAATGTAGCGTCCGGCCATCACGTTTCGTTGAGCCCAAGAACTGACCTTGGGAGCGACGGCGCCTAATTCAAGGCTTTTTCCGCCGGCACGTAGTCGTGGCCCAGGGCCTTGGCGACGGCCTCATGGGTGACTTTCCCCCGATGGACGTTGAGGCCGTTACGCAAGTGCTTGTTTTCCTTGAGCGCGGCGAGGCCCTTGTCGGCGAGCTGCAGCCCGTAGGCGAGGGTCGCATTGTTGAGGGCGTGACTTGAGGTCAGAGGGACAGCCCCCGGCATGTTGGCGACGCAATAGTGGACCACTCCGTCGATCACATAGGTTGGCTCCGCGTGGGTGGTGGGCTTCGAGGTCTCGAAGCAGCCGCCCTGGTCGATGGAAACATCGACCAGCACTGCGCCCTTCTTCATTCCCTTTAGCATCTCGCGCGTCACCAGCTTTGGCGCGCTCGCGCCGGGGATGAGCACGGCGCCGACCACGACGTCGGCCTGGTCCGTTTCCTCGTCGAGCGCCTCGAAGGTCGAGAAGCGCGTTTTCACGCGGCCCCCGAAAATCTCGTCGAGATAGGCCATGCGGTGCAGGCTGCGGTCGAGAATGGTGACCTCGGCGCCAAGGCCGGCCGCCATCTTCGCCGCATGAAGGCCGACGACGCCGCCACCGATGACGAGGACTTTCGCCGGCAGCACGCCGGGCACGCCGCCCATCAGCAGGCCGCGGCCGCCCGCCGGCGCCGTGAGCGCCGACGCCGCCGCCTGAATGGAGAGACGGCCCGCCACCTCGCTCATCGGCGCGAGCAGCGGCAGCCCGCCGCGATCGTCCGTGACCGTTTCATAGGCGACGCCGGTGACGCCGGATTTCAGGAGTCCCCGCGTCTGCTCGGGATCAGGCGCGAGATGGAGATAGGTGTAAAGGATCTGCCCGTCGCGCAGCTGGGCATATTCGGAAGGCTGCGGCTCCTTCACCTTCACGATCATCTCTGAATTTTTGAACACGGTCGCGGCGTCCGGCGCGATCTTGGCGCCCGCCGCCTCGTAGTCCCGGTCGCTCGCCTTGATGCCGGCGCCGGCGCCCGTCTCGACCAGCACTTGATGGCCGTGCGCCACATATTCGCGGACGCTCCCCGGTACGAGCCCGACCCGGAATTCGTTGTTCTTGATTTCCTTCGGCACGCCGACGCGCATGCTCTTCCTCCCGGTGAAATTTTGCGCCGCCTTAGCAGATAATGGCGTGTCCGCAAAATCATTCCGCGGATCCTGTGCGCCGCCTCACAACCTTGCGGAGAATTCGTTTCCGCCGCTGACCGCCGGCCCGTAGTCTGCGTGCGCGCCCTGAGCATGCGGGCGTAACGATTGGAGCGCCTTGGTCGTGGAGGCGCGGGGAGAACTGCTGATGAAACTATATTCAAAGACGACGCTGGCCGCTCTTGCGGCGGCGCTCATGTCATCGACCTCGGCGTTCGCCGAAAGCCTGCCGGTCTTCAAGGTGGCGCCGGCGGCCAATTCCGAAACGGCGATGAAGGCTCACCAGGAAATGTTCGGCGCGCCGCCGGCGACACGGAAGGGCGCTCAAGGTGTCGTCTCGCCGATTGACAGCCGAGCCGCCAAAGCGGTCGAGACCGGCCTCAAGCTTCAGAGCGCCGGCAAAGTCGTCGAAGTCGACCGCCGCAGCGGCCATATGTTCATCGCCGACATGGACCGCCTTTGGCGGGGCGACGGCGCCAAGCTCCCGAGCGACGGCGACGCGGTGCGCATCGCAGAGGAGTTTGTCGGCAAGCTCAATCTGCTGCCTAAGGACAACTACGTGATGCCCCGCATGGTCGGTCTCAGCGAAACGGCCATGATCAACGACGAGCCGGGGGCCGCGAAGATCGTGCTCGATCGCCAGGTGAACTATGGCTTCGACATTAATGTCGACGGCCGCGCCATTCCGGTCGTGGGCGGCGGCGGCCAGATCAAGGTGACGATCGGCGATCAGGGCAAGATCATCGGCCTCATGGGCGGATGGCGGCCCATTCAGGTCGTGGCCGAGAAGGTCGAAATCGTACCGGCCGAAAAAGCGATCGAGAACTGGAAAGCCTCGGCGCAAGGCGCAAAGATCTCCAACGTGAAGGCGAGCCTCGCCTATTACGCCGCGCCCGGCTTCGAGGAGCAGGCGGTGCTTGCGCCGGTATGGGTCCTGAGCGGCGAGACCGAGATCGCCGGCCGTCCGGGTCCGATCCGCAAACAGATCGTCGCGGCGACGGCGCAATACGGCCCGGCCTATCCGTCGGCCCCTAAGGTCAACCCGCGCGTGTTCAAGCCGCAAGATGCGATCCGCAAGCAGATCATGCCGCGCGGCGACGACGACGGCCGCGGCGCGAGCCTCCTCGACCTCGTGATCTCGCCGGCCTACGCCCAGTCAAGCCGCGAGTGCGGCACGAGCTGGATCGGCGAGAGCCAGGGCCTTGGCGGCAGCAGCGGCAACAGCCGCGGCTTCGTCAATCAGTGCAAGGCGCAAGGCTGGAACGTCAATTTCGACTGGGGCGACAACAACGCCTGGGAAACCGACTGGCGCAGCGACGACGACGGCTATGTCGATGCAGCCGATCTCGTCTTCTACACGGGTCACGCGAGTCCTTGGGGTTGGAACCTCGCCAGCCCTGACGACGGATCGCTCGACAATTCGGAGGTTGGCGGCGCTTCGGACCTTTACGGCCAGCAGGACCTTGAGTGGTTCATCGTCGCCGCCTGCGGGCCGCATCAGCACGACGGATTCGTCGGGTCGATCGGCAACGCCTTCGACCGCTGGCGCGATACGTTCGACGGACTGCACGCTTTCATGGGCTATGGCGCCGTCACCTTCGACAATACGTCCGAAGGCAACCGGTTCATGGAGCTCGCGCGGTCCGGCTGGGGCCTCATCGACGCCTGGTTCCGCACCGCGCAGGAAATCCAGCCTGCGACCAATGGCGAGCCCGCGCCGAACGGCGACGCCATTTTCGTGACCGCCATGTACGCGCACAACGGCGACCGCTGCGCGCGCAATGAAAAGCTTCCAGGCTTCGGGCCGCAATGCACTGACGTCAGGGGATCCGGCCAGCGTCGCACGCTGATGTGGTCGGGAACCTGAGAGCGTCCGCTCCGCAAGAAAGCAAGGGCCGCAGCATCGCTGCGGCCCTTTGGCATTGGCGGAGCCGGCGCGAATTTTCCGAGAATCGGAGATAAATACCGACTACTGATTATTCATGGTGAACCGCGTTCGCAGCGCGAATTGGCGCGTGCGCGTTTACGCGGCGCTAAACCGGGGATTGGCACGTTCACCTGCGACATCTTGCAGGGAGCCTTACATGCTCAGCACCGCCCGCGTCGAATTGCCGGCGCCCGTCGAAGCGCGGCTGAAGTCCGCGTCGGATTTCGTCGACAACGTCATGGAATTCGCGCGTGAGGATCTCATCGGCTTTCGCCGTCCGCTCGCCGCCTCTTTTGCGTTTTCCGCGCCGCTGGTTCTGTCGCTGGTCTATCACAGCGCCGGCCTCGTCCCCATGCTGCAGGCGGCAGGCGCCTATTTCGCCGTCGCCGGCGGCGGACTCTATCTCGTCGGGCGGGCGATGTGGCCGGGCCTCGTCGCCGAGTTCGAGACGCGGGCGGTCGCCAAGCGCAAGGCGATGGCGGACCTTCGCTGCGGGTTTGGCGAGTCAAATTTCCTCAATCTCGCGCGCTCGCCGCGGTTCATCGAGCACGACAATGGCGTTCTCGTCTTCGCCGATGCGGGCGACTTCCGCACCCTGTTCTTTTCGATCGAGAGCGGGCCGAACGACCCGCGCTGGGCCCTGTACCGAAGCGGGGAACTGCACCGTCGGGTATGGCGCTGGCTGCGCCTGCCGGTCTCGCGCGAACTGGTGAAGTTCACGACCGAGGGCTCGAAACTGCCCCAGCCTAACCGGCCCTATCGCGCCCGGTCGATCGACGCTTTCGAGGCGATCTGCGTCGCGATGGGCGAGCCGCTCGACGGAGCGGTCATTCACCGTCCGTTCGACGAAGTCGTCGATACGGTCGATCGCCTGGTGTGAGCGGATCGCCGCTCCTAGTCGAGGCTTGAGCGGTCGATCGGGCCGTCCCAATAAGAGATTGCGACCTGCACGACTCCGTTGCGGGCCTCGACCGGCGTCCATTCGGTTAGAACCCCGTCCGAGAGCAAGCGGTAGGTCAACGACCCGTCGCGATCGACGAAGCGCAAGAGATTTGCTCCGTGCCGTGATTTTATCTTCTGCAGATCGCCCTCACGGTAGAGGCAGGCGCCGTAGCTTGTGCAGAACCCGCCGCCGTCGACGCTGACGATGAGAAGGCGCACGCGCTCGCGCTCGTTGAAATAGACGCCGAAATTCTCGGTCGCGTGATAGGACATGTAGAGCGGTCGCCCGTCGTCGTCGCGATTGGCGCGTTCGGGCGGGCCGAGAGTCGCCTCGACCTCGTCCGCCGTCATGCCGAGCCGGACGCCGGCGACGCCTTCGCCCTCGACAATCAGGCCTCGTGCGACGGTTCCCGCGGACTCTTCGCCCGTCAGCTCGGTCGGGCCGCCCGCGCACGCCGAAAGGCCAAGCGCCGAGGCGGCGGCGATCCCTGCGGCCTTTCGCATGCATCCTCCCTCCGCGGCCGGCAACATGGCGCTTCCCCGCCCCGCGGTAAACAGCCTGCGGCAGGGCCGCTACCCTTGAGCCCGCCCGGCTGCTATCGAGGCCTCATGGCGACGCTGATCGACAACACCAAGGAGAAACCGCGGCATCCGGAGAAGGAGAGCCGTCCGGACAGCCCAGTCCTGCGCAAGCCCGACTGGATCCGCGTCAAGGCGCCCACCTCGCCCGGCTATGCTGCGACGCGCGCCATCGTGCGCGAAAAAAAGCTGCACACGGTCTGCGAAGAGGCGGCCTGCCCCAATATCGGCGAGTGCTGGCAGAAGAGCCACGCGACCTTCATGATCATGGGCGACACCTGCACCAGGGCCTGCGCCTTCTGCAATGTGAAGACCGGGTTGCCCGGACCGCTCGACGACGGCGAGCCGGCCCATGTGGCCGAAGCGGTGGTCGAGATGAGCCTTCAGCATGTCGTTATCACCTCTGTCGATCGCGACGATCTCGCCGACGGGGGAGCCGCGCACTTCGCGCGGACGATCAGCGCCATCCGCGCCGCCTCGCCGAAGACGACAATTGAGATCCTGACCCCCGACTTCCTCAGGAAGGATGGCGCGGCCGAGGTCGTCATCGATGCGCTGCCCGACGTCTTCAACCACAATCTCGAGACCGTGCCGCGGCTATATCTCTCCATTCGTCCAGGTGCGCGTTATTACAATTCGCTGCGCCTCCTCGAGCGGGTGAAGGAGCGCGATCCGCGTATCTTTACCAAGTCGGGCCTGATGGTCGGTCTCGGCGAGTCGCGGCAGGAAGTAATGCAGGTGATGGACGACCTGCGCGCTGCCGGGGTCGATTTCCTCACTATCGGTCAGTATCTCCAGCCGACGCGCAAGCACGCCCCTATCGACCGTTTCGTGCCGCCCGATGAATTCCGGTCGCTCGAGGCGATCGCGCGGGCGAAGGGCTTCCTGATGGTTTCGGCGGGTCCCTTGACGCGCTCCAGCTATCATGCGGACGAGGATTTCGCGCGGCTACGGGCCGCGCGCTCGGCCGCATCGGGCCCTCTCTGAGGTGACCTCGCGCCGGACGCAGACGATCGTGCCCTATTCGGCCGAGGAGATGTTCGATCTCGTCGCCGACGTCGAGAAGTATCCGGAATTTCTGCCCCATTGCCTCGCCCTGCGCGTCACGTCCGAGCGGCTCGTCGAGGGATCGGGCGCGCTCGAGGCGGACATGATCGTCGCCTATGGGGCGTTTCGCGAGCGCTTCCGGACCCGCGTCGATCTCGACCGTCCGGCGCGGCGCATCGACGTCGATTACGTCGAGGGCCCCTTCCGCCGTCTCCGCACGCATTGGCGCTTCCACGAACTCCCCGACGGATCGGAAATCGACTTCGTCATCGATTTCGAGTTTCGCAGCCTTATCCTTCAGGCCGCGGCCTCTTCCGTGTTCGAACGTCTCTTCGCGCGCATGTCGGACGCCTTCGTCAAGCGCGCCCATGCGGTCCATGGCGGGCCGCCTTCACGGTGAACGCCTGATTTTCCTCGCCCGCCCTGCAACCGTCAGGGGAAACACCCCGAACTTATCCCACGCCTTACCGGCGCCCGTATGGTGGAGGACGCGGTTCATTGCCGCCGGCGCCGCGGCGTTCGCGCGAGCTGCAAGAGGACGAGGATGCGACCGGGATGGCATTCCTTGAGACCTCGACAGGACGTCGTTGTTCCGCGCCCTGCCGTCCGCGTCTTGCGGCGCTGCGGCGCCCGCTTCATGATCGCGCGCGAGGAGAAGCCTATGCGCGGGCCTTCGCCCAAAAAGAGCATCGCCTTGGTCGCGCCCTATGTCCCCGGCAAGTCCGGCGGGGCGGGGTCGCGGCCGGCCGTGAAACTATCGTCGAACGAAAATGCGCTCGGCGCGAGCCCGCGTGCGATCGAGGCTTTCCGCGCCTCGAGCTTGGCGCTGCACCGCTATCCGGACTCGCAGGCGTCGTCCCTGCGCGAGGCTTTATCCCGTCGCCACAGTCTGGATCCCGCTCGGCTCGTGTTCGGCGCGGGCTCGGACGAGGTGTTCGGCCTCGCCTGCCAGGCCTTTCTCGACGAGGGCGCCAACATCGTGCAGCCGGCTTACGCCTTCGCGGCCTGGGCGATTGCGGCGCACGCCGCGGGCGGCGCCGTAAAAACCGCGCGCGGCGGGTTCGTCGCCGACGTCGACGCCCTCCTCGCCGAAGTCGACCAGGAGACGCGCATCGTCTTCCTCGCCAATCCCGCCAACCCGACCGGCACCGTTCTTCCGGCCGGCGAGGTCGAGCGGCTCTGGCGCGGCCTGCCGGAGCGCGTCCTCCTCATCCTCGACGGCGCTTATGCGGAGTTCGCGGCGGACGACCCCGCCTACGCCGACGGGCTCGCGCTCGCAGCGCAGGCGCCCAACGTCCTCGCGACCCGCACCTTTTCCAAGCTTTACGGGCTCGCCGCGCTCCGCGTCGGCTGGGGTTACGGCGCCGCCGGCGTGGTCGACGCCATGAACCGGATCCGTTTTCCCTTTAACGTCTCGACGCCGGCCGCTGCAGCGGCATGCGCGGCATTGGAGGACGGCGAGTTCTGCGCGCGCTCGCTCCGCCGCGTCGTCGAAGGTCGCGCGCGTCTCGCCCTGTTTCTCAAGGAGCGCGGGCTCGACTTCATTCCGCCGGCGGCGAACTTCATCACCATACGCATAGGGCCGGGCGCTGCCGACTTCGAGCGGGCTCTCGCCGAAGAGGGATACGTCGTGCGCGGGCTCGCCAATTACGGCCTGCCTGAGCATCTGCGCGTCAGCATCGGGACTGAGGAGGAGATGGCGGGCTTCGAGCGCGCGCTCGGCCGCTTGCTGGACGCACACGGACGGTTCGCATGAGCGCCGCCGAACATTCACTCCAGAGCGCTCGCTCGGCGCTCGCCGCCGCCAGGCGCGTCGTCGTCAAAGTCGGGTCCGCGATTCTCGTCGAGGGGGATCAGGTGCGCGAGCCTTTCATCGCCTCGCTCGCGGGCGACATCGCGGCGCTGCGCGCGCGCGGCGTCGAGACGGCAGTCGTCACCTCGGGCGCGATCGCTCTCGGGCGCCGGCGGCTCGGCCTTGAGGGCGCGCTGCGCCTCGACGAAAAACAGGCGGCGTCGGCGGCGGGGCAGGCGATCCTCGTCCAGGCCTGGCAGAGGGCGTTCGACGCTCACGCGGTCGTCGTCGCGCAGGTGCTGCTGACGCTCGACGACACCGAAAACCGGCGGCGCTATCTCAATGCGCGCGCGACCTTCGCGACGCTGCTCGAGTTGGAAGCCCTGCCGCTCGTCAACGAGAACGACACCATCGCCACGGCGGAAATCCGCTACGGCGACAATGACCGCCTCGCCGCCCACGCCGCGCAGATTGCCGGAGCCGATCTCCTCGTCATTCTCTCGGACATTGACGGCGTCTATACGAGCGACCCTCGCGCCGATCCTGCTGCGCGGCGCCTGCCGCTGATTGAACGGGTGACGGCTGAGATCGAGCGGGCCGCCACGGGACCGAACGCGGCGGCGGGAGTCGGTTCGGGCGGCATGGCTTCGAAGATTGCGGCGGCGAAGATAGCGGGACTGGCGGGCGTCGCGACCATCATCGCGAGCGGCAACGTCCTCCATCCGCTGCGACGGATCGAGGAGGGCGCGGCGGCGACGCTCATACTCCCGTCCGCGAGTCGCGAAGGCGCGCGGCGGCAATGGATCGCCGGGCGCCTCAAGCCGGTCGGCCGCATCGTGATCGACGCCGGCGCCGAGAATGCGCTCAGGCGCGGATCAAGCCTGCTGCCCGCAGGCGTGAGGCAAGTCGTCGGCGAGTTCCAGCGCGGCGACGCGGTGACCGTCGCCGGAGAGGACGGGCGCGCCCTCGGCCAGGGGCTCGCAGCGTTCGACTCCGGCGAAATCGCCGCCATCGCCGGCAAGCGCTCGGACGACATCGAGGCGACGCTCGGCTATCGCCGGCGTCCGGCGGTCATCGAGCGCAATGACCTCGTCATGTTCGGGAGCTGACGCATTGGCTGACGCCGATTATGACGCGCTCGGACGAAAGGCGCGCGAGGCGGCACGGGCGACCGCGCGGGCGACCGCGACGCAAAAGGACGCCGCGCTCCGAGCCGCCGCCCGGGCGCTGCGCGCCGCAACTCCGGAAATCCTCAAGGTCAACGCCCGCGAGGTAGAGGCCGCGCAGGCGGCGGGCGAGGCCCCGGCCTTCCTCGACCGGCTCCGCCTCGATGCCCTCCGTGTCGAGACGATGGCGCGGGCGCTGGAAGACGTGGCGGCGCTGCCCGATCCGGTCGGCGAGGTGCTGTCGCGGTGGACGCGACCGAACGGTCTCGCCTTCGAGCGCGTGACCGTGCCGATCGGCGTCATCGCGGTCATTTACGAGAGCCGGCCTAATGTGACGGTCGATGCGGCGGCGATCGCGGTCAAGGCCGGCAACGCCGTCATCCTGCGCGGCGGCGCGGAGTGCTTCGAAACCTCGCAGGCGTTGGCCCGGCTCCTTCGGCGCGCGCTGGCCGGCGTCGGGCTGCCCGAGGACGCCGTGCAGTTCGTGGAGACGGCCGACCGCGCCGCCGTCGGGGCCATTCTCGGCGGGCTCGGCGGCGCCGTCGACCTCGTCATTCCGCGCGGCGGCCGGTCGCTGGTCGCCCGCGTACGCGCGGAGGCCCGCGCGCCGACGCTCGGCCATTATGACGGCCTGTGCCATGTCTACCTCGACCAGGGCGCCGATCTCCAAAAGGCGGTCGCGGTGACGCTCAACTCCAAGATGCGGCGCACGGGCGTATGCGGCGCCGCCGAGACGCTCCTCATCGATCGCGCCCGCCTCTCGGAACTGTGGCCGCCGGTCGCGGCGGCGCTCAGAGCCGCAGGCTGCGAATTGCGGGGCGATGCGGCCGTTCGGGCGCTGGACCCCGCCGTCTCTTCCGCATCGGAAGAAGATTGGCATACGGAGTATTTGGCCCCCGTCCTCTCTGTCGCCGCGGTCGACGGGGTCGGCGGCGCGATCGCGCATATCGCGCGCTACGGCGCCGGCCACACCGAATCGATCGTGACCGAGAATGCGGCGGCGGCGCGCCGCTTCCTCGACGAGGTCGACAGCGCCATCGTCCTTCACAACGCCTCGACCCAGTTCGCCGACGGCGGCGAGTTCGGCTTCGGGGCCGAGATCGGCATCGCCACTGGGCGGCTGCACGCGCGCGGACCGGTCGGCGTCCGCGAGCTGGTCTCCTACAAGACGGTCGTGCGCGGAAACGGCCAGATCCGGCCGTGACCGATGTATTCTCTGTACAGACTAAAGCGCCGCGGCGATGCGGTCCGCCAGCTCCTTGAGTTTCGCCGGGTCCGCCGGCTCGCCGTGGCCATGGGCGCGACGCATCGGCCGGCCGGCCCAGACCGGGATCACGTGGAAATGCAGGTGGAAGACGGTCTGTCCGGCCTCGGCGCCGTTGAACTGCATGACGCGCACGCCGTCGGGCCGGAGCGCCTTCTCGGTCGCGCGGGCGAGCCGCTGAACAGCGAGGATGAGCGTCTGCAAATCGTCTTCGCGGACGTCGAGCAAGGAAACGGCGCCGAGGCGCTTCGGCGCGACCAGAGCATGACCTTCCGTCTGCGGAAAAATATCCATGAAGGCGAGCGCGGCCTCGTCCTCAAATATCTTCACGCTCGGCGCCTCGCCGCGGATGATCTTGGCGAAGATATTATCGGCGCTGTAGGCGGGAATGCTCGTCATGTCATCTTCTCCTCTGCTTCTTCATCCGCATCGGCGACGGCGGCGAGCAGCTCGGCGGCGAGCCGCGCCTGCTCCGCCGGCGCCGTCACACGGAAGCCCTTCTTGCCGGGGGAAAGGAAGGGCAGCACTGAAAAAATCATTTCGTCGACGAGCGCCGCCTCAACCCCGTGCGCCCGCAGGTAGGAGACGCACACCCGCGCCTCGGTCTCGGTTGAGAAAGCGGCGACATCGACGGCGGAGGTCATTCGCGGCCGCTCCGGAACGGCGTTTCCTGCGCCAGCGCCTCGATCTCGGCCGCGACGCCGTCGCGCTCGCGGGCGAGATAGGCCTCGACCGCACGGCGGAAGGCAGGGTCGGCGATCCAGTGCGCTGAGCGTGTCGCCACCGGCTCGTAGCCGCGGGCGATCTTGTGCTCGCCCTGCGCGCCCGCCTCGACGCGTGAGAGCCCGCGTTCGATCGCGTGCTCGATCGCCTGGTGATAGCAGAGCTCGAAGTGGAGAAACGGGCGGTGCTCCGTACACCCCCAGTAGCGGCCGTAGAGGACGTCGGCGCCGATGAAGTTGAGGGCGCCCGCGATCGGCGCTCCGTCGCGTTCGGCGACGATCAGGAGAATCCGGTCCGCCATGGCCGCGGCGATGCGCCGAAAAAAGTCGCGCGTCAGATAGGGCCGGCCCCATTTTCGCGAGCCCGTGTCCTGATAGAAGGTCCAGAAGGCGTCCCAGAGCGGTTCGTCGATCTGCACGCCGGACAGCCTTTTTACGACGAGGCCGTCGGCGGCCTCCTTGCGCTCGCGCCGGATCTGCTTGCGCTTGCGCGACGAAAGGGCGGCGAGAAAGTCCTCATATGAGCGGTAGCCACGGTTGAACCAGTGGAACTGAACGCCGCGGCGCGGCAGGAATCCGGCGGCGAGCAGCGCCGCTTCGTCGTCCGCCTCGATGAAGTTGACGTGCACGGAGGAAGCGTTCGCGGCTTTGGCAGCCGCGATGAGCGCGCGCGCGAGCGCCTGTTTCGCCGCCGAGTCCGGCGCGAGGAGCCGCGGCCCGGTAACAGGCGAGAAGGGCGCGGCGCAGACGAGCCTCGGGTAGTATCGTCCGCCGGCGCGCTCATAGGCTTCGGCCCAATGCTGATCGAAAACATATTCGCCGAAGCTGTGAGTTTTGAGATAGGCCGGCGCGCACCCCGGCGCGCCGCCGCCCTCAAGAAACAGGTGCATTGGCGTCCAGCCGGTTCCGGCGCCGACCGAGCCCGACGCTTCTAGCGCAGCAAGGAATTCATGAGAGACGAAAGGATTGAGATCTGCGCGGGCGTTCCAGTCCGCCGACGCGATCGCTGAAATCTCGCGGCAGGTCCTCGCGGCAGCGCTGTCGGCGCCGTCGCCCATCAGTCGATCTCGAAGACGCCGTCGATTTCGACGGCGGCGCCGAGCGGCAAGGCGGGCGCGCCGACGGCGGCGCGAGCATGGCGGCCGGCGTCGCCGAACACGGCGACCATGAGATCGGAGCAGCCGTTGGCGACTTTCGGCTGATCGACAAAATCGGGAGTCGAGCACACGAAGGCGCCGAGCTTGACGACGCGTCGTACGCGGTCGAGGTCGCCGCCGCACGCAGACTTGAGATGCGCGAGGAGATTGAGGCCGCAGGCGCGCGCTGCTTCCTGTCCCCTCTCAATGTTGAGATCGGCGCCGAGGCGTCCCTTGATGAGCGCGCCGTTCGAAAGCGAGACCTGCCCGGAAATGAACACGAGGGGCCCGGCGACGACAAAGGGAACGTAGGTCGCGACCGGCGCAACCGGCGCCGGCAACACGATGTTGAGTTCAGAAAGTTTCCGGTCGATGCGCGTCATGGAGCTCCTCAAAGGGGATGGGGGCCGAGAAGGACCCCGGTCTCTCCATACTACGCCGCGCGGGCCCCTCGCCATCGCCGTCGGCCAGAGCGCCGGGCGAAAAAGTGGAATCACCGGTTTTTCGCAAACCGGCGCGACAACGAGAATTCTAGGCCATCGGGCAATCCAGATTTATCGCCCGATGGTCTAGAATCAGTCATCTTCCTCGCCAGCCCCGCGCCCCGAGCCGATCGCGCTCCTGCCGAACCTCTCGCGGATGCGGTCGATGGCGGCTTCCCGAGCGGCGAGCCGCGTCTCCGGAGTCTCGAAGAGTTCAGTCTCGATGGCGTCCGCCGCGGGCGACAGATCAGCGTAGCCGACGCCGATAAGGCGCCAGGAGCGCCCATCATGGGTTTCGCGGAGCAAAGTGCGGGCCGCCGCGAACAGCGTGCGCGCGAGATTGGAGGGTCGGTCGAGCGTCGTGCGCCGCGTGAGAAGCCGAAAGTCCGGCGATTTCAGTTTCAGCGTCACGGTGCGGCCGCAAAGCTCGTCCTTCTTTATCCGGCCGGAGACCTTCTCGCAGAGGGTCCAAAGAATATCTTCCAGCCGTTCGAGGTCGCCGATGTCGCGATTGAACGTCGTCTCGGCGGATACGGTCCTTGCCTCCCGCGACGGCGTGACCGCGCGGTCGTCCTCGCCGCGTGCGAGGCGCGCGAGGCGGAGGCCGACCTCGCCATAGCGCCTCGCGAGGAATGCCGGGTCGGCGTTCTGGAGATCGCCGATCGTCTTTAATCCGTCCCGTTCGAGCCGCGCGGCGAAGGCGGGGCCGACGCCCCAGATCAGCCGTGTCGGCTGACGCGCGAGAAAAGTCGCCGCTTCCTCCCGTCCGATGACGGAGAAACCGTCCGGCTTGTCGAGATCAGAGGCGATCTTGGCGAGGAACTTGTTGGCGCCAAGACCCACCGAGACGGTAACGCCCATTTCGCGCTTGATGTCGTTCTGGAGCCGTGCGAGCGCCCTTGCCGGCTCCAGCCCGTGAACGCGGGTCGTGCCGGAGAGGTCGAGAAAAGCCTCGTCGATGGAGAGCGGTTCGACGAGCGGCGTCAAGGTCTCCATCATGTCGCGGATTCGCCGTCCGGCCTTTGCATATTTGCGCATGTCGGGCTTGATGACGACCGCCTCGGGGCATGCCTTCAACGCCTTGAACATGGGCATGGCCGAGCGCACGCCATAGGTGCGCGCGATGTAGCAGCAGGTCGAGACGACCCCGCGCGCGCCGCCGCCGACGATCACGGGTTTGTCCGTAAGCGTTGGATCGTCGCGCTTCTCGATCGAGGCGTAAAAGGCGTCGCAATCGACATGGGCGATGGACAGCGCGCCGAGTTCGTCGTGGCGCGCAATCCGGGCCGAGCCGCAGCTGCAGCTCTGCGCGCCGGCCTGGAGCTGCGTGAGACAGGTTCGGCAAAACGCCGTTAGCTTTTTGTTAATCTCCGCGACCACGCGCGAGGGGCTCCGTGAAACTGCCTCGACGATAAACAATCGATTAATACCTTTGGAGCGATAAGATCGAAACCGGCTGGAAGTCCGGCGGTCCGCGTTCTTCAAAGAGTCGTACTCATGGCGGCAATGGAAAAGCCCGACTTCGCGCCCCGCAAGAAGGTCCTCATCGTCGAGGACAACGAGCTGAACATGAAGCTCTTCAACGACCTCCTCGAGGCGCACGGATACGAGACGCTTCAGGCGAGGAACGGCGCGGACGCCTTGAGGCTCGCCGCCGAGGCCGGCCCCGACCTCATCATCATGGACATTCAGCTTCCGGAGGTCTCCGGTCTGCAGGCGACGAAAGAGCTCAAGGCCGACCCGAAGCTCGCGATGATTCCGATCATCGCCGTGACCGCCTTTGCGATGAAGGGCGACGAGGAGCGCATCCGCGCCGGCGGCTGCGAAGATTACATAGCCAAGCCCATCTCGGTCGCCGGGTTTCTTGACAAAGTAAAAAGGTATTTGGGCTAACAAACTCGCCGGACTTGTATCTAAGGCGGGTAGCACATGACGGCGCGCGTTCTGGTCGTTGACGACCTCGAGCCTAACGTCAAACTGCTCGAAGCGAAGCTCAGAGCCGAATATTTCGACGTGATCACCGCCTTTTCCGGCCGCGAAGCGGTGGACAAGGCGAAAGCGGAACAGCCCGACATCGTCCTGCTCGACGTGATGATGCCGGGGATGGACGGCTTCGAGGCGTGCCGTCTCATCAAACATGCGCCCGAGACGGCGCATATTCCCGTCGTCATGGTGACCGCGCTTGAGCAGCCGGCCGACCGAGTGGCGGGGCTTGAGGCGGGCGCGGACGATTTTCTGACCAAGCCGGTCGAAGACGTCGCCCTGTTCGCCCGAGTGCGAAGCCTGACGCGGCTTAAGATGATGACCGACGAACTGCGGCTGCGCTACGCCACGAGCAAGGGGCTCGGCGTGGTCGAGCCGGGCGTCCTTGAGCCTGACAGAGACGATGAAGAGCCGCGAATTCTCATCATCGACGATCAAGCCGAGCAGGCGCAGAAGCTGCGGGGAAATCTCGGACCGGCGTGTCAGGTGTCGATTGAGGGCGATCCGGAGGTCGCGATGGCGCGGGTCCGCGCCGCGAATTTCGACCTCGTCATCATCAACATGGCGATCGAGGCGATCGACCCGCTGCGGCTCTGCTCCTCGATCCGCTCATTCGAGGAGACGCGCCTGACGCCCATCCTCACCATCGTGCGCCAGGGCGACACGAGAAAGCTCGTCCGCGCCCTCGACATCGGCGTCAATGATTACCTCTCGCGTCCCGTCGACAAGAATGAGTTGACCGCGCGCGTGGCGACCCAGATCCGCCGCAAGCGCTACATCGACCACCTGCGGTCGTCGTTCCAGCAGAGCTTGGAAATGGCGGTGACGGACGAACTGACCGGCCTCTACAACAGGCGCTATCTCGCGAGCCATCTTTCGGCGATGTTCGACCGCGCCTTCTGGACCGGGCGGCCTCTTTCGGTGATGGTGCTCGACCTCGATCACTTCAAATCGGTCAACGATACGCACGGGCACGACGTCGGCGACCGGGTGATCCGCGAGTTCGCCGAGCGCGTGCGCAATTCGGTTCGCGGCATTGATCTCGCCTGCCGCTACGGCGGCGAGGAATTTCTGATCGCGATGCCCGACACCGAGAAGGAAGCGGCGCGCATCGTCGCCGAGCGACTGCGCCTCGAAGTCGCCGGGCACAAGCTCCTGATCAACAGCGGGCGGGACGAACTCAAGGTTACGGTGTCGATTGGAATCGCCTCGACCGAGGACGGCTCTAAGGACGATACGCCGCAACGACTCATCAAGCGCGCCGACGATGCGCTCTACGCCGCCAAGTCCGGCGGCCGAAACCGCGTTGTCGCCGCGGCGGCTTGAGGGAAAGCGCGAGGCGCGTTCCGCGTCAGTCCCGGCGAAAGGTTCCGCTCAAGATGACGGCGCCTGACCGGCGAACATCCACGCGGCCGCCTTCGCGGCATTCGGGAACGACATTGCCGCTCCGGGTCGACAGCTTGAACTCGGCGCTTGCCGAAGTCGCCGTGAACCGGTTGGCGATGGAGCCGATGATGACCTCCACTTCGCCGGGGCCGATGTTTTCTAGTTCGATTTCGAGCGTGCGGCCGCCGTCGCTGTAAGCGGCGTAATCGGCCTCGCCATGCCCGGCCGCGCCGGCGACCGGCTCCAGCGTCGCCTCCAGCTCGAGCGTTTTGCGCGACGAAATAGATTTCTTTCGGCCGCCGAACATAGACTTGAGCGCGTCGAACATGGTCTCTCCTTTGGGCCGCGGCGTCGGTCAGCGCGCCTCGAACGGTCCCTCAGGTTCTGGATGGGCGAGGCGCTTGTCGAGATAGGATTCAGCCTGTCCGATCATGGCGTCAATGTGCTGCTCGAAAAAGTGGTCCGCGCCCGGCACGATCTGGAATTCGATCTTGCGGCCCTTCTGCGTTCGAGTGCGATCGACCATGGTCCGCGTTTCCTCAGGCGCGCAAACCTTGTCGAGTTCGCCGTGCAGCACCACGCCCGAGGACGGGCAGGGCGCAAGGAACGAAAAGTCGTAAAGATTGGCCGGCGCGGAGACCGAGATGAAGCCGGTGATCTCCGGCCGCCGCATCAGCAGCTGCATTCCGATCCATGCCCCGAACGAGAACCCGCCAACCCAGGCATAGGGAGCGTTGGGATTGAGCTGCTGGAGATAGTCGAGCGCGGTCGCGGCGTCGGCGAGCTCGCCCTGCCCGTGGTCGTACTCGCCCTGACTGCGCCCGACGCCGCGAAAGTTAAAGCGCAGCACGGCGAAGCCTTTGCGGGCGAAGAGGTTGTAGAGTTCGAAGCAGGCGCGGTTATTCATAGTCCCGCCGAACAGGGGATGGGGGTGCAGGATCAGAGCTACAGGCGGGCTGTCGCCCTTCCCCCGCTGATAGCGCCCCTCAAGCCGGCCGCCGGGGCCGGCAAAAATCACTTCCGGCATAAGTCGTTCTGAGCTCCCGAGTTGTAATCTTGGCGTTCGCGGTCCGGTGACGCCCCGGACGGTGCGACATGGCGCGGCGAATGTTGACTACTTTCCTTGGTTTTACTAAACCGCGAGCGTCATAGACGACGTCCGGGCGGGCGGGCCTATAGCACGCCGGAATCCGGGCGCCGCCGCTTCTTGAACAGATGTGACAATTTTGCCGCGGCGGATGCTGCCATGAAACTGACGACCAAGGGACGCTACGCCGTCCAGGCCATGACCGACATCGCGGCCCAGGAGACCGGGGGACCGGTCGCCCTGCCGGACATCGCGCTGCGCCAGGGCATCTCGCTCGGATACCTCGAGCAGTTGTTCGCGAAGCTGCGGAAGGCGGGGCTCGTCGAGAGCAACCGCGGCGTCGCCGGCGGCTACAGTCTGGCGCGACCCGCGCGCGACATACGCGTCGCCGAGATCGTCCGGGCGGTCGATGAGGAAATCCGGACGACTGCTTGCGAACCGGGCTCCGGGAAAAGCTGCAACGGCACGTCGGCGCGGTGCCTCACACATGATCTCTGGGACGAACTCGGCCGTCAGATCGACATCTTCCTCAATGCGGTTTCGCTCGAAGACGTGCTTGAGCGCCGGGTGCTGGGGCTCGCGGCGGTGAACACGCCCCATCGCGGACGATTTCTGGGGGCGGCGGTATGAAGCGGCATTATCTCGACTACAACGCGACCTGTCCGGTGCGTCCGGAGGTGATCGTCACGGTCGCCGACGCCATGCGCCTCATCGGCAATTCCTCGTCGGTGCATGCCGAAGGCCGCGCGGCGCGCGCCGTCGTCGAGGGTGCGCGCGAAAAGCTGCGCAGCCTCGTCAACGCGCCGGTGAACGGCGTCATCCTCACGGGCGGGGGCACCGAAGCTATTCATTACGCGCTGAACGGCCTTGTCCGGAACGGCAGCGTCCGGCGAATCTTCGCGAGCGCCATTGAGCACGCCGCCGTGCCGGCCAACGCCCAATGCTGCGGCGTTCCGGTCGAGACCGTTCCCGTGCGCCCCTCGGGCGTCGTCGACCTCGACTGGCTGCGCGACCGGCTGAAGGCCCACGATCCCGCGCGCGACGGCGGCTTCCTCGTCTGCCTCATGTTCGCCAACAACGAGACGGGCGTCCTTCAGCCGGTCGCGGAGGCGGCCGAGATCGCCCATGCGCGCGGCGGGCTCCTGTTCACCGACGCGGCGCAGGCCGTCGGCAAGGTTCCGGTGAACTTCGTGATGAGCGGCGCCGATCTCATGGCCGTCACGGCGCACAAGTTCGGCGGGCCCATCGGCGTAGGCGCGCTGATCGCGGGTCAGAATCTGCCGCTCGAGCCGGTGATGCGCGGCGGCGGTCACGAGAATAATCGCCGCGCCGGCACGCATAACGTCCCCGCCATCGCCGGCCTCGGCAAGGCCTGCGATCTTGCGCCCGACTGCATCTCCCGGGCCGCCGACATCGCGCGCCTGCGCGACCGCATGCAGGCCGCCGCCGAGCGCGCCGGCGCCGTGATCTGGGGCAAGGGCGCGGCGCGTCTGCCGGGCACGCTCTCATTGTCCGCCGCCGGATTTTCCTCGCAGACGCAACTCATGGCGATGGATCTCGCCGGCATTGCGATTTCGTCGGGGTCGGCCTGCTCATCCGGCAAGACCAAGCCGTCGCATGTGCTGACCGCTATGGGCGCGTCGGAGGATCTTGCGTCCTGCGGCATTCGCGTGTCCGTCGGCTGGAATTCATCCGAGGAAGACGCCGACGCGTTCTGCGCCGAGTGGCCGGCGGCCTATGCGCGCGTGAAAGCGAGGGCGGCGTGAACAACCAGCCCCGCGTCGACAGGTCGACCATCGAGGCGGCGAAGTCGCTCGAAACCTATAAGCACGGCTTCGTGACTCCGATTGAGTCCGAAAAAGCGCCGAAGGGGCTTTCGGAGCAGACGGTCCGCTTCATCTCGGCGAAGAAGGAAGAGCCGGACTGGATGCTCGCCTGGCGCCTCGACGCGTTCCGGCGCTGGAAGGAAATGATCGAGCCGACCTGGGCTATGGTCAGCTATCCGGCGATTGACTACCAGGACCACTACTACTACGCCGCACCGAAAACCGGCGCGAGATACAAGTCGCTTGACGACGTGCCGCCGGAGATACTGAAGGACTTCGAGAAGCTCGGCATTTCGCTGAAAGAGACCGAAACGCTGCTCGGCGTAGAGGGCGCGCCAAAAGTCGCGGTGGACGCCGTCTTCGATTCGGTCTCGGTCGCGACGACGTTCCGCGCTGAACTCGCCAAGGCCGGCGTCATCTTCATGTCGATTTCGGAGGCGATCCGCGAACATCCCGAGCTTGTCAGGAAATATCTTGGGACCGTGGTGCCGATCACGGACAATTTTTTCGCGACCCTGAACTCGGCGGTGTTCTCGGACGGCACCTTCGTCTACGTGCCGCCGGGCGTACGCTGCCCCATGGAGCTCTCGACCTATTTTCGCATCAACGAGGAAAAGACCGGTCAGTTCGAGCGCACGCTGATCATCGCGGCGCCCGGCGCTTATGTGTCCTACCTCGAAGGATGCACGGCGCCGATGCGCGACGAGAACCAGTTGCACGCCGCCGTGGTCGAGCTCGTCGTCGAGGACGACGCCGAGATCAAGTACTCGACCGTGCAGAACTGGTATCCCGGCGACAAGGACGGCAAGGGCGGCATCTACAATTTCGTGACCAAGCGCGCCGACTGTCGCGGGAAAAACTCGAAAGTCTCGTGGACGCAGGTCGAGACCGGCTCGGCGATCACCTGGAAGTATCCGTCCTGCGTCCTCAAGGGCGACAACTCGTCCGGCGAATTCTATTCGGTCGCCATCACCAATCACCGCCAGCAGGCCGACACCGGCACCAAGATGATCCACCTCGGTAAGAAAACGCGGTCGCGCATCGTCGCGAAGGGCGTTTCGGCCGGGCGCTCGAACTCCGCCTATCGCGGGCTCGTCTCGATCCATCGCAACGCGGCGGGCGCGCGCAATTTCACGCAATGCGACTCGCTCCTCATCGGCGAGACCTGCGGCGCGCACACGATCCCTTACGTCGAATCGAAAGCGCCTTCCGCGATTCTTGAACACGAAGCGACGACATCGCGCCTCGCGGAGGATCAGCTCTTCTATTGTCAGCAGCGCGGACTGTCGGCGGAGGAGGCGGTGGCGCTGCTCGTCAACGGCTTCTGCAAGGACGTGCTGCAGACGCTGCCGATGGAATTCGCCGTCGAGGCGCAGAAGCTGTTGAGCGTCAGCCTTGAGGGAAGCGTCGGATGAGCAGCCGGACGAACAATAGGCGAGCTTCTCCGCTCCTCGCGCGGCGGCGCGAAGGGGATCAGGGAGCAGGACGCGCCGCGAGTCGCGCTTTGCAAGATTCGCTCGGGCCCCGCCGCGGTTCGGTTTTCACGGCCGGACCCGAGGCGCGGCGCAGCTCCTGCGTCCCCCCCGCTGTTCCGACGGCATGGCGCATCGCCGCGGCGTTGCTTGCGGCAGTTCTAGCCGGGTGTTCTCCCCCCATAGAGCGCACTTACGATCGCCATCCCGCCTTGCCCGCCGACCTGCCGTTCTCATCGGCGGTGGTTGTCGGGGATACAATCTATCTTGCGGGCGAAATCGGGCGCGCGCCGGGCGGGACGCAGGTCGTCGAGGGAGGCGTCGGCGCGCAGACGCGCCAGATCTTCGAGAACTACAAGCGCACGCTGGAGCGCGTCGGTTCCTCGCTCGACGACATCGTCAAATGCGCGGTCTTTCTCGACGATATGTCGACATTTGCCGAGATGAACGCCGCCTACGCGGAGTATTTCCCGAAAGAGAAGCCGGCGCGCTCGACGTTCGGCGTGGACGGGCTCGCGCTCGGGGCGGCGCTCGAGATCGAGCGCCTCGCGGTGAGGGGAGGCAGGTCATGATGTGGGGCCAGAGCGGCGGGCGCTCTTTGATCACCGGCAACTCAATCGGGGCCTGGGTGCTTCGCGTTCTGATTTTTGCATTCATGACCGGCGGCGCGCTGGCGATTATCGTACTCGCAACGCGCTTCCTCGGCGCGGCGCTGGCGCAGGGGGAGCCGCCGCTTCTTTCCGGAGCGCTCATCATGCAGCAATCGGAAAACCTGCCGCACGCATTCGAGGCCGGCTGGAAGGGGCGGAAAGTCTGCGAGCTCCTTGAAGAAACAGAAGAAATGCGCGCCGCCCGGTGCACGTTTCCGCCAGGCGTAGGTCACGAGAAGCACTGGCACGGACCGCACTTTGGCTACATCGTCGAGGGCTCGCGCATGCGCACGACTGACGCTGCGGGAACGGTTGAGCGCGACCTTAAATCCGGCGCCTCCTGGAAGTCCGACGGCAATGTCCACGAAGCGCTGAATGTCGGCGAAAGAACCGCCGTTTACATCATCGTCGAATTCAAGAAGCAGGACTGATGTTGAAGATAGACAATCTCCACGTCTCGGTCGGCGGCGCAGAGATTATTCGCGGCCTCACGCTCGTCGTGCCGGCGGGCGAAGTGCATGCGATCATGGGGCCGAACGGCTCGGGCAAATCGACGCTCTCCTTTGCACTGGCGGGGCGTGAAACCTACGACGTGACCGCCGGAAGCGCGACGCTCAACGGCGAGAGCATCCTTGGGCTGAAGCCGCATCAGCGCGCCGCCCGGGGACTCTTTCTATCATTTCAGCACCCGATGGAAATTCCGGGCGTTCCCGTGATGAACTTCGTGCGCACCGCCCTCAACGCGCAGCGCAAGGCGAGCGGCGAAGCGGAAATGTCGGCGGCTGAGTTCCTGAAGGCGTTTCGCGAAAAGGCCAGACTCGTCGGGCTCGATGAAGAGAAGCTGAAGCGTCCGTTCAACGTCGGATTCTCCGGCGGCGAGAAGAAGCGCATGGAAATGCTTCAGATGGCCATGTTCGAGCCCGCCTTCGCCGTCATGGACGAAACCGATTCCGGTCTCGACATCGACGCCTTGAAGATGGTCGGCGACGTCGTGACCAGCCTGCGCGGGCCCCGGCGCGGCTTTCTCGTCATCACTCACTACCAGCGTCTGCTCGATCACATCCGTCCCGACCGGGTCCACATTCTGGTCCGCGGACGCATCGCGAAATCCGGCGGGCCTGAGCTTGCCCTCGAGCTCGAGCGCTCCGGCTACGAGCAGTTCACGGCGGCGGCATGAGTCGCACGCTCCTCATCAATCCGACAGCGCTCGAGGCCGGGCTTCTTGCCGCCGCGCAGGCTCGGGCGACGCCGGCCCGTGCGTCGGCTCTCGCGCGGTTCGCGGCGACCGGCCTTCCTCATCGGCGTCTGGAGTCCTGGAAGTGGACCGACCTGCGAGCAGCCCTTCGCAATGTCCCCGAAGCCGAGGAAGGCGCCGTCGTCGGACGTTCGCTCTTCGGCGGCGTCGACGCTTTCGAGATCACGGTCATGAACGGCGAGGCGGAGTGGCAGGGGACGCCGCCTGAAGGCGTCGCGATTTCCTGCGTCGGGAACGAAGCCGAGCTCCCGCCGGCGACCGCCGATCATCCGCTTGCCAATCTCTGCGCCGCCAGCGTCGCGCGGCGCCTTGAAATCTCGGTCGCGGCTGGCGCCAAGGTGCTTCGGCCCATTCATTTGCGCCATGTCGGCGGGGCGGGCGTTCGCCACTTCTGGGCGCAGATGCGACTTGAGCCAGGCTCTGAAGCGACCCTGCTGGAGAGCATCAACGGGGCCGGCGCGTACTTTTCCAACACCCATCTCGGGGTCGGCCTCGATGAGAGTGCGCGGCTTCGACGCTTTGTTATCAGCGACGCTTCGCCGGAAGGCGTCGACGCCGCTCTCGCCGGCGTGCGGGTCGGCGCGGGAGCCTCGTTTTCACAATGCGCGCTGCTGCTCGGCGGCAAGGCGTCACGATTCGAGACTCGGGTTTCTTGCCTCGGCGCGGAGAGCCGCGTCGATCTTGCGAGCGGCATACTCGTGGATGAAGCCCGCCACGCAGATCAAACGAGTCTCATTTATTTCGGCGCGCCCGGCTGCGGCGCGACGCAGCTCCACAAGGCTGCGGCGCATGGTCGGGCGCGCGCGGTGTTCCAGGGCAAGTTCCATGTCGCGCGCGAAGGACAGAAGACCGACGCGCATATGGCTGCGCGAGCGCTGCTGCTGAACGAGGGCGCAGAAGCCGACCACAAGCCCGAGCTCGAAATCTACGCCGACGACGTCAAATGCGGCCATGGTTCGGCGGTGGGCGCGCTCGACGCCGATGCGCTGTTCTACTTTCAGCAGCGGGGCCTTCCGCCGGACGCGGCGCGCGTGCTGCTCATTGAGGCGTTTGTCGGCGAGGTGTTCGACGCCATCGATGACGCCGGGATCGCCGCAGCCTTCCGGGCGCGCGCCGCGCGCTGGCTCGAGAGGGCCGCATGACGGCGCCTCTTGACATCGCGGCGGTTCGCGCGGAGTTCCCGATCCTCGAGCGTCACGTGCATGGACGCCCGCTGGTCTATCTTGATAACGCGGCGTCGGCGCAAAAACCCAAGGCCGTGATCGACGCCATGGCCGCGGCGATGACCGGCTCCTACGCCAACGTCCATCGCGGCCTACACCAACTCGCGAACGAGACGACCACGGCGTTCGAGGCGGCGCGCGGGGCGACGGCCCGCTTTCTCAACGCCGGTTCCGCCGAGGAGATCGTGTTCACCTCCGGCGGGACGGACGCGATCAATCTCGTCGCCGCCGCCCTCGCAGCCTCTGAGATTGGTGAAGGCGACGAGATCATCCTTTCAATCGCCGAGCATCACTCGAACATCGTGCCATGGCACCTTTTGCGCGAGCGAAAAGGCGCCGTCCTCAAATGGCTCGACGTCTCCGACGACGGGGAGATCGACCTCGGAGCGTTCAAGGCCCTGTTCACGTCCCGCACGAAAATCGTCGCGCTAACGCACATGTCGAACGTCCTCGGCGCGCCCGTCCCGGCCAGGGAACTCACGCGCATTGCGCGCGAACGAGGCGCCAAGATCCTGTTCGACGGTTGCCAGGCCGCTGCTCACGGCCCGGTCGATGTTCAAGATATCGGCTGCGACTTCTATGTCGTCACCGGCCACAAACTCTACGGCCCCACCGGCATCGGCGCCCTGTATGGCCGCAAGTCTGTCCTGGCCTTGCTGCCGCCGTTCAAGGGCGGCGGCGAAATGATCGACGAAGTGACGACGGAGCGGGTCACCTACAACGAGCCGCCGCACCGGTTCGAAGCGGGCACGCCGCCCATTCTCGAGGCCATCGGGCTCGGCGCCGCGCTCGCCTGGATCGAGCGGACGGGTCGCGAGGCGATCGCCGCGCACGAGGCGGCGCTCCTTGCCCATGCGACCGAGGAAATGAGCCGGTTCAATCCGCTTGTCGTGTACGGCCGCAGCCGAGGCAAGGGACCAATTCTGGCCTTCAACCTGGCGGGCGCGCATCCCCATGACGTTTCGACGATTCTGGACCGTGCCGGGGTCGCCGTCCGCGCCGGACACCATTGCGCCCAGCCCCTGATGAAGCGACTTGGAGTCTCGGCGACTGCGCGCGCGTCCTTCGGCGTCTACAATACGCATGAAGACGTCGAGGCGCTGATGGCGGGCCTTCATAAAGCGCGCGACCTGCTTAAATGACATGCTGAAGGGACTTATGGAAACACTGCGCGACGTCATCCATGCGAAACCGAAGTCGGAAGAACCGCAGGCGGCGAGCGCGGCTCCGGCGGGGCCTGCCCTTGCAGCTGCTTCGGCCCTGCCGGCTGGCGAGCTGCAGCGCATTACCGACGACATCGTGCGTGCGCTGAAGACGGTCTACGATCCGGAAATCCCCGTCGACATCTATGAACTCGGACTCATCTACAAGGTTGATCTCGCCGACGACCGTACGTTGACCATCGACATGACCCTGACTGCGCCCGGCTGTCCGGTCGCTGGCGAAATGCCGGGCTGGGTCGAGGCGGCGGTCAAGGGCGTCGAGGGCGTCGGCGCCGTCAAGGTGAACATGGTGTTCGAGCCAGCTTGGACTCCGGCGAAAATGTCGGACGAGGCGCGGTTGGAACTCGGGTGGATGTGACATGAGCGACACGACGCAGGGTCAAAGGCCGCGCCGTCAGCGCCCGAAGGTTGTCACGCTGACCGACGCCGCCGCGGCGCGGCTGCGCGAGATCATGGACGAGGCGAAAGGCCGCTATGTCGGCGTGCGCGTCGGCGTCAAGAACGGCGGCTGCGCCGGCATGGAATATGTTATGGAGTATGCGACCGAGAAGGGGCCGCTCGACGAGGCGGTCGAGGACAACGGGATCAACCTCCTGATCGACCCCAAGGCGATCTTGTTCCTCCTCGGGTCGAAGATCGATTTCGTGCGCGAGAAGCTGTCGCAGCGCTTCGTCTTCATCAATCCGAACCAGACTGACGCCTGCGGGTGCGGCGAAAGCGTCACCATCACGCCCGCGAAGGGCGAAGCCCTCGACGCCTAAGGCGGCTGTCGGCGCCCGGCCGCGCCGCGCCATCATCGTCATGATTTAACGAATTCGGCGCAAATGAAGGGCGGCTCGCCGGAAAAACCAGGATTCGGCGTTGCTTGCGATGCTGCGGGGGTCTTAGTTGCTGCAGCGCAAAACGACGGCGAGGGCGCGGCAGGTGGATATCCGGACTGACCAGATTGCGGAGGGCTCGTTTGCGCAGGATATTTCCGGCGCGGCGGTCCCTGCGTCGGCGCCCAAGCGCCCCCCTGCGGCCCTGCTGGTCGGCGCCCCCCTCGCAGTTCTCGCCGTTGCGGTCGGCGTCATCATGCTTTTGTCGGCGACCGCCAGGAAACCTGAAAAGAATGTCGATCCGCCTTTGCCGATCGCGGTCGAAATCGCGACGGTGCGCAGCGTCACGACGAGCCTCGAGGTGACGGCGCAAGGCGAGGTGAAGTCGAAGACGGAAGCCGATGTCGCCGCGCGTGTCGGCGGGCAGATCGTCGAGGTCGCGCCTCAGTTCGAACCGGGCGCGTCGGTCAGGTCGGGCGACCTCCTCGTCCGCATTGATCCGGCCGAATACCGGCTTGCGGTCGAACGCGCGCGCAGCCAGGTGAGCCGCGCGCGTGAAAATCTCGCGCGCATGCGGTCCGAGGCCGATCTCGCCAAGGCGGACTGGCAGGAACTCGGCATGGCGGGGACGCCGTCCGATCTCACCTTACTGAAACCGCAAATGGCGTCTGCGACCGCTGATCTGCGAACGGCGGAGGCCGCCGTCCGCGAAGCCGAACTCGCACTTGAGCGCACGGAGATCAGAGCGCCATTCGACGGGCGGGTGAAGTCGCGCCGCGTCGATGTCGGCGACTTCGTTGCGCCCGGAACGCCGGTTGCAAGTCTCTTTGCCGTCGATGTCGCGCAAGTGCGCATTCCGCTCACGGAGCGCGACCTGAGCGTCCTCGGCGTCGGACCCGGATTCGGCGCGACGCCGGAAAATCCCGGCCCAGTTGCGCTCGTACGCGGGACTGGAGCTCACGCCGGCGCGCCGTGGAGCGGTCATCTTGCGCTGGTGGAGGCGTCGTTCGATCCGGCAACCCGGCTGGTCTACGGCCTGGTCGAGGTGAAAGATCCCTTCGCCGGCCCGACGCCGCTGGCGCCCGGCATGTTCGTGTCGGTCGATCTCAAGGGCCGCACGGAGGAAGCGCTGCTCGCCATCCCGCGCGGGGCCTACAAGAAGAACGAAGTCGTCTACACGGTCGACGCGGAGGGCGCGATCAGAGGCCATCGGCTCGCCGCCGCGCATGCGACGGCGAGCGAGGTATTTTTCAGGACCGGGCTTGCGGCTGGAGACCGGGTGGTCGTTTCATATATCCCATCGCCGCGCGACGGCATGAAGGTGCGGGATCTCAACGCGCCGCTTCCGCCGAAGGCCGAGGGGGCCGACGCCTCGCGGACCAAGGGCGACACGAAGGCGAAGAAGACCGCGAAGGCGGGCTGAGCCCATGTTGAAAAACATCATTGACTGGTGGGGGCGCAATCCGGTCGCGGGCAACCTCCTGATGCTGGCGAGCGTGATTGCGGGCCTTCTCTCGTTCTCCATGATGGAGAAAGAGTTCCAGCCGGCGGGGCAGGGCAGTTACGTCAATATCCGGGCTGTCTGGCCGGGCGCCTCACCCGGCGACGTCGAATCGCAGGTGACCGTCCGCTTCGAGGAAGCGACGCAGGATATCGACGGGATCAAAAGGGTGTTTTCGACTTCGAGCGAGGGCTTTTCCTCGGTCAATCTCCAGGCGGAGCCCGGGGTTGAAATCGACGCCCTTGTGCAGCAGGTGAAGACCAAGATCGACGGCATCAGCGGCTTGCCCGCCGGTATTGAGCCGCCGCAGGTCTCCCGCAACGTCAATCGCAGCTTCTCGATCAGCATCGCGGTCCACGGCGAGGCTTCGGAGCGGGTGCTGCGCGAGGTAGCCAAGACGCTTCGCGATCGCATCGCGTTGATCCCTGGCGGCGCAAACACCGAACTCATGGGCGACCGCCGGCCGGAAGTGTCGATCGAAATCCCAGAAGCGGCGCTGCGGCGCTACGGCCTCACCATCGACGACGTCGCCGCCGCCGTGCGCGCCTCGTCCTTCGACGCCTCGTCGGGCCGCGTGCGCTCGGCCGACGGCGACTACCAGCTGAGCGTGCGCAATCTCGCCGAGACGGAGAGCGAATTCGCCGAAATCGTCATTCGCGAAACTCCCGCCGGCGGCGCCGTGAGGCTCGGCGACATTGCGAGCGTCATCCAGGGCTTTGAGGATCGCAACGTCTACGTGCGGGTCGCGGACAAGCCCTCGATCCTCGTGACGGTGTTCGGGGCTGACCGCTTCAACATCTTCGAGGCCAGCCGAGGCGCCCACAAGATCGTCGACGAGATGCGCGAGGAGTTGCCGGCGGGCGTTGAGTTCCGGGTCTTTTACGATGAGCTTGAAGACTACAAGAAGCTCATGACGATCCTGTTCTCGAACGCCTTGCAGGGCTTCTTCCTCATCTTCGTCCTCCTGCTGCTGACCTTGCACCCGAAGGTTGCGTTCTGGGCGACGCTCGGCGTCATGACCGCCTTCGCCGGGTCGTTTTTCATTCTCCCCTATGTCGACGTGTCGCTGAACTTCATGGCGGTGTTCGGCTTCCTGCTTGTACTCGGAATCATGGTCGACGACGCGATCATCGTCGGCGAGGCCGTCTATGAACGCGCTGAGCGGGAAGGCCGCGGCGGGGCGGACGTTGCAATCATGGCGACGCAGCTGGTCGCCAAGCCCCTCGTAGCCTCGGTGCTGGTCACCATGATGGCCTTCTCACCGTGGATGCTGCTGTCGGGCGACGTGCGGGTCTACACGCGCGCCATCTCGATCGTGGTCATGTCGACCCTCGTCTTTTCGCTCATCGAGTCCCTGATCATTCTTCCGGCCCACCTCGCGCATGTGTCGCCGCCCAAGCCTGGACAGACGTTTTTCGGGCGCCTCATGGCTTTGCAGCAGAAATGCGCTCGCTCGGTCATCTGGGTGGCGCACAACCTGCACGGACCGCTGCTGAGGGCCGCCCTGCGGTGGCGATACCTCACGCTCTCGATCTTCCTAGGCCTCTTTCTTGTGTCGGTCGCCCTCATGACCACCGGCCGCGTGCGCCAGGTGTTCTTCCCGGAGATCGAGGGCGACTTCATGATGGCGTCGATTGAAATGCCGATCTCGACGCCGTTCGCCCGTATGAAAGAGGTCGCGGCCCAGCTCGAAAATGCGCGCAAGGCGATCGAGATCGAGACGACCGAATACGCCGTCGATGATCCGAACACAGGCGAGAAGTCGCAGGGCGTCGTGCGGAGCTGGGTCACGATCGTGGATGACAACGTCGTCCGCGCCTATGTGACGCTGACGCCTCCTGAGTCGCGCTCGCTCCGCTCCAAGCAGGTGACAGAACGCATGACCGCGCTGATGGGGCCGGTCCCAGATGCGGAGAAGATATCTTTCGATCTTTCGGGGAACAATTCAGGGCCTGCGGTGCAGATCGCGCTCAACGGCGAGAACATTGAAGATTTGCGCGCTGCGGTCGAGGAGCTGAAGGCCAAGCTCCTGACCTACGACGCCGTCCATAGCGTGCGTGACTCGGAAGCCGCGGCCAACGAAGAACTGCAGTTCACACTGAAGCCTGGCGCCGAGCAACTCGGCGTGACGCTCGCCTCTTTGACCAAGCAGGTGCGGCAAGCCTATTTCGGCGAGGAGGTCCAGCGTCAGCCCCGAGACGGCGACGAGCAGCGGGTCTATATCCGCTACCCTGAACAGGACCGGCGCTCGCTCGCGAGCCTCGACGACTTCCGCGTGCGGACCGCCGATGGACGTGAGATACCGCTTTCAACCGTCGCTGAAATCTCATTCGAGCCCGGCGTCGTCTCGCTGATGCGGCGCGACCGCAAGAGTTCGATCAACGTCGAAGCCGAAGCGCCGCGCGACGCGCGCAAGGAAATTCTGTCCAATCTCGAGGCGGAGTTCTTCCCGGCCTTCGACAAGAAATACCCGACCGTCGCCCGCCGCGCGGTCGGCGAGGCCGAAGCGGAGGCCCAGTTTCTTAGTGAAATCGCGAGGCTTCTGATCCTTGCCGTCATGGGCATGTATTTCCTGCTCGCCGTCGTGTTCCGATCCTATGTGCAGCCGGCGCTCATCCTGTCCGCCATCCCCTTTGCGGTCATGGGAGCGATCATCGGCCACCTGATCTTCGGGGCCTCGTTCGCGATGTTCTCCTATCTCGGGGCGATTGCGGCCATGGGGGTCGTCGTGAACGACAACGTCGTGCTCGTTGATCGCATCAACCAGATGCGCGCGGAGGGCATGAGCGCCTTTGAAGCCGCCTATCAGGGGACCGTCTCGCGCTTCCGCCAGATTTTCCTTACGTCCGTTACCGAGTTCATCGGCCTTTCGCCGATGATCTTCGAGAAGGCCGCGATCGCGCAGTTCCTCAAGCCGATGGCGCTCGCCCTCGCTTACGGCGTGTTGATCTGCATGCCCGTCACGCTGATCCTGACGCCCTGCTTCTACCTCATCGGCAAGGACGTGAAGGACGGCGTCAAATGGATCAGTCGCCTCTATGCGCCGACGCGGAAGGCCCAGCCGGCGGAGTAGCGGCTGTCCGTTCGGCGAATACGCGGCGCGCCAGTATTAGGTCTTCCGGCTTGTCGACATCGATGGCCGCTTCGGCCTGAGGCAGGGGCACGAGCCTCGTCTCCACGCCGGTCCTCGCTGCGATCGCCCTAAAAAGGCGTTTTGAGGTCATAAGTCCGGCTGCGTACAGAACAAGCGTGCTGATCCCGATCGATGAGGCCATGGCCATGGGGTTTTTCCGCTTGGCTTCGAGCGCGCGCCAGAACAGCAGGAGCGGCTCGGCTGCATCCGTCTTGAACCAGAACAGATTGGCCCCCGAGAACGACAGGTCGGAAAGGCGTATGAAGGTCCGGCGCGTGTCCGGGTAGGCGGCGAGATAGGTCGCCGCATCGACGCAGGCCGCCGCCGCCGAAAACGCGGTGGGGTCAAGCTTCTTCAAAAAATGGCGCACCATGCCGGGCGTCAGCAGGGGATGATCCGAGGTCGTCACGAGGAGTCCGCCCTCGGATCGTGTCAACGCCTCGTGGACCGTGGTCGCCGGCGTCGCGGCGGCGTCTGCGAAACTGAGCGGCTTTGCGCCGGCAAGTGATCTGATGCGTTCCTGGGCCTCCGCGGGCGCCGCGACCACCACTTCGCGCACGGCGTCGACTGCGTCGAGAGTCTTCAAGACGCGGGCGATCATGGGCGCGCCCCCGATGTCGATAAAGGCCTTGTGGGAAACGCCCTCCGCCGATTCCATCGGGTCGGGAGGACCGGGGCGGCGCCCGGCGAGCACCAGGGCCGCGAGAGTCGGCGCGTCGCTCAAGCAGCGCCCCGCGCCCACAGCGCCCGCAGCTCGGCGATCGCCGCCGCCTCGACATCCGGCGGCAGTTCCCTTGCCCCGTCAAGAGCGGGCGGCCCCGGCCATGACGCGTCCTTAACGGCGACGCCGCGGAACTCGCGGTGCGCGCCGTAGCGAGGCAGGACGTGGAAGTGCGGGTGCGGATCAACCATCATCAGCATCAGATAGTTGAGCCGCTCGTACGAGATGAAGGCCCGTAGCGTCTGCTCGAGCGCGCGCGTCGCGGCAGCGAGATCTGCGAAGGCCCCATCAGGGAGCGCTGCGAAAGACGCTACCGGCGCCTTCGCGGCGAGCACCAAAGATCCAAGCGTCACCTGTTTGCGCCGGAACAACGCCGCCCACCAGGTCGTTTCGCCGACCAGCGTAGCTGGATGGCCGAATTTCTCCATGGTCGCGGTGACCTCGGGCGTCATGCTGAAGCTCTTTCCGTGACGGGTCGCTCATAGACGCGCCGCTCGACCGACGCCACGCCTCCCGCGCCCGGCGCATACTGACGCACCTCGAGTTCAAGGCGGAAACCGCGCGCGCTTCTCTCAAGAGTGAAGAGATTATAGCGGCCCGGCGTCATGCGGCCATGGCCTTGTGGGTGTGAGAGGGCGCCGCCCCCGATCGCCGGCGCCGGGCCCGTCGGCGTTTCGATCTCCGCGAAGCTGGGGACATGGGCGTGGCCATGAAGGACGAGTTCGGCGCCGGTCCGTGCGAGGACGGCGAGCAGCGCCTGACGATCATCGAGAGCCTTCCGCCGGGACACCACGCCCGACGTCACCGGGTGATGCAGCATGAGAATGCGGAAGCGGCCGGCGCCCGCGACCAGTTCCTGCTCGATTCGGCCGATCTGCGCCGACCCGAGGGCGCCGGTGGCGAGGCCAGGTGCGGTCGGGGGCGAAGAGTTCGCAGCGATGAGACGCGCCGGTCCGAGGTCCACGCTGTAGGGAAAGTCCGCCGCGTCTCTCGGCGGGCGCCGAGCTGGGTCGCCGATGCGGACGCCCGCCATAAACCGCCCGAGTTGCCCGAGGGAAAGCTCCCAAGCCGTGGCGACATAGGCGTCGTGATTGCCTGGGCAAAATAGCAGCGGGAGTCCTTCGAACGCGCGGGCGAGGAAGGCCTCGGCCGCAGCAAATTCGGCTTCGAGCGAGATGTTAACAACGTCGCCCGACAGGAGCGCCGCCTCGCACCCCTGATCCTTCATGTCTGCGATGAGGGTCTCGGAGACATCTTGCTTATGCCAGTGGCGTCGCTTTCGCGCCCAGGAAATGTAGCCGAGCAGCCGCTTGCCCAGCAGGTCGCCCGGTCGCGGCCGTCCCGGGATCGGCAAATGCATGTCGCTGAGATGGGCGAATCTCAGCCGGTCCGTCGGCGGCGGAGGCATGGGGCGCGGGCCGGTTTGCAATCTGAAACAACAGTTTGTGTATTCGTCTCGCTAGGCAACATGAAATATTTGTGACAAATTCGCCAAGGTTTTTTGTCACGCCCGGCAAGGCGGGGATCGGTCGCTTTTGGACGCTCAGGCACATCGGATCGCCGCACTCTCCGTCGGCGACTCGGAGACCGCGTTATTCGCCTTGTCGGGGCGCGACCGGCTGCAGGCAATTTTTGCACGCCTTGGCCTGCCCGTGGTCGAAAGCGTCGACCACGCCCAGAACTATGACGACATCCTCATCGCACATGCCGGCTATGTGTTCGACGAGAGGGTGGTCGCAGACTTCATGAAGACGCGCCGCTCCGCGCTAGCGGCCGACGATGACGGCGGACGCGATCGCCTGGCCGCGGTCGTGTGCCGGGCCTCGGACGCGCGACGCTGGTCGGAACGCCTCACCGCCGGGGCTGACTGCGATGCGCTCCCGGAAGGCGAGGGCGTAACCGTCTACACCGCCGCCGAAATCAGCGGCGCCTATAATCAGCGTTTGCGCAAGAAGGAAGACCCGCTCGTCGTGCTGGCGTCGCGTGCCCGCAAGGACGAGATCGAACGGCGGTTGTTCAAGGGCTCCTACAAAGGCGCCACCGACATCGTGACGAAGTTTGTGCTGCCGGGTCCGGCGTTCCACGCCACCCGGGCCGCCGCAGCGCTTGGCCTTCATCCCAACCTCATCACGACGGTCAGCCTGCTGCTGGTCCTGTCGACCTTCTATCTCTTCATGCGCGGCGAGTTCGCGCTCGGGTTGGTTTCGGGCTGGCTCATGTGCTTCCTCGATACGGTCGACGGGAAGCTGGCGCGCGTGACGCTCAAGTCCTCAAAATGGGGAAATTTCTACGACCACGGTATCGACCTCATCCATCCCCCGTTCTGGTACTGGGCGTGGGCGGCGGGTGTCGTCGCCAGCGGCAACCTGTCCGGCCTTTCCGACCAGATGGTGTGGACCGCCTTCTGGACGATCGTCGTCGGCTATGTATCGGGGCGACTGATCGAGGGCTATTTCGTTCGGCGCTTCAAGATCGAAATCCACATCTGGCGGCCGATCGACTACTGGTTCCGTCACATCACCTCGCGGCGCAACCCGAACTTGGTGATGCTCACATTGTCGGCGATCGCCGGCGCGCCGGCTCTCGGCCTTGCGGCCGTTGCCGCCTGGACCGCGTTCTCCGTCGCGTTCCATCTCGTGCGCCTCGGCGCGGCAGAGATGTCCGCGCCTCAGGGCGCGCTGAAGTCTTGGCTGGCGGAGTAGGCCGCCATGTCCGCCGTCGGCCTCATCATCAATGGGCGAAGCAACCGCTCCCCGTCGGTCCTGACCGAGGTTCTCGGCGTCGCGCGCCGGTTCCGCGACGTCAATGTAGAGGTGCTGGACGGAATACTGGGGCTCGACCGGGCCCTCATCGGCATGAATCGGCGCGGCGTCGATACGCTCATTCTCGGAGGCGGCGACGGCACCATCCAGGCCGCCTTCACCGACGCCATCAACAACCGGCGCTTTGAGCGCGCGCCGAAGTTCGTCGCGCTTGCTTGCGGCATGACAAACGTGATCGCGCAGGACTGCGGCCTTGCCGGCGCGCCGGCGCCGTCGCTGGAGCGGTTCTTGAAGCGCCGCGAGGCTGGTGAAGCGGTGGCCGCGCGCCGGGCGCTGCTGACGGTCGCGCAAGGGACGCGCGATCCGATCCACGGTTTCTTTCTGGGCGCCGGCGCCTTTCACTCCGCGGTTCAGTTCAGCCGGGCGCATGTGCAATCGAAGGGAGCCAAGCGCTCTCTGGCGCTGGCCTTGTCCGTAGCCGGCTACGTCGCGAAGTTCGCCTTTGACGCGAAAGTTCAAAAGGACGCCGTTCGGGTGGCGTTCGCCGGCGGCGCGCCGGCGCCCCTGGCGGATCAGCCGGCGGATCTGACGGTGTTCCTCGCCACCACCTTGTCGAAGCTCGGGGCCGGCATCTATCCCTTCTGGGGCGAGGGGCCGGGCGCCATCGTCGCGACGGCGGTCGCGAGCCCGGCCCGGCGGTTCCTGGCCGCCGCGCCCGCGGTCGTACGCGGCGTCAAAAAGGATTGGTTCGAGGCCGAAGGCTATCGCAGTTGGCGCGCAGACCGCATAGTCTCCAGATTCGCTGCGCCCTTCGTGTTCGACGGCGAGATCTTCGAAGCGCGATCCGGCGAAGACCTCGTATTTGGAACCGCGCACAATGCCGAATTCCTCCGCTGACGAAGCGGCGCGCGCCGGTTTTGTCCGCGAGTACCTGAACGCACCGCCGGCGCCGTCGGCCGCGGAACTCGCGCGTGCAATCGCCGCGAGGCGCCCGGGGGCCGCCGTTCTGCTCTACGGTTCTGGGAATAGCGTGCTGAAGGCGGCCGGCCCCCAGAGCGTGCTCTACGATTTCTACGCCATCGTTCCGAGCTATGAAGCGGCCTTTGCTTCGCCTCTCCTGCGTCTCGCGGCGCGCGTCCTGCCTCCGAACGTCTTCTACCTTGAGTGCGACAGCGCCTTCGGGCGGTTGCGCTGCAAATACGCGGTGCTGTCGATCGACCATTTCGAGCGGCTCGTCAGCAGGAGGACGTTTCACTCCTATTTCTGGGCGCGATTCGCGCAGCCCTGCCGTATCGTCGCCGCACCGGAAGGGCTTCGGGCCAGGATCGAACGCGCGATCCTGACGTCGATCGACACATTCGTGGCCAATTCTGCAGGTCTTGATGGCGTCGATGCGGGGGTCGCGGCCCTCTGGCGCGAAGGGCTAGCGCGTTCCTACCGCGCCGAACTGCGCGCCGAACAGCCTGAGCGCGTGTTGAAGCTTCTTGAGACTTACGGCGATTGGCCGGCGCGCGTCACGCGTCTCCCCGAAGCGACGCCGCGAGGACAGGAGGCTCTCTGGCGGCTGCGGTCGCTGCAGGGCGGGCTCCTGTCAGCCGCACGGTTGCTCAAGGCGAGCCTCACTTTCGAGGGCGGGGTCGACTACATTGCGTGGAAGATCAGCCGTCACGCTGGCTTCGATCTGCCGGTGCGCGACTGGGAACGGAAATTTCCTCTTCTCGCCGCGCCCATCCTCGCCAGCCGTTATTACCGGTTGAAGCGAGCCGCCCGCGCAAAGTGAAGTCACCCTCGCGGCGGACGGGGGAAGAAGCCGCTCGTCTTTCGTCTGTATTCTGCATATTCGGCGTATTTCTTCTCAAGGCCGCGCTCGAGCAGCGCCTTGCCCGACACGTTGTGCAGAAAGTGGAGCATGAGCATCGGGCTAAAAATGGTCGCCCATCCCCAGGACGACTCAAGCGCGATCAATGTCAGCCCCGTCCAGACCAGAGCGTCGCCAAAGTAATTCGGGTGGCGCGTCCACGCCCACAGGCCGCGGGTCATCAGCCGGCCCTTGTTGGCCGGGTCCTTTTTGAATTCCGTCAGCTGATGATCTCCGACGGCCTCGAAGAAAAAGCCGACTCCGAAGGCGGCCGCGCCGACCCAGCCGAGGAGCCCGAGCGCGCCCGCGCCGCCTATCTGCCCAACCTGCGCCGGCAAGGACACGAACCATGCGATGACGCCCTGAAGGCCGTACACATGGACCAGGCTCCAGCGCGCGAACGCGGCGTCCGAGCCCTGCTTCCGGCGCATCGCCTGATAGCGGTAGTCCTCCCCGCGGCCGAGATTGCGCCGCGCGAGGTGAAGCGCGAGCCTCAACGCCCACAGCGATACGAGCGAGGTCAAAACGGCTGCTCGCGGATCGGCCCCATCGGCGCGAAAGTAGGTAAGCGCGGCGGGCAGCGCGCAAGCCGGGCCCCAGGCGATATCGACGATGCTCGCGTCTTTGAGGCGGACGCTGAGCGCCCACAGCGCCGCAAAAACCGCGAGCATGAGCGCAAGGTTGCCGACAACCAGAAGAACAAGGTCGAGCGCCATGCTGACCCTTGTCGGTGCGACCGAAGGATCCTGCAAGCGCCGCTTGCACGCGGGGCGTCTTCAGTTAAGGTCTCCGCCCGACAGGAACCGCGGCGAGTTGCGCCGCGCCGCTGCAGCAAGGAGAAAGATCATGCCCGTAAACGGCAAGTGGAACGTGACGATCAAGACGCCGATGGGCGATCAGAAGGCTCTCGTCGAGCTGACACAGGATGGCGGGGCGTTGAACGGCAAGATGTCAGGCGCCATGGGCTCGATCGGTATAGAGAACGGCAAAGTGGAAGGCGACACGCTGAAGTGGAACGCGAAAGTCACTTCGCCCATGCCGTTGACCCTTGAATTCTCCGGCAAGCAGGAGGGCGCCAATCTCAACGGGACCGTGAAGTTCGGCGCGTTCGGTTCCGGACCGTTCTCGGGGACGCCCGCCTGAGCGAACTGCCTCCCTCCGAACCTGCGATCGCCGCCGGCGCAGCCGCGTCCGGCGGCGATTTTATCCGCCGTCGGTCATTCGCGACGCGCGCGCAAACGTTCATGCGCGCCGCCCACAACTGGCTGGGCCTCCTGCTTGCCGCGCAGGTGCTGTTGTGGATGCTCTCGGGGGCCGTGATGAGCCTTTTCCACATTGACCTTGTCCGCGGCCGTACGAATGCATTGAACGCTTTCCCCGTTGAACTCGGCGCCTTCGGCTACGCAAATATTGGCGGCGTCGTCGCCCAGACCCCAGGCGCGACCGAAGTGACGCTCACCCACTTCATGAACAAGCAGGTTTATCGCGTCACAGGGATCGCCGGCGCCGCCCTTTACGATGCGCAGACCGCCGAGCGCCTTCCTCCGCTCAATGAGGACCTCGCGCGCGCCGTCGCGCGGCAGGATTTTGTCGGGACGGGCGACATCGTCCGCGCCGCGCTTCTTGAATCGGCGCCGCATGAATGCGGCTGCGAAGCGCCGGTCTGGCGCATCGACTTTTCCGACCGTCTCGACACGCGCATTTACGTCTCGCCGGCGACCGGCGAGATCGAAGCGCGTCGCAACAAAGTCTGGCGCATCTACGATTTCTTCTGGATGCTCCACATCATGGATTACAGAGGCCGGGAGGATTTCAACAATCCGCTGGTGCAGACCTTCGCGGTGTCAGGGACGCTCTTTGCACTGTCCGGGATCTGGCTTGTCGCCATGAGGCTTGTCGGCGGGAAGTATAGAATTTGGCGAGGCGGTCCGGCGCGGGGCGGACCCGGTGCGCCGACATGACCGCCTGACCTTATCTCGCCTCAGCAATCATTCCTGACATGGCCGCGACGATTTTCTGGAAGCTCTGCAGGATCGAACACTGGCGCTCGGGCGTTCGCTTGATGTCGCTGCGGCCCTTAAAGGGATCCTCGCATTCCCGGAGCGCACCTAGTCGCATCGCGCTCGCGCTGCCGGGGCCGCAGGCCTGAGACTTGCAGTTTCGGCCTAGTCCTTGCCGATGAGCCTCAGAAAGCGCGTTTCGATCGCCGGCTCCTTGAAAGCGCCTGTAAGGCGCTGGGTGACGCACGAAACGTCAGTTTGGTGGACGCCGCGCGTCGACATGCATTGATGTTCGGCGTCGAGCATCACGGCGACGCCGCGCGGCTCGAGCGCCCGCTCGATGGCGCCGGCGATGTCGTTGGTGAGGCTCTCTTGGCTGACTAGGCGCCGCGACAGCGCTTCGACGACGCGGGCCAGCTTGGAGATGCCGACAATCCGTCGTCCAGGCAGGTAGGCGACATGCGCCTTGCCGATGATCGGCTGAATGTGGTGCTCGCAATGCGACTCGAATCGAAGGTTTTTCAGGAGCACGATATCGTCGTAGTCCTCGATATCATCGAAGGTGCGCGAGAGGAGCGCGACGGGGTCTTCCGAATAGCCTGCGAGAAATTCTTGGTAGGCGTCAACGAAGCGGCGCGGCGTGTCGAGGAGTCCGGCGCGGCCGGGGTCCTCGCCATAGTAGGCGAGAAGCGTGCGCACCGCCTCTTCGGCGTCGCGGCGCGACGGACGCGGTTTGACGGTCTTCAACGCGACTGTTTCGGCGGTCATGATTTGCGCTCCTCGATGGCGCGGGTGAGATTAGCGGTCTCAATGGCGGCGAGCATGGCTTCAGCGCCCTTGTTGCCGGCTTTGGTTCCGGCCCGCTCGATCGCCTGCTCGATCGTGTCGACGGTTAAGACGCCGAAGGCGATCGGAACTCCGGTCTCGCGTGCAGCCGCCGCGACGCCGCGCGCGGCCTCGCCGGCGACGTAGTCGAAATGAGGCGTCGCCCCGCGAATGACGCAGCCCAGGGCGACGACGGCGTCGTAACGGCGCGTCTCGGCCATTTTTCGGGCGACGAACGGGACCTCGAAGGCGCCCGGCGCGAACGCGAGATCGAGGCGTTCGGGATCGACGCCATGGCGCAAGGCGGCGTCCTTGGCGCCGGCGATCAGGCGTTCGACGATGAAGTCGTTCCATCGAGTCGCCACCATTGCGATCCTGAGGCCTGCGCCCGACATGTGCCCTTCGAATGTTCGCGACATGCCCAGCTCCTAGCCTGCAGCGCGAAGAAGCTGCGGTTCAGTGGCCCGACGGTAATCAGCGATCGTCTTGACGGTGACGATCTTCATGCCGAAACGGCGCGCGAAGGCCTCAAGATCGGGAAGGCGGGCCATCGAGCCGTCGTCATTCATGACCTCGCAGATCATGGCCGCCGGCGTGAGGCCCGCGAGTCTGGCGAGATCAACGCTCGCCTCCGTCTGGCCGCCGCGTTCGAGCACGCCGCCGTCGCGCGCGCGCAGCGGAAACACATGGCCCGGCGTGACGATGTCCGCGCGCGACGCCTTCGGATCGATCAGCGTCCGGATGGTATGGGCCCGATCGAACGCCGATATGCCGGTCGTCACGCCCTGAGCGGCCTCGACCGACACGGTGAAGGCCGTGCCGAAGCCTGACCGATTTTCGGATTCCGGCACCATCAAAGGCAGGCCGAACCGGTCGATCAGCCGGCCCGCCATCGCGCAGCAGATGAGGCCGCGACCTTCTCTGGCGCAGAAATTTACGGCCGCCGGGGTCACGAAATCGGCGGCGATGACGAGGTCGCCCTCGTTCTCGCGATCTTCATCGTCGACGACGATCAAGAACGCTCCGGTTTTCATGGCCGCAAGAGCCTCGGGAACAGACGCCAACGTCATGATGAGACTCCTTCCTCAAGGGCCCTGCGACTTGCAACCGCCTGCTGAGGGGGGGCCGGCGCGTGAACGACCCGGTCCGAATCATTGAACCGCAACAGCCGCTCCGCGTATTTCGCCATGATGTCGGTTTCGAGATTGACGCAGGCGCCGATTCCCTTGCGCGGCAAGAAGAGCTTTTCCTGCGAATAAGCGATCAGCGTCAGGTCGAACCAGTCGTCTCCTGCGTTGACAACCGTAAGCGATGCGCCGTCGACGGCGATGAAGCCCTTCGGCGCGATGTAGCGCATGAGCGATCTCGGCGCATCGATGACGACCCAGAGCGAGTCCTGGTCCTTTCGGAAGGATCGTATCGTTCCCGTGCCGTCGATATGGCCCTGAACGTAATGGCCGCCGAGGCGGGTGGTCGGCAGCGCGGCGCGCTCAAGGTTGACGCCGTCGCCGGGGCGCAGGCGGCCGAGGTCGGTTCGCGCCAGCGTCTCCGGAGCGAGCCCGACTGAAAAGCCTGTCGCGTCGAACGCGACAACGGTCAGGCAAGCGCCGTTCACCGCGATGGAGTCGCCGAGCTTCAAGCCCCCGATAACCGTCGTTGCGTCAATGGCGAGGCGGTAGCCGTCGCCGATGCGTCCGGCGGCGCGCACGTGACCGATTTCCTCGATGAGTCCGGTGAACATCAAAAGCTCCGTCGGCGCAGACCGCGCACCAGCATGTCGGGTCCCAGCATCTCTGGTTCGGAAAAGTCGAAATGCGGCGCTTCGGAGAGGCTTGAGGCGCCGGCGCCCGCGAATGCGGCCTTTCCGCCGCCAATCAGCAGGGGGGCGATGAAGAGCCAGACTTCGTCGATGAGGTCGGCGTCGAGCGCGGCGCCGAGCACTTCGCCGCCTCCTTCGATCATCGCCGTCACGACGCCGCGTCGATGGAGAATATCGAGGAGATCGTCGAGACGCGGCCGGCCGCCGCCATCCGGCGCGCAAAGGATCGGCTCGACCCCGTGTTCCCGGAAACGGGCGAGACGTCGTTCCGGCGCCGCCGCGGTGGTCGCGAGCGCTGCGCCCTTGCCGGCGCGGTCGAACGCCTTCGCTCCGGGCGAGCACCGACCCTTTGAATCAAGGACGACCCTGAGGGGATGACTTTCCTCGCCGTCGAGGCGGGCGGTCAATGCGGGGTCATCTGCGACAATGGTGCCGGCGCCGACTATGATCGCGTCCGCCATGCGCCGGAGCTCATGCCCTTTTTCGCGCGCCAGCGCCCCGGTGATCCACTTGCTCTGCCCGGTCGCCGTCGCGATCCGACCGTCAAGCGACATGGCCGCCTTGGCGATGACGTAGGGTCGCCGTATCGCGAGCGAATGAAACCAGGCGCGGTTGAGTTCGCGCGCTTCGGTCTCAAGGACGCCGGCGCGCACTTTGACGCCGGCGGACTGCAGCCGCGTGGCCCCGCCGGCCGCGAGGGCATGGGTGTCGGCTACGGCGTAGACGACCTCGCTGACACCGGCTTTCAGGAGCGCCTCGGTGCACGGAGGGGTGCGGCCGTGGTGATTGCAGGGTTCGAGCGTCACATAGGCGCGCGCGCCGCGCGCGCGGGCTCCCGCTTCGGCCAGCGCCTCGGGTTCCGCGTGAGGCCGTCCCGCGCCTTTGTGCCAGCCCTCGCCGACGATCTGGCCGCTTTTGACGATCACGCAACCGACCATCGGGTTCGGCGCGGTCCGGCCGAGGCCGAGGCGCGCCAGTTCCAACGCCCGGCTCATGAAGTTGACGTCGGGATCGACGGCCGCCGATCGATTAGCGATCAAGCTGGCGGCGCTGGTCTCGAAATGTCCAAGTTGGGGACGTCGGCCTCTTGAGGACCAGTTGTCGTCCAAACGCGCCATAAAAAGGCCCCGTGCTTGAGGAGCATCGGGGCGCCAGCGGCCTAAACAAGCACGGCGCCCGGCCAAACGCCGGTCGCACCTCGCCTGATGCGAGCCGTCGATCTTCTTCCATCCGGACTGTGACCGTCGGCTCTGGGATCTCACCAGATCGTGCCTGGCGCTTCCGCACCACGCTCGCGGGCTCATCGGCTCGTCGCCGCATCACCGCCGGTGGGGACTTTCACCCCGCCCCGAAGATCCTTTTTTTGCGGAAAATTCCGCCGAACCTATATAGCGACGTCCCAGGCCGGCGGCAACTGAGGCCGGCACAGCCAGAGAAAGGCCGTGAATGACTGTCGTTTCCGGCCGTCGGCAGCCGGCGGAATGGACGCCGCACCGGCGGGTTTGGATCGGTTGGCCAAGCGCTGCCGATTTGTGGGAGAATGATCTTGTTCCCGCGCAGCGCGAAGTTGCGGCGCTGGTGCGGGCGATTCTCATTCCCGACCCGGACGATCCGAACGGATCGACGATAGCCGGCGAGCCGGTCGGTTTGCTGGCGAGCGGCCATGCCGCGCTGGAGGCCGCCGAGGCGATGCGCCGGCGCCTGCCGACGCCGGAGCAGGTCGCCATCCACGAGGCGCCGATCGGCGACATATGGCTGCGCGACACCGGTCCGATTTTCGTGAAGGACACCTCGGGCGCCCTCACGGCGAGCGCCTTTCGCTTTAACGGCTGGGGCGGCAAGTATCTGCTGCCTGAAGACGATCGTATCTCGGATGTCGTGTCGGGCCTCGCCGGCGCGCGCCTTCGCCGGTTCCCTGAGTTCGTCGGGGAGGGCGGGGCCGTCGAGTCGGATGGCGAGGGAACCGTCATCACGACGCGCCAGTGCCTGCTCAATTCAAATCGCAATCCGGGGCTGTCCGAGAAAGAGATCGAGGGCGTCCTCAGGGCGGCGATCGGCGCCGAGAAAGTGATCTGGCTGGATGAGGGGCTGCTCGGCGATCACACCGATGGCCACGTCGACAACCTCGCCCGGTTCGTCGCGCCCGGTCGGGTCGTGTGCATGCGGCCCTCTGGAAGCGACGATCCGAATGCGGAGGTCCTCAAGACGGTCCACGACGCGTTGTCGAGGGCGAGGGACGCCGCGGGGCGCCGCCTGGAGGTCGTCGAAATCCCCTCGCCTGGCCTTGCGCTGCTCGATGGCGAGCCGGTTCCCGCCAGCCACATGAACTTCTACATCGCCAACGCCTCTATCGTGATGCCGACCTATGCTGCGCTCACGGGCGACGACCTGGCGGGCGAAGAGGCGCTGTCTATTCTGGACGATCTCAAAATACGGCCGTTCACGGTCGGGATCGACTCCTCGCACCTGTTGACAGGCGGCGGCAGCTTCCACTGCATCACCCAGCAGGAACCGCTTTGACGGCGGATGAAGCAAGGCGCGCCGCGGCGGGAGCGCTTTGAGTCCGCCGTCAACTGAGCGTGACTAGGCCGCTTTGCGCGGTCGGCCCCGGCCCTTCGAGCCGGGCTTGCGGCCCGAACCCGTTCGCGCAGTGCCCAGTCCGATGTCCTTGGCGAATTGCGAGCGGCGCTTTGAGTAGTTCGGCGCCGTCATCGGATAATCGGGGGGCAGGCCCCATTTGCGCTTGTAGTCTTCAGGGGAGAGGCCGTATTGGGTCCGCAGATAGCGCTTCAGCATCTTGAGGCGCTTTCCGTCCTCAAGGCAGATGATGTAGTCCGGGGTGATTGATTTCTTCACCGGGACGGCCGGCTCCTGATTTCCGGCGCTGGCCGTGCCGCCTCGGGCAAGCGCACGAACCGCATCGTGCACTTCCTGCAGGAGGGCCGGGAGCTTGTCCGGCGTCACTGAATTATTGCTGACGAAGGCAGCAACTATGTCAGTGGCCAGATGAAGCGTTTCGCCCGGCTCCATCCCTTCCTTTTCTTCAGCCATGTTTAGGCTTTCTCCTTTTCAAACGACATCGGCCGCTGATGGCGGCCATCCGTCCTACAACGATTGGTTCTGAGGAGCTTCGGCGGCCAAATGAGTCGCCCGAATACCGCCAGCAGGCTCGCAGTTCCACATAGGCTGTTAAGCGCGTCACTGTGCAATGGCAAGCAAAAGCGGCTGCGCCTCGGCGCATGCTTTCATTGCATTTGAGAACAGCGCGGCGGCGTCTTTTGCGGGGCCTCTTCACGGCCCTGCCGCGCTCCTTGAGCAAAATTCCAGTGTCCTGCCTGCCGCATTGCAGCAGCGGTCGGCCGCGCGTATATCGGCTTTGTTCACCTTTTGGGTCCGCCGGCGGCGGCGTCGCGCGAGAGCGACGGCAGGGAGGATTTGATGGCGGTCACCGAGCGTACGCCGGCCGATTTTTTTGCAGGCTCACTAATGGAGGCCGATCCGGAATTGTGCGGCGCAATCGGCCGTGAACTCCGCCGTCAGCAGGACCAGATCGAACTCATCGCCTCGGAGAACATCGTCTCGAAGGCGGTGCTTGAGGCTCAGGGGTCGGTGCTCACGAACAAGTACGCCGAGGGATACCCCGGTAAACGCTATTACGGCGGCTGCGAGTTCGTCGATCAGGTCGAGGAGATCGCAATCTCGAGAGCGCGCCGGCTTTTCGACTGCGAAGAGGCGATTGTGCAGCCGCATTCCGGCAGCCAGGCCAACCAGGCTGTGTTCATGGCGCTGCTGCAGCCGGGCGACACCTTTCTCGGCATGGATCTTTCTGCGGGCGGACATTTGACCCATGGCGGCAAGGCCAACCAGTCCGGCAAATGGTTCAACGCCGTTCATTACGGCGTCCGCCGGGACGACTGCCGCATCGACTATGATGATGTCGCCGCGCAGGCGGAGCGGCATCGCCCGAAGATCATCATCGCCGGCGGCAGCGCCTATTCGCGTTTGATCGACTTCAAGAAATTCCGTGAGATCGCCGACGCCGTGGGCGCGCATCTCATGGTCGATATGGCGCACTTCGCCGGTCTCGTCGCCGCAAAAGTCATCCCCAACCCGCTTGACCATGCGCATGTGGCGACGACGACCACGCACAAAACCCTGCGCGGGCCGCGCGGCGGCATGGTGCTCACCAACGATCCGGAGATCGCCAAGAGGGTGCGCTCAGCGCTGTTTCCGGGCCTTCAGGGCGGGCCGCTGATGCACGTGATCGCCGCCAAGGCCGTCGCCTTCGGCGAAGCCCTGCGGCCTTCGTTCAAGGCTTACGCGAAGCAGGTGATCGCCAACGCGCAGGCCCTGTCGGCCACCCTCATTGACGCAGGCTATGCAGTCGTTTCGGGCGGCACCGACACGCACCTGGCGCTGATCGACCTGCGCCCGAAGGGCGTCAAAGGCGCCGCCGCCGAGCAGAGCCTCGAGCGCTCGGGGATCACCTGCAACAAGAACGGCGTTCCCTTCGACCCCGAGAAGCCGACGGTCACCTCCGGCGTTCGCGTTGGTTCGCCGGCCTGCACGACGCGGGGTTTTTGCGCCGAGGAGTTTCGGGAAGTCGGCGCGCTGATGGCCGAGGCGCTCGACAGCCTCGCGCGGGGCGGCGACAGTTCGGCGACGGAACAACGGGTGCGTGCAAGAGTGAAAGCGCTGACGTCGCGCTTCCCGATCTACTGAGCCCCGCTCATGCGCTGTCCATTCTGCGGCTGTGAGGACACCCAGGTGAAGGACTCGCGCTCCGCCGAGGACGGATCGTCAATCCGCAGGCGGCGCCAGTGCTCCGCGTGCGGCGGTCGCTTTACGACCTTTGAACGGGTGCAGCTGCGTGAACTGGTCGTCGTCAAGTCGTCCGGCCGGCGCGAGCCGTTTGAACGCGACAAGCTGCTGCGTTCGGTCACCGTCGCCCTCCGCAAGCGGGAGGTTGATCCCGATCGGGTCGAGCAGATGGTCTCCGGCATCGTGCGCGAGCTTGAGTCCGCCGGAGACAGCGAGGTCGACTCAAAGCGCATCGGCGAGATGGTGATGGAGCGGCTCGCCAATCTCGACGACGTCGCCTATGTGCGCTACGCCTCCGTGTACAAGAACTTCAGGGAAGCCAAGGATTTCGAGCAGTTCCTTGACCGACTCGACGATCAGGATCGCCATAAGCCGTGAGCGCGCGCCCCGCCGAAAGCCAGAAGTCCGTACCCGAACGCTCTGCGGCCCGGCTGGCGGCGGTGCAGGCGCTCTATCAGATGGAGCAAAGCGGCGCCGGCGTTGAAGGCGTGATCGCCGAGTTCGTCGAGCACCGTCTTGGGCGGTCGATCGAGGGCGGCGAGCTTCACCAAGCGGACGAGGCGTTCTTCGCGGATATCGCGCGGGGCGTCGTCGAGGCGCAGCGGCGCATTGACCCGCTGATCGAGCGCCATCTTGCAAGGACCTGGACTTTGTCGCGCATCGACGCGACCGCGCGCGCCATTCTGCGCGCCGGCGTCTACGAACTCGTTCGTCGCGCCGACGTGCCGCCGCGGGCGGCGATCAATGAGTATGTTGAAATCGCGAAGGCCTTCTTCGATGGGGAGGAGCCGCGGTTCGTCAACGGCGTCCTCGACGCGGTTGCCAGAGACGCCCGCGATCACGATATCTGACGTGACGCGGCGCTGGCCCGCATGACAGGCGAATTCCGAATCATCAGTGAGTTGTTTGCGCCGCTTGCAGGGGACGCGCCGGGTGCGTTCTGTCTGACCGACGACGCCGCGCTGCTCGGCGACCGCGTGGTCACCAAGGACATGTTGATCGAGGGCGTGCATTTCCTGAAAGGCGACCCACTCGACCTCGTCGCAAAAAAACTCGTGCGCGTGAACGTATCGGACCTCGTCGCCAAGGGCGCCAAGCCGGCCGGCTACTTTCTTGCGTGCGCCTGGCCGAGCGCGACCAAGATCGGCGCGATCGAAGACTTCGCGCGCGGCCTCAAAGAGGACCAGGCGCTATACCGGATCGCGCTTTATGGCGGCGATACGACGCGACATGTGTCGGCTGCGGGGCCGCTGACCCTTTCGGCGACCTTTTTCGGCGCCGCGCCGCGGGGCGGAATGGTGCGTCGCGAGGGCGCCGCCCTCGGGGACGACCTGTTCGTTTCCGGATCGATCGGCGACGCTGGCCTCGGACTCGCCGCGCTCCAGAAGCTCGAGAAGTTTCCCGCCGCTGATCGCGATTTTCTAGTCGGTCGCTACCGGCTACCGGAGCCGCGCGTCACGCTTGGCGGCGCATTGCCCGGCCTTGCGAGCGCCGCCATCGACGTGTCCGACGGCCTCCTCGCCGATGCCGGCCGCCTCGCCGCCTTGGCTAAGCTCCGTGTCGAGATCGAGGCGTCGGCGATTCCGCTGTCGCCCGCGGCGTCGCGCTGGCTTGGGAAGCGGGAAGACAGGCGCGCCGCCCTCGCGCGGATCGCCTCGTCCGGCGACGACTACGAGATCCTGTTCGCCGCGCCGCCGAGCCGTCGTCGCGCCGTCGAGATGGCCGCGAAGCTTTCGAAAACGCCGGTCGCGCGCATCGGCGCATTCGTCAAGGGCCACGGCCGCGCCGTGCTTTTGGACGCGGACGGCTCGGAGATTGAGGCGCAGGGGGGCTTTGATCACTTCGCCGCGTGACATCTACTCCGCAGCGATCCTGTCCGGGTTGAACTGAAGCTCTGCGAGGCGCGCATAAAGGCCGCCCCGGGCGATGAGTTCGCGGTGAGTTCCCTGATCGACGATGCGGCCCTCGTCCATGACGACGATGCGGTCCGCGGACAGCACGGTCGAAAGCCTGTGCGCGATCACGAGCGTGGTGCGATCCTTCGAAATGCGTTCGAACGCCTCCTGGATGGCGCGCTCGCTCTCGGAGTCGAGCGCGGACGTCGCCTCGTCGAGCAGCAGAATCGGCGCGTTGCGCAGGATCGCGCGCGCAATGGCGAGACGCTGACGCTGTCCGCCGGAAAGTGCGGTCGCTTGCGCGCCGAGCGACGTCGCATAGCCCTGCGGCAGCGCCATAATGAAGTCGTGAGCGTTCGCCGCCCTGGCTGCAGCGACGACTTCTTCCTCGCTGGCGTCCGGCCGGCCGTAGCGAATGTTGGCCGCCGCATCGCCGGAGAAGAGCGGCGCATTCTGCTGGACGATTGAAACCGCGGCGCGCAGCTCTTTGGGGTCCAGAGCGCGGATATCGACGCCGTCGACCATGATCCGGCCCCGCGCCGGGTCGTAGAAGCGCAGCAGCAACTGAAACATCGTCGACTTGCCGGCGCCGGAGGGACCGACCAGCGCCACGGTCTCGCCCGGCGCGATATCGACCGTGACTCCCGCGAGCGCCGTCTGCTCCGGACGCAGCGGATAAGCAAAGCGCACGTCGTCGAAGCGGATCGCGCCCCTGACGGGGGAAGGAAGGCGGGAGGGCGCTGTCGGGGCCGCGATCTGAGGTTTTGCCGACAGGAGCTCCATCAGGCGCTCGGTTGCGCCCGAGGCGCGCATGGTCTCGGCATAGGTTTCGGTCAGCATGCCGACCCCGCTCACTGCAATAAAGGCGTACATCACGAACTGGGTCATCGCTCCTGCCGTGATCGCGCCGGCTTGGACCTGCGTCGCGCCGTACCAGAGCACGGAGATCAGGGCGACCAGCACCGACGAAAAGATAAGAGCGGTCATCAGCGTGCGCATGCCGATGCGCCGGAGCGCGACGCCGAACGCGGTCTCAGCCGCCGCCGCAAAGGCGGCGCGCTCCTCACGCTCGCGGGTGAAGGCCTGGACCGTCTCGACCGCGGCCAGAGATTCGCTGGCCCGCGCAGAGGCGGCGGCCAGGCTGTCCTGGCTCGACCGCGAAAGCCTCTGCACGCGACGACCGAACAGAACCGCCGGCACGATGAGGAGCGGGCCGACGGCCAGCACCATGAGGCTGAGTTTGAGACTGACCGCCGCCATGAGCGCAATCGCGCCGAGCGTCGTTGCGACCGTGCGGATGGCGACCGAGACGGAGGAGCCGACCAGGGTTTCGATCAGCGTCGTGTCGGTCGTGAGGCGCGACAGCACTTCGCCGGTGCGCACATTGGCGTAAAAGCCGGGACTGAGATCCATCAAATGGTTGAAAACGGCGATACGCAGGTCGGCGACCACGCGCTCGCCGAGCCGGCTGATGAAATAGAATCTGGCGGCGCTCGCGAGCCCCAGCGCCGCGGCGACGGCGATCCCGATCAGGAAATAGCCGGACAAATCGTCGCCTAGCGCGAAGCGGTCGCAGCCGGCGCCGGCGGCGCCGCCAAACCCGCAATCAACCAGGATCCGGAACGCCGCCGGCATGGCGAGGGTCAGCGCCGCCGCCGCGGCGAGAAAAACGATGAAGCCGGCAAGGAGGCCGGGATAACGCAGGATGAAGGGTAGGAGCCGGGCGAGCGGCTTCAGCGACTTCGCCTTCGCCCGAGTCCCCGCTTCCTGCTCGACGGCGGCTGCGAACGCGCTGCCCCGCGCCTCGTCGGCGGCGTCTCTTGCAGGAGGATCGGCGGGGACTGGCATCGTTGTCCTTCAGGGAGTTTCCACCGGGTTTAGGAGCCTGCCGATACGACGCAAATGACTTTACGCCGCCTTGCCGCCCCCTGCGCGTTGGCGTAGACAGCGGCCTCCTCAAAACAGGGCGGGTCCATTTTTCGGACCGGCCGCAGCGGAAGCCCCATGGTCCCGGTCATCCTCGCCGTTCATTCGCTGATCATTCTCGCGCTGATTGGCGTCGTTCTGCTCCAGCGCTCCGACGGCGGGGCGGCGCTGAGCGCGGGGAATTTCATGACCGGGCGGGGCACGGCGAACGCCTTGACCCGCACCACCTCGATCCTCGCGGCCCTTTTTTTTACGACGTCGATGGCGCTGGCGATTATCGCGGCGCGGGGCGAGAAGGAGCGCTCGGTCATCGAGGACCTGACCGGCGTTCCCGGAACCCCGGGCCGCGCCCCGACTTCGACGGAAGATCTCCTGAAGTCCTTAGGGGCCGACGAGCCAGCCGCACCGGCGACAACGCCGCCCGTGAGCGCCCCGGCCGCCGCCCCCGTCGAGTCGGCGCCCACGCCTGAGGCGGCGCCCACGCCTGAGGCGGGAGACGATCCGGCCGGTGCGCCGTCCGCAGAGCCAGCCGCAGAGTCAGCCGCCTCTCCCGCAGCCGGGGAAGAGCCCGCGCCGCCGCCGCAATAAAGCCGCAAGCGCTCAGTCGCCGGCTTTGGCTTTGGCGCGGCGGCGAACCTTGCGGTATGAGGGGCTCCCATGGCGCGGTACATCTTCATCACCGGCGGCGTGGTTTCCTCTCTCGGAAAAGGCGTGGCGGCCGCGGCCCTGGCGGCATTGCTGCAGGCCCGCGGCTACAAGGTCCGGCTCCGCAAGCTCGACCCCTATCTCAACGTCGATCCGGGGACGATGAGCCCCTACCAGCACGGCGAAGTCTTCGTCACCGACGACGGCGCCGAAACCGATCTCGACCTTGGCCATTATGAGCGCTTCACCGGCGTGTCGGCGAGCAAGGGCGACAACGTCACCACCGGGCGCATCTATTCGACCATCATCGAGCGGGAGCGGCGCGGCGACTATCTCGGCGCGACGGTGCAGGTGATTCCGCACGTGACCGACGCCATCAAGGCATTCGTGCTCGCCGATCCCGGCGGCGCCGATTTCGTCATCTGCGAGATCGGCGGTACGGTCGGCGACATCGAAGGGCTGCCCTTCTTCGAGGCTATCCGGCAGCTCGGCAACGAACTGCCGCGCGGACAGGCGATCTACGTCCACCTGACGCTGATGCCCTACATCCCGTCTGCGGGCGAATTGAAGACCAAGCCGACGCAACACTCGGTGAAGGAGCTGCGCTCGATCGGCATCCAGCCGGATGTGCTCCTGGTGCGCGCCGACCGCGACATTCCCCCCGCCGAGAAAAAGAAGATCGCGCTGTTCTGCAACGTCCGCCCTTCGGCGGTCGTGCAGGCCCTCGACGCACGCACGATCTACGAGGTGCCGCTCATGTATCACGACGAGCATTTCGACGACGAGGTGCTCGCAGCTTTCGGGATCGTCGACGCGCCGGCCCCGGATCTCTCGCGCTGGAAGACGATCGTCGAGCGCATCATGCGTCCAGACGGCGACGCCACCATTGCCGTCGTCGGCAAATATACAGTGCTCAAAGACGCCTACAAATCGCTGATCGAGGCGATCGCCCATGGCGGCATCGCCAATAATGTCCGTGTCGCTATCAAATGGATCGACGCCTCAGTGTTCGAGAGCGAGGATATCGCCGTCGCCGAGCTTGAAGGCGTGCACGGCATCCTCGTGCCTGGCGGCTTCGGCGAACGCGGTTCGGAGGGCAAGATCCTCGCCGCCAAATTCGCGCGCGAGCGCGGCGTTCCCTATTTCGGCATCTGCTTCGGCATGCAGATGGCCGTGATCGAGGCGGCGCGCAATCTGCTGAACGAGCCCGCCGCGACGTCCTCCGAATTCGGCCCCCACGGCAAGCCGATCGTCGGGCTCATGACCGAATGGATTCGGGGCAATGCGCGCGAAACGCGCAGCGCCGGCGGCGACCTCGGGGGCACCATGCGGCTCGGCGCCTATCCGGCCCGGCTGCGGCCCGGAAGCCGCGCCGCCGAGGCGTATGGCGCCTTGGACATATCTGAACGTCATCGCCACCGCTACGAAGTCGATATGGCGTGGGCGGAGCGTCTCGAGAAGGCGGGCGTCGTCTTCTCGGGCGTCTCGCCCGACGGCGCGCTGCCGGAAATTCTTGAAATCCCGGACCACCCCTGGTTCGTCGGCGTGCAGTTCCACCCGGAACTGAAGTCGCGCCCCTTCGACCCGCACCCGCTGTTTGCGGCCTTCATCAAGGCGTCGGTGGCGAGATCGCGGCTGGTGTAGCGACAATAGCGCGACGCGTCGACCGCACTCGACGTAACTGCGATAAAATTGCCGGCAAAGAACCAGCTCAAAATTTCGTCGCCTTCGACTTTTGACCCAAATATCGGTTGCGGGCAACCTGGTCCTCGGCGGGGCGCTTTTCGCCGACCGGTTAATGGGTTTTCTGGGGCAACCTTAGGGGGCAAGGAACAGTCCTGTCAGTCCTCGGATGCGCCCGGGTCCAGCTTGCGCCCTTGGGTCAAACGGTCGACACGCGCGCGCTCCTGTTTGTCGCGCTGTTTCTCGCCCTTCGTCCGTCCGAACTTCGCTCGGTTTTCCGCCGACTGCGCTTCGGCCGCCTTGGCGCGCTTTTTCTTCCGGAAGCGGTTCAGATTGACCACGTCGCTCACAGGCCGATCTCCTCGCAGATCTTGCGCCCGAGCTGCTCGCGCAGCTGCTTGGTCGGGACTTCTTCGATCGCGCCGGGCTCCATCGCGCCGAGCAGGAACGGTCCGTAGCCAGTGCGGATGAGGCGGTTCACTTTAAGGCCCAGGTGATCCATCACCTTGCGCACCTCGCGGTTCTTGCCCTCGGTGATGGCGACGGTGAGCCAGACATTGCCGCCCTGCGCCTTGTCGATTTCGGCGCGGATCGGCTTGTAGCGGACGCCCTCGATTTCAACGCCGGCTTTGAGCGCATCAAGCGCCTGCTCGTCGGTCCGACCAAAGGCGCGCACCCGATAGCGCCTGACCCATCCGGTCGATGGAAGCTCGAGGTGGCGCGCGAGCGCGCCGTCATTGGTGAGAAGGAGCAAGCCTTCAGTCGTCAGATCGAGGCGGCCGACGGACACGACGCGCGGCAGGCGGTCGGCGACCGCTTCGAAGACCGTCGGGCGCCCCTGCGGGTCCTTGTGAGTGGTGACGAGTCCGCCGGGCTTGTGAAAGCGCCACAGCCGCGGCGGGGCCTTTTCCTTCACCCGCGTTCCGTCGACGCGGACGTCCATGCCAGGCAGAACCTTGAAACCGGGGGTCGTCAGCACAGCGCCGTCGACCGTCACGATCCCGGCTTCGATCAGCCGCTCCGCCTCGCGCCTTGACGCGACCCCGGCGCGCGCGAGGAACTTTGCGATGCGTTCGCCGGCGCGGACCTCGCTCATGGTTTAACAATCCTTAACGTCTCGTCGGACATAAGCGACGGGCGTGGGAAATGGAACGGGTCCATGGACTTGAAAGAAGAGAACGCGATCGGCGGCGATCCGATGGCGCACTGGTATTACGTCGCCAAGCACCGCGCGATCCTCGATCTCATCGGCAAGCGCCCTTATGACCGGGCGCTCGACGTCGGCGCGGGGTCGGGCGTCTTCTCGCGCATGCTGCTCGCCGAGGGGATGGTCCGGCACGCCACCTGCGTCGATCCGAACTATCCCCAGGACTGGATCGGCCAGCGGCGGTCCGACCGAATCGCGTTCAAGCGCTCGGTGAGCGAAGTCGACGCCGAACTCATCCTCATGATCGACGTGATCGAGCATGTCGACGACGATGTCGGCCTCGTCGCCGACTATGCACGCCGCGCCCCGGCCGGCGCGCGCTTCGTGGTCTCCGTTCCCGCCTTCAACTTCCTGTGGTCCGGCCATGACGAGTTTCTCGAACATCGCCGACGATACACGCTGGACCAGCTTCAGGGCGTCGTCGCCGGCGCCGGTCTCCACGTCGTCGACACCCGCTATTTCTTCGGGATGCTGTTTCCTGCTGTCGCCGCGCTGCGCCTCGCCGGCCGCGCTCTGAAGGGCGACAAGCCGGCGACGAGCGCGATGCGGGCGGCCCCGCGCTGGCTCAACAACGCGCTCATCGCCGTGCATGAGATCGAGCGCGCCGCGCTCTTTCCGGTGAACCGCTTTGCCGGCGTCACGGCCTTTTGCCTTGCGGAGAAGCGCAGCATGGCGCTGCCGAGCGCGGCGGCCTAGACTCCGCCTCGTGACGGCCTCGGATCTGGACCGCTCGATGATGGCGCTCGCGCTCGAGGAAGCGCGCGCGGCGGCCGTGCGCGGCGAGGCTCCGATCGGCGCCGTGTTGGCCGATGCCGCCGGCGTCATGTTGGCGGCGGCCGGCAACGCCCCGATCTCGTCGTGCGATCCGACGGCGCATGCGGAAATCCGGGTGCTCAGGGAGGCGGCGGCGCGACTCGGCAACTACCGCCTGCCCGGGACGACGCTCTATGCGACGCTCGAACCCTGCGCGATGTGCGCGGGTGCGATCAGCCATGCGCGGGTTGCGCGTCTTGTGATCGCCGCGAGGGACGCGAAGGGCGGGGCGGTCTGGCACGGTCCGAGGTTCTTCGACCAACCGACCTGTCATGCGCGCCCCAAGGTCGTCGAAGGACCGTTCGCGACGGAATCCAGCGATCTTCTCAGGGACTTCTTCCGGGCGCGACGCTGACCGGGCCCTCACACGAGTTCGAGGATGCCCTTGCGCACGCCGTCGAAAATGTACTGCGTCGCCAGGGCCATCAGCAGCATGCCGAGCAGGCGGGTGATGACGTTCATGCCGGTGCGCCCGAGCGCATCGCCGATCCGGCTCGCAAAGGCCATGATCAGCACGCCGATGGCGAGAACGATGTAGGCCGACAGGAGCGCCGCGGCGGTCTTTCCCCCCGATTTGAACGGCTCCTCGCCGACGAGCAGCATGATGGTCGCGATGGCGCCGGGGCCCGCCAGCATGGGAATGGCCAAAGGAAAGAAGGCGATGCTCTCGCGCGCCGAGGCCTTGGGTCCCGGAGTCTTGGCTTCGACCTCGGCGTCGGGCTCGAAGAACATGCGAAAGCCCATGATGAACAGGAGAATGCCGCCCGCGGTGCGGAAGGCGTCCATGCTGATGCCGAGGTGATGGAGCATCACGTTTCCGGCGAGTCCGAACAACGTCAGGATCGCCGCCGAAATGAACGCGGCGTGTAGGGCGATGCCGAGGCGCGACCTGGCTGTTTCCGCCCGCGTCAGGCCGGCGAAGATCGGCGTCACCATGATCGGGTCGATCACGATGAAGAGCGTGACGAACGAGGCGAGGAAGCTGGCGGCGAACTCGGCGAGCATGGCGGCTTCTTGCGCCGATTCGCGGAGCCCGCCGCGACGCTCCCCGGCCGGGCCTTAAGGAAGCGTTTCGGAAACTCTTGGAATGTAGAAGCGGCGGAAAAGGGATCGCGCCCCCAGCCGATGGTTAACAACGCCATACTGTCGCTTGCGAGATGCGCCGTGCCTCGCCCCCCGGG
>JACADZ010000053.1 GCA_013389105.1 Parvularculaceae bacterium | reverse complement strand
GGCAGGCGCGGGCGCCGGCGAAGGCGCGGGGGACGCCGGCCGCGACGGCTTGCGGCCGAATATGCCTTCAAGGCCTTTTTTCAAGGCGTCCTCAGGGGTCCCGGAGGTCGGCGTGCCGGACCCGGCCGGCTGCGAGGCCGCGCCGTCCGAAGGCTTGGTCGTCGGTCCGAATATGCCCTCAAGGATGTCGCTCGCCGGATCGCTTTCCTCGGCAGGCGTCTCGCCTTCCTCGGCGGGGGTTTCGCTTCGCCGGCCGGTCATCTGCTTGAAGAGGTCGATGAGTCCCCCGCCGCGGAACTCGCCGAGCAACAGCTCCTGAAGGTCGATCGAAGGCTGGCCGGGCTTTGAGAACGTGCCCGCGGCGCGCAGCGGAATGGCTGCGGAATAGCCGGTCGCCCCGTCGATCGACGTCGAGCCGCGCGGCGACAGGCGCAACTCAAAGGTCTGCGCCGGCAGGTCGACGACGCCAAAGCCGGTCATCGAAAGATAGGGGCCCTTCAGCGTGATGGTCGGAATCGTGACGGCGCCGTTGGCGATGGTGAACTCCGAGAGGAACTCGGAAAAGTCGGTTTTCTCGTCGGGCTGCTGCGCGGCGGAAATGAAGCGGGAGATCGCGGCCGGCGTCAGCCCGGCCTTGCGCGCGTCGTTGACCGCGCGCACCAGCTTGGCCAGATTGACGCCCTTGATCGCGCCGTCGGCGACGTCGAAGCCGCCCTTGCCGTCCATCGAGCGCATGATCGCCGCCTGGCTCGACCCGCTCGCGGAAAACTCCATATTGAAGCCGCCGAGCCCCAGGAGCTTGTCGATCTTCATGAGGTCCTTGGTGAAGGGTTCGGCCTGCACCGAGCCCAAATCGAACTTGCCGGTGATCGAGGGCGTCGCCTGGCGCGCGTTCACGACGAGCTGGCCGGAGCCGCCGCCGCCATACATGCCGAGTTCGGGAATATCGGCGACCATGCGGCCGTTCTCGATCTTCAGCTTCATCCGGCTTGCGCCGAATTTGAGATCGTTGAGGAAAATCTGCTCGGCGGCGACGTCGAGATCGGCGTCCATGTTGCGCAGGCTCGCGAAGTCGAGCTTCTCGTTCGACCAGGCCGGAAAGCCCTGTCCGGTCGCGGGCGGCGGCAGATAGGGCCGCAGATCGAGCGCGCCGACATTGAGCCGCCCCGTCGCCTTCGGCCGGGCGCCTCCCCAGGCGAGACCGATGGCGCCGACGGCGTCGATGGCGTCGAAATCGATGTCCGCATTGGTGAGGCGCAGCGAGGTCGGGCCGCCCCTGGCTTCGCCCTTCACGGCGAGCTTGTCGAAGCCCGGCGCCTCCGCGAGCGGCGTTCCCATCATCTTGGCGAAGGCCGGAAGGTCCGGCGCATTCAGCGACATCGGGCCCGAATAGGCGAGGCCGCCTTCGGTCTCGATCGTGACGTCTGCGCTGCCCGAAGCCGTTCCCAAAACGAGATCGAGCTTCAGGCCGGCCGGCTCCTTGGCCATCATTTTGGCGAGGCTGGTCAGCACAAGCTTGGCCCTGCTCGGCGCGCCTTCGAATTTGAACGCGCCGTCGATCTCGAGCGGTTCTTTCAGGCTTTTCAGCGTGACCGCCGCGTCGATGTCGTCGAGGTCGTAGGTCTTGCCGGCGGCGGCGTCGGCGTAGCTCAGCTTGCCGTCGACGATGCGGACGTCGCCGAGCGCAACGTCGCGAGTCGCGCCCTGTGCTTGCGCGTCGGCCGCCGGCGGGGTCGCCAGGTTCCAGTTGACGGCGCCGTCCTTCGCGCGGGCGAGGTTGATGTCGGGCTCGGTGAGGACGAAACGCTCGATCTCGATCGCGCCCCCCGTCAGCATCGGCAGCAGCTTCACCCCGATGTCGGCCTCTCTGACGAAGGCGAGGTAGGGATCGGCGAAGCCCTCGGCGTTGGCGATCTGCAGATCGGCGACCTGAAAGGCGGTCCGCGGGACGAGCTTGAACCGGAGGTTGTCGCCGATCGTGACCTGGCGGCCGAGCACGTCCGACGCCGCTTTCTCGACCCGGCCCTTATAAGCCTCGATCGGGATGAGGCCCGGCGCGACGACGATAATCCCGACCAGCAGGGCGACCAGCGCCAGAACGGCAATGATGAATCTCGACATGAAGCGCCTCTGTGTCCCAAAAATCCCCGGCCCCCGAGGCCGCGGCGACCTTCATATAATGTTTCCCCCCGGCGACTCCAGCGCCGCCCCGGCGCCGCGAATCTTGCCATGTAGCCATGAGGCGCCGAGAGTGTGGAGCGCTTTGGCCGACCCCGTGAGGAGCCGGATGCACAAGGACTGGGGAAGCCGCTGGATCGGGCGCGCGGCGGCGGTGGAGCGCCGCGACGCGCTGTCCTATGCGGCGTTCGAGCGCGACCATTTGCAGCCGCGCCGTCCGGTGGTGCTTGTCGGCGCCGTCGAGAGCTGGCGCGCCCTCCGGACCTGGACCCCGGCCTTCTTCGCCGAGCGCTATCGCGGGCGCAAGGTCGTCTGCCGCAACGACGATGCCGAGCGCACGATGGAGTCCTACGTCGCGGCGCTCGACGCCTCGACGCCGGACAAGCCGCTCCCTTATCTCCGCAACCTCAACATCCAGAGGGATTATCCCGAACTCGTCGAGGATATCAGCCCGCCGCTTTCCTTCGCGGAGCCCGACTGGCTGTCGAGCCGCCTCATGCCGAGGGACTGGCTGCGGCCCAATCGGCTCAATCAGCTGTTCATCAGCGGTCGCGGCGCCCGCATCCCGCTGCACTACGACGACTGGATGACCCACAACATGGTCTCCAACGTCTACGGCGACAAGCGCTTTCTGCTCTTCGACCCGTCGCAGGCGGATCATCTTTACCGCTGCGGCGACGCGGCGAGCGGCGAGTCCTACATCCTCTCGGCGGTCGATCCCTGGCGTCCGGACCTTCAGAAATTCCCCCGTCTCGCCGAGGCGCAGGCTCATGAGGTCGTCATCGGCAAGGGCGACACGCTGTTCGTGCCGGCCGGCTGGTGGCACTCGTCATTCACCGAGACGACCTGCATCTCGGTGAGTTCGAGCTTCGCCAACGGTTCGAACTGGAATCTGCTTGTCGCCGAGATCGGCCGACTGCGCGCGAAGGAGCCGGCGGCCAAGCGCCTCGCAGTCACGGCGTTCCTCGGCGTTGTCGGGACGACGCTCGGCGCGCTGCGGCGCGTCGGCGTCAATCCGTAGACGGAGTCTCGGCCGCCCTGCCGGGCGGCGGACTCCCGACCTTCCCCCGTAATCCGGCCGGAGAAAGGTCGAGGGCGGGGGCCGCCCTGGGCGGCCGCCCGCTGCGGCTCGTCCCGTCCGCGCCCGCCGCCCATGCGCTTTGGCGAAATCCGGGTTGCCTGATAGGCTCTCCGCCGACGAGGGCCCGGGGGCCTGCTCCTCGCCCGACGGGCCGCCCTCGCCGCCGCCGGCGGGGCGCTGTCGCTGGCGCTGCTGGTTCCAGCGATGACGTCGTCGTGGTCGTCGATCTGGGGCAAGCTCCATTACCTGCTGTTCGCGCGCGCCGGCGGGTTCGCGGTCTACGTAATGTGGCGATGGAAGCTCGTGCTCGCGCCGATGACCAGCGTTTGAGAAAGGGAGTACCGCATGTTTCCGATCAGCGACGACAACAACGGACGCCATCGCTTCCCGTTCGTGACGATCGGGCTCATCATCGCCAACGCGGCCGTCTTCTATCTCGAACTCATGGGCGGCGAGCCGTTCGTCCTGAAATGGGCGTTCGTGCCCGGAGAGTTCGCGGCCGACCCCTCGAGCGAATCGGCGACGCTGTTCAGCGCTATGTTCCTGCATGCGAGCTGGGTGCATCTCGGCGGCAACATGCTCTACCTCTACATCTTCGGCGACAATGTCGAGAACCGGCTCGGCCCGTTCATGTTTCTCATCTTCTACCTCGCGTGCGGTCTGGTCGCGACGTTTTCTCAGTATGCGGTCAATACCGGCTCGATGATTCCGAATGTCGGCGCGTCGGGCGCGATCGCCGGCGTGCTCGGCGCCTATCTCCTGATGTTCCCGAAGTCGCAGGTGAACGTGCTCGTCGGCCCGCGGCTTATCGCGCTTCCCGCCTTCGCCGTGCTGGGGCTGTGGATCGTCATGCAGTTCGTCGCCGGCTACGGCGCGATCACCGCCCCCGATCTCACCAAGCATGTCGAGGAGCCCGAGCAGGGCGGCGTCGCCTACATGGCCCATATCGGGGGCTTCATGGCGGGCCTTGTCTTCGCCATCGGACTTGGGGGCCTAAGACGCCCCAGGCCCGTCGCCTGAGCCGATTTTCCGCGAGAATTCCCCCCAAGGAACATTCAAGGAACAAATCCTTGCCTAATGAGAACAAATAGGATACATGCGACGCCTTGACGGGGGTGGCCCCGTCAGAGCAACGAGAGGCGACGGCATGTTGCGGCAGAATCTGCGGGTCGTGGAGGCGGGGACGGTGGACAAGAAGAAGGCCCTCGAGGCGGCGATCTCCCAGATCGACAAGGCCTTCGGCAAGGGCTCCGTGATGAAGCTCGGCGACCGCGAAGTCGTTGAGATCGAAGCGATTTCCACCGGCTCGCTCGGTCTCGACATCGCGCTCGGCATCGGCGGCCTGCCGCGCGGCCGGATCATCGAAATTTACGGTCCGGAGAGTTCGGGCAAGACGACGCTCGCCCTCCAGGTCGCGGCCGAGGCGCAAAAAAGGGGCGGGGTCGCCGCTTTCATCGACGCCGAGCACGCGCTCGATCCGATTTACGCCGGCAAGCTCGGGGTCAATCTCGACGACCTCCTGATCTCGCAGCCGGACGCCGGCGAACAGGCGCTCGAAATCGCCGACACCCTCGTGCGTTCCGGCGCGATCGACGTCCTCGTCATCGACTCGGTCGCGGCGCTGACCCCGCGCGCCGAACTCGAGGGCGAGATGGGCGACCAGCTCCCGGGGCTGCAGGCCCGGCTGATGAGCCAGGCGCTCCGCAAGCTCACCGGTTCGATCTCGCGTTCCAACTGCCTCGTCATCTTCATCAACCAGATCCGCATGAAGATCGGCGTCATGTTCGGATCGCCCGAGACGACGACAGGCGGCAATGCGCTGAAATTCTACGCCTCGGTCCGCCTCGACATCCGTCGCATCGGCGCGATCAAGAAGGGCGAGGAGGTCGTCGGCAACCAGACCCGCGTGAAGGTGGTGAAGAACAAGGTCGCTCCGCCCTTCAAGCAGGTCGAGTTCGACATCATGTATGGCGAGGGCATTTCGAAGACCGGCGAGCTGGTCGATCTCGGGGTCAAGGCCAATGTCGTGGAAAAGTCCGGGGCCTGGCTCTCCTTCAACGGCGAGCGCATCGGCCAGGGGCGGGAGAACGCCAAGGACTTCCTTAAAGCCAATCCGGACGTCGCGCACGCCATCGAGGCGCAGATTCGCGCCAATGCCGGCCTCATCGCCGAGGAAATGCTGACCGGCGAGGGCGATGAGCCGGAGGCCGTGGAGGCTTAGGGCGATGTCCGGAGAAGTCCGTGGAGCTTCGGGCGCGCGCGCCGAGACGGAGAGATGACGCGGCCGCAAGGCGCAGTCACGAGATCGCGCGGCGTTCATTGGGCCCCTCGCGGCGGCGTGATTGGACCCGTATCGTTGAAGGCGTAAGCCGGAGCGGCGGCGCCGCATCCTGATCGGTCCGCCGTAGTCCTCGATGGCGCCGTTCGACGTCGCGCGGCGGAGACTTGAGTACCGGAAGACAGCAATAACGCAAGGCAGCCAGACCAACCAAGGAGAGAGTGATGATTGGTTATGTGACGCTCGGGACGAACAACTTCAAACGCGCCGCCGAATTCTACGATCAGCTCCTGGCCGAAATCGGCGCCAAGCGCATCATGGAAGGAGAGGGCTTCATCGCCTGGGGAGCCAGCATGGATAAGCCGGGCCTCGGCATCATCAAGCCCTTCAACGGCCTGCCCGCGACCTGGGGCAACGGGACGATGATCGCGCTCGCCGTCGACAGCAAGGAGAAGGTCGACAAGCTGTACAAGAAGGCGATCGACCTCGGCGCCAAAGACGAGGGTCCCGCCGGGCCGCGCGGCGATTCCGGCTTCTACGCCGGCTATTTCCGCGATCTCGACGGCAACAAGCTGAACTTCTTCTACATGGGCAAGTAGCGTCCGCCCGTCGCGCCGGCGGCGCTTTACGCCGCTGACGGCCGCCCCAAACACGCGCCGCGCCGCAGCATCCGCGGCCGGCGCGGCTTCATTTCGGCAGGAACGGCGATCAGACCCATGACTTCGCTCAAGGACATCCGGACAGGCTTTCTCGAATTCTTCCGCGCGCGCGGCCATGAGGTCGTGCCGTCCGCGCCGCTCGTGCCGTTCAACGACCCGACCCTTCTCTTCACCAGCGCCGGCATGGTGCCGTTCAAGAACGTGTTCACCGGGGCCGAAAAGCGCGCCTATGTCCGCGCCGCTTCCTCGCAGAAATGCGTGCGCGCCGGCGGCAAGCACAACGATCTCGACAATGTCGGCTACACGTCGCGCCACCACACCTTCTTCGAGATGCTCGGCAATTTCTCGTTCGGCGACTATTTCAAGGAGGGCGCGATCGACGCCGCCTGGACGCTGGTCACGAAGGATTTCGGCCTCCCGAAGGATCGTCTCACCGTCACCGTCTATCACACCGACGACGACGCGGCGGCGCTCTGGAAGAAGATCGCGGGGCTCCCCGACGAGCGCATCGTCCGCATCGCCACGAGCGACAATTTCTGGGCGATGGGCGACACCGGGCCGTGCGGCCCGTGTTCGGAGATCTTCTACGATCACGGCGCGCACATTCCGGGAGGACCGCCCGGGTCGCCCGACGCCGACGGCGACCGCTTCGTCGAGGTCTGGAACCTCGTCTTCATGCAGTTCGAGCGCCACGCTTCGGGCGAGCAGGTCGCCCTGCCCAAGCCCTCCATCGACACCGGCATGGGCCTCGAGCGCATCGCCGCCGTGCTCCAGGTCGTCACCGACAATTACGACATCGATCTCTTCCGTACCTTGATCAACGCCTCGGTCGAGATGACGGGGCGGCCTTCCAAGGGCGACGACAAGCCGCCGCACAAGGTCATCGCCGACCATCTGCGCGCTTCCGCATTTCTCATCGCCGACGGCGTCACGCCGTCCAACGAGGGCCGCGGCTACGTGCTCCGCCGCATCATGCGCCGCGCCATGCGCTATGCGCACGGCCTCGGCGCCAAGGACCCCCTGCTCGCGCGCCTCGCCCCGGTTCTCGTCGCCGAGATGGGCGCGGCCTATCCCGAACTCGTGCGGGCGCAGCCGCTCATCGTCGAGACCTTGCGCGGCGAAGAGGAAAAGTTCCGCACGCTGCTCGATCGCGGCCTCAAGCTCCTCGACGAGGAGGTTCAAAAGCTCGGCGCCGGCAAGACGCTCCCGGGGGCCGCGGCGTTCCGGCTTTACGACACCTACGGCTTTCCGCTCGACCTGACGCAGGACGCGCTGCGCCGCCGCGGCGTCGCCGTGGACGCCGCCGGCTTCGAGGCCGCCATGGCCGCGCAGAAGAAGGCCGCCCGCGCCGCCTGGGCGGGTTCGGGCGAAGAGGCCGACGCCGCCGTCTGGTTCGACATTCGCGAAAAAGCGGGGTCTACGGAGTTCCTCGGCTACGTCCACGACGCGGCCGAGGGCGTCGTCCAGGCGATCGTCAGGGACGGCAAGCTCGCACCCGAGGCCAGGGCGGGCGACGCGGTCGAGATCGTGGTCAACCAGACGCCCTTTTACGCCGAGTCGGGCGGTCAGGCCGGCGACGCGGGCGCAATCGCCGGCGAGGGCGGGCTCCTGATCGAGATCGCCGACGTGAAGAAACGCGCCGGCGGGGTCTTCGTCCATATCGGCAAGGTCGCGAAAGGCGCGGTCAAGACCGGCGATCCCGTCAGGCTCGCCATCGACGTCGCACGCCGCACCGCGACGCGCGCCAACCACTCGGCGACGCATCTCCTGCACAAGGCGCTCAAGGAGGTGCTCGGCGAGCACGTGGCGCAGAAGGGCTCGCTGGTCGCGCATGACCGCCTGCGCTTCGATTTCGCCAATCCGCGGCAGGTGAGCGCGGCCGAGCTTGCGGAGATCGAGCGCCGCGTCAACGCCGTCATCCGCCAGAACGGGCCGGTCGAGACCCGGGTCATGCCCTATGACGACGCGGTGAAATCGGGGGCGGTCGCGTTGTTCGGCGAGAAATACGGCGACGACGTCCGGGTGCTGAGCATGGGCGCGGCGCTCGACGATGCGGCGAAAGCCTATTCCGTCGAGCTCTGCGGCGGCACGCATGTGCGGCGCACCGGCGACATCGCGCTGTTCGTCATCACGGCGGAGGGTTCGGTCTCGTCGGGCGTGAGGCGCATCGAGGCGCTGACCGGCGAGGCGGCGCGGCTCCATCTCCTCGAGCCGGCGCGCGTCGCGCGCGAGCTTGCGGCGCGACTCCAGGTCGAACCGGCCGGTCTCGCCGATCAATTCGACCTTCGCGAGAAGCAGCGCCGTCAGCTCGAAAAGGAGATCGTCGAGCTCAAGAAGAAGCTCGCCCTCGGCGGCGGCGGCGCCGCGGCCGCGCCCGCGGGCGAGGAAGCGCGCGCCGTCGGCGGCGTCAGCTTTCTGGGGCGCGTGCTCGACGGGATCGAGCCGAAGGACCTGCGCGGTCTCGTCGACGACGCCAAGAAGAAGCTGAAATCCGGCGTTGTCGCCTTCATCGGCGTCAATGACGGCAAGGCCGCGCTCGCCGTCGGCGTCACCGACGATCTCAAAGACCGACTTTCCGCCGTCGATCTCGTGCGCGCCGGCGCGGCGGCGGTCGGCGGGCAGGGCGGCGGCGGGCGCCCCGACATGGCGCAGGCGGGAGGACCCGACGGCGCCCGGGCGAATGATGCGATCGCGGCGATCGAAGGCGCTCTCAAACAGCGCGCCGCGTGACGTCGGCCGGAGCGGATCGCAATCGGCTTCCGCCCGCTCGCCCCGGGCGCGAAGGGCCGGTCCGGCGTTCGCCCGCTTTGCTGTTTCACGTGAAACAGAAATTAAATCAACAGCATACGGATTAATTCGCGCGATCGGCGAAAACTTGGCGCGGCGCGCCGCCGCCGTCGAAACGGCGGCTGGAAGGCGGGTCTTTGCGCCGGGCGCGGCGGGCGTTGATCTCACGGTCGTCGGCATGGGTCGCTCCTTGACATCGCGGATCCCCGCCGCCCGTCGCGCCAGCATCGCCGGGAGGGGAGCCGGCGGGTCGCGGATCGGGCGGCGGGGAGGCCGCGGCGCCGGCCGGGGAGGCTCGGCCGACAACAGAGATCATAAGGGCGGGCCGGAGGTGTGGGATAACTTCGACCTCTTTCCCCCGCAGGTTGCCGACTTATTGGGCTCCCATGGTTAATTTCGGCGCTTTTCGGGCGGCGGCGGCGCCGTCGCCTCGCGCCGCAGGCCGAGGTAATGTGTATACGGAGTAAAAAGCGCCGCCGTGCGGCCCGGGTTTCGACGCGAGGGCGAGGCGATCGGCTCAAGGGCGCGGCCTGAATGGAGGACGCGAAGTCGTTCATCAGGGCGAGGCCGGCGCGAAGGGCCGGTTCCCGGCGGCGGGCGTCGCCGGCGAAGGCTCCGGGTCCGGCCTTTCGCCAGGATGAGCGGCGGGGCGCGCGGGAAGCGCCTCCTGCGGGAGCTCCAAGCGCTCGACAGGCATCGGGAACGCCCGCCGTCATTGTTCAGCGCGGGGGATTTGCGCTACACCGCGCGCTCATTTCAGCCGCCGCCAGCCGACCGGTCAGGACCGCCATGCTCGACAAAGCCTTCGACCCAGCCGCCGCCGAAGCGCGGATTTACGCCGCGTGGGAAAAGTCCGGCGCGTTCAGGCCGGCGGGGACGGGAGCGCCTTACACGATCGTCATCCCGCCGCCCAATGTGACGGGCTCGCTGCACATGGGGCATGCGCTCAACAACACGCTGCAGGACATTCTGGTCCGCTTCCAGCGCATGCGCGGCCGCCGCGTGCTGTGGCAGCCCGGCACGGATCATGCCGGCATCGCGACGCAGATGGTGGTCGAGCGCCAGCTGATGGAGCGCCAGGAGCCCTCGCGTCGCGAAATGGGGCGCGAAAAGTTCCTTGAACGCGTGTGGGCGTGGAAAGCCGAATCGGGCGGGACCATCACGCGCCAGCTCCGCCGTCTCGGCGCTTCCTGCGACTGGAGCCGCGAGCGCTTCACCATGGATGAAGGCCTCTCGGCGGCGGTGCGCAAGGTGTTCGTCGATCTCTATCGCGAGGGCCTTGTCTATCGCGACAAGCGTCTGGTCAATTGGGACCCGAAGCTCCTCACCGCCATCTCCGATCTCGAAGTCGAGAACAACGAGGTGAACGGACAATTCTGGCACTTCAAATATCCGCTGGAGAACGGCGAGACCTACCAGTTCCCGATCGCGCATGACGCGGAAGGCAATCCGACCGAGTGGGAGACGCGCGATTACATCGCGATCGCGACGACGCGGCCCGAGACGATGCTCGGCGACGGCGCGGTCGCAGTGCATCCGTCCGACAAGCGCTACGCGCCGATCGTCGGCAAGCGATGCCTGCTGCCGCTGGCAGACCGTTACATCCCGATCATCACCGACGAGTACCCCGATCCGGATTTCGGCTCAGGCGCGGTGAAGATCACCGGCGCGCACGATTTCAACGACTATCGCGTCGCCATGCGCAACGACATCAAGCTCTACGTGCTGATGGACGAACATGCGCGCATGCTCGACGCCGATTACATCCCCGAGAAATATCGCGGGCTCGACCGTTACGAGGCGCGCAAGGCCGTCGTCGCCGACATCGAGGCGCGCGGGCTCCTCATCAAGGTCGAAGACAAGAAGATCATGCAGCCCTTCGGCGATCGGTCCGGCGTCGTCATCGAACCGATGCTGACGGATCAGTGGTATGTCGACGCCGAGAAACTGGCGAAGCGCGCCATCGAAGCGGTCGAGAAGGGCGAGACGCGCTTCGTCCCCGACATGTGGACGAAGACCTATTACCAGTGGATGCGCAACATCGAGCCCTGGTGCGTCTCGCGGCAGCTGTGGTGGGGGCACCAGATTCCGGCGTGGTACGGGCCGGACGGGCATGTCTATGTCGCCGAGACCGAGGAGGAAGCGACAAGGGAAGCGATCGTCCGCCTGACTGCGGAAGGCTACTCGCTCGAAGACATCAACGCCATGCGCCGCGACGAGGGCGAGGGTCCGCTGCTCGTCCGCGACGAGGACGTGCTCGACACGTGGTTTTCCTCCGCGCTGTGGCCGTTCTCGACGCTCGGCTGGCCGGACGATGCGCCCGAGCTCAAGACCCACTACCCCACCTCCGTCCTCGTCACCGCGCACGACATCATCTTCTTCTGGGTTGCGCGCATGATGATGATGGGTCTCCACTTCATGAAGGACGGGCATGGCCGCCCGCTTGTTCCGTTCAGGGACGTTTACATCCACGCCCTCGTTCTCGACGAGAAGGGGCAGAAGATGTCGAAGTCGAAGGGGAACGTGATCGATCCCCTGACGCTCATCGACAAATACGGGGCGGACGCGCTGCGCTTCACGCTGGCCGCGCAGGCGGCGCAGGGACGCAATATCCGCCTTTCAGAACAGCGCGTCGAGGGCTACCGCAATTTCACAACCAAGCTCTGGAACGCCGCGCGCTTTTGCGAAATGAACGGCTGCGTCGTCGATCCGGCGTTCGATCCCGCGGGCGGGCGAAGCGTCCTCAATAAATGGATCGTGCACGAAGCGAACGCCGTGACGGCCGCCGTGACGGAAGCGATCGAGGCGTTCAAGTTCAATGAAGCGGCGAGCGCGATCTACAGGTTCACTTGGAACGTCTTTTGCGACTGGTATGTGGAGCTTTCAAAGTCCGCGCTGCTCGATGGCGCGGCCGCGCTGAAGGCCGAGACCCGGAAGACGGCGGCATGGGCCCTCGACCGCATCCTGACGCTCCTCCACCCCTTCACGCCGTTCGTGACCGAAGAGCTCTGGGGCGCGCTCGCCAGCCGCACATCGCCGCTCATCAGCGCCGAGTGGCCCGCCGCCGACGCCGCGCTCAAGTCGCCGGACGCCGCGGGGGAGATCAACTGGGTCGTCGGCCTGATCGCCGCCTTCCGCTCCATGCGCATCGACCTCGAAGTGCCGGCCGGCGACAAGATAGCCGCGATTGCGGTCGCGCCGACGGCCGATGTCGCCGCACGCCTCGCTGCTCATGGCGAAGTGATCGCGCGCCTCGCGCGCCTGACGAGGCTCGACACGGTCGCAGCAACGCCGAAGGGGGCGGTCGAGATCGTGCACGAGGGCGCCGTCTTCGCGCTGCCCCTCGCCGGCGCCATCGATATCGACGGCGCGAAGAAGCGCCTCGCAAAAGAGATCGACAAATGCGCGAAGGAGATTGACGGCATCGACAAGAAGTTCGCGAACCCGAGCTTCATCGAGCGCGCGCCCGCGGAGATCGTCGAGGAGAGCAAGGAGCGGCGCCTCGAGGCTGACGCCCGGCGCCAAAAGCTCGCGGCGGCGTTGAAGAACCTGCAGGGCGCCTAGACCACGCCCTAAGAAGCGCAAGGCGCCAGCTCTCAGTCCTCGTCCTTGACGAGAACCGGGCCCTTGGCGCCATTGCCTTCGACGTCGCGCAGGACGCCGAGGCGGCGCGCGACCTCGCGATAGGCTTCGGTGACGCCGCCCAAATCCTTGCGGAAGCGGTCCTTGTCCATGATGTCGCCCGAGGCGATGTCCCACAGGCGGCACGAATCCGGGCTGATCTCGTCGGCGACGACGAGGCGCACGAGTTCGCCCTCATACTGCCTGCCGAACTCGACCTTGAAGTCGACGAGCTTGATGCCGACGCCGGCGAACAGGCCGGAGAGGAAATCGTTGATGCGCAGCGCCAGCGCCATCATGTCGTCGATCTCCTGCGGCGTCGCCCAGTTGAACGCGGTGATGTGCTCCTCGGCGACCATCGGATCGCCGAGCGCGTCGTTCTTGTAATAGAATTCGATGATCGAGCGCGGGAGCGCGGCCCCGTCCTCAAGCCCGAGGCGCTTGGCCAGCGAGCCGGCGGCGACGTTTCTCACCACCACTTCCAGCGGCACGATCTCGACATGGCGCACGAGCTGCTCGCGCATGTTGAGGCGGCGGATGAAATGCGTCGGCACGCCGATGCGGTCGAGTCCGACCATGATGAATTCCGAAATCCGGTTGTTGAGGACGCCCTTGCCCTCGAGCACGGCGCGCTTCTGATTGTTGAAGGCGGTGGTGTCGTCCTTGAAATACTGGATGATGGTGCCGGGTTCGGGCCCCTCGAACAGGATCTTCGCCTTGCCTTCGTAGATCTGCTTGCGGCGGGCCATTCGCATCATCCCTGGCTTCTCAAATCCCGTGTCGCCGCCATGAAAGCCGCCGCGCCGACGGGCGGCGCGATTCGGGGGCGATCCCTTTCGGCCTTATACCCCAAGCGGGGCGAAGCGCGCGTCATAGGGCGGATGGCGCCCCATGGGAACCCCATTTTTTCCGGCGCCGTCGTTGCGCCCGAGGGGGCCGAGCCCTACATAGCGGTCGCGCGTCAGGAGCGCGGGCATCAAGGCCTTGGGAAGGACCCGATGAGCAGTTTCGACGACCGTCAGGACCAATTTGAAAAGAAGTTCGCGCATGATGCGGGCCTCAGGTTCAAGGCCGAGGCGCGGCGCAACAAGCTGCTCGGTCAGTGGGCGGCGGGGCTGCTGGGGCTCTCGGGCGAGAAGGCGGAAGCCTATGCCAAGTCGATCGTCGCCGCCGACCTCCAGGAGAAAGGCGACGAGGACGTGTTCCGCAAGCTCCGCGCCGATTTCGACGCCGCGGGCGTCGCCCAGTCCGACCACCAGATCCGTCGCCACATGGAGGATTTTCTCGCGAAAGCGATCGAGGAAATTCAGGCCAAGGGATAAGGTCGAGAGGGCGGCGTCGCCGACAGCGCATCTGTCGGCGCGCTCGTTCAAGTCAGCTCAAGTCAGCTTACGCGAGCCGCCGCCGTGCGTTTGCGCCGGAGGGCAGCGAGGCCGGCAGCGCCGGCCATGAAAAATCCGATCGCGCCGGGCAGCGGCGTGACGATCGGCGCCGTTGCGGCCAATCCGAACTGCAGGCCGTTAAGCTGCGCCGTCAATCCGAATACGCCTTCGAGCGCATCCGCGGCGCCGTCAGTGAGAATGAGCGCGAGCGCCGGGTCGCTGAGGTCGAACAGATCCGGCAAGCTCGGCAGGCTCGCGACGTCGAAAGAGAAGACCGCGATGTTGCCGAACGCGCCGCCATTGGCCGAGACGTCGGCGAAAATCAGCTGCTGCACCGTGTCGATCAGGAAATTGCGCAGATCGACATTGGCGGTCGCGCTGGAAAGACGCACGCCGGACCCGCTATGCTCAATGGTTCCCGCAAGTCCAGCGAGGTCGCCTCCGGTCACGGGAAATGAAAAAAAGCCCTCAGTCGTAACCGAGGCTGACCCGAGCGTCGCGCCGGCGAGCCCCAGCGCCCCGATCGGGGCTGTCACCTCGACGACAGTGGTTCCGCCGATCAACGCCGCTGCGTTCGCCGGCGACACGGCCGCGACCGCGCCGAGGGTCAGCGCCGCCGCTGCAATCAGTGTTTTCATAGACACCCCATTCCTGCACGTCGACGGGGATACGTCGACCTCGACGCCTACGACGCGGCGCTGCGTCCGGTTCAGCGGCGCTGGGTGAAAGTTTCGATATGCGCGCCGTGCTTGCGTCCGCCGCGCGTTCGGCTCAGGGATGGCGACATGGGACGGGTGTCCGGCAAGAAGGCGTTCATTACGGGCGGCGCCCAGGGGCTCGGCGCCGAGTTCGGGCGGCTGCTCGCCGACGAAGGCGCGATGGTCTTTCTCACCGACGTCAATGCCGAGGGCGCGGCGTCCGTCGCCGCGGAGATCAACCGGAAGCACAAGGGCGCGGCCTTCTCCGCCGCACATGACGTGACGAAAGCGGACCAATGGGAGCGCGCGCTCGCCGAAGCCGCGCGCGCCATGGGCGGGATCAGCGTGCTCGTCAACAACGCCGGCGTCGGCTCGTTCGGCAATATCGAAACCGAGACTTACGAGAACTGGCGCCGGGTCCAGGAGATCGACGTCGATTCGATCTTCATCGGAACGAAGGCGGCGATGCCCTACCTCAAGGACAACCAGCCGGCCTCCATCATCAACATCTCGTCGGTCTCAGGACTCATAGCCGACGCCAACATGCTCGCCTACAACGCCGCCAAGGCCGCGGTGTGGATGATGTCGAAATCGATCGCGCTCCACTGCGCCAAGGCCGGCTACGACATTCGCAGCAACTCCGTGCATCCCGTATTTACGCGCACGCCGATCGTCGAGCCGCTGATCGAGCTCGGCGGGGGCGGGGAGGCGGGCGAGGCGAAACTCTCGCGCCAGATCCCGCTGCGCCGCCTCGGCGAGCCGCAGGACATCGCCTACGCGGTGCTTTATCTCGCGTCCGACGAAAGCCGTTTCGTCACCGCCGCCGAGTTCAAGATCGACGGCGGCATCACGGCGAAATAGGCGCCGCCCTCGGTTCCACGCCCCGCCGCGTGCGTGTAAGTTGGCTGGAACAACAACGCGCGCGGGCCGCGGAGCCCGCTCCAAGCGGAGGCCCCATGACCGTTCGCGTCGAGAGCGCCCCTTCCGGCGAGTCCTATGAAACCGACGCCGTCATCATCGGCGCCGGGCCGTGCGGGCTGTTCGCGGTGTTCGAATTGGGGCTCCTCGGCGTCAAGGCGCATGTCGTCGATATCCTCGACAAGCCCGGCGGGCAGTGCATCGAGCTTTATCCGGAAAAGCCGATCCTCGACATTCCCGGCATCAAGTCGATATCGGGCGAACAGCTGACGCGCCAGCTGCTCGACCAGATCGAGCCCTTCGCGCCCGTCTTCCACTTCGGCGAGATGGTCGATTCGCTGTCGGGGTCCGCCGGCGCGTGGGTCGTCAAGACCGACGCCGGCACGACTCTCAGCTGCAAGGTCGTCGTCGTCGCGGCGGGCGGCGGGTCGTTTACGCCGAAGCGCCCGCCGATCAAGGACATCGAGGCCTATGAAGGCAAGTCGGTCCATTATGCGGTCCGCAAGCGCGAGATGTTCCGGTCCAAGACGATCGTCGTCGCCGGCGGCGGCGACTCGGCGCTCGACTGGACGATCAACCTTCAGCCGCTCGCCGAGCGCCTGACGCTCATTCACCGGCGCGACGAATTCCGCGGCGCGCCGGAAAGCGTCGAGAGGATGCGCGCGCTGGCGGGCGCCGGAAAGATCGATCTCGTCATCGCCGACATCCTCGGGCTCAAGGGCGAGGACGGCCGGCTTACGGCCGTGACCGTCAAGCCCAAGGAGGGCGAGGCGCGCGACATCTCGTGCGAGGCGTTGTTGCCCTTCTACGGCCTCACCATGAAGCTGGGGCCGATCGCCGGCTTCGGCCTGCGCCTCGAAGAGGAGCGCATTGCGGTGGACACGGAGAAATTCGAGACCTCGACGCCCGGGATCTTCTGCATCGGCGACATGGCCTTTTATCCCGGCAAGCTGAAGCTCATCCTCTCCGGCTTCCATGAGGCGGCGCTGATGAGCCACGGCGCCTTCCACTACGTCTTCCCCGACAAGAAGCTCAAATTCCAGCACACGACCTCGGCCAAGGAGCTGCAGAAGACCGTGACGGGAACCGCGCCGACGGAGTAGCGGCGCTAAACGGTCAGCACGACTTTCCCCAGCGCCTTGCGGCCCTCCATCAGGGCGAGGGCCTCGCCGGCCCGCTCAAGCGGGAATCGCGCTGTAATCCGCGGCCGGATTTTTCCTTCCGTATACCACTCAAAGAGCTCCGCTACATGCGCCGCGTTGCGCTTCGGGTCGCGCATGGTGAAGGCGCCCCAGAAAACGCCGACGATCTGGCAGCTCTTGAGAAGCGTCAGATTCAGCGGGATTTTCGGTATGCCCGCCGGGAAGCCGACGACGAGGAACCGCCCCTCCCAAGCGACGGCGCGCAGCGCCGCCTCGGCGTAGTCGCCGCCGACCGCGTCATAGACGACATTGGCGCCGTCGCCGCCGCAGACCCGCTTGATCTCGGCCGAAAGCGCCTTCATGCCGTCCTTGTCGAGCGCGGTCGGATAGACCAGCGTCTCGTCCGCGCCGAGCTCCCGGCAGAAGCGCGCCTTGTCGTCCGACGAGACGCCGGCCACGACTTTTGCGCCCATGACCTTGCCGAGCTCGATCGCCGCCGCCCCGACGCCGCCCGCGGCGCCGAGGATGAAAAGGGATTCGCCGGGTTTGAGCGCTGCGCGGTCCTTCAGAGCGTAGTGCGAGGTGCCGTAGGTCAACATGAAAGCGGCGGCCTCGTCGAACGGCATGCTGTCGGGAATTTTCCGCGCCGCTTCGGCCCGGCAGATGAAATGCGTCGCGAAACCGCCGGAGACGCCGCCGGCGAGGACGCGGTCGCCTTCCTGGACGCCGCTGACGCCCGGGCCGGTCGCCTCGACGACGCCGGCGACCTCGCCGCCCGGCGCGAAGGGCCGCGCCGGTCTAAACTGGTAGAGGTCGCGGGTCAGCAGAACGTCGGGAAAATTGACCCCTGCCGCCTTCACCGCGATTCGGACCTCGCCAGGGCCCGGGACCGGCGTCGGCGTCTCGGTCAGCCTCAGTCCCGTCGGGCCGTCAGGCGCCGTGCTCATCATTGATTTCATGGGGGTCCTGTCCATACGGCTTGCGATTGCGCCGTATCTTTCGCATGGTCCGGCGCGGGGCGGAACGGCGAATGACAGGGAGGAACGCTTTGATGCGTTGGTTGATGCCGGCGTCGGTCGCAGCCCTCGCCGCCTGCGCGACGGCGGCGCGCGTGACGCTTGAGGACCGCTTTCAGGCGATCGGCATTCCCGAGGGCACGGCGCTGTGCATGGTCGACGACCTCGATGAGCGCCTCTCCGACGACGACCTCCAAGACCTTGCGCGCTACACGCTGAGCGTCGCGCGTGCGCCCTCGACGCTCGAAGCGGTGCGCGCGCTGATGCGCATCGACAATCCGCGCGCGGTGACCGCGGTCGGCAAATCGGCGGTCCAGTGCGTCACCGGGTTCCGCCTGTGAGCGCGAGCGACGCGGCCCCCGCCGCAGGTCAGGGACTCTCGACCGCCGCCGCCCCGCCGGCGCAGGCGGCCCCCGGCGCGCGCTACAGCTACTACGTGCTCGCGGTGCTGACCGTCGTCTACACCTTCAATTTCATCGACCGTCAGATCATCGCCATCGTCTCGCCGGCGCTGAAGGAGGACCTCGGCCTCTCGGACTCCATGCTCGGGCTGCTCAAGGGGCTCGCCTTCGCAGTTCTCTACACAACGCTCGGCATTCCGATCGCCTGGCTCGCGGATCGCTGGAACCGCGTGTCGATCGTCACCATCTCGCTCGCCGTCTGGTCGGGGTTCACCGCCATCTCGGGCTTTGCGCAGAACGCCTGGCAGCTCGCGCTCGCCCGCATCGGCGTCGGCATCGGCGAGGCGGGCGGGTCGCCGCCGTCGCACTCGATCATCGCGGACTACTTTCCCAAGGAGCAGCGGGCCCGGGCCCTGTCGCTTTATTCGCTCGGCATCCCGATAGGCCAGATGTTCGCCTTCCTCGCCGGCGGCTGGGTGCTCGAGGAATTCGGCTGGCGCAACGCCTTTTTCGTGGTCGGCGTGCCGGGTCTCGTGCTCGCCGTCATCCTGAAACTGACGGTCAGGGAGCCGGTGCGCGGCGCGCAGGACGGCCATCACAGCGCGGCGTCGGTGAAATTCGCGGACGGCGTGAAGCGTCTGCTCGCGATTCCGTCCATGTGGGGACTCATCGCCGGCGCGACGCTCGCCTCGTTCACCGGCTACGGCGTCGGCATGTGGGCGGTCGACTTCTACCGGCGCACTTATGATCTCTCCTATCCGGAGATCACCGTGCCGCTCGGCCTGCTGAACGGCGTCGCCTATGCGATCGGCACGCTCGCGGGCGGCTATCTCACCGACCATTTCGGCAAGAGGGACAAGGGCGCCTACGCTCTGGTGCCGGCGATCGGCATGCTCGTCACCATCCCCGCCGGGTTCCTTTCGACCTGGGCGGCGACGCCGTTCTGGGCGTTCTTCTGGACGGCTCCGTTCCTCATCGGCCTCGGGCTCTATCTTGGGCCCACCTGGTCGCTCGTGCAGACGCTCGCGCCCGTCAACCTGCGCGCCTTCGCCGTCGCCTTCATGTTCTTTATCCTGAACATCATCGCGCTCGGCTTCGGCCCGCTCTGGGTCGGCGGCCTCTCCGACATTTTCGCGGCCGAGCACGGCGAGACGACGGCGCTCCGGATCGCGATCACCTCGCTCGGGATCTCGAGCCTCGGGGCGGCCGCCGCTTACTACTGGACCTCGAAGAAGCTCCCCGCCGACTGGGCGAAGGCGACGTCGTAGCGATCGAGGAGCGCGGCATGGCGGCGAATGCTTCGGCGAAGACCGCGAGGACGGCGCGGAAGCCGGCGGCGAAATCGGCATCGGAGAAGTCAGGAGCCAAGACCAAGCCGACGGCGGTCAGCGTCGAGGCGTTCATCGACAAGGTTCCGAACGAGACGCGCCGCAAGGATGCGAAGACCCTTCTTGCCTTGATGAAAAAGGTCACCGGCGAAAAGCCGGTTATGTGGGGCTCCTCGATCATCGGTTTCGGCCGCTATCACTACAAGTATGACAGCGGTCGCGAGGGCGACATGTGCATGACGGGATTTTCGCCCCGTTCGACGTCGCTTGTCGTCTATGTCCTGCCGGGATTTGCGCGCTTTGAGGGGCTTCTGAAGAAGCTCGGCAAACACCGCCATGGCGGCTCATGCCTCTACATCAACAGACTCGAGGATGTTGATCTCCCGGTCCTCGAAAAAATCGTCGCCGACGCCTACGCCCATATGCGGAAAAAATATCCGGCGTAACGGCGCGTTCCAGCCGCCGCGACACAAAAGCATCACGCGGCGGGCGCAGGACCGTCACAATAGATTGCTAATTCCACGCGCGCCGGCGTTGCGTAGTGGAGTGCCGGCTGCCTTCCGAATCGGGATGCGCCGACGCCCCGCCAGCGCCGGCCTCGTCAGTCTCCCGAAACTTCGTCGCAGCGAGGGCGCCGCCTTGCGCATCAAGGCGGCGCCTTCGTTTAATCGACGACGGCGGCGTGCCAGTCCTTGTAAGGACCATTGCCGAGCACCGACGCCTCAATTTGCGCTAGGGCTGCGTTCGCCGCCGTCATCGCCTGCGAGTTCGGGTGGACCGGACGGCGCAGGGGGCGCTTGCCGACCGGCAGCGCGAGGATCTCCGCAACGGCCCTCGGCACGTCCATGGGGTCGGTCTGGCGGGGGCCGGTCATGAAGCCGCGCGCCAGAGCGAGGTGTCCGGCATAGGCCTCCTTGCGTTCGCCGTCGGCCCGGGCCTCGACCTCTTCGCCGAGGCGACGGCCCGTATCCCAGATCTTCGTCGGGTAGCCGCCGGGCTGGACGATCGTCACTTCGACGCCGAAGGGCGCGAGTTCGTAGGCGAGCGTCTCGAACATCGCCTCGACGCCGAACTTGGTCGCGCAGTAGACGCCGATGTTCGGAAGAACGATGCGGCCGAGCTGGCTCGAGACGGCCGCGATGAGCCCTTCGCGCCGCTTGCGCATGGCCGGCAGGACGGCGCGCGCCATGCGATGATAGCCGAGGAGGTTGACGTCCACGGCGTCCGCGACGGCCTTTTCGTCATTGAACTCGATGGGGCCGCCGATGCCGACGCCCGCGTTGTTCATCAGGAGGTCGAGCTTGCCGCCCGCCTTGGCGAACGCGGCGGCGACACCTGCGGCGATCGTATCGGGCTTGGTCACATCGATCTCGACGACGCTGAGCTTCAGCTTCTCGTCGCGCGCGATGTCGGCGAGCTCCTGCGCCTCGACGCGCTTGCCGCCCTTGAGGTTGCGCATGGAGGCGACGACGACGGCGCCCGCGCGGGCGAGGTGAAGCGCGGTCAGCCTTCCGAAACCGGAGCTGGCGCCGGTGATGAGCGCCGACTTGCCTTTGAGGCTCAGGGGCCCGGCCCCGGCATTCCCGGCGAGGCCGGCGGCGGCGGCGCTCGCGCCGGCGACGGCGAGCATCTGGCGGCGGGTTGAACGTGCGGTCATCATTTTTCTCCTCGCGGCGATATTCCGATTCGATAGGCGGTTTCCCTCGACCACGCACGGACTTTCAGCGGCCAGGGACGGCGGCTCATTCCGCGGCCTCGGCGGGCGCGGGCCTTGGCCGCGTCAGGAAGCCGCCCGACTGGCGCGCCCAAAGGTCCGCATAAAGACCGCCGGCGCCAACGAGATCCGCGTGCCGGCCGGTCTCGACGATCGCGCCGTCGTCGATGACGACGAGCCGATCGAGCTGCGAAATTGTCGAGAGCCGGTGCGCGATGGCGATGACGGTCTTGCCGCGCATCAACTGAAAGAGATTTTCCTGAATCGCCGCCTCGATCTCGGAGTCGAGCGCCGAGGTGGCCTCGTCAAGGACGAGGATCGGCGCGTCTTTCAGAAAGATGCGGGCGATGGCGATGCGCTGCCGTTGGCCGCCCGACAGCTTGACGCCGCGTTCGCCGACATGGGCGTCGAAGCCCCGGCGCCCCTTCTGGTCTTCAAGTTGCACGATGAAATCGAGGGCGTTGGCGCGGCGGGCGGCTTCAATAATCTCGGCCTCGCTGGCGCCGGGCCGTCCATAGGCGATGTTATCGCGGATCGAGCGATGGAGGAGCGACGTGTCCTGCGTCACGACGCCGATCTTCGCACGAAGCGACTCCTGGGTCACGCGGGCGATATCCTCGCCGTCAACAAGGATGCGCCCGGCCTCGACGTCGTAGAAGCGCAGCAGCAGGTTGACGAGCGTCGATTTGCCGGCGCCCGAGCGCCCGACCAGCCCGATTTTTTCTCCGGGCGCGACCTTCAGCGAAAACTCGTCGATGACCCCGCCCTCGCGACCGTAGTGGAACTTCACGCGATCGAACTCGATCGCGCCCTTCGGGCAGGCGAGGACGCCGGCCTGCGGCGCATCGACCACGGCCGTCGCTTTCGTCATCGTGCCCATGCCGTCATAGACCGTGCCGATGTTCTCAAAGAGGCCCGAGACCTCCCACATGATCCATTGCGACATGCCGTTGATGCGCAAGGTGAGCGCAATCCCCGTCGCGATCGCCCCGACGGTGATGCGATCGCCAAGCCAGAGCCAGATCGAAAGCCCCGCGACGGCGAACACGACCAGACTGTTGTTGACGTAGTTTGCGACTTCGAACTGCGTGACGAGCCGCATCTGCGGGTGAACGGTCGCGAGGAACTCCTTCATGCTCTCGCGCGCATAGAGCGCCTCGCGCCCGCCATGCGCGAAGAGCTTCACCGTCGCGATGTTGGTGTAGCTGTCGACGATGCGGCCGGTCATGGCCGCGCGGGCGTCGGCCTGCTTTTCCGAGATGTCGCGCAGACGCGGTATGAAATGGCGCAGGATAAGGATGTAGGCGACGAGCCAGACCAGCATCGGCATGGCGAGCCGCCAATCGGAGGCGGCGACGAGCCCGATCATGGCGGTGAAGTAGACCGCGACGTAAACGAACACGTCGAGGATCTTCATCACGGTCTCGCGCACGGCGAGCGCGGTCTGCATCACCTTGGCGGCGACGCGGCCGGCGAATTCATTGGCGAAGAAGCCGAGACTTTGGCCGAGCAGGGCGCGGTGCATCCGCCAGCGCGCGCTCATCGGCAGGTTGCCGAGGAGCGACTGGTGGATGATCAGCGAGCGCAGCAGCACGGCGGCGGGGAGGCCGATCAGGACGAGCGCGCCCATGGCGAGGAGCGCGTCCCGCTGCGCGGCCAGAAACGTCGCCCGGTCGGCCGATGAAAGCCAGTCGACGATGCGCCCGAGGAACCCGAACATCAGCACTTCGCCGATCGAAATCAGCGCCGTGAGAACGGCGAGCAGGATGAGCAGGGGGGCCGCATCCTTGACGTAATGCCAGCAGAAGCGCGCGAGGGACTTCGGCGGCGTCCCTTGCCGGGTTTCCGGGAAGGGATCGATGCGGCGCTCGAAAAACGAAAACATGCGACGGGGAGGTGAAAAGGCTGCGGGGCGTCGTGTTGCATCAGACTTATTGCGGCCTTTGGCAAGGCCGGCGCGCCAGCGTGACGTCAACAGCTACACCTTGGCGCGAAGACGCCGCGGGCGGAGGCCGTCCACCTCATCACATCAGCAGGGCGACAGCGTTTCCATTTGGACGTGCCCATCGTCCGAACCGTCAACGCTCCATTTTATGGCAGACTTAGCCATACGCCCCGCTGCGCGGAGGAGGGGCGCCGGCGGTCGTTCGCCCTAGGACGAAATATACTCCTTCAACGCTTGGGCCTCGTGCTCGATCTCCTCGATCTTGCGCTTGACCACATCGCCGATCGAGACGAGCCCAAGGAGGCGGGCGCCGTTAACCACCGGGAGGTGGCGGACGCGCTTGTTGGTCATCATCGTCATCAGATCGTCGACCGAGTCGTCCGGTCGGCAGGTGTGCGGATTGGGCGACATGCACGCCTTGACCGACAAGGCAAGCACGTCGGCCCCCTTGTCCTTCAGATGACGGACGATATCGCGCTCTGAGAGGATGCCGGCGACCTCGCCTTTCGCGTTTTTCACCACGACCGCGCCGATATTCTTGTCGGTGAGGACGCTGACGGCTCTGGCGACCGTGTCCGTATCCGCGACCGCGAACACTTCGGCGCCCTTGGACTGCAGGATATTCACGACTTTCATCGCACCGCCTCCATATCCCCGCCCGACAAGCATGCGACACGGACGAAGTTGAGGCAAGCGGCGACCGGCGCCTACCGCGCTGCAGCACGGGCGAAAAGGGGAAAGGCGAGAAGCCCGAAGAAATAGCCGCCAAGATGCGCCTCCCAGGCGATTCTGCCGGCGCCGAGGATTTGCGGCAGGAAGCCCATCAGCAGATTGAGCGCGACGTTGGCGAGCGTCATGCGGATGAGGAATGGGTGCGACAGCGGCACGATCGGCGCGTCCGACGCCCCGCGCGGCATCTCGCGCCCGGTCCAGAACCGCATCGCCGCGCCGAGCAGCGCGAAGATTGCGCCAGAGGCGCCGACCGCCGGCGTCGCCGAGTTGAGGTTGAAGAACATGAAGGCGAGCCCGCCGGCGACGCCGCCGCCGATAAAAAGGGCGAGGAAGAGCAGGACAGACTTCGCCCCGCCCCACTCGTAATCAGCGGAGCCGAGCCGGCGGGCGACCGCCGCGCCGAGAGGCAGCATCCAGGCGATGTTAAACAGGAGGTGAACGAGATTGGCGTGCAGCAGCATATGCGTCGCCAGCGGCAAGAGGGCGCCCGGCGCGCCGTTGGCGAGCCCCTGCCGCACCATGAGCGGCGAGAGGCTGAGCGCCCACTCGATCTGGAAGGCGGTCACGCGCGGCAGCGCCGCAAGCAGCAGATGGGTCGCGGCGAGCGCGCCGGCAATCGCAAGGACGATCAGCGGCGCGGCGAGAGTCGGCCCCTGCGGCGTCGGCCTCGGCGGGGCTGTCTCGATTTCGGACGAACGGCGGTCGATCGGGCGCTCCCTCGACGCGAAAACCGCCATATGGCGACGCTTTGAGGCCGCTGCAAACCTTTATTCACTTTGGCGCGTTAGGACTTGTGGTTGAACCACGCCCTTGCGTTGTTAACGAGCTCCCAAGCATGGCCGAAACGAAACACCAACCGTCCCTCATCTCGGCCGACATCATCGAGCGACGTCGCCATGCGCGGGTCGACATGCCGCTGAAGGCGCGTTTCCTTGGCGCAAGCGGAGAGGAACGCCCGTGCCTTGTCACTAACGTCTCAGCCGGCGGCGCCTTGCTGCGCGCGGCGGCGCCGCCGCGCCAAGGCGAACAGGTCGTGCTCTATATCGACGATGTCGGCCGCTTCGAGGGCAAGGTCGTGCGCTCGGCTGGCAACGAGTTCGCCATCGACTATCGCGGTCGGCGCTCCAAGAACCGGCGGACCGCGGACGCACTTACCGTGATGATCCATAACCGGGCCGTCGGCGCCGATCGCCGCGCCGCGCCGCGCATCAAGACCGAAGCGCGGGCCGTGTTGCGGCTCGAATCCGGGGAGATGCAGCCCTGCTCGATCCTGGACATTTCCCTGACAGGCGCTTCGCTCGAAATCGACCCCCGCCCGCCCCTCGGGTCCATCGTCACGCTCGGAAAAATGACGGCGAAGGTCGTCCGCCGCCACGAGAAGGGCGTCGGCGTTGTGTTCGGCGGCCCGGCCAAAAAGATGGAAGAAGCCCTCAACCAATCGGCGGCCGGCGCGGACGCGCTGCACCCCGTGCAGACCGGCGAAGCTGGCGCAAAACTTGCTTCACCTTTCGGGAAGAAAAACTGGTCCCTCGGGGACTAGGCGCCAAGGACGACGAACAATGCTCGCCGCAGATAACTGGTGCGTCAAAGTCGAGAACCGGATTTACGGTCCCTATTCGTCGCAGCAGCTTCGCAAGTTCGCGCATGAAGGGCGGTTCGCCGCATCTTCGCTCGTCGCCCCGGCCGGCAGCCGCACGTTCAAGGAGGCGGCGAGCGAGCCGGTCTTCGCCGCCTTCTTCGGAATCGACGCGAAGGCCGGCGGGCAGCCCCAGTTCGGCAAGCGCGCCGATCCGGAGCCGAAATCCGAAAAATCCGAAAAGAAATCCGCGATCGCCCGAAAGTCGCCGGACGCCGAGCCTTCGGTAGCAAACTTTCTCATCATTTTCGACGTCGTCAGCGCGGCGGCCTCGCGCGCCGAGGGCGCTATCTTGAGCCTTGGCCCCGCCTTCCGTCTCAACGAAAATGTCTGGACGGTCGCCTGCGAACTGACGGCCCTCGGCGTGCGCAACGCCATCGCCCCCTATCTCATGCCCCGCGACTCGATCTTCGTCGTGGACGCGACGCGCGGGCGCAGTTCCTGGCAGAATTTCTCGCCCGAGATCCACGCCAAGCTGGCCGCCGCCTGGTCGGGCGCCCGTCAATAATCAGTCACAAAATTCCGCTCGCGTCGGCCGCCCGAATCCGGCCATGGTCCTCCTGACCGGTTTTCGCGTTGTCTTGGCGGACGAATGTTCGATGGCGGCAGAGGGGAACTGACGGCGAAGAGCGGCTTGCGCTTTTCGCGGGTCGGCTCTCGAAGACAGCGCCGCGCGCCGGCGAGTTCATGCAAGTCAGGAGACAAGTGATGGCGAAACGCTCCGCGCGCCGGAGAATGACGCGCGCCGACGCCCATGCCCGCTACGAGGGCGACAATGTGCGCCGGCTCTTTGACGACCTGCCGGAAAGATCATGGTCCCCGGTCGATGAAGAGGAGCCGCGGGAACAGAAGTACCGCAAGACCATCCGTCCACAGAACGATACGCAGGAGCGTCTGCTCGCGGCGATCGACGAAACTGCGCTGGTCTTCGCGCTCGGCGCGGCCGGGACCGGCAAGACCTATCTCGCCGTCGCCAAGGCGGTCGAGGCGCTAGAGGCGGGTCGCGTGCGCCGCATCGTGCTGTCGCGTCCGGCGGTCGAGGCGGGCGAGAGTCTCGGTTTCCTTCCGGGCGACATGCAGGAAAAGCTCTCGCCCTATCTCCGCCCGCTCTATGACGCGCTGTGCGACCGCCTCTCGACCAAGAGGCTGAAGGCGCTCACCGCCGAAGGCGTGATCGAGATCGCGCCGATCGCCTATATGCGGGGCCGCACGCTCAACAACGCCTTTATCGTCATCGATGAGGCGCAGAACTGCACCTACGGCCAGCTCAAGATGCTGCTGACCCGACTCGGCTGGCACTCGACCATGATCGTGACTGGCGATCCGGCGCAGACCGATCTGCTGCCTGGCCTTTCCGGCCTTGAGGAGGTCGCCGAAAAACTCGAGAAGCTGAAAAGCGTCGGCGTGGTCCGGTTCACGCGGGCGGACGTCGTCCGCCATCCGCTCGTCGCCGAAATGATCGACGCGTTGTAGCGCCGGTTGCGGTCACTGGGTCTCGCCGACGCCGAACGCCGCGAGCTGGCTTTCGCCCCGCGCCACGTCGTGGGACAGCATCACGATGTCGTGCGCGACGCCGTCGCGGTCGATGACGTGGTCCTTGAGGAGCCCTTCGCCGCGGAAGCCGAGCTCCTCGAAGATCGCGATCGCGCCCTTCTGATCGACCGTCATCATCGCCGTCAGTTTCCTCAGGTTGAGGCGAAGGGCCTTGCGAAAGGCTTCCTGGATCAGAAGCCGGCCAAGGCCGCGGTCGCGTGCGGCCGGCGCGACCAGCACGCGCAGTTCGCCGAGCTGCGGCGACCACGACAAGGGGTCGCGGATTAGGGCGGCGCAACCAAGAATAGTCTCGCCGTCCAAGGCGAGCACCGTCCAGATCGTCCCGGCCCGGATCGCCTCGACCCAGGCGCTGACCACTTTCGGATTGGTGATGTCGCGACGCAGGAAAAGCAGATCGTGGGTCGGCAGCCCGCGCGCGAAATCGAGCATGTCCTTTTCGTCGGCCCCGCGCATTTCGCGCAGCAGGACGGACAGAGCGCCGAGTTCCACCGATTTCGGGTAGCCGAGATCTTTCATGGTTGTCACGCTGATCGTTCGGAGAGCCAGTCGTCGAGTTTGGGCCAGAGCCTCCGCACGGCGTTCGGACCGGCGACAAGGCTGATATGGCCGCCCTTCAGCACGAGCTCGGTCTTGTCGGCCGAGCCGACTAGTTCGACCAGCGGAGCGCTGGCGGCGCGGGGGATGATGTGGTCATGCTCGGCGACAGCGTGAAATACCGGCGCCTTGATGTTGGAGAGCTTCGCAGTCCGGCCGTTTAGCCTCAGTTCGCCGGTGTAGAGCTTGTTCCCCCACATGAGATCCTTGGTAATCTGACGGAAATACTCGCCGGCGAGCGGGAGCATGTCGTTCGCCCAGCGGTCAAACTTGCGGTAGTTGGAGACGAACTCGTCGTTCCAGAGATTGTCCCAAAGGTTGATCGCGTTGGCGGCGCGGCCCGATGGGCGCAGCATGTCGAAGGCGGCGAGCAGCATGTCCGGCGGCACGTTGCCGACCATGTCGACAAGCCGATCGACGTCGAAACTCGCTCGGTCCGACAGCGCGCTGAAGAGACCGAACTCATGCCAGTTGATCGGCGTCGTGAAGCAGACGAGGTTGCGCAGCGGGCCCTCGGCGTGGGTCGCGGCGTAGATGGTCGCGAGCACGCCGCCCATGCAGTAGCCGACGACCGTCACATCGCGTTCGCCGGTAGTTTCCTGCACCCGCGCGATGCAATCCGGGATGAATCCCTGCGTGTAGTCGGCGAGGCCGAGCTTTTTCTCCTCCGGGCGCGGCGCGTCCCAGTCGATGCAGAACACGTCGTAGCCGTTCTTGATCAGGAACTCGACGAAGCTGCCGCCGGGCTGGATGTCGAGCACATAGGCGCGGTTCGTGGTCGCCATGACGATGAGAATCGGCGTTCGGTAAAGCTCGTCCGCCACCGGACGATAATGATAAAGGTTGAGCGTGCCGCGTTTGTAGATCACGTCTTTGGGCGTGAGACCGACCGGAGGCGCCGCCGAGGCGAAGTATTCGACGCCCTTGATGTTGCGCTGAATGGCGCGCTCCACGAGGCTGCGAATGCGCGCGCCGCGGTTCTCTTTCGGATCAGGGGCCGGGGCCGCCATGTCAGGGCTTGGCCCTCTTCGCCGGCTTCTTCGTGCGCGGGGGCCGGGGTCCGGCGGCGGGCGCGGGACCGGCGAGGCGGGCGAGCATGGCCTCGATCCGGATCAGCCGCTCGTCCATGGTCATGAGCCGCTCGCCGATCGCGGAGACGTCTTCGCGGCTCGGCATATTGAACAGCGCGAGCTGGCGCGCCATGTGATCATTCACGCCCTTTTTCATTCGAAGTTGCAGCTGCGCCGCGACGTTCGCAGTGCGCGCGAACTCCTCCGTGCCCATGAGGCTCGTGGCGATGACGTTGATGCGCTCTTCGAGCGCGGCGATGGCGGCGCGAACGGCGTCCGCCGAGTCCGGAGCGGCGGCGATAGTCGACCTCCCTTGCCGTCTTTTTGCGCGCATTGTTCCAGCGGGAACGGGCGTTGGCAAGCGTCGAATTCCGCTTGAACGGCGTCCGGTTTGAGGGGACAACTTCGTCCGCCCGACCTGAAAGGACAAACGTATGGCGACGGTCTACGACTTTTCCGCCAAGACCATCGACGGCGATGAAGTCAAGCTTTCCGAATACGCCGGGAAGGTCCTGCTCATCGTCAATGTCGCCAGCAAGTGCGGGTTCACGCCGCAATACAAAGGGCTCGAGGCGCTGCATCGCCGCTACTCGCCCAAGGGGCTCGTGGTCATGGGCTTTCCCTGCAATCAGTTCGGCGGGCAGGAGCCGGCGCCCGACGACCAGATCATGGAGTTCTGCGCGACGCACTATGACGTGACCTTCCCGATGTTTTCGAAGATCGACGTCAACGGCGAGGACGCGCACCCGCTCTACAAGCACCTCAAGGAGAGCCAGCCCGGGATCGTCGGGACGACCGCCATCAAGTGGAACTTCACCAAGTTCCTTGTGGACCGGAAAGGCGAAGTGGTCTCGCGCTTCGCGCCGCAGGCCAGTCCGGCGTCGCTCGAGGCGGATATCGCCAAGCTGCTCTAAACGGGTCCTCCGCATGCCGACCGACATGCTCCTGGCGATCGACCAGGGAACGACGTCGAGCCGCGCCATTGCTGTCGACGCCGCGGCGAGGATCGTCGCCGTCGCCCAGGCCGAGTTCCCGCAAATTTACCCTCAGCCGGGTTTCGTCGAGCACGACCCAGAGGACATCTGGCGGACGACGCTTGAGACGGCCCGCGCCGCTTTCCAGGAGGCGGAAGCTGGGGGAGGCCGGGTCGTCGCGATTGGGCTCGCCAACCAGCGCGAAACGACGCTGGTCTGGGATCGCAAGACAGGCAGGCCGATCCACAACGCCATCGTCTGGCAGGACCGGCGCACCGCCGAGGAATGCCGCCGCCTTCGCGACCGGGGCCTTGAGGACGAGGTCGCCGAGCGTACCGGCCTGGTGCTCGATCCCTATTTTTCCGCGACCAAACTCGCTTTCATCCTCGACCAAGTTAAGGGCGCCCGCGCCCGAGCCGGAAAGGGCGAACTCGCCTTCGGCACGGTCGATTCATTTCTCGTCTGGCGCCTGACCGGGGGGCGTGTCCACGCGACCGACGCGACTAACGCCTCGCGCACCAGCCTCTTCAACATCCGCGCCGACCAATGGGACGACGCGCTGCTCGATCTGTTCCGGGTGCCCCGTGCGGTCCTGCCGGAGGTGAAGGACTGCGCGGACGATTACGGGGCGACCGATCCCTCGGTTTTCGGACGTCCCGTTCCCATACTGGGGGTCGCTGGCGATCAGCAGGCCGCCGCCGTCGGTCAGGCCTGCTTCAGGCCCGGCGACATCAAAAGCACGTACGGCACCGGATGCTTCGTGCTCGCGCATACGGGCGAGATCATCGTCCGTTCAAGGAACAAGCTTCTGACGACGATCGCCGCGCGGCTTGGCGGGCGGACGACCTATGTGCTCGAAGGCTCGATCTTCGTCGCCGGGGCGGCGGTGCAATGGCTGCGCGACGGCCTCGGGATCATCAGATCGGCTGCAGAAACCGAGGCGCTGGCGAAAGGCCTTTCGGGCAATGGCGGGGTCTATCTGGTGCCGGCTTTCGTCGGGCTCGGGGCTCCGCACTGGGCCCCCGACGCGCGCGGGGCGATTTACGGGCTGACCCGCGCGACGGGCCCTGCGGAACTCGCTCGGGCGGCGCTCGAAAGCGTCGCCTATCAAACCGCCGACCTCCTTGAAGCGATCGAAGCGGACGGCGCGGCCCCAAGGGCGCTCCGGGTCGACGGCGGCATGGTGAAAAACGACTGGCTGATGCAGTTCCTCGCCGACATGCTGGGACTGCCGGTCGAGCGCCCGAAAATCATGGAAACGACGGCGCTCGGCGCGGCCTTCCTCGCCGGGCTCAAGGCGGGAGTTTATGCGTCAACGGACGATATAGCGACCATCTGGTCCCGCGAGGCGCAGTTCGCCCCGAAAATGCCCGCAGACGAGCGGCGCGACCTGATCGCCGGCTGGAAGAAGGCGGTCGCGCGGACGTTGTGAATCAGGGCAGCCCCGGAAAGCTCTCGACGAACTGGACCTTGAGGTCGGGAAAACTCTCCACGAACTGGATCTTGAGATCGGGGAACGAGGTCACGTAGCGCCACTCTCCGCATGAATCTGCAAAGCTGTCTACGACCTTGACCTTGAGATCAGGAAAGCTGTCGACGATCTGCACCTTGAGGTCGGGAAAGCTCTCGACGACTTTGACGTCGCCCCAGAGATTGAACCCGCCGAGCGTGCAATCGGCGCCGACCTCGCCGGCCGCAGCAGGCGACGCTGCGGCGGCCAGGAGCAGGGCGGGAGCCGCCGATCTCATTTGCATCCCTCAAAATGTTCGCGCAGCAGCTTCGCCCATTGCGTCTCGCCGCCGTCGTCGACGCCGCGGAGTTCCAGCTTGAAATCGACGTATTCGAGATGGTTTGGAAAGCCGGTCTCGACGTCGAGGATGTGACCCTCGGCGGCGTCGAGCCAGAGATTGCCGCCGAATGACCCGAACGCAGGCCCGCCAAGCGAGAACTTCAGCGCCTTGCGGCCGGCGCGTTCGTCCTCGCTCCGGAAAGTCGCCTCGGCCTCGCCGAGATAGATGAGGAAGTCCGTGCGGTTCGGGTCCGCGACGACGAGCGGCAGGCCGAAGGAGAACCCAGCCCTTGGATCGGCAAGGTGAGGCGTCATGACTGTGAGGCTTGCGAAGTCAAAATCGTAAAGGTGCCACGGCTCCTTTTCGACGGTTACGGACGCAAGCAGCGGTTCGCGCCCCTCAAGCTCAATGCGGGCCGAAATCTTCCTCGTCGCCGGGTCATAGTCGAGATAGGCGAACTTCTCGTGCAGACCCTGTCGCGTCAGACGGCCGCCGACGAGCTTTTTCGCGTAGCCCCTCTCCATGTCGAGATCGGCGGTGACGAAGGCGGCGTTGGTGCATTTCTGCTTGGCCTTGTAGACTTGGAGGTGATCGATCTTCTTGCGAAAGACATAAACGTCCTCCGGGTCCGAACCATCGACGTTGGTGCGGACATAGTGATATATCCGGCCGATCTTGTCGCGCGCGCCGCCGTTCGCGCCCGCGACCTTTTCCGGCGTGAACGACTCCGGCGGCGCCTCTTCCTTTCGGCCGCAAGCGACCAGAACGAGCGCCGCCAGAGAGGCGAGGAGCAAGCGCGACATTTGAACCCCTTTTCAGTATGGGTCCGATCTTGGCTGCTCCCTCGTGGAAGGGCAACCGCCATGGGGCGCGTCAGGCGGTCCCGCGGCGCGGAACGAGCGACTGCGCCCTGAGGCTCGCTTCCGCGCCGGCGAAGCCGCGCTTGCGGAAGTAGATCCATTGCGCCAGGGCCTGCATGGGCGGCGTGAACAGGGCGAGGTTCAACAGCGCGTTGGGCGGCGCCGCCGACCACAGGCGCCGGAGCAAGGCCTTCGACCCGAAGGTCGGATACTCCTCGGCCATCGCAGCGCCGGGATCGGGACCGCCGGCCTGGAGGTAGTCGCAGATCGCTTGCGCCGCGCGCCGCCCGTACTGGAAGGCGAGGCGGATGCCGCCCGCCGTCAGGGGCGAGACGAGACCCGCCGCGTCGCCGGTCAGGAGAACGCGCCGGGTCGAGAGCGGCGAGACGAGGCCGCCGCAGGGAATGGGGCCTGAGCGCTTGGCCAGCTCCGCACAGTTCCAGAGCGCGAAGGTCGGATCGACCCGGCGGAGGAACGCGGCATAGTCGGGCTTGCGCTCCTCGCCGAAGAGGCCGCGCGACACGGCGACGCCGACCTGCGTCATGTTCACGCCCGGCACCACCCAGCCAAGATAGCCGGGCGCGAGCCTCGTATCGAGGTAGCAGTGGATGAAATCCGGATCGACCGTCGGCGTCTCTTCGTACTCCGTCTCGACGCCGAGCAGAAACTCCGTGTTCCGCCCAAGTCCGAACGCCTCGGCGACGCGCGAACGGGCGCCGTCGGCGCCGAGAAGGTAGCGCGTTTTGAGGCCGGTCCCTTCGAGGCGGATTTCGTCGTCGACCAGCGCGCCGCCGGTGAAGCGCGTCCCGAACAGGAGATGCGCGCCGGCGCGCGCCGCCTCGCGGGCGAGAAAGCGCATGGTTCCGGCGGTGTCGGTCGCGAGGAAGTAGTAGCCCGGCGCAAAAAGATCGAGATGGCGTCCGTTCGGGGCATAGAGTCTTGCGCCGGGGATGCGGCGGGTGAGCGCTGCTGGAATGTCGATTTCGTCGGCGGCTTCCTTGACGAGAATGCCGGTGGTGCGCACGCGGGCGCCCGGTTCCTTTTTGGCGTCGAGCACCCCGACCTTGAGGCCCCGATGCGCGGCGGTACGCGCCGCGACGAGGCCGGCGAAACTCGCGCCGACAATGATGAGATCGTATCCGTCGAATTCAGGCTTGCGCATAGCTCTCCCTTCCCGTGCCGCGTTCTCCCTGCGCCGAAAATGCGGCGCGGTCGGGGCGCCGGGCGGGCTTTTGCGGGGTCCGGCCGCAATGGTAGGGTGTCCCGGTTCCAACGCGGAAGGAATGGTCATGCGCCATGCTTTGTTAACGCTCGCCGCCGCCCTCCTTGCGTCCTGCGCGACCGCAGTCGGGACCGGGTATCAGGCGGCGGACTCCAAGGGCTATGGCTACGCCGACCAGCGCATCGAGGGCGACCGCTACCGTGTGACCTTCCGCGGCGACGGGGCCACGCCGCCCGAAGCAGTCGAGGGCTTCGCCCTGAAGCGCGCGGCTGAGATCGCGCGCTCGAACGGTTACGACTGGTTCCGCGTGGCGAGCCGCTCGCTCGAGGCCGAAGACAAGGGCGGGGTCGGCATCGGCGCTGGCGTCGGCACGGGCTCCTACGGGCGGAGCAGCGGCGTCTCGGTCGGCGTCGGCGGCGATCTCGGCACGATTGGCGCCAAGCGCTTTTATACCGCGAGGCTCGAAGTACTTCTGGGCAAAGGTTCAAAGCCGGACGGTCCCGACTATTACGACGCTGCCGGCGTTCTGGCGCAATAAGCCGCACGGGAGCCGACCATGGACTGGTCTTGCCTCCGCCGCATCGTCACCGACGACAGGAACGGGCGCTCGCGCGTGCTGATCGACGGCCAAGCGGCGAAGCTGGTCGCGATCGACGAGACGGGTCTTGCCGAAATCTGGCAGGCGGCGCTTGGCAAAGAGCTGCTTGCCGACAAGGACGTCCTCGCCGATCAGAATCTGAAGCTCGAGCCGCCGGCGGACGCCCTCAAAGTGCGCTGGTTCACCGTCGCGCCCGAACCGCCCGGCGCCGACCGCAAAGCGATGGAGGAAGCGGCCGCCGGCGCATTCGCCGCCATCGGCGCGACGCATGCTCGCGTTGATACGACGCGCCATCCGATGATGCACAAGACCGAAACGCTCGACGTGATCGTGTGCGTCAAGGGTTCGGTCGATCTCCTTCTCGACGACGGCGAGGCGAAGTCGCTAAAGCCCGGCGACGTCGTCATCCAGCGCGCGACCAACCACGCCTGGGTCAATCGCGGCGCCGAGACGGCGCTCCTTGTGGCCGTTCTTGTTCACGCGAGCCGAACGTGACCGAAGAAAACCTCGCCGCGATGTTCAACGAGAGCAATGCGCCTTTCGCGAAAACGCTCGGCATACGGATGATTTTCGCCTCGAAAAGCCGTCTTGAAGCGGAACTTGACGTGACGCCCGAGCGCTGCACCATCCCGGCGAGCCTTCATGGCGGCGCGATCATGGCCTTCGCCGACAATCTCGGCGGCTGCGGCGCCTTTCTCAACATGCCGGAAGGCTTCATGACCGCGACGGTCGAGAGCAAGACCAATTTCCTGCGGCCGATTCCCGTCGGTACGACCGCGCGCGCGGTGACGACGCCGGTCAATCTCGGCAAGACGTTGCAGGTGTGGAAGACGGACATCTTCCGCGAGGACGGCAAGTTGGCGGCGGTCGTTACGCAGACGCAGATACTGACGCCGTTGCAAAGCTGAAGCGGGGACGCCGTGGACAACGTCAGACTGACCGAGAGCTTCTGGCCGGCGCAGCGCACCGACTCGAGGCCGCAGACCATCGGCGACATGCTGGCGGCGCAGGCGCGAACCCGCGGCGACCAGCCGGCGCTGAAGGAACTGCTCGCCGACGGGATGATCGGGCGCACATGGACCTTTGCGGCGCTCCACGACGACTCGCGGCGGCTCGCCCGGGCGCTTGCAAGCCGCCACTCCAAGGGAGCGCGCATCGCGGTCTTCGCCAACAATATTCCTGAATGGCTGCTGCTCGAATACGGGTCGGCGATGGCGGGACTCGTTCTCGTCACGGTCAACCCCGCGTTCCAGCCGCGCGAACTCAGATACGTGCTCGAACAGTCCGGCGCCGAGGCGCTTTATTACGTCGGCGAATTCCGCGGCAACCCGATGGCGAAAATCTCCGAGGAAGTCTGCCGCGACATCCCGGCGGCCCCCCGGCGCATCCTCCTCACGGATCACGCCGCCCTGTTCGAGGGCGAGTCGCGCGGGGTTCTTCCTGGCGTCGCGCCGCACGACGCCTGCCAGATTCAATACACCTCAGGAACGACGGGCTTCCCCAAAGGCGCCGTGCTCCATCACTGGGGCCTTTTGAAGAACGGCGTCGACTCGATGGCGCGCGCGGGCGTGCGGTCTGGCGACAGCTTCGTGCATCATATGCCGCTGTTTCACACGACCGGTTGCGCCATTCTCGCGCTCGGCGGGCCCGCCTCGGGAGCGACGATGCTGCTGGCGCCGCTTTTCGATCCGGCGATGATCGTCAGGGTGATGGAGCGCGAGCGGCCGCGCTTCATGCTCGGCGTGCCGACCATGATCGTCGCTCTCATCGATGAGGCCCAGAAATCCGGCCGCGAGGTCTCCAGCATCGAGCGCATAATGTCCGGCGGCTCGATGGTGCCGCCTGAACTCGTCAAGAAGGCGCGCGAGGTCTTCGGCTCGACCATCCAGATCGTCTACGGGCAGACGGAAGCCTCGCCGGTGATCACCCAGACCTGTCATGACGACGCCTTCGAAGATCTATGCGGCACGATCGGCCGTCCGCTCCCGGACGTCGACGTCTCGATCCGCGACGTGGCGACGAACAGGGTTCTCCCGCTTGGCGAGCAGGGCGAAATCTGCGCGCGCGGCTACCTCATCATGCATGGCTATAACGACAATCCCGAGGCGACAGCCAAGGCGATCGACGGCGAAGGCTGGCTGCACACCGGCGATCTCGGCCGCATGGATGCGCGCGGCTTCGTGAAGATTACCGGGCGCGTGAAGGAGATGATCATTCGGGGCGGCGAGAATTTGTTTCCTGCCGAAATCGAGAACGCGCTTCTCGAACATGAGGCGATCTCGGAGATAGCGGTTGTCGGCGTGCCGGACGAAAAATGGGGCGAGCAGGTCGCGTGCTTCATGCGGGCGCGGGGGAACTCGCGCCCGTCGCCGCAGGAGCTGAAAGCGTTCCTGCGCGAGCGTCTCGCGGCCCAGAAGACGCCCGCCTACTGGATCTGGATCGACGCATGGCCTCTGACCGGTTCGGGCAAAATCCAGAAATTCAAGCTCGCCGAGGCCTTCCTCCGCGGCGACTACGAAGCCCTGCAGGCCTGATCTTCAGGCGGCGGCGCTAAGATCGACGAAACTCGCGACCGCCACGTCTTCGGCGCGGGCCGTTTCCGGGATCCCCGCTTCGGAGAGGACGGCCTCGAGGCGATCCCCGAAGGCGGTCCGGAGCGAAGACCGCAGCATCTTGCGGCGCTGGCCGAAGGCGGCGGCGGTCACGCGTTCGAGCGCGCCGAATGTTGCAAGGGGCGCCGGCGGGGGAGAAAAGACGAGGACAGACGAATCCACTTTAGGCGGGGGGGTAAAGGCGCGCGCCGGCAGGTCGAAGGCCCGCTTCGGGCGGCTTGCGGCCTGGGCGACGACGGAGAGGCGGCCATACGCCTTCGAGCCCGGCGCAGCGATGATGCGGTCGGCGACCTCCTTCTGAAACATGAGCGTCATCGTCGTCCACAGCGGGGTCTCGCTGTTGAGGCGCAGCCATTTGACGAGGAGCTCGGTCGAAACATTGTACGGAAGATTCGCGACAATTTTCGCCGGCCCTTCGAGTGCGGTCCGCTCATCAAAGGCGAGCGCGTCGCCTTCGACGATGGCGAGTTTGTCCGGATAAGCCGCCTTGAGCTCCTCAAGCGCGGCGATGCAGCGGCCATCGCGCTAGACAGCGACGACGCATGCGCCGGACTCGAGCAGGGCGCGGGTGAGGCCGCCGGGTCCCGGGCCGACTTCGAGCACGAGGTCGCCCGGCGACACTTCGGCCGTGCGGGCGATTTTTCGGGTGATGTTTAGATCGAGGAGAAAGTGCTGACCGAGAGCCTTTCTCGCGTCGAGGCCGTGACGGGCGATGACCTCGCGCAGGGGCGGCAGGCCGCTCATGACCGGAGGCGGCGCGCGGCCAGGTCAGCCGCAAGGTGCAGCGCTGCGATCAGACTCGACGGATCGGCGATGCCCTTGCCGGCGATGTCGAGGGCGGTGCCATGGTCCGGCGAGGTGCGGATGATCGGGAGGCCGAGCGTCACGTTGACCGCGTCGAAGAAGGCGAGCGTCTTGATCGGGATGAGGGCCTGATCATGATACATGCAAAGGGCCGCATCATAACGAGCGCGGGCCGCGGCATGGAACATGGTGTCGGCGGGGAGGGGACCCGTCGCATCAATCGCGTGCTCGGCGCGCAGGCGCGCGACGGCGGGGACGATGACGTCGCGCTCCTCCGAGCCGATGGCGCCGCCTTCGCCCGCGTGCGGATTGAGGCCTGCGATCGCAAGACGGGGCGCGGCGACGCCGAAATCCCAGGTCAGCGCCTCGGCGACGACGAGCGCCTTCTCGACGATGACGTCGACGGTGAGAGCCATGGGAACGTCCCGCAGCGGAATGTGGACCGTCAGCGGAACCGTGCGCAGATCCGTCGCGGCAAGCATCATTACCGGACCGCGCCGCCGCCCGCCCGGCATCCGGGCCTTTTCGGTCAACGCGGCGAGATATTCGGTGTGGCCCGGAAAGTCGAAGCCGGCGGCCTGCAGCGCAGCTTTGTGGATCGGGTTGGTCACCACTGCTGACGCCTCGCCGCACAGGGCCGCGTCGACCGCCTTTTCGATCGACGCCGTGACCGCCTCGGCGCTGCGGGGCGCGGCTTCGCCGAACCGCGCCTCGACGCGCTGAGGCAGGGGCAGGACGGGCAGGGCCGAGGGGAAATGCGAGACGGCATCGAGGGGCGACGACAGGCGCGCGACCGGCGCGCCCATGGCTTCGAGCCGCAGAGGATCGTCGATGAGAAAGAAGGAAAGACCTTGGCCTCTGAGCGCGTTCCAGGCCTTGATCGCGATTTCGGCCCCGACGCCGCCGGGCTCTCCCATGGTGAGGGCAAGCGGCGCGAGGGGACGCGCCATATCAGCCGTTCGGCGGCGCCTCGGCCGGCGGCTCCGCCCTCAGCTTGATGTCGACCATCGCCTTGCGCTCCAGATCGCGGAGGTATTGCATGGAGATGCGCTGAAGCTCGCGCGCAAAGGCGCGGTCTTCAAGCTGCTCGCGCGAAGGCAGGCCAAGTCCTTCGTCCTTTTCGCAGACGTAGAAGACATGCAGCGCGCCGTCGATCTCGACCGGCGCGCTCAGGTCGCCGCGGCTCAAGCCTTCAAGCGCGCTGTGGAAGCGCGGGTCGATGTCGCCGATCTTCAGGTTCTCAAGTGCGGCGACGCCCACATTCGGACCAAGATCCTGGCGCAGGGCGCGGCTGCCGCAGGCCTCGGCCGTCTTGAGCTTTTCAAGCGCGAGCAGGGCGTCGTTGCGACCCATGGTCAGCGGCGCAGCGGCGTAGGCGAGAGTCCATGTCTGTTCGCCCGCGACCACCGGGGTCCGCTTGTCGCGCACGCCCATGATCATGAAGGCGCCCTCGGTCGGAATCGGATTGGTCACCGACCCCGGCTTCAACTGGACGATCGCATTGTTGATTTCGGCGGGCAGTTCGCCCGAACGCACCCAGCCGAGATCGCCGCCGCCGGCGGCGGACGGGCAGGCCGAAAACTGCTGCGCCACGACCGCGAACGGCACGCCGCGGCGCATCTGTTCGATTAGCTGCAGGCTGCCCTGATAGGTTTGCTGAGCTTCGGACGGATCGCTTACGGGAATGCATATTTCCGAAACGAGGAACTGCTCCCTGGTCGCGTCCTCGCGCATGCGCTGCATCTGGCGGTCGATTTCCTCGTCGCTGACGCGAATGCGGCTGCGATGCCGGCCCTGCACGAGCCGCTGCCAGGCGATCTGCGCCCGGATCTGCTGGCGAAGAGTGTCTATCGAGACTCCGTCCGCGGCGAGCTGCTGCTCAAGGCCCGCAATATCGGTGCCGCCCTGCATGGCCATGTCGCGCAGTTCGGAGTCGATCACCTTGTCTTCGATTTCGACCTCGAACTTCTTGGCCTCCGCGAGCTTTAACTGTTCCTGCACGAGGTCGCGGACAGCCTGGTTCTGGATCTGCACCAGCATTTGCGGCGAGATCTGCCTCCCCGCCGACAGGATCATGAGCCGCATACGTTGCTGCACGTCGAGGGTCGTGATCACCTTGTCGTTGACGACAGCTGCGACCCCGCTCATCGGGCCGCGATAGCCGGTCTCGGCCCTTTGAGCGGCCGCGCCGGCCGCGGGTTGGCCGCCCTGGGCGCGGGCGTCGACGCCCAAGGCTCCAAGGCCGGCCAGAGCCGCCGCAGCCGCTGCGCTACTCAATAGAATCTTGTTTTTCATCGGGAATTCGGCTCCGAGCTCCAAGACGCCGTACCACCGCCCGCCGCGCCAAGCCGGAACATAGTAGAATCGGGCCCGAGCGCAAGCGGTCCGCGGTCGTCAGTCGACCAGCGATTTGAGGGTGAAGCGGATGAACACCGAATCGTCCGGACCGAGGCCGACGTCGCGGGTGAAGTCGCGCCGGTAGATCACGTCGACCGACGAGCACTCATCGACATAGCCGATCAGGAAATCCTGAGAGATCGTGCGGCTTTGCTCGAGATCCTCGCGCCAGGTGAACCCCGTCGCCCAGTTGCTGGTGAGCTTGACGCGCATCGTGCCCATCAGCTCCTCGCGACGGACCAGCTCGGCGGCGATGTTCTCCTCGTTGAGGCGAACATAGCTTGCAAGACCCGAAAAGCGCCAGATGTTGAACGTTGCAAGCGTCTCAGCGCGCTGGAAAGAGCCGTCGTCGTCGTCGACCCGGAAACGGTTCTCGATCGCGACATAATCCTTGTACCGGACATTGACCTCGCCGACGAAGTCGGAGCGTTTCTCGCCGAGTCCGGTCGAAGCGTCGAACGCGCCGCTGTTCTGAAGGCGTCCCTGGGCTCCTACCGCCGCTTCGAGTACGAGGCCGTTGTCGAATTCGGCCGACGCCGTGACGCCGGCGTTCATGCGCTGGCCGTCCTCGAAGCGATCGAAGCCCGTCGACTTGTTGTAATCGAACAGGCCGGCGAAATCATATTCGATGCTTTGCGAGTCCTCGTTGATGATGTTGGCCGGGTTGCGGTTCGAGGGACTGGCGATCAGCTGAACCCGAGGCTCGATGAGGAGTCTTGCGCCGGCGAACCGACGGGTCAGCGGATAAGACCACTCAAGGCCGACTGAAGGAACGAATCGGCCGTCGATGTCCCGGCGATCCGCCGGATCGCCGGCGAGGATTTCGGTGCCTTCCTGGAGATCGTGAAAATAGTAGGCGTCGCCCCGCGCCTCGGCGAAAGCGTTGAAGCGATGGCCGTTCGCCGTGATGTGCTCGCGGTTCCAGAACGCGCTTAGCGTAAGACGCTGGGAGTCGACGCCGCTGGCGCGTTGAAGCCAGGCGAAATTCGCGCCGAGCTGCGCCTTCCCGCCGAACACCGGCTGCGCCACGTCGTGACGGAAATTGAGCAGCGGCAGGACATACGGCGTCTTGGACGAAATGTCCTGCGCGCGCAGGCCCTGAAAGAGGAAGGCGTCCGCGGTGAGCTCGCTGCCGCCCGCCGCCCATTTGACGAAGGCGTTCGAGCGGAGCCGGTTGGTGTTGGAGGTGTCGATCTCCTTGCGGAGATCCCCGCGCCGCTCGATGTTGTAGCGCCGAAGATAGATGTCGTCCGAAACGCGCTCGATGTCGTAGCCGAGCGTCCAGTCGTCGCCGAATTCACGCGAGCCGCGAGCGAAGAAGTGCCAGCGCACGCCTGGCACGTCGACTGGCAGGTTGCCGGTTTCGTCCGGCTTGGTGTTGTCGAAATTGAGGACGCTCGCCTGGACGACGTGGCCGCCGCTGACGCCTCGGCGCCTGTACTCGCCTTGCCAGACGATACCGTCCTTGGTCGTGTATTTTGGATAGAACGTCGCGTCCTGATGATCGGAAATCGCAAGGTAGTACGGGACCTCGACGTTGAAGCCGAGGCGGCTTGACGTCCCGAAGAACGGCGCGAGAAATCCCGACTGGCGTTCGACGGAAGGGTCCGGTCCCTGCAGAAACGGCGCGTAAAGCAGAGGGACGCCCTTCAACTCGAGGAAGGCGTGATGGAAGCGGACGACGCGGCGCTCGCGGTCGCGGGTGACCCGGAGGGCTTTCACCCTCCAAGTCGGCGTTTTGCCCTCGCCCTTTCTGTTGCACACGTCGCACGAGGTATAGACCGCCTTCTTGAGCCGCGTGCGCGCGCCCTGCTCCTGCACGGCTGAATCGGCGGCGATGCGCGCGTTATCGGCGATGAGCGCGCTGAAATTCTCCGCGATGCCGTCGCGCAGGTCGCCCGTCAGCTCGACCCGGCCGGCGAACGCCGTCTCTTTTTCCCGGCCCGCCGTGTCGGTGATCGAGACGTTGCCCTCTGCGATCACGATATCCGTCGCCGGGTCGTAGCTCAGCTTGTCGGCGTGCAGATAACGCTTTCCGAAGAAAGCGCGGACATTGCCCTCGGCGATGATCGGACTGTTCTCATCCTCGCGCGTGACGAAATCCGCCTCGAAGAGGACGTCTTCGTCCTCCGTCGCCTTGGGAGCGTCCGCCGCCGGCGCGTCGAAAACGGCTAGGGGGCCCGCGTCGGGCGGCTGATCGAGACTGGCGAGGATCGTGTAGGCGGGCTTTTGGGACGGCGCCGCGTCGTCTCCTTCGGCGCCGATGAGGTCGATCGGCAGGTCTGCGGCGCGGCGGCTGACGGCGAACTCGTCGGAAGCCCTCGCGGCCGAAAAACCCGCGAGCGCCGCCAGCGTGGTCGCCAACGTCGTCGCGAGCGTCGTCGTCCCGGCGAGTTCGGCGATCCGGCGCCGTCGGCTCACGCTGCAAGACCCCTTTGCCGCCGCATCCACGCCTTCCAGGCCGCGCGACGCAGCGCGCGGCCCCCTATGGCGAATCGAAGACTTCGATAACCGAGCCCGGGCGTCAGGTCGAGGGCTCAGCCGTCCTCGAACTGGAGGAGGCCGGTGACGGCGACGAGCGCGGCGACAATCGCGGGGGTCCAGGCGGCGAGGGCGATGGGGGCCGTTCCCGATTCGGCGAGCGCCGTCGACATTTCGGACACGACGTAGAGTGCGAAGCCCGCCCCGACCGCGGTGAGGAAGAGCTGAAATCCTGCGCCGCTTCGCACCGGCCGAAGCGAGAACAGCGCGGCGATGAGCACCATGGCGAGCAGTTTCAGCGGCGTCGAGCAAAGATCGTGAAAGCGGATCTGATAGGGGATCGAGGGCACGCCGGCCGCCTCGGCCAGCAGAATGAAGCTGGGCAGCCGCCACAGCGAAAGCGTCTCGGGCGATTCCAGACGCTCCCTCAGGTCGGCGAGCTGCAACGTGGTGGGGATGGCGTAGACAGGCATGCGGTGGTCGAGCCGTTCGCCCGCTTCCTTCACGCGCGCCTTCTTGAATTCGATCGTGCGTCCTGACAGCGACGCCTCGGGCGCATCGACACGCTCTAGGAAGGCCGACTCCTTGTCGTTCCGCCACATGACGACGTCGCGAAGGACCCCCTTTTCGACGTCGATGCTGCGGGCGTTGATGAGCAGTATGTGGCCGGCGTCGCGCTGGCGCAGCCAGATGCCGTCTCCGAAGTCGCGCATGATGCTCGAGGTCGCGCCTTTCAGCGTGTCGCGCATGCGTTCGCTCTGCGCGCGCATCGAGGTCGCGACCGGATCGAGCAGGCCGATCGCCACCACGCCGACCAGCGCCGCCAGAAAGGCGGGCGGGCCGATCAGCCGCCACACCGAGAGGCCGGCTGACCGCATCACGGCGATCTCGGCGCGACGGTTGAGTTGCGTGAACAGCCAGATGGATCCGAACAGAAACACAAAAGGCAGCATGGTCAGCACCAGCGCCGGCGTCCGCAGGACCGAAAGCAGGAGGGCGCTGCCGAAGTTCCCGTTCTTGAACTTGTCGATGAAACGCAGGTTCTCGATGAGATCGACGAGGACCACGAGGCAGGTCAGCGCTAGCGCCAGCGCTGCGACCGCGAACAGGGCGCGCAGGATGATGTAGCGGAACAGCGTGAGCGGGGGCATCAGGCCGCCCGAGCCAGTTCGGCTTTAGAGGGAGCGGCTTCCGCTCGGACGAACCGCGGCGCTCCCCGCGCCACCAGAACGAACAGGGCGACGTTGGCCGCGACCGGCAGCGCGTATTGAAGCCAATAGGCCCCGGTCGAGGCCGCCAAGCCCTGCGCCAGCACGCCGATGAGCCTCAAGGCGCCGGCGACCGACGCGGCCACGGCGATTCGCAAGGCATAGCCACGCCGCTGATAGGGGCCGCCGGTCATCGCGAACAGCGCGATCAGCGCGAAAGCGAAGACGTAGAGCGGCGAGGCCAGGCGGTTGTGGCCTTCGGCGACCAGAAGCGAGGCGTTGGCGCGATCCCATTCGTTCGACAGGTCCGGCTTGAGCAGCTCGCCGAGATAGCGCTCGGTCAGCTCGAGCTGCAGCCTGCCGCTGGATCTGGCGAACATGCCGACATTGACCAGCGTGCGGTCAAACTTCGTAATCTCGATCTGGCCGGTGTACCGCGCGACGCGCTGAATGTTGCCGTTGGAGAGCTGCAGGATCGGTCCGGCCGGCGTGTCCTGCAGCAGGCCCTTTTGCGCCATGTAGGTCTCGCGCGCGCCGCCGTTGCGGTAGTCGTTGACGAGGAGGCCCTTAAGCTGGCCGCCCGGCCCCACTTCCTCGACATAGACAGTGAAACCGTCCGCGAGCCTGACGAACTCTCCGCTCCTGAGAACAGCGCTGGCGATGTCGGCGCGCATGTCGGCGATCTCGCGCTTCAGCAGCCGGTAGCTTGACGGCATGAGATCAAGGTTGATCCACAAGGTTGCGGCGGCGGCGGCCGCGGCGATAAGGAGAAGAGGGGCCCCGATGCGGAGCCGGCTGACGCCTGCGGCGAACATGACCGCGATCTCGCTGTCGGCGTGAAGGCGCTGGAAGGCGTAAAGCGCGCCTGCAAAGAGCGCGAACGGCAGGATCACTGACAGCAGGCTCGGGATGATCAGCACGGAGAGCCGCGCAAAAACGAGGAGGCCTTTGCCGTGCTCGACGATGATGTCGGCCCGCTGAAGGCTCTGGGTCGTCCAGATGATCGCGGTCACGACGCCGGCGGCGACCAGGAAAGGCGTCAGGCATTGTCGAAAGAGGTATTTATCGAGACTGCTCAAAGCGTTAGCTCGTTGGTGCCTCGTGCAGCGACGGTTGCGCGCGGCGTCCGGTCGGACTACCACAGCCCCCGGCGACCCGAAAGCCTTCGGCCCCCGACCTTCAGGGGCGCGCCCCTGTGCGGGCGACGCGTCGTCGCAGCATGGATAGAGCGCGGGGCGGCAGACGATGCAGATCGCATTCACGAAATCGGCTTTGCCTGAAGAGGGCGCAATCGTCCTTCCGGTCTTCGAGGACGGCCTAAAGGAGGAAGCGGTCGCGGCCCTCGACAACAAGACGCACGGCGCGCTCATGCGCGCCGCCGCAACCGCCAATTTTTCCGGCAAGCGCGAGCAGACGGTCGATGTCATTGCGCCTTCCGGCCTGAAGAACAGCCGTATCTTGATGATCGGCGCCGGCAAGAAAAAGGAGCTTAGCGCTTCGGCGGCCGAAGCCGTCGGCGGCGCGGCCGCGGCCCGCCTGATGTCGTCGCGCGAGAAATCGGCGAGCTTTGCCCTCGAAGGGTTTCATGGCGAAAAAGTCGGCGCGGATGTCGCCGCCGCGCATCTGGCGCAAGGCTTTCTGTTGCGCGCCTATCGCTTCGACAAGTACAAAACCAAGGTCGACAAGGACAAGAAGCCGCAACTGGCGAAGATCGCGCTGCACACGCCGGCGACCAAGGCGAAGGCGCTGTTTGTCGATCTTGAGAAGGTAGCCGACGGCGTCCGCTTCGCCCGCGATCTTGTAACTGAGCCGCCCAATATTCTCTATCCGGAGAGTTTCGCTCGGCGCTGCGCCGGTCTTGAATCGCTCGGCGTCAAGGTGACGACGCTCGGCGTGAAGGAGATGAAGAAGCTCGGCATGGGCGCGCTGCTCGGCGTAGGGCAGGGATCGGTCCGCGAGTCAAAGCTCGTCGCGCTTGAATGGATGGGCGGCAAGGCGGGCGCGGCGCCGGTCGCGCTGATCGGCAAGGGCGTGTGCTTCGACACCGGCGGCATATCGATCAAGCCCGCCGCCGGCATGGAGGACATGAAATACGACATGGGCGGGGCCGCAGCCGTCGCCGGAACCATTATGGCGCTCGCATCGCGCAAGGCGAAGGCCAATGTGGTCGGCGTGCTCGGGCTCGTCGAAAACATGCCGGACGGCAATGCGCAGCGGCCGAGCGACGTGGTGACCTCGATGTCGGGGCAGACGATCGAAGTCATCAATACCGACGCCGAAGGCCGTCTCGTGCTCGCCGACGCCATCTGGTGGGCGCAGGAGACCTACAAGCCCGCGGCGGTGGTCGATCTCGCAACGCTCACCGGCGCCATCCTGGTCTCGCTCGCCCACGAATACGCCGGACTGTTCTCAAAGCACGACGACCTTGCGGCTCAGCTTCTGAAGGCCGGCGAGACCACAGGAGAAAAGCTGTGGCGCATGCCGCTCGACAAGGCACACGACGATGTCATCAAGTCGGACATCGCCGACATGAAGAACACAGGGCCGCGCGAAGGCGGCTCCTCCAACGCAGCGGCCTTCATTGCGCGTTTTGTGAAGAACGGCGTTCCCTGGGCCCATCTCGACATCGCCGGCATGGCGTGGACGACCAAGGATCTCCCCCTCGTTCCGAAAGGCGCGACCGGCTACGGCGTGCGCCTGCTCAATGACTGGATTCGAACCAATCACGAGTGACAGGCCGATTTGCGATGACGGCCGCACGCCCGCTTCTGTGGTTTCTGCTCGCGCCGATCCTGCTCGCGGCGTCTGCCTGCGTCTCCTATCCGCCGGCTCCGCCGGCGGTCGGACGGCCGAAAATAGAAGCTGGACGCCTCGTCGCCGCCGACGGCGCGGCGCTCGGCCTAGACGTGTGGCCGCTCCAACGGCCTAAGGCGATCGTTCTCGCGGTGCACGGCATGAACGATTATGCGCGCCACTTCGCCGACTTCGCGGCCTGGCTCTCCGCCGAAGCGGGGGTCGCAGTCTACGCCTACGACCAGCGGGGCTTTGGACGTTCGCCGGCGTTCGGCCGCTGGGTCGGAGACGCGACCTTGAGGAGCGACCTGCGCTCAGCGGTCGCCGCCGTTCGGGCCGAACATCCGGATGCGCCGCTTTTCCTTCTCGGGCATTCGATGGGGGCCGCCGTGATCCTCGCCGAGGCCCGCGAGTCGGCGCTCGACGTCGACGGCGCCGTCCTCGTCGCGCCCGCAGTCTGGGGCGGCAGCCGCATGCCGCTGCTCTACCGCATCGCGGCCAATGTCGCCGCGACCTTCGCGCCGGGAAAGACGCTGACCGGCGAGCGCGCCGGTCGTCGGTCCACGGATAATATCTCTGCGCTGCGCGAAATGATCGCCGACCCAAAGGTCATAAAGGCGACCCGGCTCGACGCCGTGCTCGGGGTCACCCGCATCATGGGCGAGGCCTGGGATGCGACCGACGAGGTCGGCGGACGCATCCTGGTCCTGACCGGCGCGCGCGACGAGATCATTCCTCCGGACGCGCAGGACAAAGCCGCCGGCCGTCTTTGCGGCGAGGTGACGAGACGCCTCTATGCCGAGGGGTGGCATCTTTTGCTGCGCGACCTTCAGGCCGAAACCGTCTACCGCGACATCGCAGCCTGGATCTCTGAAACCGCGCTCGGGTGCGGCGCCGGCGGCTAATCGCCGGAATCGGCGCTTGGTGCGGAGACGGGCGGCGGTGAGGGCGGCCGCGTCCTGGGAGGACGGTTGTGTCACCGCGCGATGGCAACCTATAATTGCAGATGGTTAACGCCGGGTTTCCGCGATCACCCAGCCAGCGAAGTCGGCGTCCGTGGCGGGCCCGGCGACAATGTCGCTGATTGCCGGCGTTTCGTAAGGGTGGAGCGCCTTCAGAGCCGCAGCGGCTTCCCTCGCCAGCGCGGCGCTGGTTTTTACGATGATGGCCACTTCCTCGGCGCGCTCGATAGCGCCCTTCCAGCGATAGATTGAGGCGATTGCGGGAATGATGTTCACACACGCGGCAAGTCGCCGCTCGACCAGCGCGGCGGCGATCGTCTCCGCTGTGCGCCTGTCTGGCGCCGTGGCATAGAGAAGCGCAATCGAGCCCATTATGACCTCACCTGCAATCGGCGCGGAAGGCTAACGCCGTGATGGCGCTGAAGAAAGACGCGGCCGTCGTTCTGTTCTCCGGCGGCCAGGACTCCTCGATCGCGCTTGCCTTCGCGCTTGAGCGCCATGCTCGCGTTTTCACCATCGGCTTCGATTACGGCCAGCGACACGTTGTGGAACTCGAGGCGCGCGCCGCGGTGCGACGTGAGATCGCGTCGCGCTTTCCGCGCTGGGCGCTTCGGCTCGGCGAAGACGCCTTACTGCCGCTCGACGCGCTCGGGCGCATCTCGGAGACGGCGCTGACGCGGGATATCGCGTACGCCGTCGCGGAGTCCGGGTTGCCGAACACGTTCGTCCCCGGACGAAATCTCGCCTTCCTGGTCCTCGCCGCGGCTTTCGCCTACCGGCGGGGCGCCGGCGTTCTCGTCGGCGGCATGTGCGAGACGGATTATTCCGGCTATCCTGATTGCCGCGCCGAGGCGCTCGAAGCCCAGGTCCGGGCCCTGCGGCTCGGCATGGACGCGGACTTGACGCTTGAGACGCCCCTGATGCGCCTCACCAAGGCGCAGTCCTGGATGCTCGCCGAGCGGCTCGGCGGCGATCCTTTGGTCGAACTCATCGTGGAGCATTCGCATAGCTGCTATCGCGGCGAGCGCGCGACGCGGCGCGACTGGGGCTATGGCTGCGGCGCCTGCGCGGCTTGCGAGCTTCGGGCGAGGGGCTATCACGCCTATCTGGCTGAGAAGGACCGCCCGGGCGCCTGAGTGACCTACGCCGTAAAAGAACGCTTTTACACCTTGCAGGGCGAAGGCGCGCAGGCGGGGCGCCCGGCCGTATTCCTGCGGTTCGCCGGTTGCAATCTCTGGAGCGGCGTCGAAAGAGACCGCGCCGGCGCGCAATGCCGTTTCTGCGATACGGATTTTGTCGGAACGGACGGCGAGGGCGGCGGCAAATTCGTTTCGCCCGAAGCGCTCGCCGACCATGTCGCGCGCGCCTTTCCCACGGGAGCAGGCGGCGTCCCGCTGGTCGTGTGCACGGGCGGCGAGCCGCTTCTCCAGCTTGATGCGCCGCTGATCGCCGCGCTCCATGCGCGCGGCTTCGAGGTCGCGGTCGAGACCAACGGCACGATCGCCGCACCCGCGGGAATCGACTGGATTTGCGTCAGCCCCAAGGGCGAGGCGCCGCTGGTTCAGCGTTCCGGGCATGAGCTGAAGCTCGTCTATTTCCAGCCGGAAGCCCCGCCCGAGCGCTTCGAAGCGCTCGATTTTCCGCGTCTATACCTTCAGCCTATGGACGGACCTGATCTTTCGCGCCATACAGCCGCCGCCGTCGCCTACTGCAAGGCCCATCCGCGCTGGCGGCTTTCCCTGCAGACGCACAAGCTGATCGGCATTCCGTAGACTGAGAGACTCGCCGACGTGAAAATGCGCATTACGAAATCGGTCGCGTTCGACGCCGCGCATTATCTTGGCGAGTGCCCGGACGGGCGCCCGTACGCGCGCCTCCACGGGCATTCTTTCAAGCTGGACGCGACGCTGGAAGGCGAGCCCGATCCGAAGGAGGGCTGGGTCGCCGATTTCGCCGACCTCGCGGGAGCGCTTGAGGAGATCCGCGCCGACCTCGATCACCGGCTGCTCAATGAGGTCGAAGGGCTCGCCCGTCCCACTCTTGAGAACATTTGCGCCTATGTCGCCACCAGGCTCCGTCGTCGTTTCGCGACCCTCAAACAGGTTCGCGTCTCTCGCCCGTCAAACGGCGAGAGCTGTGTCCTTGAAATGTGAGCCGTGACGGCCGGACGGGTCCGGCCG
>JACADZ010000046.1 GCA_013389105.1 Parvularculaceae bacterium | reverse complement strand
GCCGGGTCGCGGCGGCCCCGGGGGGCCGGGCGGGCCTGGCGCCATGGGCATGCGCCCGCCGCCGGTCGCCTTCGCACAGCCGCAAAGAACCCCGGTCGAGGACCAGCTCTCGGCGATCGGCACCGGCCGGGCTCTGCAATCGCTGACCCTCACGGCGGACGTATCGGGCATCATCCAGCGGATCAACATCAAGCCCGGCGCCGCCGTTAAAGCCGGCGCGCCGTTGGTCGAACTCGAAAAGCGCGAGCAGGAGATTGCTCTGACGCGCGCCCGGGCGGAATACCGCATCGCAAAGACCAATGCGCAGCGTTTCGCCGGGCTTCGCGAGAGCGAAGCCGCGTCCGCGCTCGAACAGGAAGCGGCGCAAAACGAATTGACGGCCGCCACGGCCGCCCTTCAGCAGGCGGAATATGACCTCGAACGCCGGACGATCATCGCGCCTTTCGACGGAGTGGTCGGTCTCACCAATCTCGATGTCGGAGATCTCCTGACCATCGGCGCTACGGTCACGACGATCGACGACGTCTCATCGCTTCTGGTCGATTTCGTCGTCCCTGAGGGCGCCTCGCCCTTCGTCACGCCCGGCATGCGCGTTACGGCCAAGGCGCGCGCCGGCGCCGGCGGGTCCGTTTCCGGAGTCGTCCGCGCCGTCGACAGCCGCGTCGATTCAGCCTCTCGGACCCGGCGCGTCGAGGCCGTGCTCGACAACAAGGAAGGCGCGCTCATTCCCGGCTCGACCTTCGAGATCGCCCTCGACGTCAAGGGACGGACCGGCTTCCTCGTGCCCGGCCTCGCGATCCAGTGGGACCGACAGGGGTCCTATGTATGGCGCATGAGCGCGGACGGCTCGGCCGAGCGCGTGCCGGTGGTCATCCTGCGGCGCACCGAGTCGGCGGTTCTGGTCGAAGGAGACCTCAAGGATGTCGACCAGATCGTGTCAGAGGGCGCCGACCTCGTCCGCCCGGGCGTGCCCCTGCGGCCGCCAGGACGTGAGTCCGCCTCGGGAGGGGTCTCCTCCAGATGACAGATAACGATCGCCTGGCCGGCGCGCCGGCCGCCAAGTCGAGCTTCGTCTCGCTATTCATTCGTCGCCCTATCCTCGCGATCGTCGTCAACCTTCTGATCGTCATCGCCGGCCTCGCCGCGTTGATGGGCGTTGAGGTCCGAGAGCTGCCTGACGTCGATCAACTGGTCGTCAGCGTCAGGGCCATCTATCCAGGGGCCGCGCCGGAGACCATCGACGCCGAAGTGACCGCCATCATCGAAAACGTGGTGGCGCAGATCGACGGCGTCACGTCGATCTCCTCGTCTTCGAGCTACCAGGTGAGTTCGGTCACCGCCGAGTTCTCGCCCAACATCGACATCAACATCGCCGCCACCGACGTCAAGAACGCCGTCAACAACGTGCGCGGGCGCCTTCCCGAGGAACTCGAAGAACCGATCGTGTCCAAGAGCAGCGGCGACGGCGGCAGCGCCGTCATGCGCATGGTGGTCTCGTCGTCCAAACTGTCGGAGGGCGAACTCGGCGAGCTGATCGAGCGCATCATCGTGCCGCGCCTTCAGTCGGTCGAGGGCGTCGCCGCGGTCGACAATTTCGGCGTGCGCAAGCGCACCATCCGCGTGCGCCTCTCGCCGGTGGAACTCGCCGCCCGCGGCCTCACTGTCGAAGACGTCGCGCGCGTCGTGCGCACCGCCAATGTCAGCGCGCCGTCGGGCACGCTGAAAAGCGGTCGCCAGGAACTCCTGATCCGCGCCGAAGCGCCTGCCGAGACCCCGGAAGCCATTGGCGCCATGCGCATCAAGCCCGAAACCGAACTCCGCGATGTCGCCGTCGTTGAATGGGGCGTCGAACAGGAGACCTCGCTCGCGCGCTGGAACAAGACCGCGGCCTCCGGCCTTGGCATCCAGCGTCAGGCGCAATCGAACGCAGTGGCCGTCGCGAAGGGCGTTCGCGACGCGGTCAAGGAGCTTCAGGACTCGCTTCCCGCCGTGTCCATCACGATCACCGCCGACGATTCGATCTTCATCGAAAGCGCGATTCACGAGGTCTTTAGCAGCCTGCTCCTCTCGATCGCCATCGTCGTCGGGATCATCTTTGTCTTCCTGCGCTCGCTGCGACAGACGCTGATCCCGGCGATCGCCATCCCGGTGTCGCTGCTCGGCGCGGTCGCCGCCCTATGGCTGGTCGGCTTCTCGATCAACATTCTGACCTTGATGGCGCTGCTGATGGCGACCGGCCTCGTCGTCGACGACGCCATCGTCGTGACCGAAAACATCCAGCGCTGGCGCCAGATGGGCGTAAAACCGCGCGCCGCGGCGCTGATCGGCTCGCGCGAGATCGTCTTTGCGGTCATGGCGACGACTGCGACTCTCGTCGCCGTGTTCGTGCCGATCTCGTTCATGCCCGGCCAGGCGGGGCGCCTTTTCGCAGAATTCGGCTACGTGCTCGCCTTTTCCGTGGTCGTCTCGAGCATAGTCGCGCTGGTGCTTTGCCCGATGCTGACGGTCAAGTTCGCGGCGAAATCCGCGGCTGCGGTTTCGACCGGACCCGGGCCGCTGACGCGGGCCTATGCGCCGCTCGTGCGCTTCTGTCTCAACCGGCCATACCTGACGCTTGGGCTCTCCACGGTTTTTGCCGCCGGCACGTTCCTGGTCTTCGCCTCGATTCCGAAAGAGCTCACTCCGGCCGAGGATCGCGGCCGCATCTTTCTGACCGCTTCGGTGCAGCAGAGCGCCAATTTCGACTACATGCGCGAGAAGATCAAAGAGGTCGAACGCGTGCTCGACACGGTCGTCGAGAGCGGCGACGGCGAAGGCGTGATGTCGATGGTGGGCCTCGGGGCCTCGAACCGGGCGTTCGCCTTCGTGACCCTGAAGGACTGGTCGGAGCGCAAGCGCACGCAGCAGGAAATCGAGGCCGAGATCCTGCCGCAGCTCCAGCGCATTCCCGGAGTCAATGTCATCGCGCGGCGCGGCAACAGCCTCGGCATTCGCGGCGGCGGCCAGGGCCTTCAGTTTGCAGTCGCGGCGGACGACTACAACGCCGCGGCGGACGCGGCTGAGGCCATCAACGCCAAGCTCGAGCAAAGCGACACGTTCAGCCGGGTCACCTTGAACTTCCAAACTTCCCAGCCGCAGCTCAACATCAACATCGACCGCGACGCCGCCGCACGGCTCGGCGTGGACGTCCAGTCGATCGCCACGCTCGTTAACGCCATGGCCGACGAGTTCAAGGCCGGCGAAGTCTTCATCGGCGACAAGGCCGTTGATATTCTCGTGTCCGCCGGCGGCGAACCGATCAACGATCCGGGCGATCTTGAGAACCTTTTCGTGCGCGCCGGCGACGGACAGTTCGTGCCGCTGTCTCTGGTGGCGTCGGTCGAAGAAACGGCGGTGGCGTCGAACCTCGGCCGCGAGCAGCGTCGCCGCGCCGTGGCGTCGAGCGCCGCGCTCGCCGAGGGCGCGCAGCTGAGCGACGCCATCGCCGAATTGCGCGAAGTCGCGAAGGACATGCTTCCCGCCGGCATGTCGCTGCTGCTGCTCGGCGAGGCGCGCCTGCTGGACCAGGCCTCCCAAAGCTCATGGATCGTCTTCGCCTTCGCGGCGTTGATCGTGCTGCTCGTCCTCGCCGCACAATTCGAAAGTTTCGTCTCGGCCCTGGTCATCATGGTCACGGTGCCGTTCGGCCTGGCGGCGACCATTTACGCGATGTGGCTCTCGGGAGGCTCGTTCAACTATTACAGCCAGATCGGACTCGTCCTCCTCATCGGCATCATGGCCAAGAACGGCATCCTCATCGTCGAATTCGCCAACCAGCTGCGCGATCGCGGTTTCCCCTTGCGCAAGGCGATCGAGGAGGCGTCGCTGACAAGGCTTCGCCCGGTGCTCATGACCGCCCTGTCGACCGTGCTCGGCGGCCTGCCGCTGGTCATCGCCTCAGGCGCCGGCTCTGAATCTCGCGCGGCGCTCGGCTGGGTGGTGATCGGCGGCCTCGGCTTTGCGACCGTCTTCACGCTGTTCCTGACGCCCGCGGCCTATCTCCTGCTCGGACGCTTCGCGAAAGTGCGGGCCGCGGAGGCCGAGATCGTCGAAAAGGAACTCGCCGAAGCCGCCGCGATCGACCCTCGACAACGCCTTCAAGCGGCGGAATGACGGACCTTCATGGCCGCGGCCTCTTCGCCGCGGGCCGCTTCTCGGCGCGTCAGAAGTATTCCAGGCTGACGCGGAACATCTGCTCCACATCCTTCACGCAATCCTTCAGCGCCATCAGGACCAGACGGTCGCCGGCGTTGATCACCGTGTCGCCGGTCGGCATCGACACCTGCCCGTCGCGGTAGACCGCCCCGATCATGACGCCCTCGGGCAGCTCGGCGTCGCGCAGAGGCAGGTTCACAAGCGGCGACGTCTCGAGCGCAATCGCGTCGATGATCTCGGCGGCGCCGTCGGCGAGCGAGTAGACGCCTTTGATCCGTCCACGGCGAATGTGCTGGAGGATCGTCGAGATCGTCGTCGCCCTCGGATCGATGTGGCGGTCGATGCCGACCGCCTCCGACACCGGACCGTAATCGGGATCATTTATGAGCGCCATGGCGCGGCGGGCGCCCTCGCGTTTGGCGACGACCGAGGCGAGGATGTTCACTTGGTCGCTGTCGGTGACGACGACGACCGACTCTGCATCGACGACGCCGGCTTCGCGCAGCAGATTGCGGTCAAGCCCGTCGCCCTGGAGCACGACGGTCCGTTCAAGCTGCTCGGCGATCTCCTCGGCGCGCTCTCTGTCAGCCTCGATGAGGCGGATCTTCATCGAGCCGGTTTTTTCAAGGCCCTGCGCGACGTAAAGCCCGACATTGCCGCCGCCGACGATGATGATGCGTCGGGCCTGGCGCTCCGCCTCGCCCATGATCTCGAGGGCGCGGGTCACGTCATTGCGGTTGGCCACGAAATAGATTTCGTCGCCCGGGGTCAGCTGATCGAACGCATGCGCTCGGCGCATCTGGCCGCCGCGGTTGAAGGCGACAATCGTGATTTTCAGATCGGGAAACAGCTCGGCCACCTGGCGGAGGGGCGTATTCACGATCGGACAGTCTTCGCGGAGCTTCACGCCGACGGCCCACACCTTGCCGTCGACGAACGATTTGATCTCGAAGGCCCCGGGCGTCGACATGCGCTGGATGATGGCTTCGGAGACCTCCCGTTCAGGCGAGATGATCACGTCGATCGGGATGTGGTCGCGGCTGAAAAGGTCGGCGTAGCGCTGGTCGAGATATTCCTGCGCGCGAACGCGCGCGACCTTGGTCGGCACCTTGAACATGTGTTCCGCGATTTCGCAGGCGATCATGTTCACCTCGTCCTGCTGCGTGACGGCGATGAGCATGTCCGCCTCGCGGGCGCCGGCCTCCTCCAGGATCTCCGGGAAGGCGCAGTTGCCGAGCACGCCGCGCACGTCGAGCCGCTCCGACACTTCGCGGACCAGTTCCTTGCGCTGGTCGATGACCGTCACATCATTGTTCTCGCGCGCCAGGCGGCGGGCGATCCCGTATCCGACGCGGCCCGCGCCGCAGACGATCACGCGCATCTCTTGATCCCATCAGGCGCGCCGGCCGGCTGGCTCGCCGCTCCGGCGTTCAGATCGGCCTGCATGATGTCGCCGTCCCTTGCAAGCAATCGTCTCCTGGCGACGGGGCCGCAGGTCAAGCCATCTCGACGCGGGCCTGGCCGTTGACGCCGAGGGCCTTCAGCTTGCGGTGCAGCGCAGAGCGCTCCATGCCGATGAAGGTCGCGGTGCGGGAGATATTGCCGCCGAACCGGTTGATCTGGGCTATGAGATACTCGCGCTCGAAACGCTCGCGCGCCTCGCGCAACGGGAGCGCGATGATTTGTTCAAGACCCTCTCCCGCCGGGATGGAAAGCCCGCCGTCTATGATCTCCGACGGCAGGTGCTCGCTGGTGATCTCGCCCTGGCTGTCTTTGCCCATGAGGATCAGGGTGCGCTCGATGACGTTCCTCAGCTGGCGGACGTTTCCGGGCCAGTGATAGGCCTGCAGCGCCGCCATCGCCTCGGCCGACAGCGGCCGCTTCGGGAAGCCCTGGGCCCGCGATATCCGATCGATGAAGTAGACGACCAGCGCGGGAATGTCGTCGCGACGTTCGCTCAGGGACGGCGCCTGCACGGGCACGACGTTGAGGCGGTGGTAGAGATCTTCGCGGAAACGGCCCTGAGCCGCATCGGCGAGCAGATCGCGCGACGTCGTCGTGACGATTCGCACGTCCACGGAGACCGGCGAGTCGCCGCCGACGCGCTTGAATCGCTGATCGACCAGAACGCGCAGGATTTTGCCCTGAGTTTCCATCGGCATGTCGCCGATTTCGTCGAACATCAGCGTGCCGCCATGAGCGCGTTCGAGGAGGCCCGCCTTTTTCGGCGCGCCGTCTTTGCCTTCGACGCCGAACAGTTCCTCCTCCATGCTTTCCGGCGCGATGGCCGCGGCGCTCACCACGAGGAACGGCTGTGCGGCGCGCCCCGATTTGGCGTGGATGAGGCGGGCGATCACTTCCTTGCCGGAACCCGGCGGGCCGGAGATGAGCACGCGCGAGCGGGTGTCGCCGACGCGGTCAATGACGCCGCGCAGGGAGTTGATGACGGTCGACGAGCCGATCAACCCCCATTCAGGCGCGCGCTCGCGCAGATCCGTGTTTTCGCGCTTGAGACGCGCCGCCTCCAGCGCTCGATTGACCGCAAGGATCAGACGATCGGCGTTGAACGGCTTCTCGACGAAGTCGTAGGCGCCTTTCTTGATCGCAGCGACGGCCGTTTCGATCGTCCCGTGTCCGGATATGATGACGACGGGAAGCTCGGGATGCGATTTCTTCAGCTCGGCGAGAATCTCGATGCCGTCCAGCGTGGAGCCCTGGAGCCACACGTCGAGGATGACCAGCGCCGGCAGACGCTCGCGCACCGCCTTGAAGGCCTGGTCGGAATTCGCCGCGGCGCGCGGACTGAAGCCCTCGTCCTCGAGGAGCCCTGTCACCAGCTCTCGAATGTCGGCCTCGTCATCGACGACCAGGATGTCAACGCTCATGATTCAACCCCTTCTCCTACCCTACTCCGCCGCCGCTTTCGCGCGGGGCGCCAAGTCCGTTTCAGTCCGGGCCGGAAGCGCGATGCTGACGCGCGCGCCGGTCGGCCCCAGCGAATTGTCGTCGTCGAATTCCATGTAGCCGCCGTGCTCTTCGACGACCTTGCGGACGATGGCGAGCCCGAGCCCCGTGCCTTTGGCGCGCGTCGTCATGTACGGCTCGGTGAGGCGGTGTCGTTCCGCCTTCGGCAGGCCGACGCCGTTGTCGATGACGTCGATGCTCGTGAAATCGCCAAGATCGCGGACGCGGACGACGATTTTGCCGCGCATTCGGTCGCCGCCGTCGGCTGAGAGACGCGCGCCGATCGACTCGCCTGCGTTCTTCAGCAGATTGCTCAGCGCCTGCACGATGAGTCGGCCGTCGCAGTCGGCCAACCGCTGCTCGGCGGGCGCTTCAACCGCGAAATCGATGTCGGCGAGCGCGACCTTCTGCGGGAAGACCGCCGCCTTGACCAGTTCGCGCAAATCCTCCCGGGTCATGACCGGCTTCGGCATCCGCGCGAAAGACGAGAATTCATCGACCATCCGCCCGATATCGTTCACGTGGCGGATGATGGTCTCCGTGCATTTGTCGAAGATTTCCGGCTGGGTCTTGATCTCGTCGATGTATTTGCGGCGCAGGCGTTCGGCGGAGAGCTGAATCGGGGTGAGCGGATTCTTGATCTCGTGCGCGATCCGGCGCGCGACGTCGCCCCAGGCGGCGTTGCGTTGCGCGGAGATGAGCTGCGTGATGTCGTCGAAGGTGACGACGAAGCTCCGTTCGCCATCGACCATGTCGGAGACGATACGGACGTTCAGCGTGCGCTTGCGCCCCGCCCGCTCGATCTCCACCTGCTCGGCCGCCTCGCCTTCGGCGGCCGCCTCGGCCAGGAGGCCCTGAAGTTCGGGCAGGATCTCCTCGATGCGCGCCCCGGTCTGCCGCCCGGCCTCAAGGCGCAGGATGTCGGCGGCGAAGCGATTGGCGATCGTGACGCGGCCGTCGGCGGCGACGCCGACGACGCCGGCGGAGACGCCCGACAGAACCGCTTCGGTGAAACGGCGGCGGCGGTCGAACTGCCGGTTTGTTTCAATGAGATCGTTGCGCTGGGTCTGGAGTTGCGCGGTCATATGGTTCATCGAGCGGGCGAGGGCCCCGAGTTCGCCGTCGTCCTTGTAGACTTCGACGCGCGCGCCGAGATCGCCTGACGACACGCGATTCGCCATCCGCATCAAGCGGCCGACGGGACGAACCATGCGGGTCGCCGCCCACAGCGCCAACCATACGGCGCTCAGGACGATGATGAAGGCGAGAACCAGATAGCCGGCGAGAAAGACGCGCTCGATGCGCGCGCGTCCGATCTTCGCCTCATCCCAATCGTCGCGCATGGAGCGAATGGACAGGAGGCCGCTGCCGATCGGCGCCTGGACCGGCCGGTAGATCACGAGATAGCTGCCGCCGAAGGCGCGCGACTTGAGCGTGCCGCGGAAATAGTCGATCTTCGCTTCGTCGCTGAGGTCGTGAAAGCTCGGCGGTTTCCCCTCCGCGATCGCCTTCTCAATGCCGTCGAACACCTGCGCGCTCGGGAAATTAATCGGCGCCTCGACCGGCTCGACGCGGGAAATTACGTTGCGCTCCTTGTCGAGCAGGTAGATCGCGGACAAACCGCGCAGGAAAGCCTGCCGACCGAGCTGGGCGCGGACCGCCATCGGCGAGGTCGCCGGAGTGAAATCGAACACTTCTCCCTTCAGCAGGTCGTTCTCGATCTGCTGAAGGCTGAGATAATCGATGCTCGCCTCAAGGTTGAAATAGTCGTTGGCGAAACGGCGTGCGATGTTCTGATAGTTTTCGATCCGTGCGCTGAACACGTCGTTCATGCTCGAGCGCAGGATCGTCAGCGCGAAGAGAAAAGCGAAGAGCGACGGGACGACGGCGACGAGCGCGAACATCAGCGCCAGCTGAAGCTGGGTCTGCGCGCCGGCGATGTGGTTGCGGCGGTCCGACCAGACGCGCCAGAGCCGATACCCGACGAGGGCGGCGAGGCCGATGAGAATGGCGCCGTTGGCGACGACCATGATCCGCAGGAGGCTGCGGCTCGCGGTTTCGACGCCCGGCGACAGCATGAACCATGTGGTGAAGAAGGCGATGGCGACGGCGACGGCGAGGGCCGATCCGATCACCGCGTTCGACGTCGCCCAGGCGGGTCGCGCCCGGCGCATCGACAGACCCGCGCCGCCGTCTCCGGTCGAATCGTTATTCAACGCCGCTCTCGACAACGCCTTCAGCCCCGACGCTTTAGCTCCGTCCAGCCCGCCTTGCGGGTCGGCGCCATGCCCGTCACCCGGTTGCAACAGCCGGATGCAAAGCTTGAACCAATGGGACAATGTAACGTTTGTTGCTCGAAATCAACACAAATGTTGCGCGAAAGACGCAGGTGATTCTATCACGCCGCGCGCGATAGTCCGGCGTTGTCTTCAAGGAACAAGCGGGCCAGGCGCCGTTCGACTTCTCTTGGATCGGACAGGCGGCAGAGCTCGGCGCGAACGGCTCGCCGATCGGCGCCGGAAAGACCGACTGGCGCATGGTCGACATACGCCGCCAGGTGCTTTCGGGCGACCCGAACGCCGAGCGCCTCGCCGTAGAGAGAAAGGGTCTGCGCATAGTGCAGCACAGCGACGGCGGCTTCGGCGGCGGCGGGCGGTCTGCGGACAGTATGCGATCCAGACGCCAGCGCCTCGGCGATCGCGCCGGGGAGCCACGGCCGGCCCACGGCCGCGCGCCCGATCATGACGCCGTCGGCGCCCGATTGCGCGAGCGCGGCGCGCGCCGAGGCGAGATCGACGATGTCGCCGTTGACGAACAACGGGATTCGCACGGCTTCCTTCACGGCGCGGACGGCGCGCCAGTCGGCCGCGCCGGAATAGAACTGATTGCGCGTGCGGCCATGGACGACGAGGGACTTGACCCCGATCGCCTCGGCGCGGCGGGCGAGTTCGGGGGCGTTGAGGCGCTCGCGGTCCCATCCGAGGCGCATCTTCAGAGTGACCGGCTTCGATGTTGCGTTAACCGTCGCCTCGATCAGCCGGGCGGCGAGGTCGAGGTCGCGCATGAGCGCTGAACCGCACAGTTGGCCGGTGACCTGCCGCGACGGGCAGCCCATGTTGATGTCGATGATGTCGGCGCCCGCCGCTTCGGCCAGTCGTGCGCCCTCCGCCATCCATTGAGGCTCGCGTCCGGCGAGCTGGATGACAAAGGGCCGGATGTCGGGATGGCCCTCGGCGCGCCGCACGACATCGGGTCGCCGTCTGACCAGCTCGGCGCTGGCGACCATTTCCGAGACGACCAGCCCGGCCCCGCCGACGGCGACGGCCCGCCGAAAGGCGACGTCGCTCACCCCTGACATAGGAGCGAGCGCGACGGGGTTCGCGAGACGCACCGGACCGATTTCCATGCCGGATTGATCAGAGACTGCGCCGGGGAGGTCAAGCGGCGCGTTCCAGAATTGCGCGGATCGCCGGCGCCGCCTAACAGCTTGGACCGCAGGAGACCAAGCGAAAGAGTCTGGCAGTGACCGTCAGCGCCCGAACGATCGCCCTCATCGTCGCCGCTGGTCGCGGCGTGCGTGCGGGGGGAAGGGGTCCGAAGCAATACCGCCCGCTTGCCGGCCGGGCCGTCCTCGCTCGCACGGCCGAGGCTTTTCTCGATCATGCCGGCATCGACGGCGTGCGCGTCGTCATCCATCGCGACGACGACGATCTCTACGAGGCGGCGCTGGCCCCCTTGCGCAAGCATCCGAAGCTCATGCCGCCGGTCCATGGCGGCGTCGAACGTCAGGATTCAGTCCGCCTCGGCCTGCAGAGTCTCGCCGGCGCCCCGCCGACGCTGGTGCTCATTCATGACGCCGCGCGGCCCTTCGTCGACGCGGGCACCATCGGCCGCGTCATCGAGGCGCTCGCCCGGACGCCGGGCGCGATCGCCGCCCTCCCCGTCCACGACACGTTGAAACGCGCCGCCGGGGACGGTCGCCGCATCGACGGCACGGTCGAACGGTCGGGCCTTTGGCGCGCGCAGACGCCGCAAGGCTTTCACTTCGAGGCGATCCTCAAAGCGCACGAGGCGGCCGCGGGACGGGCGCTGACCGACGACGCCGCCGTCGCCGAGGCCGCGGGCCTCGACGTCGCCCTTGTCCCCGGCGCGCCGGACAATATGAAGATCACGCAGGCCGAGGATTTCGGCATGGCCGAGATTCTCCTGACGCGGAGGAGATCCATGTTCGAGTTCCGGACCGGCCAGGGCTTCGACGTGCACCAGTTCGAGCCCGGCGACGCCGTCATCCTCTGCGGCGTCGCCATTCCGCATGCGGGGAAACTGAAGGGTCATTCGGACGCTGATGCGGCCATGCACGCCCTCACTGACGCCGTTCTCGGCGCTATTTCCGAAGGCGACATCGGCGATCATTTCCCGCCGACCGATCCGAAATGGCGGGGCGCCCCTTCCCGCATTTTTCTGGAAAAGGCGATGGCCCTCGTCCGCGACCGCGGCGGCGACGTCGTTCACTGCGACATCACCATCATCTGCGAGGCGCCGAAGATCAAGCCGCACCGCACGGCGATGCGCGCCGCGCTGGCCGAGATCATGGGCGTTTCGGTCGAGCGCGTTTCGGTGAAGGCGACGACGACGGAAGAACTCGGCTTCACCGGGCGCCGCGAGGGCCTCGCCGCGATGGCGACGGCGACGGTCCGGCTGCCCGCGCCCGCGGAATAGGCGCGCATGGCCAACATCCTGACCCTGGGGCGCATTCTCCTCGTCCTGCCGTTCGCGGCGCTGTTCTTCATCGACCGGCCTTTCGCCATGGCGGCCGCCTTCGTCCTCTTCACCGTTGCGGCCCTCACCGACCTTCTGGACGGCTGGGTGGCGCGAGCGCGCAACGAGACCTCGGCGCTCGGGGCCGCGCTCGATCCGATCGCCGACAAGCTGCTGCTCGCGGCGGCTCTGCTGCTCCTCACGCGAAACGGGGTGATTTCAGGGACCGCCGTCGTCGCGGCGCTTGCGATTCTCTTGCGCGAGATCGGCGTCGCCGGCCTCCGTGAGGCGCTGGCGCAACGCCGCCTCGCCCTGCCGGTCACGCGCCTGGCGAAATGGAAGACGGCGGCGCAGCTCATCGCAGTCGCGGTCCTCATCGCGGCGGCGCCGGGGAGCATCGCGCCGGCCACGGTCGCCGGGGCCGGGACCGCTCTCCTCTGGCTCGCGGCCGCGCTTACATTGTGGACTGGCGCGGAATATGCTTTCCGGGCGGCGAAGGCGCTCCGTGCGGCGCCTCCGGAGGCCTAATGTCTGACACACGGCGCATCGGCGAACACCCGGCGCATGTCCTGATCGTTGACGACGACGACCGCATCCGCGCGCTCCTCAAGCGCTATCTGACAGATAACGGTTTCCTCGCCTCTCTCGCCGCCAATGGCGAGGAGGCCAAGACCCTGCTCGGCTCGGTCGACTTCGACCTCCTCATCATCGACGTGATGATGCCGGGCCTCTCCGGCTTCGATCTCACCGAGAAGATCCGCGGCGCGTCAAACGTGCCCATCCTCCTCCTGACGGCCCGCGGCCGCCCTGAAGACCGGATCGAGGGCTTCGAGCGCGGAGCCGACGACTATCTTTCGAAGCCGTTTGAACCGCGCGAACTGCTTTTGCGCATCAACGCGCTTCTGAAGCGCTCGCGCGCTCCCGAGCGCAGCAAGCAGGTGCTGACCTTCGGCGCCTGCACCTTTGCGCCCGGCCGAGGCGAACTCAAGCGCGGCGACAAACCCGTCAAACTCACCGCCGGGGAACTGGCGTTGATGCGGGCGCTGGCGCAGAAGCCGGGCGAAGCCATCTCGCGCGCCACGCTCGCCGAGGCGACCGCCGCGGTCATGGAGCGATCGGTCGACGTTCAGGTCACGCGCCTGCGCAAGAAGATCGAGGTCGATCCAAGAACGCCGATCTATCTTCAGACCGTGCGCGGGGTCGGCTACGCCCTCATGCCGGACTAGCCCCTTGCAGCCGCTCCGCCGCTATTTTCCCAAGAGCCTTTATGCGCGCGTGGTGCTGATCGTCGTCCTGCCGATCTTCCTGATCCTCGCGGTCGTAACCTACATTTTCTTCGAGCGGCACTGGGACGAGGTCTCCGGCAATCTTTCCACGAATGTCGCGGGGCAGATCGCGCTGGTGACGCGTCTTTACGAGCAGGCCCCCGACGAAGGGGCGCGCGAGGCGTTGGCGCGCGACGCGCTTGAAGACCTCGACCTCTCCGTCCGCTTCGATCCGGGCGCGCGGATTCCGGAAACCGACAAGTTGTCGGCGCTCAATCCCTACAATCGCTCCCTGGACCGGCGACTCAATCGCCGGCTCGAACGGAACTACTGGTTCAATACCCAGAGCTGGCCGAGCTATGTCGAAGTCCGTGTACAGATGGATAACGGGGCCCTGGTTTTTTTCGCCCTGCGCGACCGCGTTTTCGCGACGTCCGGGCCGATTTTTCTCGCCTGGCTCGTCGGCTCGTCGGCGCTGCTCGGCTGGATCTCCATCCTGTTCATGCGCAACCAGGTGCGTTCCATCCTGCGCCTCGGCGAGGCCGCCGAGGCCTTCGGCCGCGGGCGCGACCAGCCCGACTTCCGCCCCAGCGGCGCGACCGAAGTGCGCCGGGCGGGATACGCGTTCATCGCCATGCGCGAGCGCATCAAGCGCCAGATCCATCAACGCACCGCCATGCTCGCCGGCATCAGCCACGATCTGCGCACGCCGCTGACGCGCATGAAGCTCGCGCTCGCGCTTCAGCCCGCCTCGCCCGACATCGACGCCATCAAGGGCGATGTCGAGGAGATGGAGCGCATGATCGACTCTTACGTGCTCTTCGCCCGCGACATCGCTGTCGGCGAGGAGCCGGAGATCGTCGATATCAGCGCGCTCCTCAGGGAGACGGCTGACGATTCCGCGCGGGCCGGGCGCGCTCTACCGACCGAGATCGAGGAAGGACTCGTGATCGCCGTGCGTCGCGACGCGCTCAAGCGCGCCATACACAACTTGATCGCGAACGGATTTAAATATGCCGGCCGGGTCTGGCTTTCAGGAAGACGCGTGGAGAACCGCGTCGAGATTACGGTCGATGACGACGGGCCCGGGATCGATCCTTCCAAATACGACGACGCGCTGAAGCCCTTCGTGCGCCTTGACGAGGCCCGCAACCAGAACAAGCCCGGCGTCGGCCTCGGATTGTCGGTGGTGCGCGATGTTGCGCGCATTCATGGCGGCGACGTCGTTCTCGCACGGGCGCCGCAAGGCGGCCTCAGAGCGACCATCCGGATTCCGGCGTGAGCCTTCAGGCGTTTCCAGCGGTCTCGAACATCGAGGCTTCGAGGGCTTCTTCCGGCGACTTGCCGCCCCAGAGAAGATAATTGAAGGCCGGAAAGAAGCGATCAATGGCCTCGCACGCGCCTTCGATCAGCCGCTGAGCCTGCACGCGATCGAGCGCGCCGGACTCCGGCAGCAGCACGGCGTTGCGGAAGAGAATTCCATGGTCGTCCGACCACAAATCGAAGTGACCGACCCACAGGCGCTCGTTCACCATGGCGAGCAGCCGGCAGACGTCCGCCAGCTTCGCCGGCGGCGCCTTGAGCTCGAGGGGCGCTCCCATCTGGATGGTCGAAAGCTCCGGCCGCCAGGTGAACCACAGACCGCTGTCGCGCCACAGTCCCGGCACGGACAGATGCAGCTCCGTGCCGTCGATCCGTTCGCTGTCATAGCCCTCGTCGCCGGCGATCGATTCAAGCGCATCGAGCGGATCTATGGCGGCGTTTCTAGAGGCGAGCAGTTCGATCGACATCCTGGTTCCCTTCTCGGCGCAGCGTCATAGTCGAGGCGAGTCGGGCCGAGGTCGCAATGATTCGGCGTCGGCGCCGTTCAGGAACTTTTCCCGAGCCGCAACTCGAGGTCGTCGATGCGGGCCTTGAGGAGCTCGTTCTCCTCACGGGCGAGGCGGGCCATCTCGCGCACCGCCTCGAAATCCTCGCGGGTGACGAAATCCATGTCCGCGACCAGCCGCTGGAGCTGGCCGCGCATGACGGTCTCGGCCTCGCGCCGGACGCCGTCGGCGGCGCCGGCCGCTTCAGCCATCGCCTTGGCGAGGGCGTCGAAGAAGGGGCTCTGGGTCTGCATGGCGACTACCTTAGCGTTGCGGACAGGCTATGGCGACAGCGGCGAAAAAGCGCGTTAAAGCCGTGCCGGAAAGTGAGACCCCGATGGCCCTCGCCTACCCCAATATCGATCCGGTGGCCGTGCATCTCGGCCCGCTGCCGATCCGCTGGTATTCGCTCGGCTATATCGGCGGCATTGTCTTCGGCTGGCTCTATATCCTCCAACTCCTCAAGAACCCCGCGCTGTGGCGCGGCCCGGCGGACGTCCCTATCCGGCGCGACCTCCTCGACGATCTCATCTTCTGGTGGGTGCTGCTCGGAGTCATGGTCGGCGGCCGGCTCGGCTATCTGATCTTCTATGAGCCCGCGCTCCTCATCGGCGCCTGGCAGCCGCTCGGGGCCAACATGGAGGAGGGCTGGATCAAGGATACGATCGGACGCATCCCGATCCCGCCTGCGCTCATGCTCTGGCGCGGCGGCATGTCGTTTCACGGCGGATTTCTCGGCGTCGTGATCGCAGGCCTGTGGTTCTGCCGGCGTCACAAGCTCAACGCCCTGTCCGTCGGCGATCTCTTTGCAGTGGCCGCGCCGATCGGCATTTTCCTCGTGCGGATCGCCAATTTCATCAACGGCGAGCTTTATGGACGGCCATGGAACGGCCCGTGGGCGATGGTCTTTCCGAGCGATCCAAGCGGGCTCGCGCGGCATCCAAGCCAGCTTTACGAGGCGGCCCTCGAGGGCCTGGCGCTGTTCGCAGTCCTCGGCGTCGGCACGCATGTCTTCAAGATCCTGAGGCGACCCGGCGCGGCGATCGGGATTTTCCTCACCGGCTACTCTCTCTCGCGCATTTTCGTCGAGAATTTCCGCGAGCCTGACGCGCACATGCCCGATTTTCCGCTGGGCCTCACCATGGGAATGATGCTGTCGGCCCCGATGCTGATCGCCGGCGGCGTCCTCCTCTGGCGCGCCTACCGCAAACCGGCGCCGGCGGCGAGCGCATGACGGAACCCGCGGCCGCCGAGAAGACGCCGCTCGAAGAGCGCCTCATCGCGCTCATCAAGGCCAACGGCCCGATCACCGTCGCCGATTACATGGAGGATGCTCTCGGACACCCCCACGACGGCTATTACTCGACTGAAACCGCCATCGGCGCCGACGGCGACTTCACCACGGCGCCGGAGATCAGCCAGATTTTCGGGGAGCTCATCGGGGCCTGGCTGGTCCAGTCCTATCTCGACATGGGCGAACCGAAGAAGTTCAACCTGATCGAGTTCGGCCCAGGGCGCGGGGTCATGATGGCCGACATACTGAGGGCCGCATCGCTGCGCCCCCAGTTCCTGAATGCGGCCGAAATCTGGCTCGTCGAGAAGAGCGGCCGGCTGCGCCACGAGCAGCGGCGCCGGCTCGAGCGACTCGCGGCCCCTCGGTGGACGGACGATTTTCACGAAATCCCGCCGGCCCCGTCGCTGGTCGTCGCCAACGAGTTTTTCGACTGCCTGCCCATCCGCCAGTTCGATCGGCTGGCGGCCGGCTGGCGCGAACGGCTGGTCGGCCTGTCGCCGGACGGAACCTCGCTCGCCTTCTGCACCGCGCCGACGCCGCCGCTCGCCTCGCTGCCTCTGCCGCAGGAAGCGGCGCCCGGCGCAGTGTTCGAATTCAGCGAGGCGGCCGAGCGCCTCGTCGCCGACCTTGCCGCCATGCTCATCCGGGAGGGCGGACGCGCGCTGATCATCGACTACGGGCATTTCGGCGGCGGCCTTGGCGACACGCTGCAGGCGGTCCGGCGGCATGCCTACTGGCAGCCGCTTGCCGCGGCGGGCAAAGCGGATATCACCGCGCATGTCGATTTCGAAGCGCTGTCGCGCGCCGCGATCAACGCCGGCGCCGCCGTCTGGGGCCCGGTCGCGCAGGGAGTCCTGCTCGACCGTCTGGGGCTCGCCGCGCGCGCGCAGCGGCTCTCGGCCGGGAAGAGCCCGACGCAGGTGCTCGAAATCGAACGCGCGATAAGACGCCTCGCTGCGCCCGAAGAGATGGGCGAAGTCTTCAAGGCGCTGGCGATCTGCGCGCCGAATCTGCCGCGGCCTGCCGGCTTTGACCCGCCATGACGCCGCCTTTTCTGCGCTCGCCCCTTCTCGAGAACGCCCGCGCGCCGCACGGCTTCTTCGGACGCGCCGGCGGCGTCTCTTCAGGTCTGTTCGCGACGCTCAACACCGGCCTCGGCACGAGGGACGACATAGAGGCGGTGCGTGAGAACCGCGCACGTTGCGCCGGAGCGCTCGGGGTCGCCCGCCTCGTCACGCTGCACCAGATCCATTCGAGCGACGTCGTGACCGTGCGCGCGCCATGGCCCGACGAGGCGCGCCCCCGCGGCGACGGCATGGTCGCCGACCGCCCCGGCGTCGCGCTCGGCGTCCTTGCCGCCGACTGCATGCCGGTGCTGTTCTGCGACCCGGCGGCCGGGGTCATCGGCGCCGCCCATGCCGGGTGGCGCGGCGCGCTGGCGGGCGTGATCGAAGCGACGCTCGCCGCAATGACCAGGATCGGCGCGCAGCCCGCCCGCGTCGTCGCCGCGATCGGTCCCTGCCTGCGCCAGCCCAATTTCGAGGTGGGACTCGAGGTGGTCGACGCCTTCAAGCGGAAACATCCGCTGTCGGAGCGCTTCTTCGGCCCGGGCGTTTCGCCGGAGAAGCGCCAGCTCGATCTCGCGAGCTTCGGCGCGTGGCGGCTGCGCGAAAGCGGCGTCGCCGGCATCGACGACGTCGAGGTCTGCACGCTCGCCGCGCCCCTGGACTACTTCAGCTACCGCGCGTCGCGCCGCGCCGGCGAGCCGGATTACGGCCGGAACCTTTCCGCAATCGCCTGTCCCGCCCCTTGAACCTTGCCGCCAAACCGGCCAAAGACGGGCGGGCTCAGAGAGGCTCCAATGAAGCTTATCGCCGGCAACTCCAATCCAAAACTCAGCCAAGCGATCGGCCGGATCATCGCAACGCAGCTGACCGCCGCCGATATTCGCACGTTCAAGGACGGCGAGGTCTTCGTCGAAATCAGGGACAATGTCCGCGGCGAGGACGTGTTCGTCATCCAGTCGACCTCCACCCCGGCGAACGACAATCTGATGGAGCTTTTAATCATCATCGACGCGCTCTCGCGCGCGTCGGCGAGCCGGATCACCGCCGTCATTCCCTATTTCGGCTATGCAAGGCAGGACCGAAAGGCGGGACCGCGGACGCCAATTTCCGCAAAGCTCGTCGCCAATCTCATCACCGTCGCGGGCGCCGACCGCGTCCTGACCATCGACCTCCACGCCGGCCAGATCCAGGGCTTCTTCGACATTCCGACCGACAACCTCTTCGCCGTGAACGTATTCGCGCGGCGCGTGCGCGAGCTGCATCGGGGCGACATCTCGAACATCATGCTGGTTTCACCCGACGTCGGCGGCGTCGTGCGGGCCCGGTCCCTGGCCAAGAAGCTCGACGACCGTCCGCTCGCCATCGTCGACAAGCGCCGCGAGCAGGCCGGCGTCTCGGAGGTCATGAACATCATCGGCGACGTCAGAGGCCGCGACTGCATTCTCTTCGACGACATCGTCGACTCGGGCGGGACGCTCGTGAACGCCGCCGACGCGCTGATGAAACAAGGAGCCCGCAGCGTCGAGGCCTATGTCACGCATGGCGTGCTGTCGCCGGGCGCGCCCGAACGCATCGCCGCCGCGCAGAGCCTCACGCGGCTCGTCGTCACCGACTCGATCGCGGCCCGCCCGGACGTCCTCGCCTGCAAGAAGGTCGAATTCGTCACCTGCGCCGACCTGCTCGCTGAAGCGATCCGCCGGATCGCAAACGAGGAATCGGTTTCAAGCCTCTTCGACTAGACCGGTGGGCCATAGGTTCAGATCGCCCGCCGATGCAGATTATTTTGGCCGCGTCGGGTTCAGAAAAAGGCGATTCCGCTTTTTCGCCCGCCGCTCCGGGCGCCCCCCTATTCATCCGAATAGGGATTGTCCGGGGTCTTGAGGATCAGCCGGATGGGAACGGCCGGAATCCCGAACGCCTCGCGGATGCCGTTGACGAGGTAGCGGCGATAGCTCGCCGGAAGTTCGGACGCATTGGTGCACTGGGCGACGAAGGTCGGCGGCCGCGTCTTGGTCTGCGCGATGTAACGAAGCTTGATGCGCCGGCCTTTCGCCGCGGGCGGCGGATGCCGTTCGGTCGCTCTGTTGAGCCACTCGTTGAGATCGCGGGTTTTCACGCGCGCGTTCCAGTCGACATAGACGCTGACGACCGCGGGCATCAGCTTCTCGACGTTGCGCCCGGAGAGCGCCGACAGAAAAACGAGCGGGGCGCCCGGCGCCTGCGCCAGGTGCTCTTTCGCCATCTCCTTGATGCGGACCGCCGCCGCGTCCTTGTCGTCGACCGCGTCCCACTTGTTGACGGCGATGACGAGCGCGCGCCCCTCGCGCAGGACGAGATCGGCGATCTGCAAATCCTGCTTCTCGAAGGGGATAGCGGCGTCAATGACGAGCGCCACGACTTCGGCGAACTGGACGGCGCGCAGCGCGTCGGCGACGGACAGTTTCTCCAGCTTCTCCTGCACCTTCGACTTCCGGCGCAGGCCCGCCGTGTCGAAGAGCTTGATCGGCCAGTCCCGTTCGGGGCCCTTCCAGGTCCATTCGGTCGAGATCGCGTCGCGCGTGATGCCGGCTTCGGGCCCGGTCAGCATGCGCTCCTCTCCGAGGAGCCGATTGACCAGCGTCGACTTGCCGGCGTTCGGACGGCCGACGATCGCCACGCGCAGCGGCTTTAACGGATTGTTCCAATTCTCCTCGTCGTCGGCGACGCCGGCCCCTGCGGCCTCGTCGTCCGCAGCCGGAAAGTACGGCGCGAGCGCGACGGCGAGTTCGCCCATGCCCTCGCCATGCTCGGCCGAAATCTCGATCGGATCGCCGAGCCCGAGAGCATAGGCGTCGAGCGCTCCCGCTTCGCCCGCGGCCCCCTCCGCCTTATTGGCGAGAAGGATGACGGGTTTGCCGGTCGCGCGCAGCAGCCGCGCGAAAGAGCGGTCGAGCGGCGTGACGCCGGCGCGGGCGTCGATCAGAAAGATACAGGCGGCCGCATCTTCGATGGCGCGCTCGGCCTGCTTGCGCATGCGGCCTTCGAGCGCGTCCTCCTTCGCCTCTTCGAGACCCGGCGTGTCGATGACGACGAATTCGAGGTCGCCGAGACGCGCCTCGCCCTCGCGGCGGTCGCGCGTGACGCCGGGCGTGTCGTCGACCAGCGCAAGCCGCCTGCCGACGAGCCGGTTGAACAGCGTGGATTTCCCGACATTCGGCCGGCCGACGATGGCGAATTTCGGCTTCATGTCGCCGCGGCTTACCGCAGCGCCGAGAGCTTGCCGGTATCGCTGAGGACGAAGACCGTTTCTTCCGCGACGATCGGCGAGACGATGAACGAACCGCCGACCTCCCTCATTTCGACGACCGAGCCGTCTTTTGGGGACACCTTCACCACCTCGCCGCGCGAATTGGCGAGGATGAGATGATCGCCCGCGGCGATGGGCCCGGCCCAGGCGATGCGCCCTTTGCGCTTTTTCTGCTTCTCGAAGCGGCGGAGCTGCGAAACCCAGACCACGGCGCCTGACTCGCGGTCGATACAGGCGAGTTCAGCGTCGACCGAGACGACGAAGATGAAATTGCCGGCGACCCATGGCGTCTGCAGGCTGGCGACGGGCACTTCCCAGACGCGCCCCCCGGTCCGGATGTCAATGGCGGCGAGTTGCCCTGCATGGCTCACGACATAGATGAGGCCGCGATCGATCACCGGACTTCCGGCGATGTCATTGAGGGTCGAGAGCGAGGTCAGGCGCGAGTTGCGCGCGAGCGTCTCGTTCCACACCGGGCGGCCGGTGTCGGCGAGGAACGCGACAAGCTCGCCTGACGAGAAGGGCGCGACGACGAGGTCGCCCGCCGCCGCCGGACTCGACGAGGAGAGAATCCGCGCCGCCTCCTCGAACGACTGGTATTTCCACTTGGCCTCGCCGGTCTGCTGGTCAAGGGCGATGAACTCGTTGGTGTTGGTGACGAAGTAGAGCTGGCCGCGATAGGCGGTCGGCGGCGTGCGGACGGGCGCGTCGGTCTTGCTGCGCCAGAGCTCCTCGCCGGTGTCGGCTTTCAGCGCCGCCGCGAAACCGAAGCCGGACGTCACGAACACCTTGCCGTTGTCATAGGCGACGCCGCCGCCGAAGCCGATCTGACCGGCGTCGGGACGTGCGAGCACCTCGCGGACGCGGAATTTCTCCTTGATCTTCGGCGTCAGTTCCGTGCGCCATTTGCGCGCGCCGGTCGCCACGTCATAGGCGGTGATCCGCGCTTCCGAGTCCATGATGTAGAGGTTGCCGTCGGCGACGATCGGCGGGGCGGTGAGCACTTCGCGGCTGCCGCCCGACCCGATGTCGGCGCTCCACGCCACCTTGAGGCCGCCGGTTGCCTGAAGGTGGTGCAGGGTGTGATCGGCCTCGCCGCCCGGCTGGGGCCACGACACGTTCTTGTAGGCCGGCGGCAACGGCACCTCGGCGCCGGCGAACCGCGGATCGGGTTCGAGCGTGTCCTCGAGCGCGAGAATGGAGATGCGGTTTTCTTTCTCGGGCGCGTTCTCTTCGCCCTTCTTCTTCTCCTCGCCGCCGCCGAAAACGCCCGTCACCGCGCCAATGGGACCCGAGGAACAGCCCGGGACGGCGACAGCGGCGGCGAACGCGAGCAGCGACGCGCGAAGCATGCGATGCGACATTACTGGGGGTCCTTGGTCGGAGCTTCTTCCGGGTGACTGTGACCGTCATGGCTCTCGGGGCCTTCCGGCGCGAGGTCGGCGTTGGCGTCCTCGGCGGCGGCGGCCCGGGCGGCGGCTTCGTCGAGCGACTTCACGACGTCGGTGAGGCTCGCCTCGCTCTTCAGGGCGACGCCGGCCTTGCCGGCGAGGGCCAGCGCGACGAACTCCTTGGCCCGCTGGCGCACCGGCTCCGGGGCTGCCTCGTCGGCAGCCATCTTGCCGAAGATGCTGGCGGCGCTTTCGTAGTCCTTGACGTCGAGCGCCGCGACGCCCTGCAGCTCACGCGCATAGAACCCCAGCGCCGAAGTCGACGAGATCAGCTCGCCGAGGTCCTTCAGCACCGCGTCCCGCCCATCGGCGGCGGACAAAGACGCAGCCCGCAGGCGCGACAGGTCGCGGAGCCTCTGCGGCGCCTTGTCCGACGCATAGAGCTTGCGATAGGCGGCAAGCGCCTCCTCGCGCTTGCCGGCGCCGGCGAGCGATGACGCTCGTTTCAGTTCCGCCATCAAGGCATAGCCCGAGGGGGCCTCGGCGCTGAACGCCTCGAGCGCCAGGACGCCTTCCTCAGGTGACTTCTGAAGAGTATCGCTGGCCGTCTTGAATTCGGCCGCCGCCCGCCCTGCAGCCGCCTCCTTCTGAGCCTGCCAGACCTGATATCCGCCGACCCCCAGAACGAAAGCGGCGGCCGCGCCGATCAGCGCGGTCCCATACTTCTTCAGAAACTCCAGCTGTTCCTGCTCGGCTACCGCCTGATCGACCTCGCGGAAGGCTGTTTCGTCATTGGTCACGCGTGGAAGCCTTTCTCGCGGGCGATCGGTCCTGCGCCCTGAAGCGCGAGCGGGTTTCTAACGGCCTTTACCGGAGCGCGCAACGCGGGCGCGGCCGCCTCAGCGCAACGCGACTCCGGCGATGAAGGGGTGGAGCCAGAAGAAGATCGCGCACCAGGCCGCGGCGCCGACGGCGACCGCCAGAATGTCGTTGACGCCAGACCCGGCGACTGGCGTCGGCGCGCCCCGCTTCTTGACCATGATGCGGTCGATGACCCCGTAGGCGAGGAAGGCGCCGAAGAGGAGGACGGAGCGAACATCCCCGTTCACGAGGAGGTGGGCGAACGCCCAGAGCTTCACGCCCGCCAGCATCGGATGCTTCAGCGTCGCGGCGATCCTCCCCTTCGGGAGGTAGGCGGCGGCGAGAGCGATGAACGCGAGCAGCGTCAGCAGATAGGCGACATGCACCGTCCAGTACGGCGCGACAAAGAGAACCGTCCGGTCGGCGCCCGGCCAGCCGATGATGATGAGCGTCAGCCCGATCGCCGAAACGATCGAATAGAGCCCCTTGTAACCGCCGGCGCCCAACCGCTTCTGGAGATTTTCCCGCGCGCCGCGCATCAGCGGCGTGAAAAGGTGAGACGCGAAGAAGATAATCAGTCCAAGGATGAAAATGGTCATCCGCCGCTCCTCCCGCCGAAGGCCTATTCGCCCTCGAATTCAACCAGCGCCCGGACTTCCTTGCCCATGGCGCGCAACTTCGCGGCGCCGCCCAAATCCGGGAGATCGACGACGAAGGCGCAGAGTTTGATTTCCGCGCCGGCGCGTTCGAGGAGGCGGATCGCCGCGGCGGCGGTGCCGCCGGTGGCGATGAGGTCGTCGACCAACAACACCTTGTCGCCCTCCTTCACCGCGTCGACATGGATCTCGACCTCGTCGACGCCGTATTCGAGTTCGTAACGCTCGGCGATGGTCTTGTAGGGAAGCTTGCCCTTCTTGCGCACCGGCACGAAGCCGATCGAGAGCTGGTGCGCGATGGCGCCGCCGAGGATGAACCCCCGGGCATCGATGCCGGCGACCTTGTCTATCTTCTGTCCAGCCACCGGCTGCACGAGTTCGTCGATCGCCCGTCGGAATCCGCGGGCGTCGGCGAGCAGCGTCGTCACGTCGCGGAACATGATTCCGGGCTTGGGATGGTCCGGTATGGTCCGGATGACGGATTTCAGATCCATGAGGTCCTCGGCTCTGCGGGCCGGGATTGGAGGATGGCGGAATCGGCGCCGAGCGGCAAGGTCGCCTGCGCCCCTTCAATCGCGCTGGAAAAGGCCTGCGGAAGCGGTTAAGGCGACCAGACCAAGGAGGGCTCGAACCATGAAGATGTCGGCGCTGCGGAATGTACTGGCGACGGGCCTCGCCGCCGCGGCGCTCCTCGCCTGCGGCCGCAAGGAGACTTCGGCGGACCCTTCGGCCCCGGAAGCCCCGCCGGCCGCGACGGCGCTTAAACCCGAACTCGGCGAATTCGGCGTGGAGACCTCCTATCTGAAGAATGAGGTCAAGCCGGGCGACGATTTCTTCCGCCATGTCAACGGCGGCTGGCTCGAGACCTTCAAGATCCCGGACGATTACTCGAGCTACGGATCGTTCACCGTCCTCTTCGAGCGCTCGGAAGCGCGCGTGAGGAAGATCATCGAGGATGCAGCCGCCAACGCCGAAGCCGCCGACATCGAAAAGAAAATCGGCGCCTACTACCGGACGTATACGGACGTCGCCTCGATCGAGGCGGCCGGCCTCGCGCCCCTCGCCGCCGATTTTGCGCGCATCGACCAAGCCGCCAGCCATGAAGACGTGGCGAGGCTTTTCGCCGCCCCGGACCTCCCCGGACAGTCGCCCTTCCGCGCCTATGTCGACGTCGACGCCAAGGCGCCGGACCGCTACGTCGTCTATGTGACGCAGGCCGGCCTCGGCATGCCGAACCGCGACTACTATCTTGAAGAGAAATTCGCGGACAAACAGGCGAAGTACAAGGCCTATGTCGAGAAGGTCCTGACGCTCGCCGGCGTCGCAGATGCGGCCGCGAAGGCCGCAGCGATCTACGACCTCGAATACAAGATCGCCGAGATTCACTGGACGCCGGCCAAGCGCCGCGAGCGGGACCTGACCTACAACAAGAAGAGCCGCGCCGAGCTCCGGAGCTTCGCGCCGGGCGCGCCCTGGGACGCGATGTTCGCCGTCTCCGATCTCTCCGGCGCCGAAGCCGTCGTGCTGCGTGAGTTCGACGCGATCCAGAACCTCGCCGAGCTGTTCGCTTCGACGCCGGTCGAGACCTGGAAGGACTATCTGAAGTTCCATGTCGTCAACGCCCGCGCCGACGTGCTGCCGAAGGCGATCGACGACGCCAACTTCGCTTTCTTCGGCACGGAGCTGCGCGGGACGCCGGTCCAGAAGGAGCGCTGGAAGCGCGGCGTCCAGGCCGTGAATGACGCGCTCGGCGAGGCCGTCGGCCGGATCTATGTCGAGCGTCATTTCCCGGCGCAGTCGAAAGCGCAGATGGAGGCGCTCGTCGCCAATCTCCGCACGGCGCTCGGCGAGCGGATCGACAAGCTGCCGTGGATGGGCGCCGAGACCAAGGCGCGCGCGCAGGAGAAGCTCTCCAAATTCACGCCGAAAATCGGCTATCCCGAGAAGTGGCGAGATTATTCCGGCCTCGACGTGGTCGACGGCGACGCCTGGGGCAACGCCGCCCGCGCCGCGGCGTTCGAATGGGCCTATGACGTCTCGCGCCTCGGCAAGCCGGTGGACAAGACCGAGTGGGGCATGACCCCGCAGACCGTAAACGCCTATTATTCCTCGACGCGCAACGAGATCGTGTTCCCCGCTGCGATCCTCCAGGCGCCGTTCTTCGATCCGCTCGCCGACCCGGCGGTCAATTACGGGGCGATCGGCGCCGTCATAGGACACGAGATCGGTCACGGCTTCGACGATCAGGGCCGCAAGTCCGATGGCGACGGCTTCCTGCGCGACTGGTGGACCGCCGAAGACGCCGCGAGCTTCGCCAAGCTCGCCGACAAGCTCGGCGCTCAGTATGCGAAGTTCGAACCGATCCCGGGCTTCCCCATCGATCCGAAGCTCACCATGGGCGAGAACATCGGCGATCTCGGCGGTCTCGCCATGGCCTATCACGCCTACAAGCTGTCGCTGAACGGCGCCGAGGCGCCGATCATTGACGGCTTCACCGGCGACCAGCGCTTCTTTCTCGCCTGGGCGCAAGTGTGGAAGCGCCTTGTCCGCGAGGAGCAGCTCAAAAACCAGATCGCGACCGACTCGCATTCGCCGGCCGAGTTCCGCGTCAACGGCGTCGTGCGCAACATGGACGCCTGGTATGCGGCTTTCAGCGTGTCGCCCGCGGACAAGCTCTATCTGCCGCCTGAAGAGCGCGTGCAGATCTGGTGAGCCTGCTCCGCGCCGCGCTCGCCAACGCCTTCGTGCGACTCGAGCCGATCGAGGAGCGCCATCGCGAGGATCTAAGGCGGGCCGGCGCGGACCCGGATCTGTGGCGGTTCGCGTCGGTCAATCAGCATAATGAGAATTTCGATGCGTGGATGGATCAGCGGCTTGGCGCGCAGCCGCAGGATCTGACCTTCGTCGTGATCGACCTGCCGACCCGCGAAGTGGTTGGCTCATCAAGCTATCTCGCGCACTCAGCGCCGAACAGGCGCATCGAAATCGGCTGGACATGGTATGCGAAGAAAGCGTGGGCCGGACCGGTCAATCCGTCCTGCAAGCGGCTGATGTTCGCTCACGCGTTCGACGTCCTCGGTCTGAACCGCGTTGAACTCAAACTTTCGGCGCTCAACGCAAGGTCATGGCGCGCGGTCGAGAAACTCGGCGCGCGTTTCGAAGGGATCCACCGCGCCCACATGGTGATGCCGGACGCCTCGCTGCGCGACACGGTCTGGTTCAGCGTGCTCAAGAGCGAGTGGCCGGGCGTCGCCGCGCGGCTCGACGCCAGGCTGGGGGCCTTCGTTAGCGCTCGCCGGGCGAAGCCGTGAGCTACCGAACCGAGCGGCGCGCCCTGCAAGCCGCGATCGCCCTTGCCTGCCTTGTTCCGATCGGGGGCGGCGTCGCCGGCGTCGTCGCCGGCCCGGAGGGGTTTTCGCAAGTTCCGGCCGGGGTCTCTTTCGACAGCCACTTCAGGTATCTGTCCGGACTTCTGCTGGCCGTCGGCGTCACCTTCGCCGCGGTCATCCCGCGCATCGAGCGCGCGACGGTCTCGGTGCGCCTTCTCGGCTCCCTGGTGATCTGCGGCGGGCTCGCCCGCCTCGTCTCCCTGCTCCTAGAAGGACGGCCCTCGACCGGCATGACATTCGCGCTGGTCATGGAGCTCGTCGTGACGCCGCTCCTTTGCCTGTGGCAAAACCGCATTGCGCGCCTGGAAAGCAGCCGACTTCGCTGAAGCGCCGCCCGACCCCCGGTTCAGAACGACAGCTCGATCCCGGCCCGCACCGAGCGCGGCGCGCCCGGCGTAATGTTGTTGTCATTGTGCGCCGTGGGGAAATAGAGCTCGTTCGCGAGGTTCTCGACGTTCACCTGCAGTTGGAGGTTGTCGCTGATCTCATAGAAGACCGCGGCGTCGATGCGCGTGAAATCGGGGAGCACGACCGCATTGCTGATCGAGGCGAAGCGATCGGCCTGATGCACGACGCCGGCCCCGATCCGGAATTTCGGCAGCACGCGATAGGTGGTCCACAGGGAGAAGGACTGCTGCGGCACGAGGGGGACGTTGCGGCCGGCCGGCGCGGCGGCGGTTGCGCGCGTGATCTCGGCGTCCTGATAGGCGTAGCCCGCGAGCACGTCCCACTTGTCGTTGATCGAGCCGGCGAGTTCGACTTCGAAGCCCTTCGACCGCTGCGCGCCGGTCAGCACCGTAAGCAGCGTCACGGGGTCGGTCGCGCGGGTATTCGTGCGGTCGAGCCGATAGACCGCGGCCGAGAGGGCGAGGCGCTCATTGATGATCCACTTCGCGCCGACTTCGAGGTTTTCGAACTCCTCCGGCTCAAGATTTGCGAGCGTCGCCGAAAGCGCGCTGAACTGATCGCCCGACTGCGGCAGGAAGGACTTTGAGTAACTGAAATAGAGCGAGGCGTTGTCGGTCGGCTTGATCACGACGCCGCCGCGGGGCGAAACCACGTTGTCCGTGCGCTCGAAATCAGACGCGCCGACGCGCTGATCGTCGAATTCGAGATCGAACCGGTCGAACCGCACGCCGCCGATCAGCTGCACGTACCGGTTGAGCTCGATCTGATTCTGAAGATAGACGCCGGCGACCTTGAGATCGACAAGGTTGTCGTTTTGCACGCCGATGACGGGCGCCGGAGCGAAGGTGGTCGGAGTGGCGATATTGACGATCCCGGCGGCGTTGTTTGGCGCGCGGAAATTGTCGGTCTTCTGAACGCCAAACTCGGCGCCGAGGAGCAAGGCGTGCGCGACGGCGCCGGTCTTCACTTTCCAGACGAGGTCCGTCTGGTTGAAGAGGTTCCGCCGCTGCTGCGACGAGCGGTAGGACTGGATCGACACATTGCCGGTCGCATTGTTGACCGCGCTCGACGGAAAGACGTTGGAATAGAACTTGTCGTTCGACGCGTAGGAAAGGTGATTGCGGACGGACAGGTCCGGCGCGAAGGCATGCTCCAGCGTCGCAGTTCCGGCGTCACGCTGAAACTCGGCGTAGCTCTGGTCGGGATTTCCGAAAAAAGCGTCGCGATCGCCGTCGTAGGGAAGCCCGTTCTGCGACGGCACGCCGCGATCAACGGTGCGGTCGTCGCTGAAATGTTCATAGGCGAGGCGGAAGGTCGTTTCCGCGCCGAGCCTGACCGCCGCCGTCGGGTTGAAGGCGTAGAGTTCCGAGCCGACATGGTCGCGATGGCTGTCGGCGTTCTCATAGAACGCGTTGAGGCGAAGCGCGACGTTCTCCGCAACGCCGCCGCCGACGTCTGCGGCGCCGCGGATCATGCCGAACTGCCCGCCCCTGAGCTGCAGGTTGCGCACGTCCTCGAAATCGGCGCTCTTGGTCACCCGATTGATGAGGCCGCCGCCGGCCCCGCGGCCGAAGATCATCGCGTTCGGCCCTTTGAGAATCTCCACGCGCTCCACATTGTAGAGATCGCGGAAATATTCAGCGTCGTCGCGCACGCCGTCGATGAAGAAGTCCGCTGTCGATGCATTGCCGCGCAAGGTCGGCGCGTCGCGATGCCCCTCGCCCTGGCCCATCGAGGCGCCGGGGACGTAACGCAGCACGTCCGCCATGCTTTTGAGGCCCGCGTCGTCGATGACATCTCGGGTGATCGAGGAGATCGACTGGGGAATGTCGATCAGGTCCGTGTCGGTCTTGGTCGCGGTCCGGGATGAGCCTCCGCCATAGTCGATGCGCTTCCCTTCCACGACGACTTCGTCGCCGCCGCCCCAGGCCGAGATCGGAACGATCTCCTGAGCGAACGCGCCGGAGGCGCTCATGACCGCCGCCGCGACGCCCGCGCGCAAAGCCTGACTTTTCCCCATGGTTTCTCCCCTTCCGACGTTGACCTAAAGGTTTTGCGAATAATTCTCATTTGCTACACCGCCGCCGAATTTGCAAGTCATTCTTAGTTGCATCCCATCCTGCCCAGGAATTGACTTTTCTCGGGAAACTGCCTAGCTGAGCGATGTTGCAGTGCAGCGCGCGCAGGCTCCGTTCAAAGTCGCGGACCTTAAGACGACGCAGCCCAAGGATTGCAGCACCCGAAAGACGCATCGTCTGTCTGTGGCGGAACGACGGGGCGTGGATCAGCAACCCCGCCCGTTTCCGACGCCGTCGCATGTCGCGCCGGCCCCAACAGACAAAAGGACCCCATGTCGTTTGAAGATCTCGGCCTTGAGCCGACCCTGCTTAAGGCGATCGCCGAAGCCGGCTATTCGACCCCGACCCCCATTCAGAAGGCCGCGATCCCGGAAGCGCTCAAGCGCCGCGACGTGCTCGGCATCGCCCAGACCGGGACCGGAAAGACCGCTTCCTTCACCCTTCCGATGATCCAGCGCCTCGGCAATGGCCGCGCGCGCGCCCGCATGCCGCGCTCGTTGGTGCTCTGCCCGACCCGCGAACTCGCCGCGCAAGTGTCGGAGAATTTCGAAAAGTACGGAAAGCACCACAAACTTTCGATGGCGCTTCTGATCGGCGGCGTATCGTTCGGCGACCAGGATCTGAAGCTCACCCGCGGCGTCGACGTGCTGATCGCGACGCCAGGCCGCCTCCTCGACCACTTCGAGCGCGGCAAGCTCCTTCTCACCGGCATCGAAGTGATGGTCGTCGACGAGGCCGACCGCATGCTCGACATGGGGTTCATTCCCGACATCGAGCGCATTTTCAAGCTGACGCCGCCCACGCGCCAGACCCTGTTCTTCTCGGCCACCATGCCGCCGGAAATCACGCGGCTCACGGAGCAGTTCCTCAACGATCCGGTGCGGGTCGAGGTCGACCGTCCGGCGACGGCGGCCGAGACGATCACCCAGCGAATCCTCCGCCTCGAGACCAAGGACGACCGCACCAAGCGGGCCGCCCTGCGCAAGCTGCTCGAACAGGACGGCGTCAAGAACGGCATCATTTTCTGCAACCGCAAGACGACCGTCGACATCGTCGCCAAGTCGCTCCAGCGCCACGGCTTCAACGCCCGCCCCATCCACGGCGACCTCGCCCAGGCCTACCGCACTGAAACCCTCGACAAGTTCCGAAGCGGCGAACTCCAGTTCCTGGTCGCTTCAGACGTCGCCGCGCGCGGCCTCGACATTCCGGCGGTCAGTCACGTTTTCAATTTCGACGTGCCGATTCACTCGGACGACTACGTCCACCGCATCGGCCGCACCGGCCGTGCAGGTCGGCAGGGCTGCGCCTTCATGATCGTGACGCCGGCGGACGGCCGCGCCTATGACGCGATCCTGCGCACCACCGGCGCCGACTCGATCGAGGCGCTCGACCTCAAAATCGAGACCCCGCCGCGCGACGAGAACGACGGCCGATCCGGCCGCGAGGAACGACCCCGTCGCGGCGCGCGCGACGACCGGCGGCCGAGGCGCGGCGAGAGCCGTCCGGCCGAATTCCGCGACCGCCCGGCGCGCGAACGCCCCGCGGCCCCTGTCGGCGAAGCCGCTTCAGGCGCTCCGCCGCCCGCGCTTCACCGCGAGCGCCGGCCGCGCCGCGAGTCGGCGCCCGAACGCGTTGTCGGCCTCGGCGATCACGTGCCCGGATTTCTGCTTCGTTAACGCGTCGCGGACCTTCGATTCCGGTTAGGTCGTCCTTAACGCGCGTTTCCTATAACCCTGCACGGGCGCAGGAGGTTAGAGGATCGTGCGCAGCCTTGAAGCATCGCACCGGAACGCCGAGCTGGCCCTCGCCGCGTTGAAGGGCCTCGGCCTAGCGGCCAGTCCGCGCAATTTCGAAGTCTGGCTCGCGCATGTCGAGGGCAGGATTCCGGCGCTCTCCCGCGACATCCAGAAACGCCTCGCCGAGGGCGGGATCAGGCAGAGCCACGCCGACGAATTCTACAATTTCCACATTATCCGCGCCGATCTCGCCAAAAACGTGATCGACATCGTCGAGCGTTTCGAAAACGAGATCATCAGCCTGACCGATCTCATCGAAAGTTCCGGCGAAAACGCGCACGAGCGCGGCGAGCAGCTGCAGCGCTTCTCTTCTCAGCTTCGTCAGTCTGCAGAACAGTATCCGGGAGTCGGCGCGCTGCTCGAGGGCGTCATCGCCGTCACCAAGTCCGTACGCGAAGAAAACCAGAAGCTCGAACAGCGCCTCGCCGAGACCTCGACTGAGGTCGCGTCCCTGCGCAGCAACATCGAGCACATCCAGCAGGAGGCGATGCAGGACCCCCTCACGGGGGTCAAGAACCGCAAGACCTTCGACGCCGCTATCGCCAAGCTGGTGCTGGCGAGCCAGGAGGCCAATGAGCCGCTCGCGCTCATCATGGCCGACGTCGACCATTTCAAGACGTTCAACGACCGGTGGGGGCACCAGACCGGCGATCAGGTGCTAAGGCTCGTCGCGGAGGTGATGAGCGCCAACACCAAAGGCCAGGACATTCTCGCGCGATATGGCGGCGAGGAATTCGCCCTCCTCCTCCCCGGAACCACGCTCGAGAATGCGGTCATGCTCGGGGACCGCATCCGCCGCGCGATCGAATCGCGGCGCCTCAAGAAGCGGCGCACGAACGAGGATCTCGGCGTCGTCACCATGTCGATGGGCGTCGCCCTGCTCGCCGCCTCCGACTCCGCGGAAAGCCTGATCGAGCGCGCCGACGCCGGCCTCTATGAAGCCAAGCGCAACGGCCGCAATCAGGTGGTCTCGGCGCCTTCCCCGGACCCGCCCGCGACAGGCCGGCAACTGACCGGCTGATGCTGCTGCGCACAAGAGGCGCTGGATTTTGTCGCCCTCCAATGCGCCGAATTCGGCCCATACTGTCATCACATTATGCAAAAATAGCATAATTTGCCATTTTGGCATTGTTATTCTCGCGCCTGCAGCAAAAAATCGCTTGCGCAGCCATGGCGAGGGCGTCAGAGTTTCGTGCTCGAATCGACCCTGAGCGGCCGCCGCGGCCCCGGGGAGGGAGACTGCGCCGGCCGCTCATGCTGAAATTCACCGCCCTCGATCGCAGGCCGCCCGACCGGCGGCCGGCCCTCGCCCGCCGAGAGGACTTTGACGAAATCTATCATGATTTCGACCGCGCCGCGGCGCGCGCCCAGGCCTCGCGCTGCAGCCAGTGCGGCGTGCCGTTCTGCCAGAACCATTGCCCGCTCACCAACGACATACCGGACTGGCTGCGGCTCGCGGCCGAAGGGCGGCTTGAGGAGGCCTACGCCCTGTCGTCGGCCACAAATCCCATGCCGGAGATCTGCGGCCGCATCTGTCCGCAGGACCGCCTGTGCGAGGGCGCGTGCGTGATTGAAAAGTCCGGGCACGGAACGGTGACGATCGGGGCGATCGAACAGTTCATCACCGAGACCGCCTTCGCCGAGGGCTGGGTCGGCCCGGTCCCCGTCGGGCCGACCCTCGGGAAATCCGTCGGGATCGTCGGCGCGGGGCCCGCGGGCCTCGCCGCGGCGGAGGACCTGCGCAAGGCCGGCGCCGAGGTCGTGATCTACGACCGGCATGACCGCGCCGGCGGACTGCTGGTCTACGGCATCCCCAATTTCAAGCTCGACAAGAAAATCGTCGCGCGGCGGGTCGCGCGCCTCGAGGCGGCGGGAGCGGACATCCGGCTCAAATTCGAAGTGGGCCGGCAGGCGACGCTCGAAGATCTCCGCGCGCGGCACGACGCCGTCCTCATCGCCGCCGGCGCCTATGCGGCCCGCGAACTTGGCGTCCCGGGGGACGGGGCGGCGGGCGTCGTCCCCGCGCTCGACTACCTCGTCGCCTCGAACCGCAAGGGCTTCGGCGACAGGGTCCCCGACTTTGACGGCGGCGCGCTCAACGCCGCCGGCAAGCGCGTCGTGGTCATCGGCGGCGGCGACACCGCGATGGACTGCGTGCGCACCGCTGTGCGCCAGGGCGCGGCTTCCGTCATTTGCCTCTATCGCCGCGACCGCGCCAACATGCCGGGTTCCGCGCGCGAAACCGCGAACGCCGAAGAGGAAGGCGTCCGGTTCGAATGGCTCGCAGCGCCCAAGGCGATCATTTCCGAAGGCGGCCGCGTCGCCGCAGTCGAAGCCGTCCGTATGCAGATCGGCGCGAAGGACGATTCCGGCCGCGCCGGGGTCGAACCGGTCGCCGGATCGGAGTTCCGGCTGCCGGCCGATCTCGTCATCAAGGCCCTTGGATTCGACCCCGAGGACCTCCCGGCGCTCTTCGGCGCGCCGGAGTTGCAAAGGACGCCGCGGGGAACGCTGAGGACGATGACGCGCTCGCTCGAGACCTCGCTCCCCGGCGTATACGCGGCCGGCGACGCGGTTCGCGGCGCCTCGCTGGTCGTGTGGGCGATCGCGGACGGCAAGCGCGCGGCGGCGGAGATCGCGGACAGGCTGCGCGCGGCGCCCCGCCTCCTCGCGGCGGAATAGGCGGCGCGCCATGAACGAGACCCAACGCTACCTCAGGAACCGCCAGGCGCTCATCGACGCCGGCGCTTATGATCCGTCATCGGAGCGTGACGCCTGCGGCGTCGGCCTCATCGCCGCGCTCGACGGGCGCGCGCGACGCGATATCGTCGAGATGGCGCTCGCGGCGCTGAAGGCCGTCTGGCATCGCGGCGCGGTCGCGGCCGACGGCAAAACGGGAGACGGCGCCGGCCTTCTCGTCAACATCCCGCAGGAGTTCTTCCGGCATTGCGTGGCCCGCATGGGCCGCCCGCCCGAACGGGCGGACCTCTGCGCCGGCGTCGTCTTCCTGCCGCGCACCAATTTCGCGGCGCAGGACGCCTGCCGGACGATCACCGAGACCGAGATCATCAAGGACGGTTTCAACGTCTACGGCTGGCGGCAGGTGCCGATCGACGCGACGCGCCTCGGCGCGCGCGCGAGCCAGGTGCGCCCCGAGATCGAGCAGATCCTGTTCTGCGACCTCAAGGGCCGATCCAAGGACGATCTGGAGCGCGCGCTCTATCTCGTCCGTAGACGGATCGAGCGGCGCGCCAGCGAAGCGAACCTGCCCGATTTCTACATCCCGTCGCTGTCGGCGCGGTCGATCGTCTATAAGGGCATGTTCCTCGCCGAGGAGATCGACAACTTCTACCTCGATCTCAAGGACGAGCGCTTCATCACGGCCGCAGCCATCTTTCACCAGCGTTACTCGACCAACACCTTCCCGGAATGGCGGCTCGCCCAGCCTTTCCGCATGCTCGCTCATAACGGCGAGATCAACACGCTGAAGGGCAACATCAACTGGATGAAGAGCCACGAGATCCGCATGGCGTCCGCTGCGTTCGGCGACGACGATGCGGCCGTGAAGCCGGTGATCCGTCCCGGCGCTTCCGATTCGGCGGCGCTCGATCAGGTGTTCGAGCTGCTGGTGCGCGCGGGCCGGAACGGCCCGATGGCGAAAGCGCTGCTAATGCCCGAGGCCTCGGCGCCGAACGCCTCGCACAAGGACGAATGGCGCGCGCTCTACAGCTACTGCAACGCGGTCATGGAGCCTTGGGACGGGCCGGCGGCGATCGCGGCCTTCGACGGACGCTGGGCGCTCGCCGGCGTCGACCGCAACGGCCTGCGCCCGCTTCGCTACGCCCTCACCGAGGACGGCGTGCTCGCGGTCGGCTCCGAGACCGGCATGTGTCCGCTCAAGGGGCGCAACGTGACGCGCCGCGGCGCGCTCGAGCCGGGGCGCATGATCGCCTTCGACATGGAGAATCTGAAGTTTTACGAGCAGGACGAGATCCTCGACTGGCTGGCGGCCGCCCATCCGTATACGGAGTGGCTTGAGAACATCTCGATGCTGGAGCCGAAAATCGGTCCCGGCCCCGAGGACCGGCTGTTCGAGGGCGAGGAGCTGACCCGGCGCCAGCTCGCGGCCGGCTATACGCTCGAGGACCTCGATCTCATCCTCCGCCCCATGGCCCAGACAGGCAAGGAGGCGATCGGCTCCATGGGCGACGACGCGCCGCTCGCGGTTCTCTCAGACGAATACCGGCCCCTGTCTCACTACTTCCGCCAGAACTTCAGCCAGGTGACCAACCCGCCGATCGACCCCTTGCGCGAAGCATGCGTCATGAGCCTCAAGACGCGCTTCAAGAACCTCGGCAACATCCTCGCCTCCGACAAGACGCAGACCGACGTCTTCGTCCTTGAAAGCCCGTTCCTGACCAACGGCATGTATGAGCGCCTGCGCGGCCTGCTCGACCAGAGAATCGTCGAGATCGACTGCTGCTACGACGCCGCCGACGTCGCAGGCGACGGCGAGGGCCTCAGGCGCGCGCTCGACCGCATCCGCCGCGAGGCCGCCGACGGCGTCAGGGACGGGGCCGGCATCGTCATTCTCAGCGACGAAAAGCAAAGCGCCGATCGCCTGCCTGTCCCGATGATCCTCGCGGCCGGCGGCGTGCACGCGCATCTCATCAAGGTCGGCCGTCGCGCCTTCTGCTCGATCATCGTGCGCGCCGCCGAATGCCTCGATCCTCACTATGCGGCGGTGCTGGTCGGCGTCGGGGCGACTGCGGTCAATCCGTATCTCGCTTTCGACTCGATCGCCGATGCGCAGGCCAAGGGCCAGTTCGGCGCCCTCGACCGCAACCAGTGCGTCTACAACTACAAATGCGCGCTTGAGGCGGGGCTGCTCAAAATCATCTCGAAAATGGGCATCTCCGTCGTCTCCTCCTATCGCGGGGGGTGCAATTTCGAGGCGCTCGGCCTGTCGCGGGGACTGGTCGAGGAGTTTTTTCCCGGGATGACGAGCCGCATTTCCGGCATCGGACTTTCCGGCATCGAGAAGCGCGCCATCGCGCTGCACCGGCGCGCCTTCGCGCCGGCGGCGTCCCTGCCGGTCGGCGGGTTCTACCGCCAGCGCGCGCGGGGCGAGCGCCACATCCTGGAAGCCGGCCGGGTCAGCGACTTGCAGAGGGCCGTTCGCGACAACGACGCTGCGAGTTTCGCGCGCTTCGCGGACGCGCTCGACAACCAGCCGCCCGCCCAGATCCGCGACCTCCTGCGGCCGCGAGCGCTCGGCCCCGCCCTCGACATTGACGAAGTCGAGCCGATGGAGTCGATCCGCAGGCGCTTCGTGACGCCGGGCATGTCGCTCGGCGCGCTCTCTCCGGAAGCGCATGGCGCGCTCAACATCGCCATGAACCGGATCGGCGCGAAATCGGTGTCCGGCGAGGGGGGCGAAGACCCCGAGCGCTACCAGCTCCTGCCGAACGGGGACAACCCCAATTCCGCCGTCAAGCAGATCGCCTCCGGCCGCTTCGGCGTCACCGCCGACTATCTGAACCAGTGCGAGGAGATCGAGATCAAGATCGCGCAGGGCGCCAAGCCCGGCGAAGGCGGCCAGCTTCCCGGCTTCAAGGTCACCGATTTCATCGCGCGCATGCGTCATGCGACGCCCGGCGTCACGCTGATCTCGCCGCCCCCCCATCACGACATCTATTCGATCGAGGACCTCGCCCAGCTCATCTATGACCTGAAGCAGATCAATCCGCGGGCGCGCGTGTGCGTGAAGCTGGTTTCCGCAGGCGGCATTGGCGCCATCGCCGCCGGCGTCGCCAAGGCGAAGGCCGACGTCATCCTCATCTCCGGCCATGTCGGCGGCACCGGCGCCTCTCCGCAAACGTCGATCAAGTTCGCGGGCTCGCCCTGGGAGCTCGGGCTCGCCGAAGCGCACCAGCTCCTGACCCTCAACGATCTGAGAGAGCAGGTGACGCTGCGCGTCGACGGCGGCATCCGCACCGGACGCGATATCGTCGTCGCCGCGATGCTGGGCGCGGAGGAATACGGCGTCGGCACCGCGGCGCTGATCGCGCTCGGCTGCCTCATGGTGCGGCAGTGTCACTCCAACGCCTGCCCCGTCGGCGTCGCCACCCAGGACGAGGACCTGCGCAAGCGCTTCGGCGGCGCCCCCGATCATGTGGTCAATCTGATGACGTTCCTTGCAGAGGACGTGCGGCGGCATCTCGCCCGGCTTGGCGCGCGTTCGCTCGACGACGTCGTCGGGCGCGCCGACCTGCTCGACCAGATTTCGCGCGGCTCGGCCGATCTCGACGATCTCGATCTCAATCCCATTCTGGTGCGGATCGATTCAGGAGCTCTGCCGCCGCGCTCCGCGCGTCGGGGCCGTCTGGAGGTCGATGACACGCTCGACCAGCGCATCCGCCCTGCGCTCGACGCTTTTTTCCTGTTCGGGGAGCGGCAGGCGCTGACCTTGCCGGTCCGCAATACCGACCGCACCGTCGGAGCCCGCCTCTCCTCGGAAATCGTCCGCACCATGAAGGACCGCGAGCTTGATTGCGATCATCTGACCTTGAGGTTGCGCGGGTCGGCCGGACAGTCGCTCGGCGCGTTCAGCGCGCATGGCCTCAAGATCGTCGTCGACGGCGACGCCAACGACTATGTCGGCAAAGGTCTCTCGGGGGCCGAGATCGTCATCCGCCCGCCTTCGGGCGCCCGCAAGGAGCCGCAGGCGATCGTCGGCAACACCTGCCTTTACGGCGCGACGTCGGGCGCGTTTTTCGCCGCCGGCCGGGCGGGGGGACGTTTCGCGGTGCGCAATTCGGGGGCGGTCGCCGTGGTCGAAGGGTGCTCGACCAATGGCTGCGAATACATGACCGGCGGCACAGTCGTCATTCTCGGGCCCGTCGGCGCCAATTTCGGGGCGGGGATGACCGGCGGCGAAGCCTTCGTCTACGATCCCGACGAAAGCTTTGCGAGCGCCGCCAACGCCGAGACTATCGCCTGGGCCGCGCCCGACGATCTCGCGGCGCACCGCCTGCGCGCGCTGATCGAGCGGCACCATCGCGAGACCAAATCCCAGCGGGCGAAAGCGATCCTCGACAACTGGGCGTCCGCGCGCGCGGCGTTCCGGCATGTTCGGGCGGCGGCGGCGCCGGGCAAGCCTCTCGCCGTCGAGTCTCCCGAACCGATGAAAATCCCGGCTCAGTGAGCCGCGTCGGGGCTCTTCTTCGCCCGGCGCATCTGCGAAAGCGCGATCAGCGTCATGGTCGGCGCAAAGCCGTCGATCTGGCCGGTCGGGTCGGCGACCTCCAAGAAGGCGAAAAAGCCCGGCCAGCCCCACATGGCGACCGCCGCCACGCCCAGCAGGATGTCGAACGCGACCTCGAAGCCCGGAATGCGGCCGACGGTGAAGTCGAGCACGTCGAGCACGACGGCGATCAGGAGCTTGGCGACTTCAGGCCTCATGCGGCCTTCCTCTGCGACGCCGGCGCCTTGATGCGCTCACGGATGAAGCCGGCGGTCGTCGCGATCGCCTCGCGGCCTTCGGGCATGAGCGCGGCGAGCAGCGGCCACACATGGGCGAGGCCGGCGCTTTCCTCAAATCGGACGCTCGCTCCTTGCGCGCGTGCGCGCTCCACGAGGCGGACGGAATCGTCATGCAGCATCTCCGACGAGCTCGCGAAGACGAGCAGCGGAGCCATGCCGCGGAAATCGCCGAACAGCGGCGAGACGCGCGGATCCTTAAGGTCAAGCGTCCCGGCGTAGCGCCGGCCGCCGGCGCGGACGGTTTCCTCGCGGAACATGCAGTCCGACTCCGCGTTGCGGGCGACCGAGGCGCCTGAGGCGGAAAGATCCGTCCACGGCGAATAGAGCACGGCCCCGGCCGGCTGCGGCGCGCCTTTGGCGAGCAGCGCCTGCAGCGTCGCGAGGGCGAGGCCGCCGCCGGCCGAATCGCCGCCGAGAACGATCTCGTCGGGACGGAAGCCGGACTTCAGAAGATGCTCATAGGCGGCGAGCGCGTCCTCGATCGGCGCCGGGCAGAGGCTCTCGGGCGCAAGCCGGTAGCGGAGCGCGAAGACGTTGACGCCGGCGGCGAGCGCGAGACGGAAGGTCAGCGTGCGATAGACCCGCGGCGAGCCGAAGATGTAGCCGCCGCCGTGGATGTAAAGGAGGACGCCGGCGCCGCCTGCGCGCGGGCGCTGCCACTCGCCGACGACCTTGCCGCTTTCGACAAGCTCGACGTCGACGCCCTTCGGGATGAACGGCAGGCGCCGGTTCTCGAACCAGTAGCGCAGTTCGTCCGGCGCCATCTGATGCAAGGGAAGCCGCTTCATCGTGAGGCGGAGATAGCGGTTGACGAGCCGCGCGGCGAGACTTGGCGGTCGGTTATCTGACATAGCGGCGCAGAGTCTGGTCGATCCGACCGAAAATGGAATGGCCCTTCGCGTCGCGCATCTCGATCTCGACGCGGTCGCCGAAACGCAGGAACGGCGTTTCCGGCTTGCCGCGCAGCAGCGTTTCTACGACGCGCACTTCGGCGATGCAGGAATAGCCGGCCCCGCCCTCGACGATCGGCTTGCCCGGTCCGCCGTCCGCCCCGCGGTTGGAGACCGTGCCCGATCCGATGATCGAGCCCGCGCCGAGGGGCCGCGTCTTCGCCGCATGGGCGATCAGCGTCCCGAAATCGAAGGTCATGTCGACGCCAGCGTTCGCCCGGCCGAAGGGCTTGCCGTTCAGCGTCACCTCGAGGGGCAGATGAAGCCTGCCGTCCTGCCACGCCGCCCCGAGCGCGTCCGGCGTCGCCGCGCAGGGCGCGAAGGCCGAGGAGGGCTTGGACTGGAAGAATCCGAAGCCCTTGGCGAGTTCGTCGGGGATAAGCGCCCGCAAGGAGACGTCGTTCACGAGCGTCACCAGCCGGATGAAGGCGCCTGCCTCGTCCGCCGGCACGCCCATGGGCACGTCGCCGGTGATGACGGCGACCTCCGCCTCGAAATCGACGCCGAATTTCTCGTCCTCCGGCATGAGGATGTCGTCGCGGGGGCCGAGGAAGGCGTCGGACCCGCCCTGATACATGAGCGGATCGGTCCAGAAACTTGCGGGCATCTCGGCGCCGCGGGCCTTGCGCACGAGCGCCACGTGATTGACGTAGGCGGAACCGTCCGCCCACTGATAGGCGCGAGGCAGCGGCGCGGCGCAATCTCGTTCATGGAAGCGCTCGACCGGCGCGGCGCCGACCTCAAGGCTCTGGGCGAGCTCCCGCAGGTGCGGCTCGGCCTCGTCCCAGTCGTCGAGCGCCGCCTGCAGGGTCGGCGCGATGCGCCGCGCGTCGGTGCATCGGGTGAGATCGTTGGAGACGAGAACCAGCCGGCCGTCGCGGCCCGACTTCAGGGAGGAAAGCTTCATGAGGAACCCGTTCTGCCGTCCGCGACTTTAGGGGAAGGCCCGCCGGGTCGGCAACCGCCAAGCGCCGTTCCTTTCTTGCCGTGCGGCGCCCGTCGTCCCCGAATGCGCCATGCCCCGGGGCAAGACATTCACTTGCGAGAAGCTGCGCGGCCTCGCGCTTTCGCTGGACCTCCCCGGCGTGACCGAGGCGGTCTCCTGGGGCCAGCCCTGCCTCAAGGCTCATGGGAAGCTCTGGTTCTTCTGGAGCCCGTCGGAACATGCGCCCGTGTTCAAGGTTCCCTTCGAAGAGCGCGAGCTGCTGGTCGCGAGCGATCCGGATACGTTCTTTTTCACCGACCACTACCGGCGCCACGAACTCGTGCTCGTGCGGCCCGAGCGCCTCGACCCCGAACGGGCGCGCGCCAATCTCCTGAGGGTGTGGCGCAAGCAGGCGCCGAAGCGATTGCTCGAGGCGTTCGACGAGGCCGCGCCCGCCCCGCCGCCCAAGCGGTCGCGCGCCCGCTGATCCGCTATTCGAAGGGCGGCTCGTCCCGCCACGCGAAGAAGTCCGGCATGTCGCTGGAGACCTTGTCCGGAAACGCGGCCCTGCGCTTTTCAAGAAAGCTCGACACGCCTTCGGCCGCGTCGCGCGACGCGCCGCGGGCGAGGACGGCGCGGCTGTCGAGCCGGTGCGCTTCCATCGGATGGTCCTGCGCGAAGGAGCGCCACATCATCTGCCGGGTCATGGCGACCGAGACGGGCGCTCCCTCGGCGATCTCGCGCGCGAGCGCCGTCGCGGCCGGCATGAGATCCTCGGGCGCATGGACGGAGCGTACGAGGCCGCCCTCCTTCGCTTCCTCGGCGGAGAAAATCCGCCCCGTCGTCGTCCATTCGAGCGCGCGGGAAATGCCGACGATCCTCGGCAGGAAGAACGAAGACGCCGCCTCGGGGACGATGCCGCGCCGCACGAACACGAAGCCGATCCTGGCCGCCGTCGACGCAAGGCGCACGTCCATCGGCAAGGTCATGGTGATCCCGATGCCGACCGCAGGCCCGTTGATCGCCGCGATGACGGGTTTGAGGCTGCGATGGATGCGAAGCGCCAGGACGCCGCCATGGTCGCGATGGCCAGGTTCCGCGCCCTTCGGACGCGCCTTGTAGTTGAAGGCGTCCTTGCCCATGGCGAGGTCGGCGCCGGCGCAGAAGGCGCGGCCGGCGCCGGTCACGATCACGGAGCGGACGGCGTCGTCCGCGTCGGACCGCTCGAGCGCGTCGCAGAGCTCGCGCTGCATCGCGATCGTGAAGGCGTTGAGACGGTCGGGCCTGTTGAGCGTGATGGTCAGGACGCCGTCGTCGATCGACGTCAGGATGGTTTCATAGCTCATCTTGGGTCCCTCACGCCGCGCTCAGCCGGCCGATGAAAGCGGCGAGTCTTTCGATCAGCGCGGCCTGGGCGATTAGCTCCGTGTGCGTATGATCGACGCCGCTTTCAACCCGGACTTCGAGCCGGTCTTTGAAGTCGAATGCCGAGAACGTGTCGAAAAAGTGCTCGGGCCGGGTCAGCTGCTCCTCGACGAACCGCGTGTAGATCATGAGAATCTCGACGCCGCGCGCCGTCAGCTGTTCGAGGTCCGCGCCGAACTCGGCAAGGGGCGGATGCGGCCGGCTTGAATCGGCTTGCTCGCGCGGCTCGCCGACTGGATGCGGCGGCGCCGCCGCGCGCGACAGCGCCGCCTTCCAGCGGTTGAGGTCCAGGGCCTTCATGGCGGCGCGCTCGATCTTCGCCCGCCGGTTTTCGTAGGCGTAAGGATCGACGAGCGCGAGACCGGCGATGCGCGGGTCGGCGAGCGCGGCGCGATAGGCGTTGTCGGCGCCCGAGCACAATCCGAACAGGACGAAGCGCGACGCGCCCGACGCCCGGCCGAGTTCATCAAGCGCCGCGCCGATATCGAGCGTCGCTTGCGCCTCGTTGCCGCCGGCGGCGGGACGGCTGTCGCCGAGGCCGCTCAAATCGAAGCGCAGGCTCGCGACGCCCCGCGCCGCCAGCGCCCGCGCGACCTTGACGTTCAGCCGGTGCGGTCCGATGCGATGCACGATGCCGGCGTTATATAGCGCAAGACCGGGCGCACGCGCGTCCCCCGCCGTCGGAATCGTCAGCATGCCGCTGAGCGCGCCGCCTTTTCCGAACTCGATTACCTTTTCGCGGAACGTCACGAGAGCGCATCCGCGGCGATCTGCTTCAGCGTTCGGGCCGGCACGACGAAGGCGTTGAGCGCCTGATCGGAATTC
>JACADZ010000166.1 GCA_013389105.1 Parvularculaceae bacterium | reverse complement strand
GCCCGCGCCCTCGGCCTGGCCTCCCGGGTAGTCGTGGCCCCCCTGTGATCGGAGAATGCCTGGACTACCCGTGCCACCCCGATGCCACATATGGCACCCGGGTACTTGCGCGGTCCGACCGGAGGCGTATATTGGCATCGCCAACTGCGGCCTACTACATGTTGGGCGTCAAGACATAGTGATAGGTGTAGATAGACCATCGACCATCGAACGACGAAGCGCGCTTAGCTATGGAGGTGCCACGGTGAATCGACGTCGTAGGCGATTCCTTGGAATACTGTCGGGTGCGATCGCACTAGGTGGTATGCGCACAGCGCAAGCGCAAGACTATCCGAGTCGCGTCGTCAAGATCATCGTTCCAACGTCTCCCGGAGGGATTGTAGACGTTGAGGTTCGTAGGCTCGCTGTGCACCTCACCCGAGCGCTAGGTCAACCGATAATCATCGACAACCGGCCCGGCGCTAGCAACACGATCGGAACAGCTGTGGGAGCCACGGCGGCCCCTGATGGCTATACGCTCACATGGGGCAGCACTACAGCTCTCTCCACTGCTCCCGTGCTAATGCCGAACCTTCCCTATGATCCGGTCAAGGATTTCGCTCCAGTTATCGAGTATGCCCGGGTCCCCGCGCTCTTGGTTGTCAATCCCTCTCTCGGAGTGCGCGACCTTCAAGGCTTAGTCGCGCTCGCGAAGAACCGACCGGGACAGCTCAACTACGCGTCGAACGGTCCGGCCGGGTCCCTTCATATCATGGGTGAGTTGCTAAAGGTGACCCTTGGCATCGACATCGTTCACGTGCCTTACAAGGCGGCAGCTCCAGCTCTTTTGTCCATCCTGGCAAACGAAACGCAACTTGGCTTTGATTTTCCGGTGACTTCTGCATCGCACGTCCGTGCCGGCAAGCTGGTACCGCTGTTTCTTACTGGCCGGGAAAGAGCGCCCAACCTACCCGACGTGCCGACGGCTGCCGACGTTGGGTATCCACAGTTGGAGGTGATCTTCTTTGGCGGCCTGCTGGCGCCGGCTGGCACATCCAGGCAGATCGTCTTACGTCTTAACTCGGAGATGGCGAAGATAGTGCGCACTCCGGAGATAGTCGACTCTTTGCGCAGTACGGGAGCGGTAGCCCCCGGGGGCTCGCCTGAGGACTTTCGCAAGGTCATCAGCGAAGAGCTAGTCAAGTGGCGACGGATAGTGAAAGTTACCGGCGTCAAGATGGAGTAGCGGATTGACGCCCAACAACGCGCTGAACCGGAGTCCCAAACAGCGGGCTCTGGCCCGCTGTTTGGTCCCCGGTTAGCGCGAGCGTTGGGCGGCACAGGACACGCGATCGGTTATCTCGCTGAACCCGGATGCGGAGTACATAGTTCAATGATCGGACGCCCCCTGGCCGTGATCGCTGTTACCGCCTTGGGATTTGGGGT
>JACADZ010000158.1 GCA_013389105.1 Parvularculaceae bacterium | reverse complement strand
GTCATCAGCCGCGTGCTGCCCAGCAGGTCGGTGTGCACGAACTCGACGTCCTCCGGCACGCCGCCGGTGCCGCCCTCGTCCGGCCCGTGGACCACGGCGATCAACCCGTAGCCGTGAATATACCGCCGGCCGGGCACGGGCGTCGCGATCGGCGGTGCGTTCGGGTCGCCCGGCGGCGGGGCCAGGTCGACCGCGAAGTCGCGGTAGATGCTGTCGCCGAGATAGTCGCGCCAGTGACGCGATTCCTGCATTCGGAGAATCCCTCGAACCACGAGCCCAAGAAGGCGGATTTCATTCCGTTCAACCCACTCGATGCTTCCTTACCGTCTAAGGAGTGGCACCAGTGGCGGTCGTCGCAGCAGCCTCAGACGTAACTGTCGCCACCCTAAAGTCAGCGCCGCAAAATTCCATCAAAAGTCGCGCCACCGAGGCCGGCCGCGTAAATTCGGCCAGCCGGAACTCCAAGGGTATGGTGCTGTTTCCATGCCAGAGACGTGCCATCCATTCGCTCCGGCCAGCGCACGCAATCTCCAGCCGCTCGACCGACTCCGCCGGAATCTCCAGTACGCGGCAGGCGCGCCACCACCCGCTTTGCCGGACGATCAGTGTGCTGCCCTGACGTTTCAACGTCAGCCTGAAGGCCAGTGCAGCCGGCCAGCCGGCCACCAATGCTCCCAACACAATGAGCCAGCCAGCCTGTTCGGACCCGCTGAATGGCATCAGCCAGACAAGTGCCAGATAAATGGCGAGCGCAGGTGCAAACAGCAGCCACAAGGTCATCAGATGAAAAGTTCTTACGTGTGGCACGCTCGAATCAGGAGCGCGCGAGACTGCCAGCAATTCGGGCAGCTCTCCTACGAACGACACGCGCTCCGGTCGTTCACGAGGTGGCCAGCCGGAAGCCTTCAAGCACTCGGCATAATGCCGGCGCTTCGCCAGCGCCAGCCCGAGGCATCCCAGACCCCAGGCGCAAAGGCCAATGCTGCCCATGATTCGCACCGGGCGTGACCATTGTTCTGCATCCAGTATCCCGAAAGCCGCCATCATGGGAAGCATCGCTAGCGCCAGTGTCTCGGGAGACGCGCCCATCCGAGCGGGCAGCCAGAAGAAATGGCGGCGCGGTACGAAGTCGAATCCGCGGCCTTCCCAGCAGTCTGCTCCGTACTTAACGACCATTGAGTCACCCCACAAACAATGCCCGCCCCCGCGGCAATCACACAGGGCCTGCTGTCGTTCGGTCTGCGCGGACCCACCCCAGCCTGGCCCAGTCCATTATAACGAACCGGGTAAACACAGAATTCGCAGGGCATCGGACCACAGTTTCAGGCCGCCCCAGGGCAGGGCATACAGAACTCCGATATTGCGAAGCATCTTTCCAGCTTGATCCAGCTTCGAACCCGGCGTAGCCAGCATGTCCAGTATGAGCCCGGTCGCTCCAAGCACGAACCCCTGAGCCGCGAATACCAGAAGAACCTGTTGCACAGCAACCGACACAGTCAGGACCGGTATGTTCTCGGTTCCGGTCGGATCAAGCAAGAACGCAGGTCGATTCAGCGCGTAAACGTAATCATTGATCCCGCCCGCCACCCCAATCGGATCCCGCTGCACCCAGCGGCCGAT
>JACADZ010000045.1 GCA_013389105.1 Parvularculaceae bacterium | reverse complement strand
GCGCGGCGGCGGCTCCTCGCTCGCGCGGGCGGGCGCGGAGGGGGGCCTCGCGGCGCCGTTCGCCTTCGGTTTCTCCGCAGGCGGCGCTTTCGGCGCTTCGGCCTTCTTGGGCGCCGGAGCCTCTTGCTTGGCGTTGCCGGCGCCTTCGACCTCGAGACGGATGAGCGGCGCGCCGACCGCGAGCACGTCGCCCGGCTTGCCGCCGAGCCATTTGACCTTGCCCTCGACGGGCGAGGGGATCTCGACCGTCGCCTTGTCGGTCATGACGGCGGCCAAGACCTCGTCCTCGCGGACATTGGCGCCTTCCTTGACCATCCACTCGACGAGCTCGGCCTCGGCGACGCCTTCGCCGACGTCAGGCAGCTTGATGACGTATTCGCCCATGATTCCTCCGAGAATTCCGGGTCCGCGGCCTAGACATTCTCCATCACCGCTTTCAGCGCCGAGCCGACGCGTTTCGGGCCGGGGAAATAGTGCCATTCATGCGCGTGCGGATAAGGCGTGTCGTAGCCGGCGACGCGCGTCGCCGGCGCTTCGAGATGATAGAAGCAGCGTTCGGAGACGAGGGCGAGCAGCTCCGCCCCGAAGCCGCAGGTCTTGGGCGCTTCGTGGACGACGACGCAGCGTCCCGTCTTTTTCACGGACTCCTCGATGGTTTCGAGATCGAGCGGCACCAGCGTCCGCAAGTCGATCACCTCGGCGTCGACGCCGGTCTCCTCGGCGGCGGCGAGGGCGACGAAGACCATGGTGCCGTAGGCGAGTATGGTGACGTCGCGGCCTTCGCGGCGGATCGCCGCCCGCCCGAGCGGCTCGGTGAAATGGCCGGCCGGGACCTCGCCGAGCTCGTGGCTCTTCCACGGCGTCACCGGACGGTCGTGATGGCCGTCGAACGGGCCGTTATAGAGGCGCTTCGGTTCAAGGAAGATGACCGGGTCGTCGTCCTCGATGGCGGCGATCAGGAGCCCCTTGGCGTCATAGGGGTTCGACGGGATGACGGTCTTGAGGCCGGGGATGTGCGCGAACAGCGTCTCGGGACTCTGCGAATGGGTCTGGCCGCCGAATATGCCGCCGCCGGTCGGCATGCGCGCCACCATCGGCACGGTGAAGTCGCCGGCCGAACGATAGCGGATGCGCGCCGCCTCCTGGGTGAGCTGGTCGTAGCCGGGGAACATATAGTCCGCAAACTGAATTTCGACGCACGGGCGAAGGCCGTAGGCGGCCATGCCGATCGCGGTCCCGATGATGCCCGATTCGGAAATCGGCGCGTCGAAGCAGCGGTGCTTGCCGTATTTCTTCTGCAGGCCCTGCGTGCAGCGGAAGACGCCGCCGAAATAGCCGGCGTCCTCGCCGAACACGACGACGCGCGGGTCGCGCTCCATGGCGACGTCCATGGCGCTGCGGATCGCCTCGATCATGGTCATGCGCGGCATGTCAGACCCCGGCCTCCTGGCGCTGGCGGACGAGATGCGGCGGCATCTCCTTGTAGACGTCCTCAAACATGGTCTTGGGGCTCGGATTGGGACCCAGATGCAGCGTGCCGTTCTTTTCGGCCTCTTTCTGAAGCTGCACCATTTCGGTTTCGATCTCGGCGCGGGCCTGGACGTGGCGCTCCTCGCTCCACAGCTTCCTGGCGATGAGATAGGCCTTGAGACGCTCGATCGGGTCGCCGAGCGGCCATTCGGCGAACTCCTCCTTCGGTCTGTAGGCGGAGGGATCGTCCGAGGTCGAGTGCGCCCCGCCGCGATAGGTGACGAATTCGATCAGCGTCGGCCCATGGCCGGCGCGCGCCCGGTCGGCGGCCCAGCGCGCCGCGGCGTTGACCGCGAAATAATCGTTGCCGTCGACGCGCAGCGACGGGATTCCGAAGCCGATCCCCCGCGCCGCGAAGGTCGGCGCGCGCCCGCGCGCGACTCCCTCGAAGGTCGAGATCGCCCACTGGTTGTTGACGATGTTGAGGATGACGGGCGCCTTGTAGGTCGAGGCGAAGACGAGCGCGGAATGGAAGTCGTTTTCGGCCGTCGAGCCGTCGCCGATCCACCCGGCGGCGATCTTCGAATCGCCGGCGATCGCCGAGGCCATGGCCCAGCCGACCGCCTGCACGAACTGCGTCGCCAGATTGCCGGAGATGGTGAAGAAGCCGTGGGCCTTGGAGGAATACATGACCGGGAGCTGGCGGCCCTTCACCGGATCCTTCGCGTTCGAGTAGCACTGGTTCATCATGTCGAGGATCGGATAGCCGGACGAGATGAGGAGACCCTGCTGGCGGTAGGTCGGGAAATTCATGTCCCCGGGCCTCAGCGCCTTGCTGAACGCGCAGGCGATCGCCTCCTCGCCGAGCGAGAGCATGTAGAACGAGGTCTTGCCCTGGCGCTGCGCGAGCAGCATGCGCGCGTCATAGGCCCGGGTCTTCAGCATGTCGCGCAGGCCGGCGAGCGCCTCCTCGTCGGAGAGCGATCCCGCCCAGGGGCCGACCGCCTTGCCGTGGTCATCAAGCACGCGGATCAGCGAATAGGCGAGGTCGTGAATGTCCTCGGCCCTCGCGTCGATCGGCGGGCGCCGCGCGTCGCCGGCACGGGGGAAGACGAGGCCCGTGAAATCCGGCTTGTCGCCCGGGCGGCACTGGGGTTCGGGTACAAAGAGGGTCGGGGCGACGTGCGGCTGGTCCGGCGCGTCCTTCATGGCGAACTTCCTCCGCGACTTCCGTGGCGCGCCGCTCGGCTGGCGGCTTCTCGAATGGCGAGGGGTCTAATGCGCGAGGCGCATGGAGGCAATGCGCGCAACCTGCCGTCGACCGGACTCGAAAAAAGCGTCAGACGGCCTGTAAGCCGGGTTCTGTCCTTTCCTGCGAAAGGGGCGACCATTCCTCTTGGACGGCGCTTGCGCGCCGCCTCCAGCAACCAACCCGGACCGCATCGGCGCGGAGAAGCGCCTGCCTTTTGAGGGGCGCGCGGTCCCTATTCGGTCTTGCTCCGGGCGGGGCTTGCCATGCGCTCTCCATTGCTGGCGAGCCGGTGCGCTCTTACCGCACCTTTTCACCCTTGCCGCGGCCGAAAGGCCGAGGCGGTTCGATCTCTGTGGCGCTGTCCCTCGGCCCGCCCGTCTCCGGGCGAACCGGCCGGGCGTTACCCGGCGCCCTTTCTCCGTGGAGCCCGGACTTTCCTCCCGGCGTCGCCTTTTGGGGTCCGCCGGGCGGCCGCCCGGCCGTCTGACGGGAGTGAAATGCGAGCCCCTTGCCCGCGCGTCAAGGACATGCGCGGGCCGTCGCGCGACGCCGTGCAGGGGGCGGCGCCGGAAAAAACCGCGGCCGGTCGAGGTTCGGGCGCCTGACCGGCCGCTTTCGACCCCAGGTCAAGCGGACGGTGCGGTCCGCCGCCATCCCCGAGCGGGTCTCCCCCAGTCGCGGCGAATGGGCGGTTCGCCGGACGAGGCTATGGTTTGGCCGGAGGGGTAGGCGGAAGCGCCGTTCGGAAGGGGCAAAGGCGGCAGTTCCTTCGGCTCCGGCCCGGCCAGGAAGGGCCCTGACGGTTCTTATTTCGCATGGGGCCGGCGCCCCGCCCTGTGACCTCCGTCACAGGGGCGGCGCGAAAGGTTCGCGCCGGACCCTCGCCGCCGCCGCGCGCCGGGCGCGCGCCGCCCGCCAAAGCCGTGTAAGGTCGCGACATGCGCGACCTCCTCGATTTCTCGGCCAAGAGCGTCCTCGTCACCGGGGCGGCGAACGGCATCGGGCGCGCCTGCGCGAAATTGTTCGCCGAGCGCGGCGCCGCGGTGACCCTCGCCGACCTCGATGCGGCGAAGAATTCCGAGGCCGCGAAGACGATCGCCGCCGAAACCGGCGCGACGACCTTCGCCGATGCGGCCGACATCAGCGACGACGCCGCCTGCGCGCGCCTCGTCGCCGGACACGTCGCGCGCAACGGCGGTCTCGACGTTCTCGTCAACAACGCCGGCATTCTCGCGACGGGAGGGCTTCTCGACCTCAAGGCGGAGGATTTCGACCGTGTGCTGAGCGTCAACCTGCGCGCGGTCTTCGTGCTGTCGCAGCTCGCGGCGCGCGAGATGGTCGCGCGCGGGATCAGGGGCGCGATCGTCAACATGTCGTCGCTGAATTCGGTGCTCGCGATCCCGAACCAGCTCGCCTATGCGACCTCGAAGGGCGGCCTTCAGCAGCTCACCAAGGCGGCGGCGCTGGCCCTCGCCGAGCACGGGATCCGCGTCAACGCCGTCGGCCCCGGCTCGATCATGACCGATCTTCTCAAGACCGTGATGGCCGACGAGGAGGGGCGCAGACGGCTCCTGTCGCGCACGCCGCTGCGCCGCGTCGGCGAGCCGGAGGAAGTCGCCGCCGTCGTGCTCTTCCTCGCCAGCGACCTCGCTTCCTACATCACCGGCCAGACGATCTTTCCCGACGGCGGCCGCTCGGCGCTCAACTATACGGTGCCGGTCGCCGATGCATGAAGCAGCCGCGCGCCTCGCCGTCGACATCGGCGGCACCTTTACCGACATCGTGGTCGAACGCGGCGACGCGCGCCATTCGGTCAAGGTGCTGACCACGCCGAAGGCGCCGGAGCAAGGCTTCCTGAACGGCGTCGCCGAGGCGCTGGCCCGCGCGCGGCTCGAGCCCCGCGACATCGCCGTCGTCATCCACGGCACGACGCTTGCGACCAACGCGCTGATCGAGCGGCGGGGCGCGAGGACGGCGCTGCTGACCACCGAAGGCCATCGCGACGCGCTCGAAATCGCCTATGAGAACCGCTTCGAGCAGTACGACGTCAACATCGACCGCCCGAAGCCGCTCGTTCCGCGGTGGCTGCGGCTTCCCGTCCGTGAGCGGATGAACAAGGACGGCGACATCCTCGTCCCGCTCGAGGAGAAGGACGTCGCGGCGCACCTTGAAACGCTCGACGCCGAGGGCGTCGAGAGCCTCGCCGTCGGCTACCTCCACGCCTACGCCAACCCGGCCCATGAGCGGCGGACCGCCGAGATCGTCGCGCGGGCCCGCCCTCAGCTCTCGATCACGCTCGCCAGCGAGGTCGCGCCCGAGATCCGCGAATTCGACCGCCTGTCGACCGCCGTCGCCAACGCCTATGTCCGCCCGCTGATGGAGCGCTATTTGCGCGCCCTGGAGCGCGCGCTCGCGGCCCGCGGCTTCTCGTGCCCGGTGCTGCTCATGACCTCGGGCGGTGGCCTGGCGACGCTCGACCAGGCGGCGCGCTTCCCGATCCGTCTCGTCGAATCGGGGCCGGCGGGCGGGGCCGTGCTCGCCGCGGCGCTCGCGCGCGATTTGAAGCTCGACCGCGTCATCTCCTTCGACATGGGCGGCACGACCGCCAAGCTCTGTCTCATCGACGGCGGCGCGCCGCAGACGGCGCGCGCCTTCGAGGTCGATCGCTCATGGCGGTTCAAGAAGGGCTCGGGTCTTCCCGTGCGCATTCCGGTCATCGAGATGGTCGAAATCGGCGCCGGCGGCGGTTCGATCGCGCACGTCGATACGCTTAGGCGCCTGCAGGTCGGACCGGAAAGCGCCGGCTCGGAGCCGGGGCCCGTCGCCTATGGTCGCGGCGGCGAGATGCCGACCGTCACCGACGCCGACGCCGCGCTCTCCAAAGTCGACCCCGACCGCTTCGCCGGCGGCTCGATCGCCTTCGACGCCGAGGCGGCGCGGCGCGCGCTCGCGCGCCATGTCGGCGAGCCCTTGGGCTTTGAGGGCGACCTCGCGGCCTACGCCGTATGCGAGATCGTCGACGAGAACATGGCCGCCGCGGCGCGGGCGCATGCGCTGGAATGGGGCAAGGATGCGGCCGGGCGCGCCATGATCGCCTTCGGCGGCGCGGCTCCGCTCCACGCCGCTCGGCTCGGCGAGAAGCTCGGCGTCGAACGCATCGTCGTCCCGGCCGACGCCGGCGTCGGCTCGGCGATCGGCTTCCTCCTTGCGCCCGCCGCCTATGAGGTCGCGCGGTCGAGGGCGATGCGGCTCGACGCCTTCGACGCCGACGCCGTCGCCGCGCTCTTCGCCCTGATGCGCGACGAAGCGGAAGCGACCGTGCGCCAGGCGTCGGATGGTCCCTATACGGAGCGGCGGACCGCGTTCATGCGCTATCGCGGTCAGGGCCACGAAATCGCCGTCGATCTGCCGGTCCCGGGCCCGCTCGAGGCGGGCGCCCTCGCCGCCGCCTTCGAGGCCGCCTACCGTGCGCTATACGGCCGCGTCATTCCGGATATGGAAATCGAGGCGCTGACCTGGTCGCTGTCGCTGTCGGCGCCGCCGCCGGCCCGCCGCTTCAGCGCGGCGCGCGCGACGCCGCGGCGCCGGCTCTCCGACCGGACGCGCGAAGTCTTCGACGCGGCGCGCGGCCGGCGGCTCCTCCATCAGATTTTCGAGCGTTCGGAGCTGCGACCCGGCGACGTGATCGCCGGCCCCGCGCTCATCGTCGAGGACCAGACGACCACGGTCGTCACCGCCGCCTTCGAGGCGTTCCTCGACGCCGCCTTCAACATCGTCCTGACACGGAATGGCGGCGCATGACGGGAAGTCTCGACCAGCTGCGGCTTCAGCTCATGTGGAACCGTCTTATCGCGGTCGTCGAGGAGCAGGCGCAGACGCTCATCCGCACCGCTTTCTCGACGACGGTGCGCGAGGCCGGCGATCTCTCCGCCGGCGTTTTCGACGAGAAGGGGCGCATGCTGGCGCAGGCCGTCACCGGCACGCCGGGGCACGTCAACGCCATGGCGGCCTCCGTCGGGTTTTTCCTCAGGAAGCATCCGCTCGCGGGCCTTCAAGAGGGCGACGCGCTCGTCACCAACGATCCCTGGGAAGGGACGGGGCATCTCAACGACTTCACGGTGGTGACGCCTGTTTTCAGGAAGGGCCGCGCGATCGGCCTGTTCGCCGCGACATCGCATGTCGCCGATGTCGGCGGCCTCGGCTTCTCCGCCGACGCGCGCGAGGTCTTCGAGGAAGGCCTCCAGGTGCCGGTTTCATTCCTGTTCCGGCGCGGCGAGCCGAACGAGACCCTGCTCGATATTCTCGCGGCCAATGTCCGCGATCCGGTGGCCGCGCGCGGCGATCTCTATTCGCTCGCCGGCTGCAACGACGCCGGCGCAAGGCGGCTCAACGAGACGCTCGACGAGTTCGGCTTGGACGGGCTCGACGAGACGGCGCGCCTCATTCTCGAAAATTCGGCGAGAGCCATGCGCGCGGAGATCGCCAAACTGCCCAAGGGGCGCTTTGAGAACGCCATGCGCATCGACGGGGCCGGCGCGCCGATCGACCTCGTCTGCCAGGTGACGATCTCGCCGGACGCGATCGACGTGACCTTCGACGGGACGTCGCCCATATCGCCGCGCGGGGTCAACGTGCCTTTGACCTATACGCAGGCCTACGCCTCCTTCGGCGTGCGCTGCGTCGTCGGCAACGAGGCGCCGAACAATGCAGGCTCGCTCTCCGCGGTGCGGGTCGCGGCGCCGGAAGGCTCGATCCTCAACGCCAAGCGTCCGGCCGCCGTCTCCGCGCGCCACACGGTCGGGCAGATGCTCCCGGACGTCGTTCTCGGGGCCCTCGCCAAGGCGATCCCCGACCGGACGCCGGCCGAGGGCGCCTCGGCGCTCTATCTTCCGGTGCTGCTCGGCGAAAGCCGCGCCGGCGAGCGCTTCGTCATCAATCCCTTCTACACGGGCGGCACGGGCGCACGGCCGGCCAAGGACGGCCTCTCCTGTACGGCCTTTCCCTCGGGCGTCCGGTCGACGCCGGTCGAGATCAACGAGACGACGGCGCCGATCGTCATGTGGCGCAAGGAATACCGGGCGGATTCCGGCGGGTGCGGAGAATTCCGCGGCGGCCTCGGCCAGACCATCGAATTTGCACATGCGGAGGGTTTGCCGATGACCGTCTCGAAAATGTTCGAGCGGCTCCGTCATCCCGCGCGCGGGCGCGACGGCGGCGGACCCGGCGCCGCGGGCGGGGCCCGCCTCGACGACGGGACCGTCCTCCCCGGCATGGGCCGCGACGTCATTCCCGCCGGGCGCCGCTTCATCATGGAGACGCCGGGCGGCGGCGGTAAAGGCGATCCCCGACGCCGCGCCCGCGCCGCGCTGGAAGAGGATCTCCGCGCCGGTCTCGTCACCCCCGAAGGCGCGAAGGCGTATCGCTGACCTGCGCAAAATCCGTCGCGCGCGCGCGAAACCCGATATAAGGACGGCCTCGCGGAGGACGACATGCCGAACGCAATTCTCGCCGAACTCGTCGCCGCGCTCGGTTCGGGCGCGGTGCGCGTCGTCGATCTGACCGAGACGCTGCGGCCCGACTACCCGACCATCACGCTGCCGCCCGAATTCGGCCAGGCCTCGCCCTTCGTGAAAAAGGAGATCTCCCGCTACGACGCGAGAGGCCCGGCGTGGTACTGGAACAATTTCACGGCGAGCGAGCACACGGGCACGCATTTCGACGCGCCGATCCACTGGATCACCGGACGGGACCTGCCCGAAAACGCCGTCGACACCATCCGACCGACACGCTTCATCGCGCCCGCCTGCGTCGTCGACTGCACGAAGGAGGCCGCGGCCGACAAGGGCTACATCCTGACGCCTGAAAAGCTCGAGGCGTTCGAGCGCGACCACGGCCGCGTGCCGGAAGGCGCGTGGCTGTTCATGCGCACCGACTGGCGAAAGATCGCCGATCCGAAGAACTACGCCAACATGAAGGAGGACGGCGGCCATTCGCCGGGACCGGACGCGGCGGCGGTCAAATGGATGATCGCGCGCGACGTCGTCGGTTTCGGCGTCGAGACGGTCGGGACCGACGCAGGGCAAGCTTTCCGGTTCGAGCCGCAATATCCCTGCCATCACTTCATGCACGGGGCCGGCAAATACGGCCTCCAGTGCATGACCAATCTCGATCAGCTGCCGCCGACCGGCGCCGTCGTCATCGCGGCGCCCTTGAAGATCGAGCAGGGCTCGGGCAGCCCCGTCCGGGCGATCGCGCTGGTGTGAACCGCTCATGAGCCGCAACGCCGAGGCTTTCGACCGCTGGATCCGGACGAGTTTCGTCGAGCTCAACACCGCGCTCGAAGAGCTCTATTTCGCGCGCGCGGATCGCGCCGACGTCGAGGGCGTCGGCGATGGGCTCAAGAAGCAGCTGCTCGAGGAGGGGCGCAGTTTCGTCCGTGCCCTGAAGGATGAAGGAAACACCGACGAAGGCTTCGACCGCGCCTTCGACATGCTCGGCGATTTGGGGCTTTACATGGCGGCGCTGCGCCGCCACGAACTCACCAATCCGGCGCGCGAGGAGCGTTCTCCGCACGAGGAGGCCTCCGCGCTCGGCCTCCATGTCGCCGCCTCGCTCGGCGTCGCGCCGCGCTTCGCGACCAGCCATCTGGCGACCCACAACATGGCGGTGAACGGCCGCCAGAAGAGCTTCACGTCGCTGAAGGACGAGTTCCTGTTCATCGACTACAACACGCGCGGCATCCTCGCCTACAAGCGCGCCGCCGACGCGCTGATGCGCATCTGCCCGTTGGGCGTTTCCCACCCCGTCGCCGAGACGCTGTTCGCCGACGCGAAGGCCGCTCTCGAGGACGTCGCGAAATTCAACGCGGTGCTGTTCACGCAGCTCGACGCGGCGCGTTTCTTCTATAGCGTGCGCCCCTATTACAAGACCTATCGCGTCGGCCGGAACGAATATCGGGGCGCCAACGCCGGCGACTTTTCCGGGATCAACGAGATCGACCTGCTGCTCGGCCTGTGCCGCGCCAACGACCCCTATTACGCGCAGCTCCTCGTCGAAAAGATGCTGTTCATGCGGCCCGAGGACCAGCAGTCGCTGCGCGACTGCATGCGCCGCCGCAATTTCCTCGATCTCTTTCTCGAAGCCGCTCCGGGCGAGGCGAAGTCGGACTGGTTCCGCCGCAACGCGCGCGCCTTTCTCGACGTCGTCGCCGCCCATGGCCGCACCGCCGCGCAGCATCACAATGCGCTCGTCGCCCGCTTCATCGTCGGCCCGTCCGGCGCGCTCGACGAAAAGCACATGGCGCAGTTGACGGCGTCCGGCCCGCCGCTCCCCGTCCTCCTCGCCTCGCTCGAGCGCCTGCGCGACCTTCGCCTCGGCGCCGACCGTCAAGATATCGGGTCCGCGCACGCCGCGCTCGCGCGGCTCGCGCAGCTTGCGGGCGCGGCGCCGTGAAGTTCCGCATCGGCACGCGATCGAGCGCGATGGCGCTGGCGCAGACCGCGGAAGTCGCGCGACGCCTCAAGGAGGCCTGGCCGGATCTCCAGCCGGAGACGGCGCGGTTCACGCCGACCGGCGATCGCGATCTCGTTTCGCGCCTCGACGCGCATGGCGGCAAGGGCGGGGCCTTCGTCGCGGAGCTGCGCGCGGCGATGCTGAAGGGCGAACTCGAAGCGGCGATGCATTCGCTGAAAGACATGCCGGGCGACGAAGAAACGCCGGGCCTGGTCGTCGCCGCCTATCTGGCCCGCGAAAGCTTTTCAGACGCGCTCGTGCTGCGCTCGGGGCTGTCGCTCGACGATTTCGGCGACGGCGCGGGCCTCAAGATCGGCACGGATTCGGTGCGCCGCGCCGCGTTCCTCAAGCGGCTCTATCCGCAGGCGCAGATCGTCCATTACCGCGGGGCCGCCGACACGCGCGTCAGGAAGCTCGACGAGGGCGCCCTGCAGAAGCTCCCGGGCGGGGGCGCGGTCGGACCGGCCGATGCGCTGGTGATGGCGGCGGCGGGGCTGCGCCGCGTCGGGCTCGGCGAGCGCATAGCGCGTGAATTCACGCCTGACGAGATGCTGCCCTCGGCGGGGCAGGGGATCGTCGCCGTCGAATGCCCGGCCGAAGCCTGGGAGTCGCGCCGGCGCATCGCCGCGATCGACGATGTGGGGGCGCGCGCCGAGGCGCTCGCCGAGCGCGAAGTGCTCTGGGTGCTGAACGGTCACTGCCAGTCGCCGATCGCCGCGCATGCGACGCGCGCCGGGCGCGTTCTTCGCCTCAAGGCCGCGGTCTTGAGCCTCGACGGCGCTCAGATGGCGGAGGCTGAATCCGAAGGCCCGGCCGACCGCCCGCGCGAACTCGGCCGCGCCGTCGCGGCGGCGCTTCAGGCCAAAGGCGCAGGGCGTCTCATCGATTCCGCGCGGGAACCGGATCGACGGCTTTAAGTCCCGGTTTGGGCCTCGAACGCGCCGCATCAGTTTCGGTCCATGCAGGTTCGACCTCCCTGCCCGCGCGGCTCGAGGGCGGCGCGGCCCCGTTTCCGGCGACAGCGCTTGCGGTCCGCCATGGCGGCGGCGTTCGGGCGATCACGAGAGGCCCCAGGCGACGAGGCCGCCCATCGCGACCGACAAGACGCCGATCAAGGGTAAGACGCGCTTGGCGAAGGGCGCGGCCCACGCCGCCTGACGCTTGTGAAACCGGTACAGGAAGGCCATCGGGATCGACGTGGCCGCCAGAACGGCCCCGAACCAGAAGAAGGGGTCGGGCAGCCTTGTTTCCGGCGCCGCGCCCATGAACGCCAGTCCGGCGACCGCCCGCAGCGACGCCTCGAGAAGATTGACGGCGGGCGTTCGGACGAACCCGTCGAAGAAGCGACGGACGATCGCCGGGCGCATGAGGGCGAGCGCGCCGAGCGCGACCAGATAGGCCGCCGAGGCCCACGCGACCGCCCGCCAGGCGCCGAGCAGCCATTCATGCCGCCTTAGAAGGTCGATCAGCCATTCCATCACAAACCGGCGGCCGGCCGAATCATTTCTACTCGCGACGAGACAGGGCGAACTATGATCGATTTAAACCTTCCCGCGAGGCGAGGCTATGACCGACTGGCACAGGGGCGCCGTCATCTACCAGATCTATCCGCGCAGTTTCGCGGATTCGAACGACGACGGGATCGGCGACCTTCGAGGGATCGCCGCGCGGCTCGACTATGTGAAGACGCTCGGAGTCGACGGCGTCTGGCTGTCGCCTTTCTTCGCCTCGCCGATGCGCGATTTCGGCTATGACGTCGCCGACTACCGCTCGGTCGATCCCGTTTTCGGAACGCTCGCGGATTTCGACGCGCTGCTCGCGCGCGCGCACGACCTCTCGCTCAAGGTGATCATCGACCAGGTCTATTCGCACACCTCCGATCAGCACCCCTGGTTCAAGGAGAGCCGCTCGAGCCGGGATAATCCGAAGGCGGACTGGTATGTCTGGGCCGACGCCAAGCCGGACGGGACGCCTCCCAACAACTGGATTTCGGTGTTCGGCGGCGAGGGCTGGAACTGGGACACGCGCCGCCGCCAGTACTATCAGCGCAACTTCCTCATCGAGCAGCCCGACCTCAATTTCTGGAACGCGGACGTGCGCCGCGCCATTCTCGACGTCGCCGATTTCTGGCTGAAGCGCGGCGTGGACGGGTTCCGCCTCGACGTCGCCAATTTCTATTATTGCGACCGGCTGCTGCGGGACAACCCGCCGAGGCGCCCGCAAGGCGGTTTCGCGCGTCCCTATCAGCACCAGCGCCACCTTTACGACCGCTCGCAGCCCGAGACGCTCGCTTTCCTCGAAGAGCTTCGCCGTCTCCTGGACCGTTACGGCGAGCGCATGTCGGTCGCCGAGATCGTCAGCGATCATCCGGTCGAGCGCAGCCGGCAATATGCGGCGCCGGGCCGTCTGCATACGGCCTATAATTTCCTCTTTCTCGAAAGTCGCGAGCTGACGCCGGCGCTGGTCAGGAGCGCCTATGACGGCTGGAGCGAGTCGGGCGGCGCCTGGCCGAGCTGGTCCTTCTCCAACCACGACGTGGTGCGGGCGCGGACCCGCTTCGGCGGGCGCGACGCGGGCGAGGCCTACGCGCGGATGCTGCTCGCGCTCCTCTTCTCTCTGCGCGGCACGATCTTTCTCTACCAGGGCGAGGAGCTCGGCCTGCCGCAAGGAGACGTGCCGTTCGAGAAGCTCAAAGACCCCGAAGGCGTCCGCTTCTGGCCCGACAATCTCGGCCGCGACGGCTGCCGCACGCCGATGCCGTGGCGCCACGACGCGGCGCACGCGGGATTTTCCCGCGTGGAGCCCTGGCTCCCCGTCGATCCGCGCCATCACGCGCTCGCCGTCGACATGCAGGAGAAGCGCGAGGACTCGACCCTCGCTCTCACGCGGCGCCTCATTGCGCTTCGCCGCTCCAGCGGGGCTTTGCGCGGCGGGGCGCTGGACTTCGCCGACGCGCCCGCGGGGGTCGTCGCCTTCTGGCGGCGCCATGGGAGCGAGGCGATGTTGTGCGCGTTCAATCTTGGCGCCGGACCCGCCGACTTCCCTGCACCCGGTCCGCTTGCGCCGACCGAGACCGGCTCGGGCGGAACCATCGCCGCCGGCCGCATCGCTCTTCCCGGTTTCGGCTGGATTCTGGCGCGGGCCGGGGCCTGAGGTCTGCTGGAAGCGCCGCTTCGGGGGCCGCCTTCAGCTTTGCGGCTTCAAACGTCCGTATCCGTCGGGATTGTCGCGCTGCCAGCGCCAGTGGTCGGCGCACATGTCGTCGAGCGACTTCTCGGCGCGCCAGCCGAACAGCGCGCGCGCCAGCGACGCGTCGGCGAAGATTTCGGCGACATCGCCCTCGCGGCGCGGCGCGATCTCATAAGGAATGTCCCGGTTCGAAGCGCGCTTGAAGGCGGCGACCGCTTCGAGCACCGAATAGCCGCGCCCGGTCCCGAGATTGACGTCGAGCGCGAGGCCCTTCTTCTCGCCCGCGAGATGGTCGAGCGCCGCGCCGTGCCCGCGGGCGAGGTCCTCGACATGGATGAAGTCGCGCACGCCCGTGCCGTCGCGGGTCGGATAGTCGTTCCCGAACACGGCCAGCGTCGCGCGCCGCCCGACCGCCACCTGGGCGATATAGGGAAAGAGGTTGTTCGGGACGCCGGCCGGATCCTCGCCGAGGCGCCCCGAGGCGTGCGCGCCGACCGGATTGAAATAGCGCAAATTGCAGATCTTCCAGCGTTCATCCGCACGCTGAAGATCGCGCAGCATCTCCTCGATGAAGAGTTTGGTGCGGCCGTAGGGGTTCGTCGGCCCGAGCGCGCCGGTCTCGGGGACCGGATTGGCGTTGCGCTCGCCGTAGACGGTCGCCGAAGACGAGAACACGACGAGGCGCGCCCCCGCCGCGTCCAGCGCCTTGACGAGCGTCAGGGTGGCGCCGAGGTTGACGCGGTAATAGCGCATGGGCTCGGCGACGGATTCGCCGACGGCCTTGAGCCCCGCGAGGTGCACGGCGCCGTCGGGACGGAACTTGGCGACGCGCTCGATCACGGCGCCTTCCTGCGCCGGGTCGGCGAGGTCGGCGCGCAGCAGCTCGATGTCCGCGCCCGAGATTTCGCGCACGCGCTTCAAGGCCTCGGGCGACGAATTCGAGAAATCGTCAATGACCAGCAGCGACTTGCCGCCCTGAAGAAGTTCGACGCAGACATGGCTGCCGATATAGCCGGCGCCGCCGGCGACGACGATGCGCTGGGCGCCGCCCTTGCGCGTCACTCGACCGTCACCGACTTGGCGAGGTTGCGCGGCTGGTCGACGTCGGTGCCCTTGGTCGTCGCGGTGTAGTAGGCGAGGAGTTGGATCGGCGCCGCATAGACGATCGGCGCCAGCATCGGCTCGACTTCGGGCGCCTCGATCGCCCGCCACACCTTGTCGCCCGCCTGCGCGATTCCCTTTCGGTCGGAGATGAGCAGGGCGCGGCCGCCGCGGGCCATCACCTCGTACATGTTGGAGACGGTCTTTTCGTAAAGCGCGTCGGACGGGGCGATGACGATCACGGGAACGGCGTCGTCGATCAGCGCGATCGGGCCGTGCTTGAGTTCGCCTGCGGCGTAGCCCTCCGCATGGATGTAGGAGATTTCCTTCAACTTCAGGGCGCCCTCGAGCGCGAGCGGGAAGCTGACGCCGCGGCCGATATAGAGAACGTCCTGCGCCCTCGCGATCTCCTCGGCGATCTTCTCGATCCGGTCGGCGGATTTCAGCGCCTCCGCAACAAGGCGCGGGGTTCCGAGCAGCGCGCGCACGAGGCGGCGCTCTTCCGTCTCATCGAGCACGCCGCGGGCGCGTCCCGCGGCGATGGCGACGGCGGCGAGCGCCGCGAGCTGGCAGGTGAAGGCCTTGGTCGAGGCGACGCCGATCTCGGGGCCGGCCGCCATCGGAAACATGACGTCGGCCTCGCGCGCGATCGAGGATTCGAGCACGTTGACGACGGCGGCGATCTTCTGGCCGTTGCGGCGCGCCTCGCGCAGCGCCGCCAGCGTGTCGGCGGTCTCGCCCGACTGCGAGACGAAGAGCGCGCCGCCGCCCGGCGCGTAAGGAACGGCGCGGTAGCGCAGCTCCGAGGCGATGTCGATCTCGACCGGAAGGCGCGCCCAGGTCTCGAACCAGTATTTGGCGACGAGCCCCGCGTAATAGGCGGTGCCGCAGGCCGAGATGGTGAGGCGGTCGAGCTTGGCGAAGTCGAACGAGCCGTCGGGCAGGCGCACCGTCTCGCTGGCGGGGTCGAGATAGCGCGACAGCGTATGCGCGATCACTTCGGGCTGCTGATGGATTTCCTTGGCCATGAAGTGGCGGTGGCCGTCCTTGTCGACCATCGCGTCGGCGGCCGAGGACAGCGTCTCCGGGCGGGCGACCGGGCGGCCCGCCGCGTCGTAGATCTGGAAGGCGCTGCGCGTCACGACCGCCCAGTCGCCCTCTTCGAGATAGGTGACGCGGTTGGTGAAGGGCGCGAGCGCATAGGAATCCGAGCCGAGGAACATCTCGCCGTCGCCGCGGCCGAGGGCGAGGGGGCTGCCGCGGCGCGCGCCGATCATGAGGTCGTCCTCGCCGAGGAAGACGACGGCGAGCGCGAAGGCGCCGCGGATGCGGGCGAGCGCCTTGCCGAAAGCGTCCTTGGGCGGGAGGTTCTCGGTTTCGAGATAATAGGTGATGAGCTGGGCGCAGACCTCGGTGTCGGTTTCAGATTCGAAGGCGTAGCCCTTTTCCTTCAGTTCGCGCCGCAGCTCGGCGAAGTTCTCGATGATGCCGTTGTGGACGAGCGCGAGCCGTCGCGTCGCGTGCGGATGCGCATTGGTCTCGTTGGCGGCGCCGTGCGTCGCCCAGCGCGTGTGGCCGATGCCGATGGCGCCTTTGAGCGGGCGCTCCTTGAGAACGCCTTCGAGCGCGGACAGCTTGCCGGGCGCGCGGCGGCGGTCGATGCGGCCGTCCTTGACGGTCGCGACCCCGGCCGAGTCGTAGCCGCGATACTCAAGCCGCTTCAGCCCCTCGACGATCAGGGGGGCGACGTCCGTCTTGCCGAGAATTCCAATAATGCCGCACATAAAAACTCACGCTTCGCAGACCTTCCTAGCGCAGCGCAGCATCAAGGGTAAATCAAGCAAGATTTCGGCCGGTTAACGGCCGGGAGATCCTCAGGCGGAGCGGACGTCAGTCGGTCTGCTTGCGGCGCCGCCGCTTCGCGCTCTTAACTTTTCCGCGGCTTCCGGCCTCGCGCTTCGAAGCCGTAGCGAGAAAGGTCTCGATCGCGGCGGTCGCCGCGGCCAATCCCAGGAGCTGGTTGATATCAGCAATCTTGCGGTCCAAACGGTCGATCCTGGCGCGCAAAGTCCTTCTGCGGGCCGGCGATTCCTCGTCCTCGAGCCGCTGCATGAGGCGCTCGCGCTCGGCCTCGAGCTTGTGTTTCCGGGCGAGAAGTCTTTCGCGGTCTGATGGCATGGGACTCCGTTTCCTTTCCGGTCAGTTAGCCGACGGGGCGGCGTTCGCGCCCTTTAGAACCTGTTCGCGATAGATGCGGCCTTCCTCCAGTCCCGCTTCGACAAGTTCGACGGTCTCGCTCACGAACCGCGCAAAATTGAAGAAGGCTTCGAGGCCGCTTTTTTCGCGCTCCAGCTGCTTCAGTCCCGCCTGGACCTCCGCGAGCGCGGCGGTCGGGGCTTCGATCTTGCGCTGTCCGGCGGCGAAGGCGGCGACGGCGGCCGCGCTGTCCGGCGGCCGCAGGAAGTCGGATTTCAGCTTGTCGCGCGCGCCCTCGAGATCGGCCTGCAGGCGCAGATTGGGGTGCTGGCTGAGCTGCTCGAGAAGGATGTCGTATTCCTCATAACGAGCGAGGTTCGCATTCTGCGCCTGGTAGTCGGCCTCGATCTGGACGCGCCGCATCGCCGCGGCGGCGCTCGTCTTGGCGAACGATCCGTAAGCGGAAGAAAGCAGGGCCACGTCGGCCCGGGTCTGGGCCGACAGCCGGTTGATCGGCGAGCTCGCGCAGGCGTTCAGCGCCAGAAGCGCGATCACGGAGAATAGGGCGCGCATGACGTCAGTCTCCCCCGATGGCGATGGCGGACAGCAGCCCGAGATTGATCAGGCGGGCCGTGAAATCGGCGACGCTTTCGGCCTTGAGGCCGCGCTTGGCGCGGAAATCGATCTCGGAGAGCGCCGCGCCGATCGCCGCGGCGGCGAGACCGGTCGTCTCCTCATCGATGAGAAGCAGATTTTCATAGGCGAGGTGCAGAAGATCCTGGAAAGCGGAGTCGGCCGCATAGGTGTTGAGCCAGACAAGGTCGGCATAGCGGCCGCCGGCGTCGAGCACCGCCTTGCGCCTGTCCGGCGTGAGCGCCTCGCCGGTCGGCGCCTTGTAGAGGTTGGGCAAACTGACCGGCGTGCAGGTTTCGCCCGGCGGCGGCGAGGCCCGATCGAAAACGTCGCACAGGCCGCCGAGGCTTTCCAGCAGAGCCTCGCTCTTTTCGGCGAGGAGGCCGTAATTGCGCGCGAGGTTCGCCCAAACCAGACGCTCGGCGTCGAGCACGGCGAGCCTCTTTCCAAGTGCGGCCGCCCTTACGCCGAGCTGCTCTTTGGCGATCACAAGCTGAAGCGGCGGCGGCTCGGCCGTTTCATCGATCAACGTCTGCATGGCGAGAAGGAGCCCCGGCGCCGACCCGGCGATGGCGGCCGCCGCCTTGACGCGCGGCGACAGCAACGCGAGCCGCGCCTCGCACGCCGTCTTCGCATCGCCCTGAAGGGCGCCGCACGCCTTGGCGGGGTCCAGTTCGGGCGACTTGCCTTGGGCCCCGGCCTCAAGAATGAAATTCACGGCGTCGAGCTGCGACTCAACGGCTGCAAGGCTGACGCCAAGGTCGGATGCGGTCGTGGCGATCTTGCTGAGATGCCCGTCAAGGTAGGCGGCGGCTTTCGTCAGCCAATTGGCGATTTCCTTGGGCGTTTTGCCGGGCGTTTCGGCGCTGATCACGCTTTGAAGGCGCGCCGACTGGATCGCCTTGATGGCCTGCTGCATCTTGTCGAACGGGCCGTCGCCGGAATCCGCGCGCCATTGTTTGAAGATTGCCTGCCAGCTCGTTCGGAAGGCGTCGTTCGCGAACGGATTGCCGTGCGGCAGAGTCGCGCAATCCGAACAGCCCTCCGGTGGCCCGTCTTTCGTCAGCGTCTGGAACAAGGGCGCCAACAAATTTTTGAAGGCGTCGCTTTCCGTGGCCTTTTCGCTGGCGAGGGCGTCGAAATAGGCGATGAGCGCGTCGCCGGCGCAGGCGCTCGCCAGCGCGCGAAGCTCTTCGAGGCCGTCGACGGCCGCGGCGCGGCGCGACTGCGCCGCCTGGACGGCCGCGAACCGGTCCGCTGTTGACGGGGCGGCGATCTTCGCGGTCGCGCCGGCGACGCCCTCTCTGTCGATCTGTGGCAGATTTTGAGGATCGTATTTCCCGCTGGCGACGCGGGCGAGGCACAGGTCGATCATGGCGTAACGGCGCTTGTCGAGTTCGTAGACCTTCTTCTGTTCGGAGATGTCGCCCGCCTTTGCGACGGCGCAATCGAGGGCCATGTCGAAGCGGCCCTTGAGGCCGTCGGCGTCGTCCATCGCGAGGCGCTCGGCCGAGCAGTCGGGCCCTGTCTTGGCCTGCGGAGAATTCATGCGGGACCCGATGTCGACGTTCCGGAGCGGAGGCCGCAGCCTCGTCGCCGGCGCAGCCGCCTTGCGATCTGAGGCTTTATCGGCAGCTTTTAGGTCATCGAGACGATTCTTCATGTCGCCGCGGAGTTTCTTCAACGAATCTTCATCCGCGAGACCGAACTCAGCATGCAGCAATTCGTGCAGGACTCGATCGGTTTCGCCGTAGTATTGCGCTTTGAAAACGGAGCGGCGTCCTTCGAACACCGCAACATCCGGCGTGAACCCCCTTCCGCCGGGGTCGACCACTGAGCGGAGCGCGACCAGCGCCTGATAGTCTGCGCCGGCGGTCACCGATTTCATGCTGAACTCGCGGACGAGCCGCAGATTTTCGCGAGCCGTCTCGAAAGCGCCGTCCAGATCCGCGGCGCGGTACTTCTCAACCGTCGCCTTTGCGAGCGCCTCCGTGTCTGCATCGTAGAGCAGCTGCGCATGGACTGCGCCGGCGAACCCTGCGGCTGCTGCCGCGCATAAACTGAACAACCCGATCCTCGGCATAGGGGCCCCCCGCGCGGCGCCGTCGACGAAGCGTCCCGACGTCGGCCCTTACTTGTTGCAAATACCGCTATGGAGGACTGTGACGGCGGTCACGATGCGTGCGGCGTGCGGGCGGGGGGATCCGCCCGTCAGCCCGCCTTCACGAGGTCGGCCGCCTTTTCGCCGATCATGATCGAGGGCGCGTTGGTGTTGCCGCCGATGAGCGTCGGCATCACCGAGGCGTCGGCGACGCGAAGCGCTTCGACGCCGCGCACGCGAGGCCGGGTCGAGGACCGAGCGCCCTTCGCCCCCCATGCGGCAGGTGCCGACCGGATGATAAATCGTGTCGGCGCGGTTGCGGATATCCTCGATGATTTCTGCATCAGTCGGATCGGTCCCGATATAGAGCTGCTCGCCCGAGAGGCCCTTCATGGCCGGCGCGTCGAACAGGCGCATGATGAGCCGCCCCGCCTTCACGAGGCGGAAGAGGTCGTCGTCGTCGGAGAGGAATTTCGGGTCGATCAGCGGGGCGTCCATGGGATCGGGCGAGGCGAGGCGCACGACGCCCTTGCTCTTCGGGCGCAGGACGCAGGCGTGGCAGGAGAAGCCGCCGCCCCAGTGCTTCTTGCGCCCGTGGTCGTCGACCAGCCCCGGAATGAAGTGAAGCTGGATGTCGGGCTCGTCGAGGCGCGGATCGGTCTTGATGAAGCCGCCGCACTCGGCGAGATTCGAGGTCAAGAGCCCCTCGCCGCGCTTGTTGTAGTCGTCGAGGGCTTTGAGGAAGCGCAGTCCCATCGCCGGGTGGACGCCGATCGAGTCCGGCGAGGGCGTGCGCCGCAGGATCGTGTAGTCGAGATGGTCCTGGAGATGCGCGCCGACGTCGGGCGAATCGAGGAGCGGCTCGACGCCGGTTTCCTTCAGATGCGCCGCCGGCCCTATCCCGGACAGCATGAGGAGCTGCGGCGACTGGAAGGCGCCGGCGGCGAGGATCACCTCGCGCCGCGCCCGCGCCGTCGCGGTCGACTTGCCGAGCCGGAACGCGACCCCGGTCGCGCGCCGGCCGTCGAAGACGACTCGCTCGGCATGGGCTTCGGAAAAGACGCGCAGGTTCGGCCGGGACTTCGCGGGTTCGAGATAGGCGACGGCGGAGGAGCAGCGCCGGCCGTTGCGCTGGGTCACCTGGTAGAAGCCCATGCCTTCCTGGCGGTCGCCGTTGAAGTCGGGATTGGCGGGGAGCTGGAGCTCGGCCGCCGCCTCGAGAAAAGCCGTAGACAGAGCATTGCGGAAGCGAAGGTCGCTGACCGACAGCGGCCCGCCGACGCCGTGATAGACGTCCGGCCCGCGCTGGTTGTCTTCCGCCTTGCGGAAATAGGGGAGGACCTCGGCGTAAGACCAGCCCGAGGCGCCCATCTCGGCCCAGCGGTCATAGTCGCGCTTGGAGCCGCGGATGTAGATCATCGCGTTGATCGACGAGGAGCCGCCGAGCAGGCGGCCGCGCGGCTGCGCCCCCTTGCGGCCGTTGAGGTGCTGCTGCGGGACGGTTTCGAAATGCCAGTTGCTGTCGGCGCGCGGCAGATAGGACGCGATGCCGAAGCCCATCGGCATGTGAATGAGCGGATTGGCGTCGGGCCCGCCGGCCTCGAGCAGGCAGACCGTCGCTTTGCCGTCCTCGGACAGCCGGTTCGCGAGGACGCAGCCGGCCGATCCGGCCCCGACCACGATGTAATCGAACTCGCCCGCGGCGAGGGTGGAGGACGGAGCGACCTTCGCCATCACATGAGCTTTCTGGCGAGACCGAGCGTGCGGTCGGTTTTCTCCGTATACGGAGGCTGGAGCAGCGCGCCGCCGGGGCCCTTCTGGTAGAAGACGGGCTTCATGTGCGAGAACGTCCGGAAGCCGGCCTCGCCGTGATAGGCCCCCTGGCCGCTCTTGCCGACCCCGCCGAAGGGCAGGTTCTCCTGCGCGACATGGAAGAGCGTGTCGTTGACGGTGACGCCGCCGGAGACGGTCTCGCGCAGCGTCCGGTCGCAGCGGGCGGCGTCGCTCCCGAACCAGTAGAGGGCGAGCGGGCGTTCGCCGCGGTTTACATGGGCGACCGCGGCTTCGGGGCCGTCGACCGCGAGGACGGGAAGCACGGGCCCGAAGATCTCCTCCTGCATGACGGCGAGCCGCGCGGGCGGCTCGACCACCAGCGTCAGCGGCAGCTTGCGCTGGGGATGGAGCGCGTTCGACGAGCCGATCTCGACGATGCGGCAGCCGGCGTCGCGCGCCTCGGCGACCATCGCCTTCAGCCGCGCGAAGTGGCGGTCCGACACGATGGAGGCGTAATCCTTCGTCGTGTCTATCTCGGGATAGAGTTTGCGCGCGCCCGCCGCGAGCGCCTCTATCGTCGCGTCGAGCTTGGCCCTCGGCGCCAGCACATAGTCGGGCGCGACGCAGGTCTGGCCGGCGTTGAACAACTTGCCGCGCGCGATCGACAGCGCCGCCTTGGCGAGGTCGGCGCTGTCGTCGATGATCGCCGGGGACTTGCCGCCGAGCTCCAGCGTGACCGGCGTCAGGTTGCGCGCCGCGGCGAGGGCGACCTTGCGTCCGATCGCGGTCGAGCCGGTGAACAGGAGATGGTCGAACGGGACTTCGGCGAAGGCCTCGCCGGTCTCGACGCCGCCAAGGACGACTCCGACGACATCCTCGGCGAATTCGGCGGCGAGGATCTCTTTGAGGAGGCTCGCGGTATTCGGCGTCAGCTCGCTCGGCTTCAGCATCACGCGATTGCCGGCGGCGAGCGCCGCGGCGAGCGGGGAGAGCGCGAGCTGCACCGGATAGTTCCACGGCGCGATGATGCCGACGACGCCCAAGGGCTGCGGTTCGAGCCGGCTTTTCGCCGGCAGCATGTGCAGGGGCGTCGCGACCGCCTTGGGCCGCATCCATTGGGCCAGCGCGCGCTTGGCCGCTTTGGCGGCGGCGACGGTGATGATGGTTTCGGCGAGCAGGGTCTCGACGCGCGGGCGGCAGCCGAAATCCTCGTCGATAGCGCGCACGATGCGCGCCTCGTTCTTCTCGACCGCGCGGATGAGCGCGTCGAGCCGGCTCCTGCGCGTTTCGAGCGTCGGGAACGGCTCGCGCGCGAAGGCGGCTTTCTGGAGGGCGAACAGGCGGTCGATCTCGGACTTGCCTTGCGACGCATCGCGCGTCGACGAGCGGGCGGTGTCGGGCATCGGAAATCTCCGGCGCAGGCGCAGCGACGATTGTCCGGGAATGCGCCCGGCGTGTCGAGGGAAACAGGCAGCTTCGCATTGACAGCCCTGGGGCCCCCTCCTAAGAGGCTCCCCTCTGGTTCGGGGCTGTAGCTCAGCTGGGAGAGCGCCGCGTTCGCAATGCGGAGGCCAGGAGTTCGATCCTCCTCAGCTCCACCAGTGCGTCACGGCTCCGCCTCAAGGAGCCGTGCTCATGATCCTCGCCCTTCTCGCCGCCGCGTCCGCCGCTGCGGCTTCGCCTTCGGGCTGGCACTGCCGAAACCAGGTCGAAATCTGGTGCGACGGCTCTAAGGGCTGCCGGACGGCGCCCGCCGGCCAGTCGACCCCGCTCGACATTTGGGCCGACCGGTCGAGCTATTCGGTCTGCGCCTATACCGGTTGCTGGCAGGGGAAGGCGCGCGTCAGGCGCATCGGCGAGCGCCATCTCTGGGCGGGCAAGAATGCGCCTTTCTCGACCGCGCCCGACAAGGAGGAGATGCGCTCGGACGTGACGCTGCTCATTTTCGAGTCAGACGGCGTCGGCTTCGTGCGCGCCGGCGGGCTTGCGACGCCGCTCCTGTGCGAGCGGGCCGATCGGCCGTTCTAGAGCGGCGTACGCAACCATGCTTTTTGTTGGGCGCGGGTTTGTCGGGCGCGGGCGGGGCGCTCGAACGGCTTTTCCCATGAGCGCACTGCGCGACCTTGGACAGTTCGAGCCTGCGCATCCGACGGCAGCTCCGGGCCGCCTGGCGTCTCTTGTCGAGCGAACGCGGCAAGATGGGGCATTCGTTCCGCCGGGCGGAATGGATTCCCTAACGCGGCGCCCTTGCAGCGGCGAACGCCAATGCTGGCTCGGGCTATTGCCCCAGCAGCGCGTTCCCGTGGTCGCGCAGCGCGTCGACGCGGGCGTCGTCGGACTGCCAGGTGGTGAGCGGCACGACGTCGCCGTTTTTCAGCGCGAGCAGCGGCCGCCAGACCTTGCCCTCGCCATCGTCCCAGGTCTCGACCTTGAGCTTGGCGATCTCGTCGAAGCTCCATTCGGCGTGTCGCGTGCGCCAGGGCAGATGGCCGGTGAAGCGCACAAGCCGCCGCTCGACATCGAACTCGATCGTGATCCGCTCGGCGTGACGGGCCGCAAAGATGCTCATGGCGAGGCCGATGAAACCCACCGCCGCGGCGCCTAGCGCCGGCAGCAACGGACCGCCGGCCGCAGTCTCGCGTGCGGCGATGACCAGGAACCCGATCCCCAGACACAGCACGACCACGGCCACGAGCCAGTTCGCGACCGGATGATGCTGGAACACGTCCTTCCGCGGGGGGACCGATAGCGCCATATTGATGTCGTAACTCTCGATCGTTGCAGCGGCGTTGACGCCGTTCAGAACGACCATGTCGGACTGAACGGCTCAGGGATGGGGCCCAAAAGCCGACCTTGGAGCACGGGATTGACGCGGCGGGCCCTCCATGCGTGCACTGTATATCGATCAGAATCATGCCTAACGAGCGGTTAGGCGAGGTCCGAACCCGGCATTGCGCCTCTAGCCCGATTGCGGCAAATTCCTCGCCCAATCCCCATATCGGACTATAGCGTATGCGGAGCGAGCGCCCCGATTCCGAATCAGGGCGCGAAGCTCTATCGGCCAGATTGCGCAATCGCCCGGCGCGCCTTAAGTGCGGGGCAGCAACGAGGCCTCCCCATGCTGGCGATCCAGTACCTCTTCAACGCGCTGGTCGATCTCTATCTTTTCGTCATCTTCGTGACGGTCATCCTCAGCTGGCTGGTCGGCTTCAACGTCGTGAACCGGCACAACCAGTTCGTCGGCATGATCGACCGCTTCGGCCGTGCGCTGACGGAGCCGGCGCTCCGGCCCATCCGCGGCTTCTTGCCCAATCTCGGCGGCATCGACATCTCGCCGATCCTCCTCATCGTCGGGGTTCAGGCGGTCCGGATTTTCGTCAACAGCTATCTGTTCGCGCCGCTGATCCGCGGCGGGCTTTGATCGCGCGGTGGGCGCGGTCCGGCCGGCGGCGGGCGGGGTCGCCCTTTATCTTCGCGTGACGCCGAACGCCCGTCAGGATGCGATCGGCGGCGTCTGGCGCGGGGCGAGCGGCGAGGAAAGGCTGGCGCTGCGCGTCGCCGCGCCGCCCGACAAGGGACGCGCCAATGCGGCCGTCGTTCGCCTTCTCGCCGACGCGCTCGACTTGCCGAAATCGCGCATCGAGATTACCGCGGGCGCGACCGACCGGTTGAAGACCGCGGCGATCGTCGGCGATCCCGCCGCGCTCGCCGCCCGCATCGACGCCCTGATGACCAATTCGACGAAGGACCCCGCGTGACCGCCCTCCTGATCGACGGCAAGAAGATCGCGGGCGAGCTGCGCGCGCGCATCGCGGACGCTGTCTCCGCAATGCATGGCCGCGGCGTCTCGCCCGGTCTCGCCGTCGTGCTGGTCGGCGACGATCCCGCCTCCGACGTCTACGTGCGCAACAAGGGCAAGGCGGCGGAAGCGGCCGGCATCCGCTCGTTCGAGCATCGCCTGCCCGCGGCGACGCCCGAGGCCGACGTCGTCGCGCTGGTGCGGCGCCTCAACGCCGACGAGGCGGTCGACGGCGTCCTCGTGCAGATGCCGCTGCCGGCGCATATCTCCGCGGCGCGGGTCATCGGCGAGATCGCGCCGGCCAAGGACGTCGACGGCCTCACCAGCGTCAACGCCGGACGGCTCCTCCTCGGCGAAACGGGACTTGTTCCGTGTACGCCGCAAGGCTCGATCATTCTGATCAAGTCCGTCCTGCCGCGGCTCGAAGGGAAAAACGCCGTCGTGCTGGGGCGGTCGATCCTCGTCGGCAAGCCGCTCGCCCTCCTCCTGCTCGCCGAGAACTGCACGGTGACGATCGCCCACTCGAAAACGCGGGACCTCGCCGCGCTCTGCCGCAGCGCCGACATTCTCTGCGCCGCGGTCGGCCGCCCGCGCCTCGTCGCCGGCGATTTCGTGAAGGAGGGCGCGGTCGTCATCGATGTCGGCATCAACCGGGTTGAGGACGGGGGCAAAGCGCGCCTTGTCGGCGACGTCGATTTCGAGGCGGCGTCGTCGCGCGCCGGCGCGATCACGCCGGCGCCGGGCGGAGTCGGGCCGATGACCATCGCCTGTCTCCTGCGCAACACCGTTCTCGCCGCGGCGCGACGCCGGGGACTGCCCGATCCGAACCTCTGACGGCGCGGCCGGCCGAGCTTGAACCGGCCCGGCGCCGACCCCATTTCCTCGGGCATGGGCATTCAGAAACTCAAGGCCGCCTTGCTCGCGACCGTCGCGCTCGGGGCCGCCGCAACAGCCGCACCGGTCTTCGCGACCGAGCCGGCCCCGACCGAGATGGCGCAGCCCCTCGCCGCGCCCGTCTTGCACGCCGATGAGGACCAGGCGCCGGTCGCCCTGAAAAAAGCCGGTCTCATGGCCGCCGCCGCAGCGACGCTCGCAGCCCTCGGCGCGCTGATCGGCTGGAAACGCATCAGGCGCGCCGTGCACTCGGCCGGACCTGTTCTCGTCTCCGCGGCGAAGACGGCCGCAAAGGCTCCAGCCGCCGCGCTCCGCGCGGTCGGCGAGGCGGCGGCGAAGCCGTTTCGCCTCGTCGCCGGATTGGCGGCGCTCGCAATCTTCGCCCTGTTCGGGGTCTGGCTCTATGACGTCGAGTGGCTGGGCGGCCTCGGGGCCGG
>JACADZ010000044.1 GCA_013389105.1 Parvularculaceae bacterium | reverse complement strand
TCGACGTCGGCGGACGGAAAGACCGGCAGGATGATCGCGATCCCGGTGAAGGTCGGCGGCACGTTTTCAAAGCCGACCATGGGCGTCGACATTGAATCCTTGGTGCGCGGCAAAGCCGAGCAAACGATCAAGGGCCTTCTCGACAAGGCGCTGAAACCCAAGGGCGATGACGCCGCGACCGGCGAGGGAACGGCGGATGGGGGAGCCGGGGACATCCTCAAAGGCATTCTCGGCGGCGGAAACAACCCGGCCGCCGGCGAAACGCCGGCCGAAGACGGACCGACAGGGGCCGCGGCGACAGGCGATGACCCCGCTGACGCCCTGGTGAAGCAAGGCATCGGCGCGCTGTTCGGCAATAAAAAGCCGGCTGAAAAGCCTGCCGAGGACGCTGACCAGCCCGATTGACCGTGTTGAAAATTTGACGGGGACGTCCGTTTCGCGAGACGCCGATTCCCCTAGCCCCGCTGCGCGAACTGGGTACATATTGTGAGTCTTGGCGCGGCTGCTCACCAGATGTCGTGGATTTGCGCCCGCTGTCGCGCGGGCGGTCAGTGAGTTTTGAGGGCGACGGATGCGGCTTGGAGCACAGGACCGGCGGACGTTCATGAAGGCCCTCGGGCTTTCGACGCCGCTTTTGGCGGCGTCTGCGTTCGCGCAGGACGAGGCCGCGCCGGCCATCGCGCAGGCGGTTGATCCCATCATTATCGGATTTGTGGCGGCCGGCGCGCTCGCCATTGCGGCGATCGCCTGGGCGCTCCGCGTCTCGGCGGCTTCCCGCAATGCGTCGGTCGTGTGGACGAAAAAGCTCTCCGAATTGGAAGCGCAGCTCGAAAAGTCCGACGCCGTGCTTTCCGCGCATCCCGGCCTCGTCCTTGTCTGGGAGGACGATTACGCTTCGATCGAGCAGGGCTGGGGGGCGCCGAAAATCCTCGGCGGTCCGGCGGCGCTCGCCTCCTTGATGTCGTTCGCGAAGGAGATTGATGACCGCGCGGCGACGCCCGTCACCCGCCTCCTCAATACCCTCGGCGATCTGCCGCTCGAAGACGACGGGCCGCCCGACGAATTCCGCAAGCTGAAGGACAAGGTCCGCGAACTCCGCCAGCACGGCATCGCGTTTTCGGGCTCGGTGATGACGCATGAGGGGCGCGCCATCGAAGCCGACGGCCGCGTCGCCGGCGGACAGGTCGCGTTGTGGCTTACCGATCCGGCGGTCCGGATGGCGGAAGATACCGGCATCATGGGCAGGGTCCGCGAAAAGACCGCCGATCTTCATGGCGCGCTCGCCCAGCTTGAGCGCGCGCCGATCCCCGCCTGGCGGCGGACGGCGGATCTCGCGCTCGCCTGGGTCAATGCGGCCTATGTCGAGGCGGTCGAGGCGACGAGCGCCGCGGTCGTCCTTAAAGAGCAGATCGAGCTTGATCCCGCCGCGCGCAAGCTCGCGGAGCGCGCCGCCGCCGAGCGCCGCGCCGTCGACGGGCGCATTCTTCTCAACGTCAAGGGCGCGCGCCGCGCGTTTAAGGTGACGGAAACGCCGGTCCACGCCGCCGGCGACGCGGCGATCGCCGGCTTTGCGGTCGACGTCACCGACCTTGAAAAGACGCGGGCCGACCTTACTCGCCACATCGAGTCGAACCGCGCGACGCTCGATCAGATTCCGACCGCAGTCGCGATGTTCGGCGCGGCGCAAGAGCTCGTCTATTCCAACGCGGCCTTCCAGAAGCTCTGGGGGCTCGATGACGCTGAAATCGCTCAGCGCCCGAACCACGGCGAGGTCCTCGACCGCCTTCGCCAAGCGGGGCGTCTGCCGGAACAGGCGGACTACGCCGGGTGGAAACGGCGCCAGCTTGCTCTTTATACGGAAGGCCTCTCCGGACCCGGCGGCGAGCGCACCGGCCGCGAACCCGACGAGGTCTGGCACCTTCCGGACGGCCGGACGCTGCGCGTGTCACGGTCGCGCCACCCGCTCGGCGGCGCGCTGATCGTCTTTGACGACATCACCGAAAAAATGTCGCTCGAGGCGCGCTTCAACCAGCAGATCAAGGTGCAGCGCGCGACTCTCAACAATCTCTCCGAGGGCGTCGCCGTTTTCGGCGCGGACGGCAAGCTCCGCCTCTTCAACACCGCGTTCCAGCGCATGTGGCGTCTCGACGAGGCCGCTCTCGCGCGCCAGCCGCATGTCGATGCGACGATCAACGCCATGGCCGAGCGGCTGACCTCGGGCGGCGACGCGCTTTCGACCGCCCGCCTTCGCGCGACGTCAATGTCGCCGGAGGACAGAAAGCCGATCCGCGGCGAGTTTCTGACGCTCGCCGACGGGCGCACGATCACGCTCGGCGCCGAACCGCTGCCCGACGGCGCGACGCTCCTTTATTTCCTCGACGTCACCGACAGCCGCGAGCGCGAGAGGGAGCTTCAAGAGCGCAACGCGCTCCTTGAAGATATCGACCGGCAGAAATCGAAATTCGTCGATCACGTATCCTATCAGCTCAGAACGCCGCTCAACACGATCATCGGCTTCACCGAGATGATCGACGGGCAGATGTTCGGCGTCCTCAACGACCGCCAGAAGGACTATGTCGCGTCGATCCTGACAGCCTCCTATCTCCTCAGGGATCTCATCACCGACATCATCGACCTTGCCGCGATCGACGCCGGCAAGATGACGATCGAGCCCGTCGACGTCGACATTCGCGAACTCCTGACGAGCGCCGCCACCTATGCCGCGCTTAAAGCCGAGGACACGCAAGTCTCGCTGTCGGTCGAGTGCGACAAGGCGATCAGCGTCATCAAGGCCGATCCGCGCCGGCTGAAACAGGTGCTCTTCAATCTCTTGTCGAACGCCTTCGCCTATACGGGCGTCGGCGGCTCCGTCACGATCGGCGCCGACCGCGCGCCGGGGCTGGTGCGGATCTGGGTCGCCGATTCGGGACGGGGCGTGTCGCCGGACGATCAGGCGCGCGTCTTTGATCCGTTTGAATCAAGCGGACCTTCGGCAGGGGCAGGCCTCGGCCTGTCGCTCGTCCAGCGCCTTGTCGGCCTTCATGGCGGCTGGGTCAGGATGGAATCCGCGCCCGGCGAAGGCACGCGCGTCACCTGTTTCCTGCCTGCCGACCCACGGGTCGGCGAAGCCCCGCCCGAGTCGACCGGCAATATCGTCGTGACTTCGCCAGGCGATCGCGGCGCAAAGACGAAGGAGGGGCCAGCAGGAGCAAAGCCCTCGATCCGTCGCCGGGCGAAGAAGCCGCCGGGCGCTGAAGCCGCCGAATAGCGCTTTGGATCGCCGCCGCCTTGTCCGATCATCCGTCTGCGGAGCGTCTTGGCTCCCTTGAAACCCCGAAACCCCGCGTCCCTTGAGCTTTTAGGGGCGCGGGGTCTCGTACTCGCGGAACGGATGTTCCCGAAGGTTTGGAAGAGCGGCGCGCGGGACAAGTCCGTTGCGATGTGTCTTCAGTCTGGGATGAACTTCTCAAGCTCAGTCCCGCGCTTCCGGCGTTACTCCGTATGACGCCAACCTGAGGACGGTGTTCCGGTGGATCTCCCCTTGTTGCCTCGGGGGCCTTGAACCGGCGGTTCAGGTCAGCCGGCAGGGTTCTCAGGAAGCCTCCAAGACGCGGCTTCCCTGCCCGCTCGCCGGAGCGTCCCGCGTCTTCAGGGTCTGGATCCAAGAGACCTCTTCCGTGCGGTTCGCATTCCCGGAAGAGCAAGCCCCGTGCCAGGCCGCTTTTGCGCCATAATGATACGTATACGGATTGTATGCCAGCGGATCATTCCCGCGGAACGCGACTCCGGCGCG